>NZ_CP108487.1:4339507-4959436 GCF_036226525.1 Kribbella sp. NBC_01245
TTGTTGGTGAACGTGATCGCCAGGATCGACCCCGGGTGGGCATCCCGGGCGGCCAGCAGATACGCGATCCGCCGGGTCAGCACCCTGGTCTTGCCCGAGCCGGCACCGGCCACCACCAGCAGCGGCTTACCCGCGTGCACGACAGCGGCCCGCTGCTGCGGGTTGAGCCCGTCCAGCAGCTCCTCGGGCCCCACCTTGCGCAACGCCGGCGGAGTCTCGAGCGGGATCGGGAGTTCGTCTGGAGAGAAGAGCGTGGTCATCGGTATCTACCCTAGGCCGTGCCACCGACAAGATCCGTATCGTCCACAATGCACGGATGACGATTCCGATCGCGAAGCCCCGTCCTGACGCCGAAATCGAGCGGGTGCTGGCGATCGTCGCGCACCCGGACGACCTCGATTTCGGTGGCGCCGGCACCATCGCGAACTGGACTCGCGCGGGTATCGAGGTGACCTACTGCATCGTCACCGACGGGCAGGCAGGCGGTTTCGAGCCGGACCGCGATCGCGCCGAGATGCCCGACGTACGCCGTGCGGAGCAGACCGCGGCGGCCGCCCACGTCGGCGTACGGGATCTCCGCTTTCTCGGGTACGTCGACGGCCGCCTCGAGCCGACGTACGAGGTGATCCGCGACATCGTCCAGGTCATCCGCCAGGTACGCCCGCAACGCCTGCTCGGCCAATCCCCCGAACGCAACTGGTCCCGCCTGGTCACCTCGCACCCCGACCACCTCGCCGCCGCCGAAGCCACTCTGCGCGCGCTCTTCCCGGCCGCCGGCAACCCTTTCGCCTACCCGGAGCTGACCGAGGAGGCCTGGACCGTCGACGAACTCTGGATGATGGAACACCCGGAGAAGAACCACTACGTCGACGTCACCGACACCGTCGACGCCAAACTCGCGGCCCTGCTCTGCCACGAAAGCCAGCACCCCGACCCGGCCCAACTCGAGACCACGATCCGCACCTGGCTCACCACCAACGCCCAAGCCGCCGGCCTCCCCACCACCCACCTAGCCGAACCCTTCACCGTCATCCGCCTCTAATCCGGCTCACCGGCATCCGCCTTTAGTGCGGCAACGCTCGGCCGGGCCGGATCGGAACCTGCTCGCGATACGCCTCGATCACCTTTGAGATCTCCTGCGGATGGTCGGTCTCCTCGATCCGGTCGAGGTACCCCAATCGGTTGGCCAGGCCCGGCAGATCCACGCTGAAGTAGACGCTCATCAACGGATTGACGAAAAGCTCCGACCCACCCGTGCGACTGGTGAACTGGGCATCACCGAACTCACCGCGAAGGGCGGCCGCGATCTGGCCGTTCACGATGCTCGGCCGCAACGGCGTCATCCGCTGAGCGTGCTCGACCGCCTCCACATAGGCCCGAGCCTCGGCCGAGTCGGACGGGATCGACAACGCACCGAGGTACGCGCCGTTTTGCCCCAGGTCGGCGAGATTCTCCAGAACTTGCGCGTGGGAAACGCCATGGTGCGCGTCGATCCCGAAGCCGAGACAGACCACCAAACGGTTGATGCCGTCGATACCCGCCACCGCAGCGAGGCTGGCCATGTCCTCTTCGGGTGTGCCGAGCCCGGCCTCGTCGCCTCGCATCAGGATGTCGGTACCACCGTCGACCAGAATTACCGCGTCGAGATCCAGTTCCGCGATCAACCAGCGGTACGCGGCCCGCAGCGGCCGAACGCCACTGCGTGGGAAGGCGTACACCGTCGGCGCCAAGTGCGTACCGGCGAGCCAACGGGCGAGCGTCCGCTCCGGGAAGTAGGCGTCGTTGCCAGTGGTGGCCGGCTCGACCCGCGCGACGTTCGGGCCGGATGGGTCGACCAGGTGGGTCAGATCGCTGAAGCTGTGGTTGGCGAGGTGGACCTCTTTACCGAGCCCATCGAGCGCGATCGCCAGCGGCAAACCGGCGTAGACGTCGAACCCACCGCCCGCCCCCGCGATCAGCACACGCCGAGCATCCCGCAACCGCCGAAACAACGGCGGCTCAGCCAAGTTGAACACCGCGCCCACGCTGACCCCTCCCCAACAGACACGCCGCACTTTTTCCGCTCATCGGACCCTTGTGACCAGGCGTGTCGGCGTTCATCGGTCCCTTGTGACCACCAGTTGTTGGCGTTCGTTCTTCAGGATACGGCTTAGATACCGGCCGTATTCCGACGAATGAACGCCAAGTGGGTAGGCCTGCGCGTTGGTCAGAAGGGCCCGATGAACGCCGACACGCCTGGTCACAAGGGACCGATCAACAGGAATGCGTCGCGTCACAAGGGGCCGGTGAGCGGGACGGCGGCGGCGCGGGAGGGTTAGTGGGTTAGGAGGGTGTTCAGGAGGGCGGCGGGGGGTTCGGGGGTGTCCAGGGTGATGGCGAAGCGGGTGCCGTTGGTGAGGTCTAGGACTAGGCCTGGGCCGGCGCGGAGGATGAGGCCGCGTTTGCCGGGGGTTACGCGGTAGCCCCAGCCGCCCCATTGCATGGGCTGGATCTGCTCGACACTGGCCTGGCGGATTTCGGCGAGGGGGATGTTGATGCGGACGCCTGGGCCGAAGACGACGCGAACGCCATTCGCGTCGACGCGGAGCGTGGCTCGTTGCAGCACGGCGCCGGCCACCGTGACGGCGAGGACGCAGATGCCGATCAAGGCGTCGACCGCGAGGACCAGGATCAGGCCGATGACGGCGCAGCTGACGGCCAAGGCGGCGAACCCGCGCGAGCGGATCTCCGTCACATAGACCGCCCGCTCACCCGGCGCGAGGTCGAGATGCGGCAGCTCCGCATCCGGCACAGACGCGTCACCAACGACGAGTGGCGTGGGCCAGAGGAGGGCGACGATGGCTGGGCCAGCGAAGGCGACCGCCAGTGCGATGACCAAACCCAGCCACGGCAGATCGGTCCCACTGTGGCCACCGAAAGCGCCGGCGATGTAGGCGGTGAGGACGGCAAGGGAGCCCATCAGGTACGCCGCGAAGGCGCAGGCGGTGACGCTCCACCGGGCCGACTCGATCCGGGCGAATCCGGCCGCAGCTAGGGCGGCGCCGCCGGTCACGGCCAGGTTGAGCACGGCGAAAACCGTGCGGCTCATCGTCCGGTCGGCCTCGCCACTGCTGTTCCAGTGGCTCGGTATCGGGTCCGGGAGATCCATCGTGAGCAGAACCAGGCCAACCGCGATCACCGGCAGGGCGATCACCAGCAGTGCCAGGACCTTGCGAATCATGACGTCCTCCTCAACAAGTCGGCGACTTCTTCGGCCGACATTCCCAGCCGGCGGCCCTCCGCCAGCAGTTCGCGCACCAGCTCCGCCATCCGCCCGGTCGCGGGGGTGGCGTTGTGACTGACGGTGGCGCCACGGCCGCGGCGCAGCTCGATCAGGCCCTCGTCGCGCACCGCGGCATACGCCCGCAGCACGGTGTGCATGTTGACCCCGAGACCCGACGCCAGCTCGCGCGCCGGAGGTAATCGGTCGCCGCCCTTGACCGTGCCCGACGCGACCGCCGCCCGGATCTGGCCGGCGATCTGGTCGGCCAGTGGTTCCTTGGCCGTCAGGTCCACCTTGATCAACATAGTTCGTATCGTACTAGAACAATACCGCGCGACGAAACCGAATTGCTCTCCCGCGAAGCGGCCGCCATGCTCCCACCATGACCATTTGCCAAGAGGTAGGCGTATGACGATTCACCACGAGGTCCACGGCACCGGACCCGCTCTACTGCTCATCCACGCGGGTGTGGCCGACTCACGGATGTGGGCCGCGCAGCGCGACGACCTGGCCAAGGACCACCTGGTGGTGACGCTGGACCTCCGCGGGTACGGCGAAACGCCTCTAGCCCCCGGTACCGAGTACTCGGACGCGGACGACGTACTGGCTGTCCTGGACGCCCTAGGCCTCGACACGGTTACAGCTGTCGCAGCGTCGTACGGGGCGAACGTGGCGCTACAAGCCGCTAGCCATAAGCCGCAGCGGTTCAACCGGCTGGTGCTCTTCTCGCCGCCTCTGGACGAGGTAGACGCGACAGAAGACCTCAGAGCCTTCGCTACCAAAGAGAACGCGCTACTTGAGGCTGGAGACATCGCCCAAGCGACTGCGCTGAACGTACAGACCTGGCTAGGCCCTGAAGCCGGCGAGGAGGCTCGGGCGCTCGTGACCGAGATGCAGGCGAACGCGTTCCAGATCCAGATCGCTGCCGGCGACGACATCAAGAACGCGGAGTACGCCGTACAGCCTGACCGGATCGCCGTACCCGTCACTGTGTACGACGGCGCGCACGACCTCGAGTTCTTCCACCGGACCACGAAGTACCTGGCCGAGGCTCTGCCGGACGCCCAGCTGGTCACTCTGCCCTGGGCCGGCCACCTCGCGGCCCTCGAACGCCCGGCCGAGACGACCGCGCTGATCCGCGCAGCACTCTAAAGCCGACAACGAGAAGAGGCACCTTGGGCCCAGCCCAAGGTGCCTCTAACAACGTCAGTCCGCGAGCGCACCCATCGGGTCCCACGCCGGCAGCACGATCGGCTCGTCGCCGAGACGCGCCTGCAGCTCGGCCGGCAGCGCCGAACGACGGACGGCGATCTCGAAGACGTGCTCACCGAACCACGAGTCGTTCATGGTCCAGAAGCCGCTGTCGGCCTTCTCGTCACCCCAGCTGTTCTCGACCCGCCAGCGGCGCGGCTCACCGTCGACCACGTCGACACCGGTGAACAGCATCGCGTGCGTCATCAGGGTCTCGTGGTGCAGCAGCCGCTCGGCCTTGTCCAGCTCGAACTTGGTGTCGTAGACGGCCTCGTAGTCGAACAGCGCCGCGTCCCAGTAGCCAAGGTCGGACGACATCTGCTTGCCGACGTCGCAGCCGAACCAGACCGGCTCGCCGCCGACGATCGCGTCCATCGCCAGCTGCTTGATCAGGTCCATCTCGACGTTCAGGTAGACCACCGGCGGCGCGTCGATGACGTTGCCGAGGTACTCCACGGTGAAGGTCCGGCCGGCCGGGCTCGACTCACGCGGGTCGTGCACGACGCAGACGTACTCCTCCAGCGGAATCGTCACGTACTTCTTCGCGAACTCGGTCGGCGTCATCCAGCCGTCGCGGTGGAAGCCCTTGTCGTTGTCCTTCCACTGCCACAGGAACTTCTGCGGCGGCGTGCCCAGGTGAATGCTCAGCACCCGGTGGACGACCGTCAGCACCTCCTGCTTGCGCGCCCGCTGCGCCTCGGCGTCACCGGCGAGTTTGCGCAGGTCGCGGGCGCCCTGACGCAACACCTTGCGCAGGGTTTCGTTCATGGCACTGGTGTTCGACGAGCTCTCGGTCTCCGGCATCGCGGTCTTCGGCACCAGGCCGTGCTTGTGCACGAGCGCGATGAACATGTTCCACTGGCCGCCGTCGCCGATCGGGTCGGACAGCAGATGCGCCACGGTCCGGTCGTCGACGTCGCGGTCGGAGGTCTCCAGAGCCGCCTCCAGGAAGAAGTTCGAACGTTCGAACTTGTCCCAGAAGAGCAGGTAGTTCTGTGAGAACTCGAAGTCCTTGACGTCCAGCTTCTGCGCCGCGCCGGTCCGCAGCAGGTTCAGTCCGGCGAAGAGCCAGCAGCGGCCGCTCTTCTTCTGGTTGGTGACCTTCCAGTCGTCCAGCAGGTTCGACACCGAATGGTCGAGACCGGTGACGATCCGGCGGTCGAGGGCGATCTCGTTGACGGGCGTCTGCGTGACGGCGTTCTGCATCACCCGGTACGAGGGCTGGGCCGCGAACTCCTTCTCGAAGAGTTCCAGCTGTTCGGCTGTGAGGTTGCGCTCCATGAAAGTCGACGGTATCTCAGCACCAAAGGGCTTTGCGTACCTGACGGAGTGGCGCATCCGTGCCAATGCCTAAGTTCGCCACCTTCAGATCAGGCCGCGCTGGTACGCGCGCACCAGCGCACGCGGCACCCGGAGCTGTTCACCGTCCACCGTGATCGGGACCAGATCGACCGGCGTCGCCTTCCACTGGGCCCGCCGTTTGCGGGTGTTGGAACGCGACATCTTGCGCTTCGGAACGGCCACGGCGATCTCCTCGACTTGCCTCAGGGATGACGATCACCGATGCTAGATGAAAACGACTTTCAACACCAGCAACGGGTACGACGTACGCCTGGCGCGGGCGACGTACGCCGGAAAGGTCCCACCGTGGCACGACGCATCCCGCCGGCCGGCAATCGCAAACCGAAGCCGAACCCCCTGATCCGCGACGGCATCGAGTACGTCGACTACAAGGACACCGCGCTGTTGCGGAAGTTCATCTCCGATCGCGGCAAGATCCGCTCCCGCCGGGTCACCGGTCTGACCGTGCAGCAGCAGAAGCAGGTCGCCCGCGCGATCAAGAACGCCCGCGAAATGGCACTCCTGCCATACACCTCGACCACCCGCTAGCCCGAAGAGCCTTTGCGCCCCAGGGCAAACCCCCTGGGCATGCATTCATTCGTCGGAATCCGCCCTCTCAACCAAAGCGGACCAGTACAGGGCGGCGGCGGGGAGAGGGCGGATTCCGACGAATGAATGCAAAGGCGGCAGTTAGACGAGGCGGCGGTCGGTGGCCCAGCGGGTTAGTTCGTGGCGGTTGGAGAGTTGGAGTTTGCGGAGGACGCTTGAGACGTGGGTCTCGACGGTCTTGACCGAGATGAAGAGTTCGCGGGCGACCTCTTTGTAGGCGTAGCCGCGGGCGATCAGGCGCAGTACCTCGCGCTCGCGCTGGGACAACCGGTCCAGGTCCTCGTCGACCGAGGCGATGTCGATGGCGCCGGAGAAGGCGTCCAGGACGAAGCCGGCCAGGCGGGGTGAGAAGACGGCGTCGCCGTCGGCGACCCGGCCGATGGCGTCGACCAGTTCGGTACCGCTGATGTTCTTGGTGACGTAACCGCGGGCGCCGGCCCGAATCACGCCGATCACGTCCTCGGCGGCGTCGGAGACCGACAGCGCGAGGAACTTCACCTCGGGATGACGCTGGTGGACCTGCTTCATCACCTCGGTACCACCACCGCCGGGCAGGTGGACGTCGAGCAGGACGACGTCGGGCTCGCCGGCCACGATCGCCTTCACCGCCGAGTCGACGTCGGCCCCCTCGCCCACGATGTCGACCGAGGCGCCGATCTCGCTGCGCACACCGGCCCGGAACATGTCGTGATCGTCGACCACGACGACTCGCCTCTGCACGCCGCTCATCTGTCCATCTCCAGTCGTACTTCGGTTCCCGTATCCGGATTCGACCGCACGGTAGCGCGGCCGCCGTGCCGTTCCATCCGGCCCATCACACTGTGCCGCAGCCCGAGCCGGTCCTCGGGCACCTGCTCAGGGTCGAATCCCTTGCCCCGATCGCGGACGAAGATCTCCGCCCGGTCGCCGTCGACCTCCACGAACACGTCGATCTTGTCCGCGCCGGAGTGCTTGGCCGCGTTCACCATCGACTCGCGCGCCGCCCGCACCATCGACGACACCCCGTCGGTCAGCTCGCAGTCCCCGACCGTGACGACCTCGATCGGTACGCCGTGGGCGTCCTCGACCTCGGCCGCGGCCCGTTTCACCGCTGCCGAGAGCGTCTTGTCGCTGTCGTCGGTTTCGTCGTACAGCCAGGAACGCAAGTCCCGCTCCTGGGCCCGGGCCAATCGGGCGACGGCCTTCGGATCGTTCGCCTGCTTCTGGATCAGCGCGAGCGTCTGCAGCACCGAGTCGTGCAGGTGCGCGGCCATATCGGCTCGCTCCTGGGTCCGGATGCGCTCGCTGCGCTCGTTCGTCAGGTCGCGGCTCAGGCCGTGGATCCAGGGCCCGGCGATCAGGCCGACGCCGACGATGGCCAGCAGTAGCGCGACGAGGACGTCGCCGAGCATCGAGAGCTTGCCGACCTGGACGAGGTACAACGTGACAGCGCCCGCGATCAGGAGCACGCCGACGGTCAGCCGCATGATCGGGCCGAACCCACGCTTGCCGAGCAGCAGCCCGAGGAACGGCAGTCGCGGATAGACCTTCGACCACTCGTTGCGCTGGTTGTCGTCCGCCTGCCGCCAGATCAGCGCGAGACCGGTGCCCGCGATCACCATCGGCCAGAAGAGCTTGCCCGCGATACCGAGGCCCATCACCTGCAAGAGCAGCAGCATGCCCGCGCCGAACACGATCATCGCCGCGGGCTGACCCTTGTTCGAGGTCTTGCCGGACGGCGGCGGCTTCGGCTGCTCCGTACGGAGGCCGAACTTGGTGGCCGCGTCCAGCCCGGGCGCGGCCGGACCCGGCGGCGGCGCCAGCGGCATCAGGAACCACAACGTCGCGTAGATGAGGACGCCGAACCCACCGAAGACCGTGACCAGGACGAACGTCAGCCGGACCGCGTGCGCCGAGATGCCGAGGTGGTCCGCGATACCGCCCGCGACGCCGCCGATATAGCGGTCCGTCGTACGCCGGTACGCGCGCCGAACCGCCGGCGGGTCCTCCACCGGCGGCACACGTGGCGCCTCCTGCGCGGCGGCGGGACCCGGGGGACCCTCCGACTGCGCTGCGGCGTGGGCTGGTTGTGTCATCCCCACGATCGTCACACGCCGGGCGGGCCGAAACCAGCGGGCACCCCCGGAGCGGCACCTCAACCGCGGGCGCGCGCGAGTCAGGGTCGAGACGGGGTCATCCCCGAGGCAACCTGGCCGATCGACCGGGCGAGCAGGGCCGACCGAGGTCAGCCGGGGTCGCGAGAGGGTCATCCCCGATGTCACAGCGGGTGGATAGGCGACACTATCGATGTCATGGAGCAGAACTCGAGTGGCCGCGGACCGGCCGGAGGTTTCGACCCGCAGCGGCTGCGCGAGGTGCAGAACTGGCGCCGCAGCCGGTCGGATCGCCTCGTCGCCGGTGTGTGCAGCGGGATCGGCCGCGCGCTGGACATCGACCCGGTCCTGATCCGGGTCGTGATCGGCGTGCTGATCGTGCTCGGCCCCGGTCTGCCGTTGTACCTGGCCGCCTGGCTGCTGATGCCCCAGGACGGTACGGATCGCTCGGTCGCGCAGGACGTGCTCGGCGATCGCGTCCGCACCGACCACCCGTGGCTGTGGCCGACGGTGATCGGTATCGGTGTCTTCATCGCGATCGGGATCGCGTCGTCGGTCGACTCGGGCCCGTTCAAACTCGGCCCCATCGTCGTCATCGGCGTGATCTGGTACGTCTTCTTCTACAAGAAAAAGGGCGCTCGCCAGTCCCCCGTGCCGCCGACAACGCCTCCAGCCGCTCCGGTGCGACCGCAGGACAGCCAGCGCCCCCAGGACACCACTCGTACGTCGGTGCAGCCCGTCTGGACCGAGGACGACCCGCTAGGCCTGTACGTCGACGAAGCGCCCGCGCCACGCCCGGCCCAACCCGCCGTACGGGCGAATCCGGGTCTGCGGATCGTCAAGCCGTTGGTGTTGTCCGCCACCCTGCTCGCGATCGCCATCGCCTGGATCGCGCAGGCGTCGTTGCCGTTGATGCTGGCGATCGGACTGGCCACGCTCGGCCTCGGCATGCTCGTGGGCGGGTTCGCCGGCAAGACGCTCGGGCTGTTGCCGGTCGGCATCCTGCTGGCCGTTGGCGTCGCCGCGACGCAGGTCTTCCCGACCGTGCCGCGGGTGCGCGACCTGAACTACGTGGCATCGCCGGAGACCCCGATCACGGCGACCACGCCGGCGTTCCAGGTCGACGCCGGCAGCATCCGGATCGACTTGACCAAGGCGAAATTCGAGAAGGGCGCCAAGATCTCCGCGAGCGGTAAGGCCGGGGAGATCGTCGTACAACTGCCGAAGAATGTGGACGTGACGGGCGTCGGACAGGTCAAGATGGGCCACGTGCAAGCCTTCGATCGCGACAAGGGCGGCTACCAGGCCGAGCTGACGTTTTCCGATCTCGGCGCCGACAAGGTGGCCGGGCCCGACTCGGTCGAGCTCGATCTCGATCTCACCACCGGCAGCATTGTGGTGGAGCGGCCATGAGCGACCTGCAGAAGAAGCCCTGTTCCACTCGTCCCTTCAGGCCGGATGCCGCCGGGGTGATCGCGGGCGCGTTGCTGGCCGGAGCCGCCGGGTTGTGGATGTTCGTCCGGTACGGCGTACTCAACGGCGGGAACCTCGGAGTCGGCGTGGCCCTGCTGGTGGTCGTTGCCGGTGTCATCGGGTTGGGCGCCTCCAGCCGGAGCTGACTGTTCTAAGCTCTACGTATCCGGTTTTCGATCGGCAACGGGAGTTTCGATGGTGCGCGGCACCGTGAAGTGGTTCAACGCGGACAAGGGCTACGGCTTCCTCGCGGTCGACGGCCAGGACGACGTGTTCGTCCACTGGAGCAAGATCGTCTCCGACGGCTACAAGACCCTCGACGACGGCCAGCTGGTCGAGTTCGAGGTGGTGGACGGGCCGAAGGGGCGCGAGGCGCAGGACGTCAAGCCGATCTGATTCGGCGCGCGCTGACACGGCGTTGCCGATACCCTGACCCGACACAGTCCGTGAGGGTGAGGGGTGGTTGTGAGCGAGCCGGTCCACGTGATCCGGAACCTCGAGAAGGCGCTGGCCGACGACGACTTCGCCTGGTCGCTGCTACTCGTCGGTGAGGACCAGACCGACAAACTGGCCGCGCTCACGAGCGATCTGCGCGCCGGTCATTCCGAGACGGGTGACGGTAAGCAGATCAGTTCGGGCTTCTCCTATTGGGGAATCGGCCCGACGATCGCGTGGGCGCATGCCGTCAGCGACCCGTTCTACCTGGTGATGAAGGCGGGCGCGGAGTCGTTCGTCCGGCATTGGCAGAAGATCCGGCCGCATGTCGCGAAGGACGGTTTCCACTTCGTCAGTCTCGGCGTCGGCACCGGCCAGAAGGACCGGGTCATCCTCGAGGATCTGCGCGCGGCGAAACCCGACCTGTTCTACATCCCGGTCGACATGAGCTCGGAGATGCTCCGCCTCGGCACGCAGGAGCCCGTCCGTGGGATCCGCTTCCCGATGACGCAGGTGCTGCCGGTGCAGCTCGACTTCTCCCTCGTCGACAACATGGAAGAGCTCGGCCAGATGCTGGCGCGGCTCGTCGGCGACGACCCGCTGCTCTATACGCTGACCGGTAACACGCTGGCCAACTTCGACAGTGACGAGGATGTTCTCGACACGATCGCCAGCGTGCTCCGGCCGCAGGACCGATTGCTGCTCGAGGTCGCGACCACCACCCAGATCAACGAGGACGCGGCGAAGGCGGCCGCCGACGAGTACCACCGGACCCGGGCGTTCACCGAGTTCGTCACCAGCGCCCTGCGGTACAACACCGATCTCCCCATCGACCTGGCGATGGTCGAGTTCCGCGGCTCCGTCACCGAAGACGGGGACGCGTTGCTGGTGAAGGTCCTGTTCACCACCGACGAGCCGCTGGTGATGGGACTGCCCGACCACACCGACGTCGTGCTCGAACCGGGCGACACGATCCGGCTCTACACCACCCGGAAGTTCTCGGCCGAGCGGCTGGACCGGCTGGTGGCGGCCTGCGATCTCACCCTGGTCGAGAACGCGCACTCCCCGTTCCGCCGGACCCGCCGCCCCTCGCCGTTCGGGCTGGATTTGTTGCTGTTGGCCCCTAAGAGCGCGCAGGCGAGCCGGCGGACCATCGCCGACGAGATGTGGGCGCGTTGACTTGCTGACGGACAGCGGCGTACGGCGAACCGTGGTCACGGTCGTCACGTATGGCCTGCTGGCCGTCGCGTTCGGCCTCGGCGTGGTGTGGTTCTTCTGGCCGGACAACAGCCGCTGGGAGCCGGCGGTCAACTCGCTCACCCTGGTGGCGGGTCTGACCGGCATCTTCGTCGAACGGCTGACCAGCGAGGCCGAGCGGCGTAGCGAGATCCTGCGGGCGGTTCGCGACGAGCTCGAGGAGAACCAGCGCCTGCTCGCCGACGAGCGCTTCACCGCGACGAACGGGCGGAGGCGGCAGATCTATCCGCGGTTGGTCATTTCCGCGGTCGACTCGGCGCTCGTCTCCGGAATTCTGGCCCGCCAGCGCGAAGCGGCCCTGGCCGATCAGTTGCACCGTTGGCGCGACACGGTGAACGAGCTCAACCGGCGTCTTGACCTGACTGAGCTCCGGACCTTCTCGGAGTCGATCTCGGACGAGGAGCTCGAGGGGTTCCAGCGCGCACTCCAAGATCCGGACAGCTATCTGGCCGCTACCCGCGAACGCCTCACCAGCCTGATGCTGACGCTGGCGGTTAAAGGGCCGGCGCTCAAGGCGTCCAGGGGTGGATCACGGTAACGCCGGGGGTCGCCTTGGGCGTGGGTAAGGCGGCTAGGGCCGCTGGGACTTCGGCGAGGCCGATGGTGCGGGTGACGAGGTCGGCGGGTTTGAGCGTGCCGTCCGCGACCAGGTCCAGCATCTCGGGATAGGCGTGCGCGGCCATGCCGTGGCTGCCGAGCCATTGCAACTCCTGGCCGATCAACCGCGACACATCGAGCTGTACGCCGTCCGGCAACAGGCCTACCTGAAGGTGACGGCCTCGCGGGCGAAGGCTGCGCAAGGCGTCCTGCACGAGCTGGTTCGAGCCGAGCGCGTCCATCGTCACGTCCGCACCGCCGCCGGTGATCTCCACCAATCGGTCCGCCGAGTCGAGGACGTGGGCGGCGCCGTACGTGGTGGCGAGGGCAAGCGCCGCGGGGTTGGTGTCGACGGCGAAGACCTCGGCACCGAGCGCGGCCGCGATCATCACCGCGGAGAGCCCGACGCCACCGCAACCGAAGACGACGACCTTCTCCCCCGGCTGGACCCGGCCGACCTGATGGACGGCCCGGTACGACGTAGCGAACCGGCAACCGAGGCCCGCCGCGGTGTCGAAGTCGACGTCCTCCGGCAGCCGGACGAGATTGACCTCCGCGAACGGCAACGCGACGTACTCCGCGAACGAACCCCAATAGTTGAAGCCCGGCTGAAGCTGGTTCGGGCAGACCTGGTGGTTGCCCTCGAGGCACTCGCGACATTCGCCGCAGGCACAGATGAACGGCGTCGTGACCCGATCGCCGATGGCCCAATCGGTAACCCCCGGGCCGATCGCGGCGATCGTCCCGGCCAACTCGTGCCCCGGCACATGCGGCAACACGATGTCCGGGTCGTGGCCTTGCCAGGCGTGCCAATCGCTCCGGCACAACCCGGTCGCCTCGACCTTCAGCACCACGCCGCCATCGGACACTGCCGGGTCCGGAACGTCCGCCACCACGGGCGCCACGCCGTACTCCTCGATCAAGATCGCACGCATCGGGCCATCCTCACCGACAGCCCTTTCTTAGACAACGACCGGATGACTCCGTGGCGTTTTACAGTGGCCATTCCTTGGGGCGGCGTTCACGACGGAGGTAGTGCGCATGGCGGGCATCGAGTTCTTGCGGCCGGGTGACGAGGGGTACGACGAGTCGCGGCGGGTGTGGAACGCCATGGTGGATCGTCGGCCGGCGTTGATCGCCCGTTGCCGGGAGACCCAGGACGTCGTGGCCGCGATCGCGTTGGCTCGTCGCGAGGGTTTGGAGATCGGCGTACGTTGCGGCGGGCATAGCGTGGTCGGGCTGGCGGTGCCCGAGGGTGGGCTGATGATCGACCTGACCCCGATGGGCGCGGTCCGCGTCGACGTGGAACGGCGACGGGCGTGGGTTCAAGGTGGCGCTCTGCTGGGCGCGCTCGACGCGGCCACTCAACCCCACGGGCTGGCCACGACGGCCGGCAACGTCTCGCATACCGGGGTCGGCGGTCTCACCCTGGGTGGCGGGATGGGCTGGCTCGCCCGGGAGTACGGCTTGTCGTGCGACAACGTGCTGTCGTGCGAGGTGGTGACCGCGGCCGGCGACGTCGTCCGCGCTTCGGCGGAGGAGAACGCCGAGCTGTTCTGGGGATTGCGTGGTGGTGGCGGGAACTTCGGCGTGGTGACGGAGTTCGAGTTCCAGCTGCACGAAACCGGTACGCGGGCACTTAGCGTTGAGCTGGAATTCCCGATCGCGGACGGGGTTGCGGATGCCGCGTCGGCGATGGGCCGCTGGCGCGACTTGGCCGCGACCGCGCCCCGCAGCGCGACGTACGCCGCGTCGGTGATGCGCGGCGTCGTGACCCTCGGCTTCGTTTGGGTCGGCGATCCGGCGGAGGGTCGGGAGCACGCCCGGGCCCTTGAGACGCTCGGCCGGCCAAGCGAGCGGCGAGTGGTGGAGCTGTCGTACCTCGACCTCCAGCGCCGCGAGGACAGCATCGAGGGGCACGCCATCCGCCGCTACTGGAAGGGACACTACTTCCACGAACTCACCGACAGCGCGATCGACGTACTCCTCAAGCACGACCCGTCCGTGGGCGCCAGCCTCCAGGCGTACGGCGGGGCGATCGCGGAGGTGCCGGACGACGCCATGGCGTTCAGCCAGCGCGCGACCGCCTTCGAGTACGTCGGCGCCGCCCGCTGGACGGACCCGGCCGAGGACGCGACCCGGATCGCGACCGCCCGGGAAAGCGCGGCCGGGCTGGAGCCGTTCGCGAGCGGCGCGTACGTCAACGTGCTCGGCGACGACGGCGTGGCCGGCGTCCGACGCGCCTACCCGCCCGCGAAGCTGGCCCGGCTGACCGCGCTCAAGGACGCCGTCGACCCGGACAACCTCTTCCACCTCAACCAGAACATCCCGCCAAGCACGGCGGCCCACTCGTGAGGACGCTGTTCGTCGCCTACCGCGTCTCCGACCTCGAACGGTCGCTCGCCTTCTACACCGCGCTGGGGTACGTCGAACTCGGCCGAGTCGCATTCGACGACGGCGGCCGCCTCGCCCTCCTCAGCTTCCCCGAGGAGCCAGTTGCCACGCTCGAGCTGGTCTACCGCCCCAACGCCGGCCCGGTCGACGTCGGCGGCTTCGACCACCTGGCGATCCAGACCGACGACCTCGCGGAGACGCTAGCGACGCTGACCGGCCGCGGCCTGATCCCAGGCCCGACCGAGCTGCCGGGCGGCCCCGACGGACCGCAGATCACCTGGCTCGAGGATCCGGACGGCTACCAGATCGAGCTCGTCGAATGGCCACCCGGCCACTCATACGGCCTGACCGCAGCCGACTTCGCCAACGCCCCTAGCGATCCCGGCAAGGAGGCGTCACCGGATCAGTAGCGGAGGGCCTCGAAGGCGGTCCGGGCGGCGGCACCGATGGCGAGGTCGATGTCTTGGGCGATGTCGGCGACCTCGGCGGCGCCGTACGTGGTGGCGAGGGTTTGTTGACCATGCGCGGCGAACCGCCGGCTGCGGTCAGGGATGTGGTCGCGGCTGCGGGCAGCCGGCCAGCAGCTCGGGAACTCGGGACTGGGCAGAAACCCAATCGGACAGGTCGCTGTCGATGAACCTGACGATGGTGAGAGCGTCACCGTAGAGGGCGGTCAGCGGCTGGTTCCAGATTCGCTCGTGGTGAGCGAGTCGGTTGCGGAACTCGTGAAGCCGGACAACAGGCGCCTCGATGGTCTCGCGACGCCGGTCGGGACTGTTCGGGAATGCACGGGCGATGTCTGGCCACAGACGTAGTGGCGTAGCGCCGGGCGAACAAGAACCGCCAGAACCCAAAGCTCAGCTCGGCGATGAGTTGTCCATCACTGACTGGCTTGCCCTTACGCTGCAGCCGGTCGCAGGCCTTGTCGATGTCCTGACGTGCCTTGTAGTCGAGATCGCGTAGGGAGGTGTCCAGCCAAGAGCCTGCCCGACCGAGCCGATGGTTCCGGTGTGCGAGTCGACCAGCCACTCTGTTGCGTAGCACGACCTCAAGATGTCCGATCGTTTCCCACATCGCCCCCGAGGTCTCGACGTTCCATTGGTAGAACACCAATGCCCCCTCTACATCGCCGCCGCAACTGCTCACGTAGGCGGCGAATCGCGGGTCGCCGAAGTGTTGGCTGCCAGCGCTCGCGACCAATCGCTGCAAGTCTGAGCTGTTCATCGAACCTCACCTCCAATGTGGCAACGTGGTAATGTTGTTTGCGAAGACCCCGGAACGGTCCCTGGTAGCTCTCACGAGCAGGCCACACCGCCGGGGTTTTGACTTTGGGACACGGGCGGGACTCCCCGAACTACGACTTGAATCGACGCCTCGGGATGCACGATGGGCCGGCGGTCGTCATCCTTCGCGCAAATTCAGGCGCTCTGCGCTTTCCCGGTGTGTCGAACCAGTTCCGAGGCCCAGCGTCTCGAGCGGAGATAGCCCAAACCCTTCATCCCTTGGCTTCTCGGCGACTTCGCCGACGACCCACCGGCCGGGGTTTGCGGTCGCCTCGACTCGCGCGAAGCTTACCCAGCGTCACCTTCTCATCGCAAAACGTCCGCGGGTACCCGATCAGGTGCGGAGGGCTTCGAAGGCGGTGCGGGCGGCGGAGCCGATGGCTAGGTCGATGTCGTGGGCTATGTCGGCTCGGCGTTGGGAGCGGGTGAGGGCGGCGATGGCGATGCGGTCGCCGGAGTCGGACGTGATG
This sequence comes from Kribbella sp. NBC_01245, assembly GCF_036226525.1. NCBI lineage: Bacteria > Bacillati > Actinomycetota > Actinomycetes > Propionibacteriales > Kribbellaceae > Kribbella > Kribbella sp. NBC_01245. Next base: position 4,355,973 of record NZ_CP108487.1, read on the forward strand.
ACGCCGATTTCGTGGCGGAGGTGGAGGAAGGTGCCGGTTTTGCCGCTGACTCGGACGGTGTCGAGTTGAAGGTCACTTGAGAGTCGGTGCTTGAAGAGTTGCATGCCCATCAGGCGACGTAGCTCGGCGGTGGCACTCGGCTGGGAGATGCGGTCGAGCCAGATCCGTTGCAGTAGGTCGACCAGGGCTCGGGCGGTACCGGCGTTCGCATGAGCCGGGTCGAGGGTCTCGATCGAGTAGAGGCCGACGGCGTCATCGCGGATCGCGAGCTCCATGGCGAGCCCGAAGTCGTCGCCGGCGACTCCCGCGACGCATTCGTACATCCGTTGCAGCCGATGGCGGAGGCGGACGCCGTCGCATCCCCATTCGCGCAGGCGTGCGTCGATCGTCTGTACGTCGACGAGGTCGAGCAATGCGTCCGCGCTGGCGTTGTCGCTGACGGTCAGCATCTGGTGCAGCAGATCGCCGACCGCGATCGTCACCGGATGCCGGAACGCGGCCACGCCGGTCGGGCCGACGCTCTTGGTCTCCGGGTCGATCGTGACGGGCGTCGCCGGATCGAGTACGCCGGTCGCGATCTCGTCCAGCACGACCAACGCGAGGGGGACCTTCGCGACCGAGGCGAGCGGTACGGCGTTGTCGACGTCGAACCCGAATTCGGCAGTGGTGTCGAGATTCTGGGCCAGCAGGTGGCCGGTCGCGCCGACCTGCTGCCATTGGGTGTGGATCGCCTCGGCAACGGCCAGCAGGTCCGCCGTACTCGCGACGTACGCCGGCTGGCGGTAGGTCGTCGGTGTTGTCATCCGTGGGCCGCCAATCGGGCGCGTTGGTCTGGTTCGTCGGCTCGGTTCGTCGTGCCAGGCTTCGCGTCGGGTTTCGTGCCTTGCCTCGCGCCCTGGCTCGTGTCATGCCTCGTGTCGTGCTGGGCGTAGGGCGCTGCCGACTGGCTGCCGATCGCCTCCGCGAGCAGGGGCTCGAGCCAGTCGAGGACGAGTGGGTTGCCGACTCGCCGGGTGGCCACCGCTAGCTCGTAGCCCCGGTGGAGCGTCGGGTCTGCCAAGGCGGACCACGCCAAGTTGTACCGCAGGGCGAGCGGTTCGGCGCAGAGCAACAACGCATCACCCGCGAGCGTCTCGGCGACTGCGCTGGCGACCGACGCGACGTCGCGAACGCGTCCCTCGGGCAGCCCCGCACGCGCGGCGGCCTTGCGGAAGCGCTCGGCCGCGAAGCCGATCCCGTCCTCGCCGGTGAGCAGGATCGCCGGCGCAGCTGCGGGCCCAGCACCTCGCCGGGGCCGCAGGCTTTCCAAGTGCACCGATCGCCGTCCGAATGACCCGGTCAACGGCTTGGCGGCTGCCAGGCCAAGCGGTACGTCGTACGCCGCCGCCTCGGGTGGTACCCGCAGCAGCGCGACCGCCAGCGAGCCGTCCGCGAGGCCGACCGCCCGGTCGTCGGCGGACAACTCGTGCACGCCGATCGTGATGCCGCGGTCGGCGCCGGCGCGGATCACGCGGGCCAGGGCGGCCGGATCGCAGTCGGGCGGTACGCCGAGGGCGTGCGCGGTCGAGGCCAGCGCGGTGCGGGCCATTTGATGGAGGTGGTCGACGCGGCTCAGCACGTCCTTCGCATGCGGCAGCAACTGGATGCCGAGATCGGTGCTGGTGATCTGCCGTCGGGAACGGTCGAAGAGATCGCCGCCGAGATGCTGCTCGAGGATCTTGATCCGCCGACTCAGCACCGGCTGCGGAATGTGCAGCACGTCGGCGGCCGCGGAAAAGCTGCCTTCCTCCGTGATCACGACGTACGCCTCGAGATGGGCGAGCAGGTCCATCGGCTACTTATATCAAAAAGCTATCGGAGCATGCTCCATATCGCTTGGACATGAGCCAAGGCGCGCTGATTGGCTCGGCACGATCCGACACCGTCGAAACGGAGTGCGAATGAAGCGCGAGATCTCCCGCCGTTCCCTGCTGGGCACCGGCCTGGCCGTCTCCACCACCGGCCTCCTGGCCGGCAGCACGCTCACTGGTCTGCCCGCTACCGCGACGCCGCCGAACGAGAACGACGCGACTCGATCCGCCGATGCGGCGGCGTCGGCCCAGACGTACGGGGCTGCCTATGAAGAGCTCCGCAAGTTGGAGCGGGAGCACGGCGCCCGGCTCGGCGTCTACGCGACGAACACCCTGACTGGCGCGACCATCGCTTATCGGGCGGACGAGCGGTTCGCGTTGTGCTCGACGTTCAAGCTGCTCGCGGCCGCGGCGATCTTGCGCGATCGGGACTGCGATGGGGAGTTCCTCGACCGGGTCATCCACTACACCAAGAAGGATCTGGTGGTGAACTCGCCGATCACCGAGAAGCACGTCGGCAAGGGCATGCGGGTCGCGGACCTGTGCCACGCCGCGATTTGCTACAGCGACAACACGGCGGGGAATCTGCTGTTGCGCCAGATCGGCGGGCCGTACGGCATCACGAGGTTCTGCCGGTCGATGGGTGACCTGTACACGCGGCTCGACCGGTACGAGATCGAGCTCAACACGGCCATCCCCGGCGACGTACGGGATACCACGACGCCCGGCTCGATGGGCGCCAACCTCCGCCGACTGGTCCTCGGCAATGCGCTCACGCCCGCCGATCGCGATCAGCTGACGGCGTGGCTGAAGGCCAACACCACCAGCAAGAAGCGGTTCGGCGCGGGCCTCCCGGCAGGGTGGACGCTCGCCGACAAGACAGGCTCAGGCGACTACGGCACCGCGAACGATGTCGGCGTCACGTGGACGACTGCCGGTACGCCGCTTGTCCTGGCGGTCTACACCACCAAGCCCGCACAAGACGCGATCTGGGACGACGCCCTAGTCGCCAACACGGCCCGCCTCCTCGCCAAAACCCTGGCGCCGGGCGAGTAGCCGCCACAAGCATGCGTTCATTCGTCGGAATCCGCCCCCTGCCGCCGCGGACCCTGTACTGGTCCGCTGTGCTGAGGGGGGCGGATTCCGACGAATGAACGCTAGGGGATGAGCGGGATCCGCGAAGCGTGGGTGGGCGGGGTCAGCCGCCGGCGACGGCGGGGATGATGGAGACCTGGCCACCGTCCTTGATGGACGTCTGCAGGCCTTCGGCGAAGCGGACGTCGTCGTTGTCGACGTAGATGTTGACGAATCGCCGCAGCTCGCCCGCGTCGTCGAGCACCCGGGACTTGATCCCCGGGTACGACACGTCGAGCGACTCGAGCACCTCGCTCAGGTTCGAGCCCTCTACCGAGACCTCGGAGACGCCCTGGGTGTAGGCCCGCAGGATGGTCGGAACGCGCACACTCACACTCACTGCAGACCTGCCTTCACAAAAGCGTCGTACGTCGCGGGAATGGTGACCTTCGGGCCGACCCGGTCGGCGACGGCGTCGAGCGTCTTCAGCCCGTCGCCGGAGTTGATGATGACGGTCTCGGCCTCGGGATCGAGCTGACCGGTCTCGATCAGCTTCTTCAGCGTCGCGACCGTTACCCCGCCCGCGGTCTCGCCGAAGATGCCCTCGGTCCGGGCCAGCAGCTGGATCCCCTCGATGACCTCTTCGTCCGTGACGTCCTCGATCGCGCCACCAGTACGGCGGGCCACGTCGAGCACGTACGGCCCGTCGGCCGGGTTACCGATCGCCAGCGACTTCGCGATGGTGTCGGGCTTGACCGGCTTGACCACGTCGTGGCCGTCGCGGAAGGCCTGCGCGACCGGGGAACAGCCCGTCGCCTGCGCGCCGTACACCTTGTATTCGGCGGCGTCGACGAGACCGAGCTTCTGCAGTTCGGTGAAACCCTTGTCGATCTTGGTGAGCTGCGAACCCGAGGCGACCGGTACGACGATTTGCTGCGGCAGGCGCCAGCCGAGCTGCTCGGCGATCTCGAAGGCGAGCGTCTTCGAACCCTCGGAGTAGTACGGCCGGACGTTGACGTTGACGAAGGCCCAGCCCTCTTCCTCGCCGGCGATCTCGGAGGCCAGCTTGTTCACGTCGTCGTAGTTACCGTCAACGGCGACCAGCGTGCCGCCGTACACCGCGGTGGTGATGATCTTCGGCCGCTCGAGGTCGCTCGGGATGAACACGACCGAGCGGATGCCGGCCCGGGCCGCCGCGGCGGCGACGGCGTTGGCCAGGTTGCCGGTGGAGGGACAGGCGAAGACGGTCAGCCCGAGCTCACGGGTGGCGCTCAGGGCGGTCGCGACGACCCGGTCCTTGAAGGAGTGGGTCGGGTTGCCCGAGTCGTCCTTCACCCAGAGGGTCTTCAGGCCGAGCTCGCGAGCCAGGTTGTCGGCCTTGACCAGGCGGGTGAAACCGGGCTCGGTATTCGGGAAGCTCGCCACATCGGTCGGCACCGGCAGCAGCGGCTGGTAACGCCAGATGTTCTTGGGTCCGGCCTCGATCTGCTCGCGGGTCACCGTGCCGTAGGAGTACCCGACTTCGAGCGGACCGAAGCACTCCATACAGGCGTAGAACGGGCCGAGCGGGGATTGCGCGCCACAAGCCCGGCAGCTCAGATGCGTGGCATTGCCGAAGGCGCCTTCGCGGATCGTGTGTGTCGCGGGAGCGGTGGTCAGGCTCATGCGGAGTTCCCTCCTCATCTTCCCCGCATCCGGATCTCGGCACGGGACGGATTTGGCACCGTTCCACCGCGTCGGTCTCCGGATCGAGACGTCAACGGGGAGGGTTGCCGGGACTTCAACGGGCCGTTTCCCTCAGTCCCTCTGGATGAGCACGACCGAGATTACCCAACCCATCCCACATTCCGTCCCCCAGTCCCACCATCCGAGACGCCAAATCTCACGCGCCCCCTTCCCTCCCGGGCACGCCGCGTATCCCGTTCATCGGGTCCTTGTGACGCGGCGTGTCGGCGTTCATCGGTCCCTTGTGACCAAATGCGAGTCAAGGAAACGGTGTTTCAGCAGAGCGAAAACACTGTTTCAGCATGCCCGCGACAGCCGTGCTCAAAGAGTCCGACGACCCGCCGCCGCATGGTCAGAAGGGACCGATGAACGCCGACACGCCGCGTCACAAGGGCCCGATGACACGCCGGGGTTTGGTCAGAAGAGACCGATCAAGGCCGACACGCCGCGTCAGAAGGGACCGATGAAGCCAGGCACGGTGTGTCGTGAAGCCAGGCGCGAGGTGTCGCAAAAACGGCCGAGGGGCGGGTGGGCTAGGGGCCGCAGGTTTTTTGGGTGGGCTTTAGAAGGAGGGACTTCGGTGGGCGTTGGACCGATACCGGTGTGCGCCAGTTCGAGTACGTGATCGTCACGGTCATCGCGTCGATCGTGGCCAAGCCGTCGGTGGTGAAGCCCTGCTTCGTACGTTGCAGTACGCCGGCCAACGGCTTGCCGGCGATGGTGACCTTCTCCACACCGGCCGGGCCGACCCGGAAGCGTGCGGGGATCCGGCCGGTCAGGGATTCGGGCCGCTTCAGCTTGCCCATCACGCCAGAGCCGAACAACGCGACCGCGGGCAGTACGTCGACCGAACCGGTGAGCTCATCGCCCTCGCCACCTGACGCCGCCCCGGACATCAGGGTCTCCATATTCGCGGCGGGCATGGTCGCCTCGCCCTTGGCCTCCAACCCGGCCGCCGCGAACACCTCATCCGCCGTCTGGGCCATCCAGCAGTGCCGCATTTTCACGGGCCACATCGGCACGTTCAGGTAGCTGTTCTGTTTGATCACGCGGATCCGGAAAACGGCACCGTTCGCCGTTCCCAATTGGGTGGCAAAGGTACCGGTCCCGGTATTCGTCATGACGCCCTCTGAACTGCGGGTGCTGATCCGGTAGCGCCCGTCGAGCCGGGTCGTGAGGACGCCGTCGCTCTGCGCGTCGACCACGAGCGACTGCACGAAGCGAGCAGTGTCGGCCTTGACCTGTGCGCGCTGGGCCACCTTCAACTTGGCCGCGGCCGCCTGCGCCGACAGGCGCGCGGGCTTCGGCGGCGCGGCCGAGGTCCCGGGCGAAGGGGTGGTCTGGGCAGATTGGGTGGTCAGGGCGTCGAAGGGCGTGGGGGCGCCGCCGTTCGGCTGGTTGCTGCCGCAGGCGGTGAGTAGACCGGCCGATATTGCGAGTACGGCGGTCAGCGCGATGCGTGGTCGGCGGTTCACCGGCGGAGCGTAGAGGTTAACGGGCCCGATCGGCTACGGCGGCCGGGCAAATTGCAGGAAGTGACATCAGCGCAATCGGTGTGTCGCGCCAGGGGTGTGCCTGGGCAGACTCATTCGCGGGCCGTAGCGGGGATGACCAGGGCCGGAGAGTTCTAGGAGGCGCTGGACGCGGTAGCGGTGGCCTCGGTAGGGCTCGATGAGTTCGGCGGTGGCGTCGTCGTCGAGTTCTTCGCCGGTCAGGGCGTACGAGACGTTGCGCGAGACGTGGTAGTCGGCGAAGGAGAAGGCGTCCGCGTCGCCGTGCGCGCGTTGTCGTACCTCCGCGGCAGTCCAAACACCGACGCCCGGCAATGACCGCAGGGCCCGCTCAACGTCGGAGGCGGAAGCCATTGTCAAAGTACGTTCGAGCGCCTTGGCCCGAGTAGCCGCCGTGATCACGACGCGAGACCGTCGACCATCAACGCCCGCGCGCAACCACATCCACGACGGGATCAACCGCCACTGCTCCGGCGTCGGCGGCACCCACAGCGCCTCCGAAGCAGCAGAGCCCGGTGCCGGTTCGCCGTACGTCTTCACCAGCACACGCCAAGCCCGGAAGGCTTCTTTGCCCGTGACGACCTGTTCGATACCGGCGGCGGCCATCGCCTCGAAAACGGCCCGGGTGCGAGGGACGCGGAAGTACGCGAACCGGCGGGCCGCCTGGGCCAGCACGTCATGCCGCGGCTCGAACCCGTCCCAGCTGTCGGCATCACCCAGCAGCTCGGGCACACCGTCCAACGCCCAGGCCGCGCCGGGCCCCCAGGCCTCCGCCTCGATCTCCCCCAGTGCGCCGTACGGCGTGAGGCGGAGCAGGACCGGGCCGTCCGGCGCCCGCGTCGCGCGCCAGACCGTGCGGGTATCGCGGTCGAACCGGTAGGTCGGATCGCCCGCACCCCGTCGCAACGACCCGATCAGCAGCTGCGGGTCGACCGGCCGCCCCGGCACCCACCGCCGCGTCATCGAAGCCATCACCGAAGTCACGTGCCCAGTCTGCACTGCCGCACCGACAACCCGACGCCTGCACTGTCCCACCGACGACCCGCCGTCTGCACTGCCGCACCGACAACCCGCCGCCGAGCACGCGACAAGGCTCGCCGCCCGGCTCATACTCGAAAGATGACGGGGTGGCAGCGCTTCAAGCTGGTGGTGAACTTCCTCAATCTCAGTACGCTCGCCGGGCTGCTGGTGATGCTGATCGGGCGGGCGCAGTTCAGCCTGGGACCGCGCGGGCTGTTCTACGCGACCGGGTACAAGCTGGGCTTCCCGATCGCCGGCGCCTTCACGATCGGCAACGTGGTGCTGACCAAACACGAGCGGGCGTATTTCGACAACAGCCCGGACCTGGTGAAGCACGAGGAGCGCCACTCCTGGCAGTACTTCTGGCTGATCGGCCTGCCAATGCTCCCGTTGTACGGCATCGGCGCCTGCTGGTCGCTACTGCGCACGGGCGATCCCGCCTCGCGCAACCCGTTCGAGCGACTCGCCGGCCTGGCCGACGGCGGCTACCACGAACGCCAACCCCGCTCGCTGTTGAAAGCGTTCAGCCGCGGGCGGCAATAGCGTCCGCAAGCGCGATGAAGACGGTGACCACGCCGGCCGGATCATCCACCACGATGTCGGCCGCCTCGATCAACTCCGCCGCGCCGGACGAACGAGCCGCCACCAGTACGGCGTTGAGCCCATCCGCCCGCATGGCGTCGATCGCGGCGAACGCGGCCAGGTCGCCCAGGTCGTCCCCGGCGTACAGCACCGAGCGCGCACCGGTCTCGCCCACCAGTCGGCGCAACGCCACACCCTTATCCACGCCCGGCGGTCGCAGCTCAAGCACGAGATTGCCCGGTTCAAGCCGAAGCCCGACCCCCTCGGCCAACCCGCCAAGCGGCCCGCGCAACTCCTGGAATGCCTCGTCCGGCGCATCCATCCGCCGGGTATGGACAGCGAGCGACGCGCCCTTGTCCTCGATGAAGGCGTCGGGATGTCCCAACGAGGCCAGCAACTCGGGCAACCGCGCCCGGGCCGTCTCGACCCCGGCCGGAACCGGGTCGCTGGTCACCGAACCAGTCGTCGCGTCCCACCGCTCAAGCCCGTAATGCCCAAGCACCACAAGCGATCCCAGACCGCCGTGAGCCGTTGCACCCGACAGCTCGGTGGCCACGAGCGCGGGTCTGCCGGTGACGATCGCGACCTGCCGTAGCGACCGGCTCAACCGGGCCAGGGCATCCAGCGCGCCCTCGGTCGGGCGCGACATCGCGGGGTCGGAGACGAGCGGCGAGAGCGTGCCATCGAAGTCGGTGCCCAATACGGCGGAACCCGGGTCGGCGATGATCGCCTCCCAGCCGGTCCGCCCGGCGACCGTCTTCAGCTCGGGTGTGCTCATCGACCGAGGTAGTCCGCGGTGAGGATCACGGTCAGCCGGTCGGCCTTCATGTTCTCGAGGGCGTCCTTGATCCGGGGGATGGCCAGGGACGTCGCCAGCTGCTGGGCCTCGGCCTGCATCCCCGGCGGGAAGTAGACCGTGCTGGTGACGATCTTGCCCTTCCAGTTGTCGGCGCCGACGACCTTCCAGCCTTCAGCCCGGGCACGCTCGGCGACCTGCTCGGCCAGACCCTTGCGACGAGTGTTGTTGTAGACCTCGACGGGCGGACGCTTGTCGACCGGAACACTCGCGGTCGGAGTCGGCGACGGCGTGCTGGCGGCCTTGATCGGAGGCGTGACGGACACGGTCGCCGTACTCACCGCAGTGGAAGGTGCGGGCGGCGGTTTGGCGGCACTCTCGGTGCCGCGGGTGCCGAAAAGGAAGAGCAGTCCCGCCACGATCGCCACCACCGCGGCGACCGCGACCAGGGACGAGAGGACCTGACCCCGCTGGTCGCGGGTGCGGGAACCACCGGCCGGTGCCATGAGTTCGCTCAGACTTCGATCCCGAGACGGCGCGCCGAGCGGGCCCGCTGGCGGGCGGCCCGCAGGCGGCGCAGGCGCTTGACCAGCAACGGGTCGTGCGCGAGGGCTTCCGGGCGGTCGATCAACGCGTTCAGGACCTGGTAGTACCGGGTGGCGGACATCTGGAACTGGTCCCGGATGGCCTGCTCTTTGGCGCCGGCGTACTTCCACCAGTGGCGCTCGAAACCCAGGATAGCGCCGTCGCGCTCGGACAGGCCCTCGATGGCCTGCTGAGCTGCGGTGTCGGCGGCTGCTGCGTTCGCGCTGTCCATCGGCTGGTGACTCCCGTGTGCGGTCGGTGATCGTCCGTCCGCGCCCCACTGTACGTGCTGAACAACAGCGATGTCATTCACCACGGTCCCCGGGCGCAACGTGTCCAAGTGCCCTGCGTCGGAGGTTCCTTGAGTGATTGCGGTGTCCAGGTGCGTGCATCGCGGTGCTGGAGGAGCGTCCTCGATGCGGAGCATCGTGGATGGTCCACCAGCGCCGTGAGGTGCGTGCCTGGGCGCCGCAAGCGCCAAGGAACCTCCGACGCAGGGCACTAAGCATGCCGGATGGCGCCGACAGTTTTGGTGACACCGTGTCTCCGGGGCTGGCCGTGTGACTCTGGCAGGATCGTTGGTGTGACCGCGACCCGACCGTTCCCCGCCTCGTCCGACCGGGTCGGTGCGAGCGCTCAAGTCGAGGCGTTGCAGGCCCGGCTGGAGGAGATCGACCCCCTGGTCCGAGCGGTCTGTACGCCGAATCCGGCCGCGCGCGCCGACGCCGCCCGGCTCGACGAGGAGTACGCCGCGGGCCGCGCCCGGAGCCCGCTCCACGGCGTCCCGGTGCTGGTCAAGGACAACATCGACACCGCGGGCCTTCCCACCACCGCCGGCTCGAACGCCCTCGCGAGCCAACCGCCGCCGGCGTACGACGCTCCCCTGGTCCAGCGCCTGCGCGCCGCGGGTTGCCTCATCCTCGGCAAGACCAACCTCAGCGAATGGGCCAACTTCCGCGGCGCGAGCTCGACCTCCGGCTGGAGCGCGTACGGCGGCCTGACCCGCAACCCGTACGCGTTGAACCGGTCCGCGGGCGGTTCCTCCAGCGGCTCGGGCGCGGCGGTCGCGGCCGGATTGGCCGAGCTGGCCATCGGCACCGAGACGAACGGGTCGATCGTCTGCCCGGCCGCCCTGAACGGGGTCGTCGGCATCAAACCCACCGTCGGGTTGATCCCGCAGCAGGGCATCGTCCCGATCTCGCACTCCCAGGACACCGCGGGCCCGATGGCGAGAACCGTCCGGGCTGCCGCGACTCTCCTTTCCGTGCTCGCAACAAACGGTGGGAGCGGCATCGACTACGCCGCCGTCTGTGTAGATGACGGGCTCGCCGGCAAGCGCATCGGCGTACCGAGAGGCAGTGCGTGGGGCTACTCCCGCGGGCTCGACCGCGTCAGCGAGCAAGCCCTCGCGCTGCTCTCCCGCGCGGGCGCCACCATCGTGGACGGGCTGAGCCTGCCGACGCCGAGCCAGGACGAGCAATTACTAGTGCCCTGCCACGAGCTCAAGACCGGCATGGCGGCCTATCTCGCCACCCGCGCCGAGGGCGGACCGCGCACGCTCGCGGACCTCATCGCCTACAACCGGGCGCACGCCGACACGGAACTGCGGCACTTCGGCCAGGAGTTGTTCGAGCAGTCCGAACAGACCAAGGGCCTGGACGATCCGGCGTACGTCGCGGCCAGGATGTCGGGCCTGCGGACCGGCCGCGACGGCATCGACAACCTGCTCAAGGAGCACGAGCTCGACGCCCTCGTGATGCCCGCCTACTCGCCGGCTTGGACGATCGATCTCGTCAACGGTGACAACGTCCTGGGCAGCTCGTCGACGCACGCGGCGCTGGCCGGTTATCCCCTGGTCTGCGTGCCGTCCGGTCTGGTCGAGGGCCTCCCGGTCGGCCTGCTCTTCAGCGGTACGGCGGGCAGCGACGCCACGCTGATCCAGCTCGCGCACGCCTTCGAGACGATCCGCGTCGCCACGCACGGCCCCTTCCCACTACCGGAGTTCAGACCATGGACGTAGTCCGCTGGGGCATCGTTGCCACTGGCAACATCTCGGGATCCTTCACGAAGGACCTCGCGCTACTGCCGGACGCCGAGGTGACCGCGGTCGCGTCCCGGTCGATGGCCGCCGCGGACCGGTTCGCCGAGACGCACGGCATCGCCCAGCGCTTCGACGACTATCGCGCGCTGATCGACTCGAAGGCCGTCGACGTGCTCTACATCGGTACGCCGCATCCGCAGCACTACGCGGTCGCCCGGGCCGCGCTCGACGCCGGCATCGCCGTACTGTGCGAGAAACCGATCACGCTCAACGCCCGGCAGGGCCGCGATCTGGTCGAGCTGTCGCGTCGTACCGGCACGTTGTTCGCCGAGGCGATGTGGATGCGGACGGATCCCGTCATCCAGGCGTACTTCGAGGACCTCCGCAGCGGCGTGATCGGCGAACCGTTGCAGGTGCTCGCGGACTTCGGCTTCTTCAAACCGCAACTACCCGAGCGGCTGCTGCGGCCGGACCTCGGCGGCGGCGCGCTACTCGATCTCGGCATCTACCCGGCGACCTTCGCGTACATGGTGCTGGGCAAGCCCGAGGCGATGACGGCGATGGCCCAGCTGAGCGACGAGGGTGTGGATCTGGTCACATCGATGATCTGGAAATACCCGGCCGCGATGGCCTCGCTGACCTGCGGGATGACCGCGCAACTGCCCTGGATCGCCTCCGTGAGTGGGGCTGAGGGCAGTCTGATGCTGCCGGGACGCTGGCATCACCCGGACCACTACGTGCGCCGTACGGCGGCGGGTGACGAGCAGATCGCCGTACCGAAGAGTGGACTTGGGTACCACTACGAGGCAGCCGAGGTGATGAGATCGCTACGGGCCGGGTTGTTCGAATGCCCGGCGTTCCCGCACGACGAGACCATCGACATCCTCGAACTGCTCGACGAGGCCCGCAGACAGACCGGGGTCGTTTACCCCGGCGACGACGAATATCTGGGTGGATGACACTGCATGGACACCGGCCGTAGCGATTTCGTGGTGGTGGCCAACCGGCTGCCCGTTGACCGAGTCGAGACACCGGAAGGAGGCACCTCCTGGCGGCGGAGCCCCGGCGGCCTGGTCACCGCGCTCGCTCCAGTGATGCAGCGCCACCAGGGCGCGTGGATCGGCTGGTCCGGCGCAGCCGACGAGAAGCTGGACCCGTTCGACACCGAGGGCATGCACCTAGTGCCGGTGATGCTGTCCGCCGAGGAGATCGTTCTTTACTACGAAGGCTTCTCCAACGCGACGCTCTGGCCGCTCTACCACGACGTGATCGCACCACCCGAGTTCCACCGCGAATGGTGGGAGGCGTACGTCGCGGTCAACCGCCGCTTCGCCGAGGCCGCCGCCGACGCGGCCGCCGACAACGCCGTGGTCTGGGTGCACGACTACCAGCTGCAACTGGTGCCCGCGATGCTGCGGCGGTTGCGGCCGGACGTGCGGATCGGGTTCTTCCTGCACATCCCGTTCCCGCCGACCGAGCTGTTCGCGCAGATGCCGTGGCGCCGGCAGATCCTCGACGGGCTGATGGGCGCGGACCTGGTCGGCTTCCAAAGACCCGGGGCTGCGTCGAACTTCGCCCGGCTGGCTCGTAATCGGATGGGCCTGCGGACTCGCGGCGATCGCATCCACTTGCCCGACGATCGGATCGTGCGGGCCAAGTCGTTCCCGATCTCCATCGACGTCGGCGAACTCGAGGAGCTCGCGCGCAAGCCCGAGACGCTGGCCCGCGCGCAGGAGATCCGGGATGAGGTCGGCAATCCGGAGCACATCCTGCTTGGGATTGACCGGCTCGACTACACGAAGGGCATTCGGCAGCGGATCCGGGCTTTTGGGGAGTTGCTGGACGAGAAGCGCGTGTCTGTTGACGACGCTGTTTTCGTTCAGGTCGCTACGCCTAGTCGTGAGCGGGTCGAGCAGTATCGGGTGTTGCGTGACGACATTGAGTTGCTGGTGGGGCGGATCAATGGTGAGCATGGGCGGATTGGTACGCCTGCGATCAACTACTTGCATACGTCCTTTGCGCGCAACGAGATGGCGGCGTTGTATCGGGCTGCTGACGTGGCCGTAGTTACGCCGTTGCGTGATGGGATGAACTTGGTCGCTAAGGAATATGTCGCTTGTCGGTACGACGACACGGGGGCGCTGGTGTTGAGCGAGTTCGCCGGGGCGGCGGATGAGTTCCGGCAGGCGTTCTTGGTGAACCCGCATGACATCAACGGGATGAAGGACACGATCGTTGAGGCCATGCATACGGATGATCGGCAGCTTGGGCGCCGGATGAAGGCGATGCGCAAACACCTGGCCTCCCATGACGTGAACGTCTGGGCCGCTGCCTTCCTCAAGGCTCTCCATGCAGAGGAGTGACTCGGAGTCTGGTGGATCTATCCTCGCGATTGACCTTGGTACGTCGTCTGCGCGGGCTTTGGTTTTGGATTCTTCCGCGACACCAGTCCCAGGTGCGCTCGCGCGGCACAAGGTGCAGACGGCGTACGGCGCTCAGGGCGAGGCCACCCTCGATCTCGACGGGTACGTCGACGGGCTGCTCGCGTGCATCGACGAACTCCACGCGGGCGGTCATCTCGAAGACATCCAGCACATCGTGTTGTCGTCGCAGTGGCACTCGATCGTTGCCCTCGACAACTTTGGCAAGCCGCTTACGCCAGTCATTCCCTGGGTCGATACTCGGTCGATCCCGCCGACCCTGCCTGCGTCTTTCGACGAGCGGGCTTTCCACGCTCGTACGGGCGCCTGGTTGCACCGGCTCTACTGGTCGCGTCGAATTCCCTGGCTCCGCTCAGTTCTCGGTTCGTCGGTCACGGCCTTCGCGGGTCTACCCGATCTCGTGCTGGAACGTCTCACTGGAGAGCGTCTAACGTCGGTATCGGTAGCCTCCGGCACTGGTGTTCTGGAGCTTGCCACTGGCGGGTACGACGCTGAGGCCCTTGCAATTGCAGGGGTTTCGGCCTCGCAGCTCCCGCCGATCGTTCCATCGCGTTGGACTGGGCGGCTCTCGCCGTCGTACGCCTTGCGCTGGCCGTCGCTGGTCGCCGTACCAGTGCATCCGCCGACTGGGGATGGGGCCGCGTCGAACGTTGGCACGGGTGGGTACGACGTGTCGACGGCTGCGGTGACTATTGGTACGTCGGCCGCGGTGCGGGTGGTGCATCCGATCGCCGATGCGCCGGAATTGCCGTGGGAGTTGTGGCGGTATCGCGTGGATGACGAGCGCGCGGTGACGGGGATGGCGTTCTCGGCGGCTGGGAATATGCATGCCTGGCTGACTGGCGTGCTCGATTTGGAGTCGCCTGAGCCGGAAGGTGTGGAGGTCGGGTCGTCGCGGGTGATCGCGATTCCCTTCCAGGCTGGGACTCGGCCGCCGGAGACTGTGGCTGGTGGGTCTGGGGTTTATTTCGGGTTGTCGTTTGATGACACGGCGGCGGATTTGCTGGCGGCGTCGCTGCAAGGGGCGTCGTTGGAGATCGATCGTGGGTTGCGGATGCTCGATTCGCTGTTTGGGCGAGAGCTTGAGGTTGTGTTGGGTGGTGGGGGTATCCATGCGTCCTCTTGGTGGCGGCGCTGCTTGACGGCGACGTTTGGGCGTGAGGCCGAGGTCTGCTCGGAGGCGGAGGTCGGGGCGCGTGGGGCTGCCGCAGTTGCGCTCGGGTTGTCGCCTAGCGCCGGCGGCGAACGCCTGACACCTGATCCCGCCGACGCTGCACGCGTGGCATCCCTTCGGCCTCGTTATGCCGCTCTTCGCTCTCTCGCTGTGGACGCCTCGTCGGTCTGACGCGGGCCTCTCTCGCTGTGGACGCCTCGTCGGTCTGACGCGGGCGGGTCTTTTGGCGGCACCCGGCCCCCTGAGTTCTTGCGAATTGTTTGGTGGATCCGGGCCGCGTCAAGGGCTTCATCGGCTAACGCCGACGCTGACGCGCCCTTGACCCGGCCCGGCTCCACCAAGTGCGGCGGGCTATTCAGGGGGCCGAGTGAGGTCTGCCCGTTTGCGTCACACCTTCCGTGCACGGAAGGTGTGACGTGCCGTGCCCGGAGCGGCTCGCGCCTTTCGACCGGATGGCGAGTGCTGCCGTGCCCGGATTGCTCGCGCCTTCCGTGCGCGGACGGCGAGTGCTGCCGCGCCCGGAGCGGCTCGCGCCTTTCGAGCGGACGGCGAGGGCTGCCATGCCTGGTTGCTCGCGCGTTCCGTGCGCGGACGGCGGGCGGTGCCGCGCCCGGAGCGGCTCGCGCCTTCGAGCAGATGGCGAGGGCCGCCGTGCCGGGAGCGGGCTCGCGCCGTTCGAGCGGACGGCGACGGCTGCCGTGCCTGGTTTGCTCGCGCCTTCCGTGCGCGGACTGCGAGTGGTGCCGTGCCCGGAGTAAGCGGTGTCGCTTCCTGAGTGGACTGGACGTTTTTCGGGCCTGAAAACGTCCAGTTCGCTCGGGAAGAGGGCCGCGGGCGCCCTCGCGCTGGCTTTCCGTCCGCAAATCGTGCGTTATCCCTTGATCTGCTGGTCCGGGGCCAAATAACCGGCCCGCGGAACCCAGAATCTCAGACGTTAACCCCCGAGGTGGTGGGTTAACCCCCTCCGATCTCGAGGGTGAACCCACCACCTCAGGGGTTAACCCTCCCCATCGGGAGCGCCGCCCCGAATTTAGGAGAAGCGCCCTCCAAGTCCGGATGCGCGCCGCCCTATTCCGAGGGTCGACCCCAAAGCCGGTTAGTTAGGCGTTTCGGGTGGTTGCCCAGGACTGGGTGGGCGTGTTGGACATCGAGCAGCGGAGCTCCGCGGGTAGACAGGTTTGTCCTCGCGAGACAACCAGCTACCGGTGAGGCTCCGCTGCCTGTTCAGTCTGTCATTACTCGCACGATCAGGGTGGCTGAGGGTGCGTTCGCGCCTGGTCATCTGGGCGAGTTGACCCAGTTCATTCCGTTCGAGATGGTCGATGAGGCTCTCGCCCAGACTGGCAGGACGCAGGCCCGGGTGCGTGATCTGCCGGCCCGGGTGGTGGTGTATCTGGTCTTGGCGGGGTGCCTGTTCAGCGATCGTGGCTATGGCCAGGTGTGGCACCGGCTGGTGGCCGGGCTGCACGGCCTGACCGTCGCGACACCCACCGCGGCCGCGTTGACCCATGCCCGGCGGCGACTCGGTGCTGCACCGTTGAAGGCCTTGTTCGACCTGCTCCGTGGCCCGTCCGCGCCGATCGCCGCTGCCGGGGTGCGGTGGCGGGGACTGCTGGTCACCGCGATCGACGGCACCACGATGACCGTGCCGGACACCGCCACCAATCTGGGCGTGTTCACCAAACAGACCGGCAGCCACGGCGGATCGGGCTATCCGCTGTTACGGCTGATGGTCGTAGTGTGTTGCGGCACCCGCACCATCATCGACGCGGCCTTCGGGTCAGCTCTGATCGGGGAAACCCGCTATGCGCCGCCGCTACTGGCCCGCAGCCTGCGCCGCGGGATGATCGTGCTGGCCGACCGGAACTTCGCCGCCCGGCAGGTCATCACCGCGATCACAGACGCCGGCGCCGACCTGCTGATCCGCTGCAAAGACAACCGCAAACTCCCTGTTCTGCAGCGCCACCGCGATGGCTCCTACCTGTCGATGTGGGATACGACTCCAGTCCGTGTGATCGAGGCCGAGGTCACCATCGCCACCAGCAACGGCCGACGCACCGGCACCTACCGGCTCGTCACCACCCTGCTCGACCCCGGCAACCACCCGGCCATCGACCTGGTCAAGCTCTACCACCAGCGCTGGGAAATCGAGTCGGCCTACCTGGCGATCAAATCGACCATCCTCGGCGGACACGTCCTGCGCGCCCGCACCCCTGAAGGCATCACCCAAGAGGTCTACGCACTCCTGATCACCTACCAGGTCCTGCGCCAAGCCATGACCGACGCCACCGACACCCAACCCGGCACCGACCCCGACCGGGCCAGCTTCACCATCGCCCTCAACGCCGCCCGCGACCAACTCATCCAAGCCACCGGCGTCATCGCCGGCACCGTAATCGACCTCGTCGGCCACATCGGCCGACTCGTCCTGGCCAACCTGCTACCCCCACGCCGAACCCGCCTCGGCCCCCGCACCGTCAAACGATCCACCTCCAAATACCCCGCCAAAGGACCCAACACCAACCGCACCACCTACCAAGCCACCATCAACATCGACATCCTCACTCCACCGCCCTGACAGCCCACCAACCCGCCTAACTAACCGGCCTTGGGGTCGACCCTCGGAATGGGGGGTCGACCCGGCAAGTTTGGCGAGTCCACCCCCTATTCCGAGGGTCGACCCCAAAGCCGGTTAGTTAGGCGTTTCGGGTGGTTGCCCAGGACTGGGTGGGCGTGTTGGACATCGAGCAGCGGAGCTCCGCGGGTAGACAGGTTTGTCCTCGCGAGACAACCAGCTACCGGTGAGGCTCCGCTGCCTGTTCAGTCTGTCATTACTCGCACGATCAGGGTGGCTGAGGGTGCGTTCGCGCCTGGTCATCTGGGCGAGTTGACCCAGTTCATTCCGTTCGAGATGGTCGATGAGGCTCTCGCCCAGACTGGCAGGACGCAGGCCCGGGTGCGTGATCTGCCGGCCCGGGTGGTGGTGTATCTGGTCTTGGCGGGGTGCCTGTTCAGCGATCGTGGCTATGGCCAGGTGTGGCACCGGCTGGTGGCCGGGCTGCACGGCCTGACCGTCGCGACACCCACCGCGGCCGCGTTGACCCATGCCCGGCGGCGACTCGGTGCTGCACCGTTGAAGGCCTTGTTCGACCTGCTCCGTGGCCCGTCCGCGCCGATCGCCGCTGCCGGGGTGCGGTGGCGGGGACTGCTGGTCACCGCGATCGACGGCACCACGATGACCGTGCCGGACACCGCCACCAATCTGGGCGTGTTCACCAAACAGACCGGCAGCCACGGCGGATCGGGCTATCCGCTGTTACGGCTGATGGTCGTAGTGTGTTGCGGCACCCGCACCATCATCGACGCGGCCTTCGGGTCAGCTCTGATCGGGGAAACCCGCTATGCGCCGCCGCTACTGGCCCGCAGCCTGCGCCGCGGGATGATCGTGCTGGCCGACCGGAACTTCGCCGCCCGGCAGGTCATCACCGCGATCACAGACGCCGGCGCCGACCTGCTGATCCGCTGCAAAGACAACCGCAAACTCCCTGTTCTGCAGCGCCACCGCGATGGCTCCTACCTGTCGATGTGGGATACGACTCCAGTCCGTGTGATCGAGGCCGAGGTCACCATCGCCACCAGCAACGGCCGACGCACCGGCACCTACCGGCTCGTCACCACCCTGCTCGACCCCGGCAACCACCCGGCCATCGACCTGGTCAAGCTCTACCACCAGCGCTGGGAAATCGAGTCGGCCTACCTGGCGATCAAATCGACCATCCTCGGCGGACACGTCCTGCGCGCCCGCACCCCTGAAGGCATCACCCAAGAGGTCTACGCACTCCTGATCACCTACCAGGTCCTGCGCCAAGCCATGACCGACGCCACCGACACCCAACCCGGCACCGACCCCGACCGGGCCAGCTTCACCATCGCCCTCAACGCCGCCCGCGACCAACTCATCCAAGCCACCGGCGTCATCGCCGGCACCGTAATCGACCTCGTCGGCCACATCGGCCGACTCGTCCTGGCCAACCTGCTACCCCCACGCCGAACCCGCCTCGGCCCCCGCACCGTCAAACGATCCACCTCCAAATACCCCGCCAAAGGACCCAACACCAACCGCACCACCTACCAAGCCACCATCAACATCGACATCCTCACTCCACCGCCCTGACAGCCCACCAACCCGCCTAACTAACCGGCCTTGGGGTCGACCCTCGGAATAGGGGCATGGCCGGGGGCGTCGGCGGCAGCAGGTGGCTGGTGGCTGGTGAGCGCGGGTGGGAGGTCTGGGACCGGGCCTGGTGGGTACCGCGGGTGCGGTAGTTGGCGGGTACGACCGGTAGGCGACGCGGGGGTGGGGTGGGACGCCGTACGGTGGGGCGATGGGCGCTTTGTCACTACGACCGGGCCGGCATTGGCCCGAGATGCCGTGGCAGCGGTGGATCGCCCGGCATCCGGTGGCGGCGGACGTTCTGCTGGCGGGCTTCGTACTGTTCGTCATCCTGCTCGAACCCCGGCACGGGCTCGGATATCCCGACAGCGCGGCCGCGATTGGGCTGGACGTGGGCGCGGCGGGTGCGCTGGTGGTGCGGCGGAGGTTGCCGTTTCCGGTGCTGATCGCGACGACTGGGTGTGCGTTGGCGTACGTCGTGGTCGAAGGGGTTAAGAGTCCGATCGGTGTGACCATCGCGGTCGCGATGTACACGTTGGTGGTCACGTCTAGGCACCGAGTGGCTCGCAGGGTCGTGACAGTGGTGGTCATGGTGGTGATGATCGGGGCCACCACGATTTTCACCGACGGCAACTTGCTCGAGAACCTGAGCGTCTCCGTGCTGACCCTGCTGGGCGCGGCGATGGGCGAGGCCGTGTTGTACCGGCGGGCGTACGAGGCGGAGCTGGCGGAGAGCCTGCAGCGGGCCGAGGCGCGGCGGGAGGAAGAGGCGCGCGGCCGGATCATCCAGGAACGTCTGCGCCTGGCCCACGAGCTGCACGACGTCATCGCTCATCACATCGCGTTGATGAACGTCCAGGCGGGAGTCGCCTCGCACTTCCTGCGGGATGAGCCGGAGGAAGCCGAGCGAGCGCTGGCAGAAGTCCGCAATGGCGGCCGTACCGTCCTGGCCGAGCTGACGATCCTCCTAGGCGTACTGCGCAGGTCTGAGGACCACCAACTGCCGACGGCGCCTATGCCGACACTGCAGGAGCTAGGTTCCCTGATCGACTCGTTCCGAGCTGCAGGTCTACAAGTCGAGTGGACGCCCCAGGAAGACTTACAGCCGCTACCGGAACTTGTAGAGCTCACCGCCTACAGAGTGGTCCAGGAATCCCTCACGAACGTGGTCAAACATGCACCCGGCGCCACCGCCCGGGTCGAGTTGAACCACCACAGGAACGCCCTGACCCTCACAGTCACCAACACCAGCAGTACGACGCCCCCGAGCAACACCTCGAACGGAACCGGCCACGGCCTCCTCGGTATGCGCGAGCGCGTACAGGCTGTCGGAGGTCAAGTAAGCGCCGAGCCGACCTCTACCGGCGGATTCCAGGTCAACGCCGTACTTCCCACAAGCGATGAGCAAGGAGATACACGTGTCGATCCGGGTGCTGCTGGCCGACGACCAGACGCTGATCCGCCGGGGTTTTCGCGTGCTCGTGGATTCTGCCCCTGATCTCGAGGTAGTCGCCGAGGCCGCCAACGGGCACGAGGCGGTCGAGCTGGCCCGCACCGCGCGTGCGGACGTCGTACTGATGGATATCCGGATGCCCGGGCTCGACGGCCTGGCCGCCACCCGGCAGATCGTGGCGGACGAGTCGCTCGCCGGGGTGCGGGTACTGATCCTCACCACATTCGAGATCGACGAGTACGTCTTCGAAGCGCTTCGGGCGGGCGCGAGCGGGTTCCTCGGCAAGAGCGTCGAGCCGGCCGAGCTGATCGACGCCATCCGGATCGTCGCTCGCGGGGACGCCCTGCTTTCGCCCAAAGCGGTGAAGGGTCTGATCGACCGGTTCCTGGCCCAGCCCGAGCTCGACCAGGCCGCCGCGCCGGCCGAACTGGCGGCCCTGACCGACCGCGAACGCGAAGTCCTCGGCCTCGTCGCGACCGGTCTGTCCAACGACGAGATCGCCGAACGGCTGATCGTCTCCCCGATGACGGCCAAGACCCACGTGAACCGCGCGATGGTCAAACTCGGCGCCCGCGACCGCGCACAACTCGTCGTTATCGCGTACCAAACGGGCCTGGTCCGGCCCGGAAGTAGTACCTGAGCAGTCAACGTACGACGGACGCGGTATGCCGAAGAGCCCACCCACAGCCGACGCGGGGTACGGCCGCGGACCGGGAGGCTCGTCGCATGGCTACCTACCTCTACCGCCTTGGCCGGTTCGCCTTCCGCCGCCGGGGACTCGTCGTCCTGGTCTGGCTGGGATTACTGGGCATCGCGATCACCGGCGCGGCCACCCTGTCCGGTCCGACCGGTGGCGGGTTCTCAATCCCCGGCACCGAATCCCAGCGCGCGATCGACCTGCTCGAGCAGCGCTTCCCCGAGTCCGGTGCCGACGGCGCCACCGCCCGGGTCGTCTTCCAGGCACCACCGGGCGAGAAGCTCACCGACCCCGAGAACTCGCAGATCATCAAAGCCACCGTGCAGCAGATGGGCTCGGCGCCACTGGTCGGCGAGGCCGCTGACCCGTTCCAGAGCCGGTCCGTCTCGGCGGACGGCCGGGTCGCGTTCTCCCAGGTCACGTACGCCGTACCCCTCGACGAGGTGACCCCGGAGGCGCAGGACGCGCTGAAGGCGGCGGCCGATCCGGCTCGAGCCGCCGGTCTGACCGTCGAGTACGGCGGTGACGCGATGCAGGTGCAAGAAGAGCAGAGCCTGACCGAGGTGCTGGGGGTCGCCGTCGCGGCGGTCGTCCTGCTGATCACGTTCGGCTCACTCGTCGCGGCCGGCCTACCGTTGCTCTCGGCAATCATCGGCATCGGTATCGGCATCTCCGTGATCACGGCCGTGACCGGGTTCATCGATATCGGCGAGGGCACGCCGATTCTGGCCATGATGATCGGCCTCGCGGTCGGCATCGATTACGCGTTGTTCATCATGTCGCGCTACCGGCACGAGCTGTCCGAAGGCCTGGAGCCCGAGGAAGCGGCCGGCCGGGCCGTCGGCACCGCCGGATCCGCCGTACTGTTCGCCGGTCTGACCGTCGTGATCGCGCTCGTCGGCCTGCTGGTGGCGGGCATCCCGTTCCTGGCCCAGATGGGTATCGCGGCCGCCTTCACCGTGGTCATCGCCGTCCTGATCGCGTTGACTCTGCTGCCCGCGCTGTTCGGTTTCGCCGGCCGCCGCGTCCAGGGCCGCCGTCGTACGACCCGGCCGGTGCGCACCAAGCCCACGCTCGGCCGCCGGTGGGCCGGGCTGGTCACGCGCAACCCGCTGCCGGTCCTACTCATCGCCGTACTCGGCCTGGGTGTGGTCGCGATTCCGGCCACGGACCTCAAGCTGGGACTGCCCGACGACAGCACGGCCGCGCCGGACTCGAGCCAGCGCAAGGCGTACGAGCTGCTGACAGCCGGATTCGGTCCCGGGTTCAACGGACCGCTCATGCTCGTCGTGGATGGCGCGAACGCCGATGACCCGAAGGCGACGACCGCCCAGGTGGCGACCGCCGTACGGGCTCTGCCGGGGGTGACCGTCGTGACGCCGCCGGTGTTCAACCCCGCGGGCGATACCGCGTTGCTGACGGTCATCCCGGCGAGCGGCCCGAGTACGACGGAGACGAACGACCTGGTCAAGGCCATCCGCGCCCTACCGGTTGGCGATGTCTCCGTGACGGGCGCAACGGCGTTCAACATCGACACGTCGGCCAAACTCGGCGCCGCGCTGGTGCCGTACCTGCTGCTGGTGGTCGGGCTCGCGTTCTTGCTGCTGATGCTGGTCTTCCGCTCGGTGCTGGTACCGCTCAAGGCGACGCTCGGGTTCTTGCTCACGGTCGGCTCGACGTTCGGCGCGGTCGTCGCGGTGTTCCAGTGGGGCTGGTTCGCGGACGTGTTCGGGATCGAGGGTCAGACCGGGCCGGTGATCAGCATGCTGCCGATCTTCCTGGTCGGCATCGTGTTCGGCCTCGCGATGGACTACCAGGTGTTCCTGGTCACCCGGATGCGGGAGGAGCACGTGCACGGCGCCACGCCGATCGAGGCGGTCGTGGACGGGTTCAGCCACGGTGCCCGAGTGGTGACGGCCGCCGCGGTGATCATGATCGGCGTGTTCGGCGGGTTCATCCTGTCGCCGGAGACCCTCGTTCGCGAGATCGGTTTCGGCCTCGCGATCGCGGTCGCGATCGACGCCTTCGTGGTCCGGATGACGATCGTGCCGGCCGTGATGGCCCTGCTCGGCCGCTCCGCTTGGTGGCTGCCCGCCTGGCTCGACCGGCTGCTGCCCAACGTGGACGTCGAAGGCGAGACCCTCCGTACGCCGACGGCCCCGCTGCCCGAGCGAGAGCTGGAACTCACCAGCCGCTGACCGCAGTCCTCTCTTACGTTCATTCGTCGCAATCCACCCTCTCAGCAAAGCGGACCGGTACAGGTCCGCGGCGAGAAGAGGGCGGATTGCGACGAATGAACGTAAGAGAGGTGGGTGACGGCCGCCACTGACAGGTTGGGGCGGAGACCGGATCATGTGGCCCATGCAGCGCGAGATGATGAAGTCGAAGGTGCACCGGGCCACGGTCACGCAGGCGGACCTGGACTACGTGGGGTCGTGCACGCTCGACGCCACCTTGATGGACGCGGCGAACCTGCTGCCCGGCGAGAAGGTGGACATCGTCGACATCACCAACGGTAACCGGCTGTCGACGTACCTGATCGAGGGTCCGCGCGGCTCCGGCATCGTCGGCATCAATGGCGCGGCGGCCCATCTGATCCACCCGGGCGACCTGGTCATCCTGATCTCGTACGGCCTGTTCGAGGATGCCGAGGCGAAGGTCTTCGAACCGAGCGTAGTCTTCGTAGACGAGCAGAACGCGATCACCCGCATCGGCTCGGACCCGGCCGAGGCGCTGCCGGAGGGCACCACTCTCCGCGGCGACGAGGTGCACACCCGCTGACCGCGTAGCCCCGCGGCGGCCGAACCACGAAGGACAGTCGCCGATGACCGACGAGAAGGCCCCGAAGACCGCCTCGCACGACCCGCAGACGCCCGAGAAGCTGCGCGAGTTCATGAACCAGGGCTGGGGTGACATCGAGCGGCACGACGTGACGCTCAGTGACGTCGGCTCCTGGGCCGCGAAGCGCCGGGACCGGCTGTCCGAGGCCTTCCCGGGCGAGCGCCTGGTCGTCCCCGCGGGAACGTACAAGGTCCGCTCCAACGACACGGACTACGTCTTCCGCCCCCACACGGACTACGTCTGGCTGGTCGGCGACCAGACCTCGGACGCGGTGCTGGTGCTCGAGCCGCACGGCACCAGCGGTCACGACGCCGTGCTCTACTTCCGCCCGCGCTCGGAGCGCAGCCAGGGCGAGGAATTCTGGCGCGACCGGATGTACGGCGAGCTGTGGGCCGGCCGCCGTCCGTCGCTGACCGAGACGTCGCGCGAGTTCGGCATCGAGACCCGGCACCTGGACGAGCTGGCCGGCGCGCTGAAGAACGACGTACCGACCCGGGTCCGGCGTGACGAGGACGGCACCATCGCCAGCCTGGTCAGCAACGCCGACGCGGAGCGCGACCGGGAGCTGGCCACCACGCTGTCCGAGCTGCGCCTGGTCAAGGACGCGTTCGAGATCGACCAGCTGCGCGAGGCGTGCGCGATCACGCACCGCGGTTTCTCCGACGTACTGGCCGAGATGGACAAGGTCCGCAAATACGGCGAGCGCTGGATCGAGGGCACCTTCTGGCGCCGCGCCCGCGCCGAGGGCAACGACGTCGGCTACACCTCGATCGCGGCGGCCGGACCGCACGCGACCACGCTGCACTGGATCGAGAACGACGGCCCGGTCAACGACGGCACGCTGATGCTGCTCGATATGGGTGTCGAGGGCCGCAACCTCTACACCGCGGACGTCACCCGCACGCTGCCGGTGAACGGCGAGTTCACGCCGCGGCAGCGCGAGCTCTACCAGCTCGTGCTGGATTCGCAGAAGGCCGGGATCGCCGCGCTCAAGCCCGGTGCGCCCTTCACGGCCGGTCACCAGGCCTCAATGGAGGTCATCGCGCACGGTCTCGAGGCGATGGAGCTGCTGCCGGTCTCGGCCGAGGAGGCCCTCGACCCGACCAGCATGATCTACCGCCGCTGGACCCTGCACGGCGTCAGCCACATGCTCGGCCTCGACGTGCACGACTGCGCCTCCGCGCGGAACGAGATGTACAACAAGGGCACGGTCGAGCCGGGTTACGTGCTCACCGTCGAGCCCGGGCTGTACTTCCAGGCCGAGGACCTGACCGTGCCGGCGGACCTGCGCGGGATCGGGATCCGGATCGAGGACGACATCCTGATCACGAACGACGGCACCGAGAACCTGTCCGACATACTGCCGCGCGAGATCGACGACGTACAGAACTGGATGGCCGGCTGAGGTTGAACGTTTGACGATTCGGCCTAGGCTGATCGGTGTCCCGGTTTTCGCTTTCGGGGCACCGATCAGCCGTTGAGTCGGCGTGTTGCGGTTCTCGGGGAGCCGGCTCCATCACAGGAGGACCGTCATGTCCCGCCGTCGTACCGTTTTCCGTGCTGTTATCGGTCTGCTCGCGCTCTCCGGAGTAGCGCTCACCGCCCCGGCGTCAGCTGTTTCCGAGGCGGCTTTCCCCGTCCGGATCGAACTGCCGAACGGCTTCCAGCCCGAAGGCATCGCGATCGACGATGGCGGCCGGGCCTACTTCGGCTCGCTGCTGGATGGCGACATCTACGCCGCCGACCTTCGGACCGGCCAGGGCAAGGTGATCAGCCAGGGTCCGGGTACCAGCTCGGTCGGGATGAAGGTCGACCACCACGGCCGGTTGTTCGTGGCCGGAGGCGGCGCCGGCGACGGCCGCGTGATCAATACCCGTACGGGCAAGGTGCTGGCGTCGTACAGCTTCACCAAGGCCACGTCGACCTTCGTGAACGACGTCATCCTCAGCAAGAACGCGGCCTGGTTCACCGACTCGTTCCAGCCCGTGCTCTACAAGGTCCCGCTCGGTCGCCACGGTCTGCCGCCGCAATCGGCCGTCCAGACCGTCCCGTTGAGCGGCGACTACCAGCACGGGGACGGCTTCAATGTGAACGGAATCTCGCTCACGCCGGACGGCCGGAGCCTGCTGATCGTCCAGTCCGCGACGGGCTTCCTCTTCAAGGTCGACCCGAGCACGGGTGTGACCAAGCGCGTCGACCTCGGCGGGGCGCTTTTGACGAACGGCGATGGGCTGCTGTTGCTCGGGAAGAGGCTGTACGTCGTACAGAACTTCCTGAACAAGGTCGGCGTGTACAACCTGAACCACTCGGGCACGCAGGGGCAGTTCGTCAAGGAGATCACCAGCACGGACTTCGACATCCCGACCACCGCGGCGGCGTTCGGGTCGCGGCTCTACCTGCCGAACGCCCGCTTCAGCACGCCGCCGACGCCCGATACGCCGTACTGGGCGACGGCCGTCCGGCGGTAATGGGCGTTAGTTGACCGTACGGAGGTCGCCGCGGGCGGCGGCCTTCAGCCGGCTGCCGCACGACAAACGCACCGAATAGCCGGCCGGGATCGCCAGCGGCTCGCCCGTCTGGGGGTTCCGGCCGGTGCGCGGGGCGCGCTTCACCCGCTCGATGCTGAGCAGACCGGTGAGCGAGACCTTGTCGCCCTTGTGCACGGCCTCCGTGACAACGTCACCGAGGGCGTCGAGCACCTTCTCGGCCTGGTTGCGCGGAATACCCGCCTTCTCTGCGACACCTGCGACCAGCTCACTGCGGTTCACGGCACTCCTCGAAAATTCGCTCCACCCGTCAAAGCGGGACCGACTCAGGCACCTTAACTGAAATGATTGTCGTTAGCGAGAGGCGTCCGTAAAACGGTCGATTACCGCCTGGTGAGAACACTGAGTGAGCAGGTCGCGCCCCCATGTGCGCAGTTCTTGCGCGGTCCCGCTACGGTCGATGCCATGAGCTATGCGCAGCCGGTCGACCCGGGATATACCGCCGTTCCGCCGAAGAAGAAGCGCCGATTCGGCGTCGGGCGGTTCATCGGCCTGCTTGTCCTGCTGTTCGTACTGATGCTGATCTGCGTACCGCTGTTCGCCTGGGGCAAGATCACCAAGATCGACGCGATGCCGTCCGGTGACCGCCCGGCCGACACCCCCGGTACGACGTACCTGATGGTCGGTTCGGACAGCCGCGAGGGTCTGTCCGCCGAGGACAAGAAGAAGCTCGGCACCGGCAGCACCGAAGGGCGCCGTACCGACACGATCATGCTGATGCACGTGCCGGCCTCGGGCGGTCCGACCGCGCTGATCAGCCTGCCGCGCGACAGCTACGTGCCGATCCCCGGCCACAAGAGGAACAAGATCAACGCGGCCTTCTCGATCGGCGGGCCGAAGCTGCTGACCCAGACCGTCGAGGGAGTGACCGGGCTGCGCGTCGACGCGTACGTCGAGATCGGGTTCGGCGGCTTCGTCGACATCATCGACGGCGTCGGTGGGATCAACTTGTGCCTGCCGAAGGCCATCAAGGACGCGAAGGCGCACATCAACCTGCCCGCGGGCTGCCAGGACCTGGACGGGCCGAAGGCGCTCGGATACGTCCGCGCCCGCTACTTCGACCCGAAGGGCGACCTCGGCCGGGTCGAGCGGCAGCGCCAGATGATCGGGGCGGTGGCGGAAAAGGTCGCTGGCCCCGCGACGTTCCTCAACCCGTTGCGCTACTACAACGTGCTGACCTCGGGCGCTGGCGCGTTGTCCGTCGACGAGAGCACCGGGCCGATCGACCTGTTCCGGTTCGCGCGTGGCATGAAGTCCGTTGCCGGGGGCAAGGATGGCATTCAGCTGACCGTGCCGATCGCCGACACGAACTTCAGTACGCCGGGCGGAGGGTCCGCCGTGAAGTGGGACACCGAAAAGGCCCTCGCCCTGTTCAAGTCCATCAAGGAGGACAAGACGACGGGCCTTTCCGGCACCTGAGGTTCCGCTGCTTTAGAGGCGGATCGACTTCTTGTTCATGAACTCCTCGATCCCCGCTGGGCCGAGTTCGCGACCGATACCGGAGCGCTTGATGCCGCCGAACGGCAGGTCTGCCTGGGAGCCACCCGCGCTGTTCAGATAGACCATGCCGGCCTCGATCTGGTCGGCGACCCGGCGACCCCGCTCCGGGTCGGTGCCGAACACGCTCGCGCCCAGCCCGAACGGACTGTCGTTGGCCAGCTCGATCGCCTCGGCCTCGGTCTCCGCCCGGAACACGATCACCACCGGGCCGAAGATCTCCTCGTAGTACGCGTCCATCTCGCGCGTGACGTCCGTCAACACGGTCGCCTCCAGGTACGCGCCAGGGCCGATCCGCCCACCCCCGGTACGCAACGTCGCACCCTGCCGAACCGCCTTCTCGACCTGCCCCGCGACCTCCTCGGCAGCCGCGATCGAGGCCAGCGGCGGCAGCTTCGTCGCCGGGTCGGACGGATCGCCCGGCTGGTAGAAGTCGGCCACCCGCTTGGTCAGCCGATCGACGAACTCGTCATAGATATCGGCCATCACGATCATCCGCTTCGGCGAGTTGCACGACTGGCCGCAGTTCCGCATCCGGGCGGTCGCGATGACGTTGACCGACTCGTCCAGGTCGTCGCTGTCGAGCAGGATCAGCGGGTCGGAACCACCGAGCTCGAGCACGGACTTCTTCAGGTTCTTGCCCGCCTCGGCCGCGACCGAGATCCCGGCCTGCTCACTACCGGTGAGCGAGACGCCTTGGATGCGGGGATCAGCCAGTACGGACGGGATCTGCCGGCTCGACGCGAAGACGTTCACGTACACGTCATCGGGCACACCGGCGTCCCGCAACACCTCCTCGATCGCCGTCGCGGAGCGCGGGCAAATCGACGCGTGCTTGAGCAGAATCGTGTTACCCAGCACCAGGTTCGGAGCGACGAACCGGGCCACCTGGTAGCACGGGAAGTTCCACGGCATCACGCCGAGCAGCGCGCCGATCGGGTCCTTGGTGATGACCGCCTTGCCACCCTTGATCGCGACCGGCTCGTCCTGCAGCAGGGCCGGACCGTGCTCGGCGTAGTACCGGAAGATGTCGACCACGATGCCGATCTCACCCCGGCCCTCGTTGATCCGCTTACCCATCTCCAACGTCATGATCGCGGCCAAGTCGTCGGCGCGCGCCTCGAACAGGTCCGCCGCCTTGGCCACGATCGCCGCACGTTCCTCAACCGGCCGGTTCCGCCAGGACGAGTAGCCGCGATGAACCCGGTCGATCGCGGCCCGTACCTCCTCGTCGGTCGCATTCGGGACTTCCTCGATCAGCTCACCCGTCGCCGGGTCGGTGACTGTGTACATGGGGAATGGCCCTCCATCCTTAGCTCAACCCCATACTGTATACAGTAGCCCTCCCGCTCTGTCGATGCCCGCCCACCTCCCAACCCGCCCGGCCCGCCCTTTGTATTCCATTCATCGGACCCTCGTGACGCGGCGTGTCGAGCTTCATCGGGCCCTTGTGACCAAAGACCGGGCGTGGCGTGGCGTGCCGGAAAATCACAAACGCAGGGGGAATCCGTCGTGGTGACCGATTGTCTGCGGGATCGCGGCGATGCAGACTGCCGGGACAACGCTGTCCCGCCCTTCTCTTCGATCGGAATCCGCCTGTGCCCGACGAACGGAAATTCCGGCCTGCCCTGCGGCTGATCGCCGTACTCGCAGCCGTCTCCATCCCCGGCCTCGCCCTCGCCACCCCCGCGCCCGCCTCTTTGGTGCCGGCCGCGTCAGACCCGGCCAATCCCTGGCAGTACGACCACTGGCCGCAGACCCAGCCTTGGCAGGAGCTGCCCGGCGCGAAGCGGATCGCCTCGGCCGGATTCGGCTCCGCCATCGATCCGCAGAACTGGGCCAACCCGGACCAGATGACGTGGTCCGACTACAAGAAGCCGCCCGGTACGAACTGGGCCGATCCCGCCAAGACCGGGTCGGTCCGGACGTTCAAGGGCGCGCTCGTACTGGTCGACTACCCGAACCAGCCGTTCGTCGTCACCCAGCCGAAGGGCTCGACGCCGTTCGGCAATCCCAGCGTGGAGGCGAACGGCGTACCGCGTGCGCAGGTCGCCGACTTCTACCGCGACTTCCTGAACAAACCCGGCGCGCTCAACCGGGGCCACACGATTCACGAGTACTGGATGGAGGGCTCGGGCGGCCGGTACGGCGTTCAGCTGACGTCATTCGGCGCCTACCAAATGCCCGGCAAGTCGCACGAGTACGCGATGGAGTTCCAAGGCCCATCCGCCTGCCCGGCCGGCGACACCTGCACCAAGAACCTGCGGACGGACGCCCGTGCCGCCTGGGTCGCGGACGTCGGCGCCGAGGTCCCCGCGGGCTTCGACTTCGTCTTCTACCTGAGCGCCGGCCAGGACGAATCGTCCACCTGGCAGGAGTTCGGTCCGATGAAGTTCCCCACCAAGGAGGACGTCACCGACGAGTTCGGCCCGCCGGATGCGGCCCTGACCAACTGGTCGCGCACCCGGTACGTCGACTGGACCTCGTGGGCGTCCGGCTCGACCATCTGGCCGAACGCCGGCGGCGGCTCGACCACCCAGGCCGAGAGCTCGGGCATGTCGGTCTACGCGCACGAACTGAGCCACGTCCTCGGTATCGGCGACAACTACAACAACCCGTACGGCGTTCCGCCCCGGCGGGCGTACAGCGGGATCTGGGAAATGCTCAGCCGCGGTACGTTCAACGGCCCGGGCGGTCCGCACAGCCGCTGGATGATCCCGGCGACGGGTGGCGCGTCGATGGGCGCACACCACATGCTGCGCAACAAGATCAAGCTCGGCATGGTCGACGAGCAGAACGTCTTGCGGCTGTCCCGCGAGGCGCTGGCCGAATCGGGCCTGGTCATCGCCGACGTCACCGCGCGCGCGATCCAGCCCGGGCCGAAGGGGCTGTCGGGGATCAACATCGCTCTCGGTACGGGCGATCTGGCACCGCCGTGTTCCGTCCCGACCGACCCGTTCTGCGACGGCCGGGGATACCAGAACTACACGCTGGAGGTCGTCGACCGGGTCGGCTCGGACTCGTTCACCCCCGATTCCGGCGTACTGCTGGCCAAAACCAAGAACCAGGACCAGGCGCCGTTCGAGTGGGTCATCGACGCCAATCCGCAGGACATCGGGATGACCGACTACGTGCTGCCGGACGGTACGAAGGTCCCGATCACGATCGGCGACTACCGCCAGCTCTCGGACGCGCTCTTCCACGCCGGCACCAATTCGGGCAGCGAGTTCGAGTACGTCGACCAGGCCAACCGCCTGCACTTCTACGTGACCAACGTACGACGTGACGGGGCGGGCGTGCTGTCGTACAAGGTGGCCGTCCGGTCGCTCGACGGCTCGGGTCCGGCGAAGCGCGGCGTGCGGGTACTGCCGACGGCCGCGGGGCCCGACCGGGATGGCGCGACGACGTGCAAGTTCCCGCTGATCAACACGGGCAAGGCCGCGCCGGTTGCCGGGCAGCACCCCGAAGACGTGAGCGCGTATCTCAACGGCGACGTCTACCGGTTGTCCGCGACGGTCGACGGCGGCTGGTCCGTCGTACTGCCGAACCAACTCGCCACCGCTTCCGCGGGGGATCGCGTCGAGGTCGCCGTACAGGCCAAGGCCGGTGCCACGTCCAAGCCCCTCGCCAAGGTCACCCTGACCGCCACCTCCGAAAGCGACCCCACCAAGAAGTCCACAGCCACCTGCTACGCCATCAGCCGGTAACCAGCCAACGTTCGGAAGTGGCCCGGCGAAGGGCTTGACGCCCTTCGCCGGGCCCACGAATAAGGCCTCGCAAGCTCATACCTTGCGAGGCCTTGGGGCTAATCCTTGCTGGTGACGCCGAACGGCAGGTGAAGGCACGCCGAACATCGTTCACTGGTTGGAAATTCGGTGGGCGGGGATGGTGGGGGCGGCAGACTGGGGCGATGACGGATTCGGGTGCGAAGGGTGAGCTTCGGCTTTATTTGCAGTTTGCGCGGGATGCCTTGGTGTGGAAGCTCGAGGGGTTGTCGGCGTACGACATGCGGCGGCCGTTGACGCCGACCGGGACCAACTTGCTGGGGTTGGTCAAACATGCGTCTGGGGTTGAGTTCGGGTATCTCGGCGACACGTTCGGGAGGCCGTCGGGTGAGGTACTGCCCTGGCTGGGGGACGGCGCTGAGGCCAATGCGGATATGTGGGCCACGGCGGACGAGTCGCGCGAGCAGATCGTCGAGTGTTATCGCAGGGCGTGGGCGCACTCGGACGCGACCATCGATGCGCTGCCGCTGGACGCGATCGGGCGGGTGCCGTGGTGGCCGGCCGATGCCAACGAGGTGACGCTGAATCACGCCTTGGTGCGGGTGATCGC
Source organism: Kribbella sp. NBC_01245 (assembly GCF_036226525.1). Taxonomy (NCBI): domain Bacteria; kingdom Bacillati; phylum Actinomycetota; class Actinomycetes; order Propionibacteriales; family Kribbellaceae; genus Kribbella; species Kribbella sp. NBC_01245. Next base: position 4,388,315 of record NZ_CP108487.1, read on the forward strand.
CGATACCCACCGCCACGCCGGTCACGCCGACATCGTCCGCGAACTTGTCGATGGATCCGTCGGCATGGCCGAGAACAACGCCAGCCTGCCGCCAAGCGACGCAGCAACCTGGGAAGCCCACCACAACCGCCTCGAGCAGGTGGCTAAGGAGGCCTAGTCACCGCATCGCCTTTGAGCAGGTGGCCAAGCGGGCCTAGCCATCGCGGGCGGCCAGGGCGAGGGCGGTTTGCGGCGAATGAACGCAAAGAAGGGGGACGTGAGGGGACGGGGTCAGCGGGTGCAGGTGGAGCGGGGGGTTGCGAGGGCTTCGGCGCAGAAGACGAGGAGGAAGCCCTGGTAGGCCTGGCTGAAGGCTGCCGGGTCGACGTTGGGGCTTTCGATCACGCCGGTCGCGGGCGGCAAGGTTTGACCGACCAGCACGGCGCGGCGCCAGGCCTCGTCGCTGCCGTAGACGAAAACCTGGACGAGCGACGCCTGGTAGTGCGCTCTGGACGTCAGGTAAGTCCTCAAGGCAGGTTCGTTCAGCGTCAGCTTGATTTGGCGGCTCGCGGCGATCCTCTCCTTGGCGTGGACGGCCTCATTCCGGTAGGTGTTGGCCGCCTCCAGGAAGTCGGCATAGGCCACCGCGCGTCGCTCGCGTGCTTCCTGATCGCGATCGGCGTCGAGTTGCAGGGTGACGGCCAGGATGCTGACCAACGCCCCGACCAGAGCACCGATCAGGGCGGAACCCGCGCTGATGAACGCGACCTTGAAGTCCCGCTTCTCCCGCGGCCCGACTGGCATCGAAGTCCCTCCCCGCAGATCCCTGACTACAGAGAGCACCCACCGGGACCTTGACGTCAAGACGCCGCACGGTCTGAACCCCCGGAGCGCTGCACGGGTCCCGACCTGGGAGACTGTGGCGGGTGAGCCCGAAATCACTGAGCGACTTGGTCGCGCCGGACTGGGCAGAAGCGCTTGCGCCGGTCGAGGACACCGTTAGCCGGATGGGCGAGTTCTTGCGCGCGGAGATCGCCGCAGGCCGTCCGTACCTCCCTGCCGGGGAGAACGTGTTGCGCGCCTTCACCCGGCCACTGGCCGAAGTGAAGGTGCTGGTCGTCGGACAAGACCCGTACCCGACGCCCGGCCACCCTGTCGGCTTGAGCTTCTCGGTAGCGCCTGACGTCCGGCCAATCCCCCGCAGCCTGCAGAACATCTACCGCGAGCTCATGGCGGATCTGAACGCCCCGGCGCCCAGTAATGGCGACCTCTCGCCATGGGCCGATCGCGGCGTACTGATGCTCAACAGGGTCCTGACGGTTCAGCCCGGCAAGCCCGGCTCACACCGCGGCAAGGGCTGGGAAGCCGTTACAGAGCAGGCGATCAAGGCTCTCGTCGCGCGCGGCGGTCCGCTGGTGGCGATCCTCTGGGGACGCGACGCGCAGACGCTCAAGCCGATGCTCGGCAGCATTCCGTACATCGAGAGCGCGCACCCGAGCCCGATGTCGGCTGACCGCGGCTTCTTCGGCTCCCGCCCCTTCAGCCGCGTCAACACCCTGCTGACCGAACGCGGCGGCGAACCGATCAACTGGCAACTCCCCTAGTTACGTACCGGTCCAGCTGTGCCAGAGGTGGGCGTAGCGGCCGTCGCGGGTCAGTAGTTCCTTGTGCGAGCCGACCTCGACGATGCGGCCCTGGTCCAGCACGATGATGCGATCCGCCTGCTCGGCCTGGGTCAACCGGTGAGCAACGATGAGGGTGGTGCGGCCGTCAGTGGCGGCCGCACTCGCCCGTTCCAACTCACGAGCACCCGCACTACCCGCCTCCGCAGTGGCCTCGTCGAGGACTGCAACCGGCGGATCAGCCAGCACGAGCCGGGCGAACGCCAACTGCTGGGACTGGGCTCCTGTCAGTTGGTGAGCGTTCTCCCCGACCTGGCTGTGCAAGCCTTCCGGCAAAGCCCGCACCCACGTCAACGCGCCTGCAACCTCCAGTGCCGCTTCTACCTCGGCGTCAGTGGCAGAAGAAGAAGCAAGTCGTACGTCTTCCACTAGCGGTCCCGAGAAGACGTGGACCTCCTGACTCAACAGCGCCACCTGCAACCGCGTCCGAGCCTCACCAAGCGCGCGTACGTCGATCCCGCCGAGTAGTACCGATCCCTGTGTGGGTTGAAGAATTCCCGCGACTATGGCCGCCAGTGTGGTCTTGCCAGCACCACTCGCACCTACAAGCGCCACCCGCTCGCCTGGCTCGATCCGGAACGACACGTCAGCCAGTACGAGCGGCCCCGCGTCGTACCGGTGACTAAGTCCAACAACCTCAATCGAGCTGTCCCGAGGGCCCGGGCCTTCCGTAGCGGCTGCGGCGGGCGGTAGGTCGGCAACCCCGGCAAGACGGGCCAAGCTGGCTCCGGCCGACTGGACCTGGTCGAACTCCATCACCAGAGTCCCGAGCGGGTTGAACAACCGGTGGAAGTAGAGAGCGGCAGCAGTGGTCGCACCAACCGTCGCGAGGTCACCGCGGACCAGGAAGAATCCAGTGACGAGTACGGCGGTCAGGCCGACGAACTCGGCATGGTTGATCCGCGACGCGAAGTGGCTGAACAACCGGAACACCCCGAGCGACAAGTCCATCGCCACTCGCGATCGGTCGTCGATCCGGGCCAGGTGCTCGTCTTCCAGCCGGTAAGCCCGCACGGTCGCGCTACCCCGCATGGAGGCGATCAGCACCTGCGAACGCTCGCCCATCGCCACGCGTTCGCGCGCGTAGAACGGTGCCGAGCGCGGCAGGTACCAGCGCAGCGCCAGCAGATAAACCGGCACGCAGAGCAGACCGGCCAACCCCAGCCGCCAGTCGAGCGCGAACATGCCGACGCCGGTCAGCAATACGGTCAACGCGGCCTGCAAGAGGATCGGCCCGGTCGTGCTGATGGCGTTCGCGACGACCGAGACATCGTCGCCTACCCGGGAGAGTAGGTCGCCCGTGCGCACCTTCTCCATCGTTGCCGTGGGCAACTGTAGAACCCGATCGACCACCTGCTCCCGGAGCCGCGCGAGCACGGTCTCACCGACCCGGGACACCAGCATGCTGCCGACGGCCGTTAGCAATCCGGAGGCCAGTGCGGCAGCCGCGATCAGTACGGCGATCCGCAGCACCGAATCCTGATCGGCATCACCAGTCAGGTCATCGACGAGTCGCCCGAGTGCCCAGGGCGCGACCAACCCGGCCGCACTCGCCGAGCTCACCACCAGCGCCGCCAGCACGGCCGGTCCCCTGCGCATATCGCGCCACAACACCGCCCACGTCCCTTTGGCGCCGGCGATCGGCAACAACTCGCTCATCGGAGCACCGCCTCCCGGTACCGCAGATCCGTTTCGGCCAGGTCGGAATGCGTGCCCTCGGCAACCACCCGGCCTTCGTCCAGTACGACGACCCGGTGCATCTTGCCGAGTAGCGCCGGGCTACTCGTCAACACGAGCGTGGCCGCATTCGCCCGCTCCGCGACGAGTCCTTCCGCGAGCAACTCCTCCGTCACCGCGTCGACCGCCGTACTCGGGTCGTGCAGCACGAGTAGCGGCGGCTCCGCCAGCAAGGCCCGGGCCAATCCGAGGCGCTGCCGCTGCCCACCCGACAACGTTCGCCCGCGATCGGTGACGGCATGGTCCAACCCGACGGCGTCGACCAGATCGGTCGCGGCGGCAGCGCCGACGACCCGCGCGAGGCGTTCGTCGTCCGCCTCCGAACCGGCGAGCAGGTTGGTCCGGATCGTGCCTTCGAAGAGGTCGGTGTCGTGTTGTTCGAGCAGCACCGTGCGTCGTACCAAGTCGATGTCCAGCGTCTCGGCCGGCGTACCACCGATCAGCAGGCGGCCCTCGTGCTCGGGCGCCCGGCCGACCACGAGCGCGAGCAGCGCGTCGGCATCCCGCGGGTCATAACAGAGCACGCCGACCAGCTCACCCGCTCTAACGACAAGATCCACTCGCGCTAGACCGCGATAACTGATGCCCTCCAAAGCCAACCAGCCATCGGCCGGGTCAACCTCGGCAACCGCACCAGACGAAACCAATCCAGGAGCAGCCAGTACGGCGGCCAACCGACCAGCGGACGCCTTCGCCAGGGCCGCGAGCTGACCGCAATACCCGAGCGTGCCGACCGGCTCGGCCACGAACTGCGCCAGCCCGACCACCGTGACGAGCTCACCGATGCTCAGCCGCCCGTTCAACGCGAACCACCCGGCCACGCCGGCCACGGCCGCGAGGAACAACCCGCTCGCAAAAGTGGTCACGCCGTCCTGGATGCCGTTCGTCGCGGCCGCTCGCAGAGTCGCGGTCAAGGCCCGCTGGCTCGACCGGCGATAGCGCTCGGCCGCGTTGTGTTGGGCGCCGATCCCGCGCAGCGTGCGCAGACCCGCGACCAGGTCGGTGGCCAGCGCCGTCGTACTCGCGATCGACTCCTGCTGGCTCTCGGTCCGCCGGGTCAACAGCGGCGACAAAGCCTGCAACGCAACCACGATCAGCGGTACGCCGACCAGAACGCCGAGGCCGAGAGGTACGTCGATGGTCAGCAGGGCCACCGACGAAACGACCAGTGCCGCGACCGCCGCCGAACCCATCGAGACGGCGCGCAACACGAGGGCCGACTTCTCTGCGTCGGAGGTGGCAATCGACAGGAGCTCGCCCGAACGCAGGCCGGTGCGATGACCGCGAGGATCCAACACGCGCCCGGCGATCTCCAGCCGGAGCTGGTGCGTCTCGGTCTCGATCGCCCGCACCACCTGCCGCGCGCCGGTCTTCCACGCGTTCGACAGCGCCAGGAACAGCAACACCATCAGGAGCACGCAGAACCCGAGGTTCGCGATGTTGCCGGTCGCGATCGCCTTGTCGACGGTGAGCCCGATCAGCACCGGTACGGCCGCCTCGGTCGCCTGGTGCAACGCCAGCACCGAGATACCAAGCGCCATCCGCCCCCGATGACGCCGTACCGAACGCCACAACAACCGCCCAGCCGTGAGCTCCCGCACCCAGACCCTCCAGCTCGGCAAACAACTTAGGCCACCCTAACCCGCCCGCCAGGTCGCCCTTGCCGCGAGTGGTCCCCCTTTTTGTCCGCGGGTGGTCGCATCTGGTCCGCGCGGCGCCCCACCAGGCAGCCACCTCCCCGGACCAGATGCGACCACCCGCGGACAAAAAGTAAAGGGGGACCGCTCGCTGGCCAAAGGTTCAGTCATTGACACCTGCCGGTGGTCGCCTTTACCGTCCTACCCATCAATAGGAAACTTTCCTAACAGTTCCACCGAGCGGCACCTGAGAGGGGGCGAAGATGGCCGGCACACCGGGTACGCCCCGCCTGCTGCGAGCGATGAACGATCGCGCCGCGCTCGACCTCCTGCTCGAACAGGGCCCGCTGTCCCGCACCGCCCTCGGCACCCTGACCGGGCTGTCCAAGCCGACCGCCTCCCAACTGCTCGGCCGCCTCGAGACCGTCGGCCTGGTCCGCCTCAGCGGCACCAGCGCCGGCCGCCCCGGCCCGAACGCCCAGCTGTACGAGATCAACGCCGGCATCGCCCATGTGGCCGCGCTCGACGTCAACCCGGCCCGGATCCTGGCCGCCATCGCCGATCTACGCGGCACGGTCGTCGGCCGGTTCGAACTGCCGACGCCCGGTCGCAACGCCCGCGGCACGGTCGAGCGAGTGGTGAAGGCCATTCATGGCGCACTCGGCGAAGCCGGCCTGGCCGAGGATCAGCTGCGCCGGGTCGTGATCGGCACGCCCGGCGGGTTCGACCCGACGACCGGGCGGCTGCGCTACGCGACCCACCTGCCCGGCTGGCACAGCCCGCGCCTGCTGGAAGATCTCGCGGCCGCGATCGGCGTACCGCTCGAGGTCGAGAACGACGTCAACCTCGCCGCCGTCGCCGAGCAGCGCATCGGGCATGCCCGCGACTCCGGCAACTTCGTCCTCCTCTGGGGCGAGGAGGGAATCGGCGCCGCGGTGGTGATCGGTGGACGGCTCCACCGCGGCGCCACCGGCGGTGCCGGTGAAGTCGCCTTCCTCCCCCTGCCCGGCACTCCGCTGGTGCGCAACGTCGGCCGCAACAACGCGGGCGGTTTCCAGGAACTCGCCGGCGCCGAGCCGATCCTGGCGCTGGCCCACGACCACGGCCTGCGCGCGACGACCGCGGAGGACGCCATCACCCAGGCCCTGCACTTGCGGGGTCCGGGCGACTCGGTGCTCTCCGAGTTCGCCCATCGGCTGGCCGTCGGGCTGGCCGCCATCGTCGCGGTCGTAGACCCCGAACTGATCGTCCTGGCCGGCGGTGTCATCACTGCGGGCGGGGAGCGCTTACGCGGCCTGATCCAAGAGGAACTGGCCGAACTCGCAGTACCAAGACCCCGGCTGTTGCTCACCGCTGTCACGGACGATCCCGTGCTCACCGGTGCGTTGCAGTCGGCTCTGAGCACCACCCGCGACGAGGTCTTCGACACCGCCGGAACACCTGCCGCCGAGTGAGCACGCAATCCCTTGTAGAAGTCCCAGCACAAGATCAGGAGACCGGAAATGCCCCGAGTTCACAGAGCAGTCGCGGCTGCCGCGGCGATCGCGCTGTTCGGCACCGCCTGCACCGGCACACCCGCCGGCACCACGGCCAGTGACGACCCCTCCGCGAAGAACGTCGAGATCCTCTTCTGGCACGGTTGGAGCGCGCCGAGCGAAGTGAAGGGGATCGAGGCCAGCATCAAGAACTTCCAGGCCAAGTTCCCCAACATCAAGGTCAAGGTCGTCGGCAACATCAACGACGACAAGATCAAGCAGGCCCTGCGCACCGGTGGCCCCAGCTCCCCGGACGTCGTCTCGTCGTTCACCACCACCAATGTGGGCGCCTTCTGCTCCTCGAACGTCTTCACCGACCTGAAGCCGTTCATCGAGAAGTCCGCGATCAACCTGGAAGAGACGTTCCCGAAGCCGGTCCTGGACTACACCCAGTTCGAGGGCAAGCGCTGCGCACTGCCGCTGCTGAACGACGCGTACGGCCTGTACTACAACAAGGACGCCTTCAAGGCCGCAGGGATCGCCAATCCCCCGAAGACGCTGTCCGAGTTCGAGGCCGTCGCCAAGAAGCTCACCAAGCCCAAGGGCGACACCTTCAGCCAGCTGGGCTTCATGCCGAACTACCACGGCTACGAGGTGACCACGAGCCAGTACGGCGCCCTGTGGGGTCTGAAGTACTTCGACGAGCAGGGCAAGTCCAACGCTTCGAAGGACCCGAACTTCGTCAAGGCGTACCAGGGCCAGAAGAAGCTCGTCGACGCGCTCGGCGGTTTCGCCAAGCTGGAGAAGTACCGCACCACCTTCGGCGACGAGTGGGGTGCGAAGAACCCGTTCCACACCGGCCAGGTCGCGATGACCTTCGACGGTGAATGGCGCGCGGGCATGGCCAAGGACGCGGGGATCAAGTTCGAGCTCGGCGTCGCACCGGTGCCCGTGCCGGACGACCAGGAAGACAGCTACGGCAAGGGCTACCTCTCGGGCACGATCATCGGTATCTCCAACAAGAGCGAGAAGAAGAACGCCGCCTGGGAGCTGACCAAGTACCTGACCACGGACACCGACGCCGTCGTCAACTTCTCCAACGCGATCCACAACGTGCCCTCGACGTTCGAGGCGCTGAAGTCGCCGAAGCTGGCCGACGACCCGATCATGGACGTCTTCATCGGCATCGCCCAGCACAAGGACAGCAACAGCGCGCCCGCCAGCGTGAACGGCGGCGCCTACCTGGTCACCCTGCAGGACCTCGGCTACCAGTACGAGTCCGGCAAGATCACCGACCTGCCGGCGGCGCTGAAGAAGGCCGATGAGCAGATCGACAAAGACATCGCCCAGGCCAAGTGACGATGACCTCTTTCCCGGCCACTGACGAGGCCGTTCGAATCGCCGCTCCGGCGCAGGGCTCCCTGCGCCGGAAGCGGCGGCGCGAGACGCTGCGCAACCTGGCCTTCCTGTCGCCCTGGCTGCTCGGTGTCGGCCTGTTCTTCCTGTACCCGTTGTTCTCGACGATCTACTTCTCGTTCGTGAAGTACGACGGCTACACCCCGCCGACACTGGTGGGCCTGCGTAACTGGAAGTACGTGTTCACCGACTTCCCGAACTTCTGGCCCGCCATGGAGAACACGGTCTGGCTGGTCCTGATCATGGTCACCCTGCGCGTCGCCTTCGGTCTGGGCATCGGCCTGCTGATCACGAAGATCAAGACCGGCGCGGGCCTGTTCCGGACCGCGTTCTACCTGCCCTACCTGGCGCCGCCGGTGGCCGCGACGATGTCGTTCGCCTTCCTGCTCAACCCCGGCACGGGCCCGGTGAACAACATCCTCGGCGCTCTCGGACTACCTCAGCCAGGCTGGTTCAACGACCCGACCTGGTCGAAGCCGGCCCTTACCCTGCTGGCGATCTGGGGTATCGGTGACCTGATGGTCATCTTCATGGCCTCGCTGCTCGACGTGCCCAAGGAGCAGTACGAAGCATCCGAGCTGGACGGCGCCGGCCCGTTGCGGCGATTCCAGCACATCACGCTGCCGAACATCTCGCCGATCATCATGTTCGCCGTTGTCACCGGCATCATCCAGGCGATGCAGTACTACACCCAGCCACTCGTCGCCGGCAAAGTCGCCAGCGGTGTGATTGGGGGCTCAGGGCAACAATTCGAACCGGGCTATCCCGACAAGTCGACATTGACCTTGCCCCAGCTGGTCTACAACCTCGGATTCCAGCGGTTCGACATCGGCTCCGCGTCGGTGGTCGCGCTGGTCCTGTTCGTACTCTCGATGATCTTCACCGGGCTGCTGATGCGCCGCCGCGGTGGCCTGCTCTCGGCGGAGGACTGACATGCGCCGCAAGGAAACCCTGCACTGGGTCGCCGTGCACTCGCTCGGCATCGCGGCCGCGCTCTTCTTCGTACTGCCGTTCGTCTTCGTCTTCCTGACCGCCCTGATGAGCGACCAGCAGGCCCTCACCCGGGACCTGTGGCCGAAGCCGTTCCAGTGGCACAACCTGATCGACGTACTGAACACCCCCGGCTTCCTGACCTGGTGGAAGAACAGCCTGTTCTACGCCGTCGTCGGAACCCTTCTCGCGGTCACGTCGAGCATCCCGGTCGCCTATGCCCTGGCCAAGTTCAAGTTCCGTGGCCGGAGTCTCGCGCTGATGATTGTGATCGCGACCATGATGCTGCCGCCGCAGGTCGTGATCGTGCCGATGTACCTGTTCTGGACCCAGCAACTCGGCATGTCCGGAACGCTGTGGCCGCTGATCATCCCGATGGCCTTCGGCGAGGCGTTCACGATCTTCCTGCTGCGCCAGTTCCTCGTCTCCATCCCCAAGGAGTACGTCGAAGCGGCCAAGATCGACGGCTGCAATGACTTCAAAGCGATGATCCGAGTGATCATGCCGATGGCGAAACCCGCCATCTCCGCCGTGGCGTTGTTCCAGTTCTTCTACTGCTGGAACGACTACTTCGGCCCGCAGATCTACGCCAGCGACAACCCCGCGGCGTGGACGCTCAGCTACGGCCTCGAGTCGTTCAAGAGCGCCCATCACACCAACTGGAACCTCACGATGGCAGCGACCGTGCTGGTGATGGCTCCGGTGATCATCCTGTTCTTCTTCGCCCAAAAGGCCTTCATCGAAGGCGTCACACTCACAGGGGTCAAAGGTTGAAACTCACAGTCGTAGGCGGCGGTTCGACGTACACGCCTGAACTCATAGACGGATTCGCCCGGCTGCGCGACTCACTGCCGGTCGACGAACTGGTGCTGGTCGATCCGGCCGCCGATCGGCTCGAGCTGGTCGGCGGTCTGGCCGGCCGCATCTTCGCCAAACAAGGCCATCCCGGCAAGATCACCACCACGTCGGACGTCGAGGCGGGTATCGACGGCGCGGACGCCGTACTGCTGCAGCTGCGCGTCGGCGGGCAGGCGGCCCGCAATCGGGACGAGACCTGGCCGCTCGAATGCGGTTGTGTCGGCCAGGAGACCACCGGCGCCGGCGGCCTCGCGAAGGCGCTACGCACGGTGCCCGTCGTCCTCGACATCGCCGAGAAGGTGCGCGCGTCCAACCCGGACGCGTGGATCATCGACTTCACCAACCCGGTCGGTATCGTCACCCGCGCGCTGCTGCAGGAGGGCCACAAGGCGGTCGGCCTGTGCAACGTGGCGATCGGCTTCCAGCGCAAGTTCGCCGCCATGCTGGGCGTTTCGCACGAGCGCGTCTCGCTCGACCACGTCGGGCTCAACCACCTGACCTGGGAGCGCGGCGTTCGCGTCGACGGCGAGGAGGTGCTGCCCAAGCTGCTGGCCGAACACGCTCAGGAGCTCGCGGACGAGATCGGCCTGCCGCGCGAGGTCATCCTCCAGCTCGGCGTCGTTCCGTCGTACTACCTGCGCTACTTCTACGCCCACGACGAGGTCGTCCGCGAGCTGAAGGCGAAACCCTCCCGCGCTGCCGAGGTGGCCGCGATCGAGAAGGAACTGCTCGACATGTACGCCGATCCGGCGCTGGACGAGAAGCCCGAACTGCTCAGCAAGCGGGGCGGCGCGTTCTACTCCGAGGCGGCCGTCGCGCTGGCGTCGTCCCTGCTCAACGACACCGGTGACGTCCAGGTCGTCAACACCCGGAACAACGGCACGCTGCCGTTCCTCCCGGACGACGCCGTGATCGAGGTGCCCGCCACCGTGGACGCCCGCGGTACGACGCCGCTGCCGGTGCGACCGCTCGAGCCGCTGTACGCCGGACTCGTGGCGAGCGTGACGGCGTACGAGAACCTGGCCCTCGAGGCCGCCATCCACGGCGGTGCCGACCGGGTCTTCGCGGCACTGCTCGCGCACCCGCTGGTCGGCCAGATCGAGTATGCGAACGGACTGACCGACCGCCTGCTCGCGAACAACCGCGATCACCTGGCCTGGGCGTGACGGCGATGGTGGCGGCGCGAACCAGCCCAACCCCGCTCGTCCCGGGCGGGGTGCTGGCCTTCGACGCCGGCAACAGCAAGACCGACGTGGCCCTGGTCGGCGCTGACGGCACTGTCCTCGGTACGGCGCGAGGTGGCGGGTTCGAGCCGCATATCGTCGGTGCGGCCGCGGCCGTGGCGGCCCTCGCGCCACTGGTGGAAGCCGCCGCCGCGGCCGCGGGCCTCGACCCGGCGAACGGCGTACTGGTGCAGCAGATCTCGGCCTGCCTGGCGAATGCCGATCTGCCGATCGAGGAAGAACGGCTGGCCGAGGCCTTCCGCTCACACGCCTGGGCCGACGAGGTCCACGTCGCCAACGACACCTTCGCGCTGCTGCGCGCCGGCGTAGACGAACCCCGCGGGGTAGCGGTCGTCTGCGGCGCGGGGATCAACTGCGCGGGCCTGCTGCCGAACGGCCGCACGGCCCGGTTCGCCGCCGTCGGCCGGATCTCGGGCGACTGGGGTGGCGGCCAGCAACTCGCCGACGAGGCGTACTCCGCAGCCGCTCGGGCTGACGACGGTCGTGGGCCCGCGACGGCGTTGACCTCGGTATTGCCCGCGCATTTTGGGGTGGACTCCGTGCAGGCGTTGATCGAGGCGTTGCATCTTGGTGATATCCCTTTAAGTCGGCGGCTTGAGGCCACGCCGTTGCTGTTCCAGGTGGCGGCGGCTGGTGACGAGGTGGCGTCGGCGGTCGTACGTCGGCAGGCGGAAGAGATCGTCGCCATGGCGGTCGTGGCGCTTCGCCGGTTGGACCTGCTGGACGAGCCGGCTGACGTCGTACTGGGTGGTGGCGTGCTCACCTCCGGCCACCGGCAGCTGATGGACACGATCGAGGCGCTTCTTTCCATCGAGGCGCCTAAGGCCGTCCCGCGGGTGGTCGCCGTACCTCCGGTTGTCGGTGCCGCGTTGCTCGGGCTGGACCGCACTGGAGCCGACCGAACCGCTCACACGACCTTGCGCGCGGCCTACGCGTAGCTGTTGTGCCCGGCCTTCCCTGAGGCCGCCGGCGCCCGGAGTAGCGGTCCCAGCCCGTCGCTACTCCGGGCGCTTTTTCGTACCCTCTGGCGTGCGTTTGGGTAAGGGTGTAATCATGATTACATGAGTACAGATGAGAGTTCGGAGCGAGTGCGCGGCTGGCTGAGTGGCCGCCTTCCCGCCGACTGGTTCGACGGCGAGCCAGAGATCACCATCGACCGCGACGAGATCCTCGTGGTCGGCAAGATTCCCGCCCCCACCCTGGAGGGCGAGGTCACCGAGGCGACCCGGGCCGCGGCCGAGGCCGGGCGCATCAAGCAGTTCCGTGAGGACACCCGCGAGCGGCGGATCGAGATCGCCCGCGAGCTCGAGCACGCCACCCGGCGCAAGGTCGCCTGGGGAGTCGTCTCAGGCGATACCCGCACGGTGTTCACCTCACTGTCGTCACCGGTGATGACCCGGTTACGCCAGCCCGAGCGCCAGGTCCTCGACACCCTCGTCGACGCGGGCGTGGCCCGTTCCCGCAGCGACGCCCTGGCCTGGTGCGTCAAACTCGTCGCCCAGCACAGCGAAACCTGGCTGGCCGACCTCCGCGAAGCCATGGCCAAAGTAGAAGACGTCCGCCGCTCCGGCCCCGACGCCTGACCCGGCCCGACGTACGGCGGTCCGAATCCCTTTATCCACAGGGGGATCGGACCGCCTTCAACCACGTCCGCGTCACCTGGCAGGAGGACAGCCCGCGCCCGAACCGGGTCTTCCTCCGCGTCCCGGGCAATCCAACTGAGAAGTATGTCCACTACGTCCCGGCGGACGCGCCCAACCAGCTCGATCTGCCCAAGGAGTACGTCAGCAGATACGGCCATGGCGACGACCTGGAGGTCGGCGTAACGGTCGGCACCGAGGCGGGTTCGACCAGCGCGGTCGCCATCTCGCCTCAGTTCGACACCTTGGACGCCGGCTACCCGGTTCTCGATTCGTTCCAGGCCTCCGGCGCGAACACCCTGCGGGTCAAGTGGCGTGCGGGCGTTGCCATCCCGCGGGACAGCAACCCCGGTGACCCGCTCGACCGACCGGAGCCACCGCGGTTCCAGCCGATGTACCGGCGCGGTTCGGCGCCATCAGTGGCGTTGCGCCAGCCGTCGACGTCCACCGAGATCACCGTCAGCGGCATCGCACCCGGCTATAGCTTCTACGTACTCTCGGTCAACGAGTGGTTCATCGGCCAGCCCGGTGCCGATGTCTATGTCCACGCCACCGCGTTGACGGCCACCATTCCGACCCGGGTCACCTACGGCCTGCCAACTGTGGTCACCGGCCAGATCAGCGACGCCGGCCAGCGGCGAACCGTCGTGCTCCAGGCCAGGAATAACGCCACGAGCCCGTGGACCGCAGCGACGTTCTGGGAGCCGACCAAGGACTTCCGGCTCGAGGTGCGAAGCCCGGGCACTCGCCAGTACCGCGTCGTGGTCACAGGGCCCGAGACGACCGGCAACCAGGTCTGGTTCGGCACGTCGAGCGCGCCGGTGACGACCACGACCGGGTATCGCGTGGTGACGGCGAAGTTCTCGCAGCCGGTGATCAATCGTGGCGCGGCGACGGTGGCGCAGTTGGTGGTCCAGCCTTACCTCAGCGGTACCGCGCTGCTGCAGCGGCGGCAGGCCACGGGCTGGGTGGGCGTCAAGTACGTGCCCATGAGCTACGGCAAGGCCAACTACAAGATGACGACGGGCACCAAGGGCACGGTCGCCTACCGGTACTACGTTCCCGCTGGTACGACAGCGGGTCGCGGTATCGCCGCCACCTTCACCGCGCCGTTCTACCTCACCGCCCGCTGAGTCCGGCGTACGGCGGTGGGCGTAATCCCCGCTAGGGATTACGCCCACCGGTATGAGGTGTTACCGGGGCGGGTTGCTGGACCAGCCGTTGTCGCCTTGGCCGGGCTGTCCGGACCAGTTGGTCGCGCCGTACGACGCGGGGTGCGGCTCGTTGGTCTGGGCCGGCGGGGTCTGACCACTTCCGGCGTACGGGCCGTTGGCGGTCTGCGTGCCAGTTGCGGGCGTTGTGCCGTTGTTGGCCGACGTGGTCGGGCCGGTGGACGTTACGCCGCGCTCGAACAGGCGCTGCAGGGCCTGGGCCGCCATCTCGCGACCACCGAGGCCGAACGCAAGACCCATCGCGAGGGCCGCGCCGGCGAGCACGATCAGCAGCGTGTTACCGGTCAGCTGGACCGCGATACCGAGCTGGGTCAGCGCGGCGAAGGCGGCGTAGATCAGGACCGCGTACCGGCCGACCTTGGCCAGGGTCTCGTTACCCGTCGCGCCACGGATCACCGCGGCCAGGAAGTTCGCGAACAACGCGGCCAGGCAGATGATCACGATCGCGGCGAAGATGCGCGGGATGTAGCCGAGCATCGTGCTCATGAAGGCCGAGATCTCCGGCACGCCGAGCGCCGAGGCGAACATCGTGAAGCTGATCAGGAACACGAACCAGAAGACGACCTTGCCGAGCATCGCCGAGGCCGTCAGACCGGTACCGGATCGCTGCAGTACGCCGGATACGCCGGCCCGATCCATCCAGTGGTCGAAGCCGACCTTGCCGAGCAGCCTGCCGATCAGGTTGCCGAGAATCTTCGCGACGAAATAGCCGACGACCAGAATGACGATGCCGCCGAGCAGGTTGGGGATGAACGACAAAAGCTTGCCGAAGGCATCTTCGAAGGGCTGGGTGAAGTCGATCGCTAACGCCGACATCGGGCTTCCTCTCCAGGATGGGCCCGTCTGCCGTCGCCGCGCACAGCAACATCACGCGACCCCGGCCACGGGCGGGTGCAGTGGTGTCTGCTGGCCCCGTGCCCGTCACCCTGAGTCCCAAACGTGTCACCTTCCGCAAGCTCATTGCTAAAGGCAAGCACTTCGGTTGAGCGCGCGCTCAAGCCCGCCTTGAGCGCTCGCTCAGACCCGGCACTCGGGACGGGTCAGGTGATTTGAGAGGCTGACGCCATGACCGATGTCGTGATCCGCCCCGCCACCGTTGCCGACGTACCGGCCATCGTCGCCATGCTCGCCGAGGACGAGATCGGCGCCCTGCGCGAATCCCCCGGCGACCTCGCGCCATACCTGCGCGCCTTCGCCGATATCGATGCCGACGGCAACCAGGTGCTGGTGGTCGCGGAACGGGACGGCGAACTGGTCGGCACGCTACAGCTGACGATCATCCCGGGCATGTCCCGCAAGGGCGCCAAACGCGCCCTGGTCGAGGGCGTCCGGGTCGGCGCGGCGGCCCGCGGCCTGGGCCTCGGCACCACCCTGATGGAGTGGTCGATCGACGAGGCCCGGCGACGCGAGTGCCACATCATCCAGCTCACCTCGGACAAGGCCCGCCTGGACGCGCATCGCTTCTACGACCGGCTCGGTTTCGCCGCCAGCCATGAGGGTTTCAAGCTGCAGCTGGTTTAGGAGACACGCTTGGCCGGTGCGACGAAGGTGTTGCACTTGGCTGGGTTCGGATTCTTGAAGGCACCGCTCTCCCAGTACCAGTGGTTGGCCTTCGAGCCGTGATCCCGGACCTTCTTGGGGTCGTACTCGTCGCCGCTGTGCCGGCTCAGGGTCTCCCACTCGGCCAGCTTCCGTCCGGTGAGCTCGAACGACTGCTTGTTCGCGCCGAGGAAGAGCGCGCTGAGGCAGGAGGCCTGGAGCTCCAACCGGCGGTTCTCCTCGAGCTTGGCGGCCTCGGTCTTGGCCCAGCCCTCGCGGGACGCCGACGAGATCAGGATGTTGGTCAGCAACTGCACGTGATGCCCGTACTCATGGGCCATCGTGCTCATCATGTCGACGCGTGCCCAGAGCTGGTCCTGCTTGTACGACTTGACGTCGTCCTGCCACCGCATGTTGATCGACTCGTCCGAGCCGCAGTAGAACGCGGTGGTGGTCTCGCCGGTGCAATCCGACTTGGGCTTGCCGTTGTCGTAGACGACGAGCTTCGGCGCCCGGAACGGATAGCCGGCCTTGCGCACGACCGGCGCCCAGAACTTGTTCAGGCACGGCAACATCTGCTGGTAGTACTTCAGCACGGCCTGTTTCGTGGTCGGTTTGACCGAAGGCTCCTGGCAGCCCATCGAGGCGAGCCGACCGGCCTGGTAGAGCTTGTTCTCCTTTACCCGTTGCCAATCCGGCACCGTCTTCGCTGTGACCGTCACCGTCGGCCGGGGCGCGGGCACCGGCGCTGGCGCCTCCTTCGGCCGGAGCGACGGGCTGACCAACGGACTGCTGACGTTGTCCATAGAGTCAACCACGCGGATGCTCGCGACAACGCCGCCTGCGAGGGCTACCAGTGCCAGTGCGGAGAAGACCGCGATCATCGGGATAGAGAATCGCCTGGCCGGCATAACCGGCTCATGCGCGCCGTACTGCGCACCGGGCCGTGGGAACGGCTGAGTCGCGTCAACGCTCTGACGGCGTAGACCGTCATCCCCGACGGGCTGGCCGCCCGTACTGCTCCCAAGCTGCTGCGTCCCGGCCCAACCGAATGAACCCGACGACGTACTCAGCGGCTTGATGTCGGCCTTAGGCGTGCTGACCGGCTGAATGCTGCCACTGACTCTCAGAGGCTCTGTACTTGGCGACTTGCCGGCAGAGATCGGCTTGACGGGAGTCGTCGGCTCAGCGGTCTCGCCCGCACCACCGGGCAGGAAGTGACCGGGTTTCGGCATGGACTCGTTGTCCGGCATTACACTCCCGCGCGGGTCTGGGTGGGCGGCCCGACGAGAGGTCATCCCCTCACCGCTGTGCCTGCGAACCGGATTTCCTCACACGGCTCACCGGCAGATCTTACGGTCTCGATAGCTCAACCAACCAGCCTCGATTTGGACTAACTCGATTGCGGTCGGCCCGTCCGCCGCGCTTGGGTAGGCCGGTGGCTTCACTCGAAGACTTGAACCGGCCCGAATACCCGCGCTCCTCGACGTACGACGCTCAGTGGCTGATCGACGCGGACATGGGACCGCATCCGCTGTGGCTGCTGGAGGATCTCGCGCGGGACCTCGACCTGCGGCCCGGGATGCGGGTGCTCGACCTGGGCTCGGGCAAGGGTGCCACCTCGGTCTTCCTCGCCCGCGAGTACGGCGTACAGGTGTGGGCCGTCGATTTGTGGGTCTCGCCGGATGAGGCGGCCGCGACGTTCGAGGCCCAGGGCGTCGCGGACCAGGTCACCGCGCTCCAGGCCGAGGCGCACGCCTTGCCGTTCGCGGCCGGCACCTTCGACGCGATCGTCTGCATCGACGCCTACGAATACTTCGGTACGGCGGACGGCTATCTCACGTACCTGACGAAATTCCTCAAGCCTGGCGGGCAATTGGGGATCGCGACGCCGGCGATGACAACGGAGATCCGCGAGCTCGGGCACATACCCGCGCATATCAAGCAGTGCGTCGGCTGGGAGGCCATCGCCTGGCACACCGCCGACTGGTGGCGATTCCAGTGGGCCATCACGGAGTTGGTCGACGTCACGTCGGCTCGGCTGCAGGAATCGGGCTGGCAGGACTGGCTGTTGTGGTCCCAGGTCTGCGCCGGGCACACGGGTCAGCCATCGAGCACGATCGCCATGCTGACGGCGGATCAGGGCGAATACCTGAGCTTCGCACTGGTCACCGCTCGCAAGGTGTGAATCCCGGCCGGCTGGCGGGGTCGGCCGGGACTCAGGGGCGGCGGTGGTTGCGTTTACGGCGCCGGGCGCGCGCGCTCGCCATCACGATCGCGGTACCCGGCTCGGCATCCCCCGGCCTTGTTCGGGTGGTCAGTTCGGCGGTACGGGCCGTCAGATCGACGACCTGGTCGTTGCGGCAGCTGGCCGAGCCCGGCGTCGGTTCGTCCTGGTGCCGAACGAGTTCCCGCACCGGTGCGAGCTCACGGTCGAGCACGATCCGGCGCTGTTCGATCTCCTGACCGAGCCGGAACGCCTGCTCGAACTGCTCCGAGGTCTCGTCGATGCGAACCAGCACCCGGCGGACGCACCAGATCGCGACGACCAGCAGGGCAAGCGTGCCCAGTCTTGACTGTGGAAGCGTGAGGTCGACGGTCAGCCCAATGCCGGCGAGTGCCAGCAGGCCCCGGTCGAACCACCGGTTCCGTCTCCGTTTCTCCATCGTTTACCTGTTCCCCTGCGTGGTTGCTGTGGACGGACAGGCCACCGGGTGAATGCCGGGCAGGGGATGGACGACAGGGACCCGGGAAGCGGGGTTGATCGGGGTGGAAAATACTCTCTGCTCGAAGTGTCCTACATCACAAGTTCGTTACGCAATGGGATCGCTTGATTGCTCCAAGTAACGATTTCAACTTGCGTTCCGCCGCGGTCACTTCACCGGCCAATTGCTGGCGCAGCATCCGTGTCGCGGCCGTGTTGATGAGCTCTCCGGACGCCAGCCGGCGGTCCACCGCGACCAGGTTTTCGCAGTGGAAACGCAACTCCCGCTTGGCGATGTAGATCTCCGGCGACGTCCACGCCTCGACCGGAATCTGGCGCTCGCGGTGATGACCGGCGAGGTCGATCGCGACACCGTCGTCGATGTCCAGGCCGAGGGTTTCACCGGCGGCGAGCAGAACGGTCCCCTCACTGACGCGCAGGCCGCGAGCCAGGCCCCGAATGGTCCGGGGCGCGGGCAGCACGGCCAGGTCCGACAGATGTCTGAGCCCCGCGAGATCGGGCTCACCTCCGCAATCGGCGGCGAGCTGCGCCAGGGTTCTGTCTCCGAGATTTCTTCGGACGAGCTCAGCGAGGTCCATGTCGCCTACCTTCTCCAGACTCAGGCGGAAGAGTCCGGGCCCTGTCGTCTGCTATATCGCTGTCCGCTATGGCCTGGCTACCCTGAGGCAGGTCACATTTCGGCAACGACGCTTAGGTGAGGCTGCCCTGAGTCCTAACTGGACGCTTTTTCCGAAGCTTTCCCGGCAGCCTGCACCTCGGCCAGCTTCTGCTGGGCCTGCTCGACCGCGTCCACGAAGCGCCGGCGCTGCTGGCGCAGCTCCTTGCTCTGCGACCGCGGCGGCCCGAAATGCCGATCGAAACCGACCAGGCTCTCCTGGTGGAATCGCAGCTCGCGCTCGGCGATGAACAACTCCGGCGATCGGCCGTCCCGCAGCAGCCGGGTGGCCTGCCGCTGCTGCTCGATCCGGCCGGCCAGAATGCCGCGCGAGGCCTCGGCTGCCGCGAGCAACGTCTTCAGGGTCTCGATCTCCTCGGTGACCTTCTCCAGCGCATGCTCCACATCGAGCACGGGCATCTCGGCCACCAGCTCCTGCTGCGTCTTGGTCGACGCCGAGGTTTCGCCGAGGGTGTCGTAGATGCGCTCGATCGGCCAGCCCAGCGACTCGGCGACGCGGGCCAAGGTGGCGTCGCCGACCGGCTCGCCGCGCTCGAGACCGAGCAACATCCGGGTCGAACGCCCGACCCGCGCAGACCACTCGCGGCTCTCGCCGTACCCGGCCTTCACCCGGGCAGCACGGACCAGGCGCCCAAGGCGCTGCCAGCCATGCGAGTCGTAGTCGTGCATCCCCCCAGCATGCCGGAGGCAACGGGAAGAGTCGAGAAGGAGGAAGGAAGAGAAACTTCCTGATTTCCTCTTGATCCTTCCTCCGAAACTGCTTAGTCTCGATAGCAGACCGCCGGAACTCCGGCGGGATGCGCATCTACGACAGGGCCTCCCTGCATCCCTCGTCCTCAGTGGTTGTCGCCGGAAGGTCGTCGAGTGGCTGCGGTGTCCAGGTGGGTGCATCGCAAGGCGGAGAAGGAGCCTCGATGCTTTTCCATCGTGGCTTCTTCTCCAACGCCGCGAGGCGCCCGCCTGGACACCGCAGACGCCGACGAACTTCCGGCGACAACCACTAACGGCGCCGTTCTAGGCGCGGACACCCTGCCGGTCGCTCGGGGATCGAGCGCGACCAAGGAGTATCTGATGGACAAGGTGGGTTTCCTCAGCAGCGTGGTGATCACCCTCGGCACCCTCTTCGTGGCGGTGCTGACCCGGCGGTCGGCGAAGGACCAGACAGCGGTCCGCGGTTTCGCCGATCTGAACAAGGCCCTGCAGGAACAGGTCGACCGGCAAGGCGCCCGGATCGAATCCCTCGAGCAGTCCGAGGCGAAGTGGCGCCGGCTCGTGCGCACCCACGAGATGTGGGACGACGAGGTGCTCGACAAACTGCGCACCCTGACCGGCGGCGAGGCCCTGCCGGAATCGCCACCGCTCGACCGCTACTGAGATCTGGTGGCACCTGCCGGGCACCGGGTTGGGTCGCCGGTGACATGCTGGGGCCATGAGCTGGGCAATTTACGCATTGCGGACCGCCGGGGGCGCACGCCGCCTGGACGACATCTCCGACGAATACGCGCCGCCTTCCCTGGGCACCGCCGAACAGGTGGTCGAGCGGATCCGGGAAGCGGCACCGGAGGTCGACACCAGCAATCCGAAATGGCTGCGCATCGACGGTCCGGACCACTCGGTGGAGGTCTCGATCGGCAAGGGCGTGCACGTGCACGACATCACCTTCTACCTCAACGGCGGCGACCGCTCGGTCGCCGTCGTTCTGGCAGTGGCCGAACACCTCGGCGTGATGCCCTACGACACCGAATCCGGCGACATGCTGACCGAGTTCTCGAAGCCGCCGGTGCCGCCGCCCCTGGACGACGACGAGCTCAACATGGGCAAGCGCAAGTGGTGGCAGTTCTACAAACGCTGACTGTGGTCAGGCGGGTTTGACGCCGACGAGCACGCCGACCTTGTCGATCCGGTGCTCGGGATTGTCGAACTCGTCTTTCCAGAAGTTCCCCGCCGCGTGGTCCTCGATCGTCGCGCAGGTGGACAGCGTGATCATCGCCTTCGTCGCCGTCCTCCCCGGGAACCCGGGCACCGGCGCCGACTGCCGCGCCAAATCCGCCGGCTTGCGGAACGAGATCCACATGGTCTGACTGATCACATAGTCGTACGTCGAACCGCCCGCCGTCACGTAGACGTGATCCCCATTCCGCAACGACGGCAACTCCCGGAACGGCCCACCCGCGCTCAACCGATGCGCCGTCACCAGGTAGTTCCCGATATCGCCCGCGCCGACTCCGCCCTTGGCCCCTTGCGGATTCGCGGCTATGCCCTTGCTCTGGATCTTCGTACCCGGCCCGTCATCCGCCGTCCCCTGGTACGGCGTAACCCGCAACCCCGCCACGCCAATTCGCGGAATCGCCATCACCGCGGGCGCGGTATTCGGCCTCGCCGCACTAGCCCGTCCATCCCCCGTCTTCTGCTTCGAGGGTTGACTCGAGGGCTGCTCCGGCGGTCGCGTCGTGGGCGTCTTGGGCGCGCCCGACGTGGCAGGCCGCGTCGTCGTCGTACCGGACTGTCCGCCAAGCGAGTCAGTCGTGTCGCTGCACCCCAGCAGCGCGGCAGCACCCACCACCGCGACCACCAAAAACGGCCCAACGCCCATGCCAAAGACTAGCTCCACATCCCAAAACCTCGTCGTCAGTTTTATGTCGGTGGTGGTGGTTACGGTTTCGGCATGGAGAGCGTGGAGTTGGGGCGAAGTGGGGTGCGGGTTACCCGGCTGGGGCTTGGGCTGGCCTCGATCGGCGGGTTGTTCTCACCCGTGCCGACCGAGCAGGCTGTCGCGACGATCGAGCGTGCTTGGGAGTTGGGCATTCGCCTGTTCGATACCGCGCCGGTCTACGGTTACGGCCGATCCGAGCATCGTGCTGGTGTTGCCCTAGGCAACAAATTTCGCGATGAGTTCGTGCTGTGCAGCAAGGTCGGGCGGTTGATCGAGCGCGACGGTCCCGACACCCAGGCGATCTGGGCCGATCCACCGCCCGGCTTCGGCCCACGCCTCGACTACTCCTTCGCCGGCGTGATGCGTTCGGTGGAGCAAAGCCTGGATCGGCTCGGCCTCGACCGCATCGACGTACTGCACATCCACGACCCCGATCTCGACTTCGAGCGGGCCTCGACCGAAGCCTTCAAAGCCCTTGCCCAGTTACGTTCCGAGGGCACGATCCGCGCGGTATCGCTCGGCGTCAACCATGCCGACGTCGCGGCCCGTTTCCTCCGCGTCCACGGCGCCGACGGTCCGGATATCGTCCTCCTCGCCGGCCGCTACACCCTGCTGGACCGGACTGGCGCCGACGAACTGCTTCCCCTCTGCGAGAGCCTCGGCGTCTCTGTCCTCGCCGCTGGCGTCTTCCAAAGCGGCGTGCTGCTTGATCCGACCCCCGGCGCCCCGCATGGCTATCGCGAAATCCCACCCGAGCTCAGCAACCGCATCACCGACCTACGCCGCCTCTGCGACCTGTACGACGTGCCGCTGCCGGCCGCCGCCATGCAGTTTCCCCTGACCCATCCAGCCATACCGGCCATCCTGGTCGGCGCCCGAACCCCAGCCGAGATCACCGAAACCAGCACCCTCCTAACGCACCCCATCCCACCCGACTTCTGGCACTCCCTCCCTTCCTGGGGCAGGTGAGGGCCTGGCCTGCTTGCTCAGGCAGAGGCTTGGAACTTGGTCAGGTAGGTGTCGGCCAGCAGGCGCGCCGCCTCCTTGGCCTCCTCCGGTGTGGTCCAGCGGCCGACGGTCAGCCGCAGAGCAGCGCTGGCGCGGTCATGAACGAGACCCATCGCGATGAGTACCGCAGAGGGAATGTCCAGGCCTTCATGGCAGGCGGAGCCGGTGGCGGCGGCGACATGCGGGGTCGCGGCGAGAAGAGCTTTACCGTCGGCTCCAGCGAGGCTGACGTTCAGCGTATTGGGGAGGCGGTCGACGGGATGTCCGTTGAGTTGGACAGCGCCGGGCAGGAGTCGGTCGAGTTCGCGATGGAGTGTGTCTCGGGTGGAGGCCAGTCGGTTGGCGCTGCTGGGTAGGTCCGTGGTGGCGATTGCTGCGGCGGCGCCGAGAGCGACGATGAGGGCCACGCTCTCGGTGCCGGCCCGCAGGCCTTGTTCCTGGCTTGCACCGTGGATGATCGGCACGATCGATGTGCCGGTGCGGACATAGAGGGCGCCGACGCCTTTGGGGGCGTACATCTTATGACCAACGACCGTCAGTAGGTCGACTCCGAGTTCGGTGACATCGAGTGGGGCTTTGCCTGCAACCTGGGCGGCGTCGGTGTGCATGAGTGCACCGTGGCGGTGGGCGATCGCAGCAAGCTCGGGTACGGGTTGCAGTGTTCCGGTCTCGCCATTGGCTGTCATGACCGACACCAGGACGGTGTTATCGGTAATGGCCGCCCGCAGGTCGGCGGGATCGACCCGACCGAACTCATCGACAGGCAACTGGGTGACGGTGAACCCTTCGGCGGTGAGGCTTCGGCACGCTTCCAGTACCGCGGGGTGCTCGGTGACCTGGGTGATGACCTGGTCACCGTGGTCGCGGGCAGCAAGTGCCGCGCCGCGGATGGCGAGCGTGTCGGCTTCGGAACCACCGCCGGTGAACACGATCTCGCCCGGTGTGGCGCCGATGAGATCGGCTACTTGACGGCGTGCTTCGGCGACGGCGGCGCGTGGTTTAGCGGCATAGGCGTGGCTGCTGGAGGGGTTGCCGAAGTGGTGGGTCAGGTAGGGCAACGCGGCGTCGATGACACGTGGGTCGATGGGTGTGGTGGCGTTGTGGTCGAGGTAGATCGGGCCATCGGTGAGGGCTGGATGGGTCATCGGTTACTCCTGGGGTGGGTTTCGTACATCCGGGCGGCCACGACCAGGCCGGAGACGGCCGTGAGTGCGGCGACTGTCCAGACGGCGGCGGGGATTCCCCACAGGTCGGCGACCACTCCGGCCAGGAGGGCGCCGACCGCGAAGCCGCCGTCGCGCCAGAGCCGGTACACACCGACGGATCGGGCGCGCCAGGTGGGATGCGCGACGTCGCCGATCGCCGCGAGCAGGGTCGGGTAAACCATCGCGGTCCCTAGCCCTAGCAACGTGACTGCGATGGCCCACGCCGTGAGGCTGGTGCCGAGAGCAACGAGTGCCAGTGCGATGGCCTGGACGAGCATCCCGGTCGTGATCAGCCACTTGCGGCCGACGCGGTCGGACAAGGTCCCGGTGACGAGCTGAGCCAAACCCCACACCGCGGGGTACAGCGCGCCGAGGAGCCCGATCCGGGCGACGCTCAAGCCGTGGCCGGCGAACAGGATCGGGAACAAACCCCACGCTAGGCCGTCATTGAGGTTGTTCACCAATCCTGCCTGCGATGCCGATGACAGCGCGGGCTCCTTGAAACTGGTCAGGGTGAAAACCCTGCCAGTACTGAGGCCGCCGTCCGCCGTGCCCGCCTCGTGGTGGGCGTGGCCGCGGGTCTCCTTGACCGCGAAGACGGACAGCCCGAGCCCCAGTGCGGCATAGGCCGCGCCGAGCAGGAACGGTGCCGGCCGGAGCCCATGGGCGCCGGCCAGGTAGCCGGTGGCCATCGCGGTGCCGGCGACTGCCAGGTACCCGGAGGCTTCGTTCAGGCCCATCGCCAGCCCTCGGCGGGCCGGGCCTACGAGATCGATCTTCATGATCACGGTCGTCGACCAGGTCAGCCCCTGGTTGATGCCGAGCAGGACATTGGCGGCGATCACCCAGCCCCAGTTCGGGGCCAAGATCAGCAGCAGCGGCACCGGCAGCCCGATCAGCCAACCGGCGACCAGGACGGGTTTGCGCCCAAAGCGATCCGACCAGGTGCCGGCGAAGAAGTTCGTTGCTGCTTTGACCGCACCGAAGGCGAGGATGAAGGTGAGGGCGCTGGTGTAGGCGTCCAGGTGGAAGGTCTGTTCGGCCAACAGCGGCAGCACAATCCGTTCCTGACCGAGCATGCCGCCGACCAGAGCATTGACCGCGACCAGCAGCACGAACTGGGCGAGATTGACCCGCAGTCCCAGGCGCGGGACCGCAGTTGTCATGCCAGTGCCTGACCGCTCGAGTCGGCCCAGTCGTGTGGCCCACCGTCGAGTACACCGGCCGGGGCTTGGCCGGCGCGTTCGAGAATGCTGGCCGCGGTCATGGCGCGTTCGCCGTGACCACACATCACCACGACCGGACCGGTGACGTCGACGGCCTGTGCGGGCAGGGCGCCAAGTTCGATGTGGCTCGCCCCGGGGATGTGCCCGCTGTGGAACTCGCTGTCCTGGCGCACGTCCAGCATCGCGGCCCCTGTCACTTGATCGGGCCTCAGCAGCGGTGTCGAGGTGGTCGGCCCTTGCCATGCCGCGAGACCGCCGGCGAGTTCACCGGCGGGCGGAGCGAAGCCGATCTTCACTGCCTGCCAGACCAGGTCGGCCAGGTCCTGCTCTGGGTTGCGGACCACGATGTACGGCGTGGCCGGATCGAGCAGCCATCCGAGCCACGACGCGAACTGCGCTCGCAGCGGGATCGACACAGCGCCAGGGATGTGGCCGGCGGCGAAGTCGCGCACTGGCCGCACGTCGACCAGTACTGCTCCGCCCGCCAGCAGGGATTCGATGCGTCGCTCGTCCATCCCCGGAACGATCGGGTCGGTCGCGATGGTGCGGCCGCGGCGGTTCAGCTCGGCCAGTCGCAGGAAGTACGGCGGGAAACTCCCTAGCCCGGCCAGCAACTGCGCTACGAAGGCGTCCTCATCTGGAGCGGCGAGCAACGCATTCGTCGCTTTCTCCCGGCCGATCGTGGTGACCCGCTCGCCGCCGGTCGGTGCAGAGCAGAACGATCCGGCCCCGTGAGTCGGCCACACCGGCGTCCGATCGGGCAGTTCGGCGAGCCGTCGCAGCGACCGGTACTGCGCCCGAGTCAGTTCCTCGGTCTGCTCGGCACCCGCCAGGTCGGTGCGGGCGGCACCGCCGACGATCAGTGACCCGCCGGTGAACACACCGAGCAGCGAGGAACCGTCAAGCAGCTGGAACGCCAAATGCTCCCCGGTGTGCCCGGGCGTCGCGAGTGCCCGCAACGTCAACCCACCTAGATCCACCTCGTCGCAGTCGGTCAGCCCGGTGTGGGCGAACTCCCGCCGGCCGGCGGCCGAGGCCAGCACCCGGGCGCCCTCGGTCGCGGCCAACTGCACTGCGCCGGACATGAAGTCCGCGTGCAGGTGCGTATCCGCCGCGAACGCCACCGTCAACCCATGCCGATCCGCCGTGGCACGCAGGGCTCGCAGGTCCAGGCACGGATCCACGGCGACCGCCCGGCCGTCGCCCAGATCAACGAGGTACGACGAGTTGCCCAGTCCGTCGTCCACGACCGGAATGATCATCTTGCTTGTTTCAACGGCCACTCCTACACTATTCCATGAATCTTTGGAGGACTGTCAATGGGTTATCTGGTGGCCAAGGCGGCACTGTTCGAGCAGTTCGCGCAGGTCGGCAAGGCGCTCGGCAGCGCCAAGCGCCTCGAGTTGCTTGATCTGCTGGCCCAGGGCGAGCGGTCGGTCGAAGTGCTCGCGGGCCGGGCCGGCCTGGGGCTGACCACCGCATCCAATCACCTGCAGTTGCTGCGGCAGGCCGGACTGGTGGTCACTCGCAAGGAAGGCACGAAGGTCTACTACCGGCTGGCCGGAACTGATGTGGCCGCGCTGTGGGCGCAGCTGCGCGACGTCGCCTCGGCGCATCTGGCGGAGGTGGACCGGTCCCGTCGCGCGTATCTGGGCGACGATGACGTTGCCGAGGTGACCCGAGACGAGTTGCTGCGTCGACTGGAAGCCGGTGAAATCACGGTCGTCGATGTCCGCCCCAGCGAGGAATACACCGCGGGCCATATCCCCGGCGCGGTGTCGATCCCCCTCGACGAGCTCGCCGACCGGCTGGCCGAACTCCCCGCCGGTACGACGATCGTGGCGTACTGCCGCGGCCCGTACTGCGTGATGGCCAACGAAGCCGTGCGCATTCTCACCGCCAAGGGGCTGTCCGCGGCGCGCCTGAACGACGGGATGCTCGAGTGGCGTCTGGCCGAACTCCCGGTCGCGAGTTGACGGCAGGGAGGCGTGGTGGGCATCGACGAGACTCTGAAGCGGGTGCGTTCGGGCTTACCGCGACTGCACCCCGCGGAGGCGTACGCAGCCAGCGATGACGAGGACACGTACATCGTCGACACGCGGCCTGAATTCCAGCGACGTGCAGCCGGGGAGATCGCCGGGGCAATCGTCATCGAACGGAATCACCTCGAGTGGCGCCTCGACCCCAGCTGCGATGCCCGGATCCCCGAAGCCATCAACGCGGACATCCGTTGGATCGTCCTGTGCGAGGGCGGCTACTCCTCAAGCCTCGCAGCCGATTCACTGCGCCAGATCGGCCTTCACCGCAGTACCGATGTCATCGGCGGCTTCAACGCCTGGCGAGCCGCAGGCCTGCCGATCACTCGACCCGACCCCGCCTCGCAACCCAGGTCCGGCGGCGAGGGCCCGGGCAGCTGAGCCGAGATTACGTGAGGTCTATCCGGGTGGTGTGCCACAGTCCGGTCACTGCAACGACGAGCCCGTAGACGGCCAGCACTACGCCGCCTTGCCAGGGTTGGAGGAAGTCCTGGTCGGTAAGGGTGATCTGGGTCAGGGCACTGGCCGACGGACCCGGCAGATACACGGTCCAGTCATGCAGGGCTGGGATGCGGGTGACGATCGGTTCGGCGACAAACAGGTAGACCAGTAGACCGACCACGGCGGCGACCTGGTCGCGCAGCATCGCACCCAGGCCCACGCCCAGTACGGCGAAAGCGGTGACCGCGGCGATGACACCGGCCAAGGTTGCGGGGATCCCGTTGCCGACAAGCGTCGGGTCGATATCGCGCGCGTTCAGCCACGGCCACGCGATCGCGGTGACGACGGCGATACAGGCCATGCCGTAGGCGGCGCCGACCAGGGCGTAGGTGATCAGCTTCGCGACCACCACGCGTGAGCGGTGGGGCGTGGTCAGGAAGGTCGTGGTGGCAGTGCGGTGACGGTACTCGGCGGTGATTCCGATCGCCGCCAAAACCGCGACGAGGGTCTGCGCTCCGCCGGCTGCCGTGCCGAACAGCAACCGCTGACCCGCTGCGGTCGCCAGGGGCGGAGCGAGGGTGTCGGGGTCGTCGTTGAAGGCGATGTTCAGGCTCGCGAACAGCGCGGTCAACGCCATGGTGGCCAGCAGCAGCCAGAGCCACAGCCGGGTGGACAGGAGTTTGGCGAACTCGCCGCGAACCAGCCGGATCATCAGAGTCCCACCTCCGAAGCGTTGCTGCCTGTCTGGTCCCGGCTGCCGGCGCCGGAGGTCAAGGTGAAGAACAGCCGTTCCAGGTCACCGTCTCGTTCGGCCAGCCACTGCAGTTCGACGCCCGCAGTGAACGCGGCACGCCCCACCGCCGCCGCGTCCAGGCCGCTGACCAGCAGCCGCCCGCTGTCGTCGTGGTCGACGCTTACGCCTTCGTGGTCGGCGAGTACGGCGCGAAGCGCGTCGGACCGACTGGCGCGGACCTCGACCACCACCCCTTGCGTGCCGGCCAGCCCTGCCACCGGCCCCTGGAAGCGCAGCTGGCCGCCGTCGATGATCACGACATGGTCAACCAGTTGCTGCATCTCGGTCAGGACATGGCTGGACACCAGCACCGTGCGCCCCTGGCCGGCCAGCTCACGCAGCAGTCGCCGCATCCACACGATCCCTTCGGGGTCCAACCCGTTAGCCGGCTCGTCGAGCACCAGCACCTGAGGGTCGCCCAGCATTGCGACGGCCAGCGCGAGCCGCTGCCGCATCCCTAGTGAGTAGCCGCCGATACGGCGACCGCCGGCCGCGGCCAGCCCGACCAGTTCGAGAACCTCTTCGGCTCGTTGCGGCGCAAGGCCGTTGACAGCGCAGTACACCTGCAGGTGAGCTCGACCAGTGCGGGCCGGATGGAAGCCCGAGGCATCGAGCGCGGCCCCGACCACAGTGGAGGGTTCGGGAATGTCGCGGTAGGTGAGGCCCGCGATGGTGGCGGCGCCCCGGTCGGGGCGGATCAGACCGAGCAGCATCCGCAGCGTAGTGGTCTTCCCAGCTCCGTTCGGTCCAAGGAAGCCGGTGACCGCGCCGGGCTCGACGCTGAACGTCAAGTCGTCGACCGCTCGCACGGCGCCGAACGACTTCGACAAGCCGCGCACCTCAATTCCCGCTGCGGTGCCCCGGCTTGGATGGCCTTCGCCTGCCCCGACCTCGGCGAGGCTAGGCGACAGCTGTCTGCTCATGGCGACTACGATGAACTGTTAACAGGCAAGTGTCAACACTGCTGTAAACAGTTCGAAGGGATGAACTATGACCAAGCCAGGCGAGGGCAAGCTGCTGAAGCGGCCCGAGCGGCGTCGCGCACTGATCCAAGCCGCGGCGCGCGCCTTCGCCCGAGGCGGCTACGCCGCTACCAACCTGGACGACGTCGCGACCGAAGCCGGCGTCAGCCGGGTGCTCATCTACCGGCATTTCGAGTCCAAGACCGAGCTGTACGAGGCCGTGCTGGCTGATGTCAGCGACCAACTGCGCACCGCCACCGGCCATCCGCACCACACAACCACGAACAGCCTCGAAGGGCTGGTCTTCGCAGCGCAGGACAACCCCGATGGGTTCCGTCTCTTCTTCCGCCAATCCGGCCAGGAACCGGAGTTCCGCCGGCACGCCGACGAACTGCGCGCGGCGATGAAAGCCACCGCTCAGCCGTATCTGGAGCAAGTCATCCACGACGAAGCCCGCCTGCGATGGGCATCCGACCTGATCCCGACCATTGCGGTCGAAGCTGTCATTGCCTGGCTCGACGCCGGGTGCCCGTCGCCAGAGACCGCCGCCGACACCATCACGCACATCATCGGCAGTGCGGTCACCGCTATCGCGTCACCTGCCGGCGACCAGCACAGCTAGTGTCCTGCGCCGGAGGACACTAGGGAGCAGCCGTGGTGAGGCCGCGCGGCTCGGCGGCGACCCGAAGGAGACCCGCTGCTGGTGGCAGCATGCGGCGTATGGGTGTTGGGATGGCGGGGTTGGCCGCAGGGGTGCGCGAGGCCGTGGCCGGGAGTCTTGGGGTGGGGACGGCGCCTGGGGCGGTGTTGGCGGTCAGCCGGGGTGGGGAGACGTGGGTGGAGGCGGTTGGGCGGGCGTCGGTTGGTGGGGCGCCGATGCCGGATGACGCGGTGATGCGGATCAGCTCGATGACGAAACCGCTGGTCGCCGTACTGACTTTGATGCTGGCTGAGGACGGCGTACTCGCGCTGGCCGATCCGGTCGAACGTTGGCTGCCCGAGTTGGCGGATCGCCAGGTGGTACGACGGCTCGACGGGCCTCTTACCGATACCGAGCCGGCCGGGCGGAGCATCACCGTCGAGGACTTGCTGACGATGCGGATGGGATTCGGTTTCGCGTTCGAGGTCGAGGGCTGTCCGGCCGCGGAGGCCGCCGCGGCGCGTGGGCTCGGGATGGGACCGCCGCTGCCTTCGGCCATCACGCATAGCCCGGACGAGTGGCTCGCGCGATTCGCCGAACTGCCGTTGATGGATCAGCCGGGACGGACTTGGCGGTACGACGTCGCGTTCGCCGTGTTGGGTGTGCTGCTGGCGCGTGCCGGGCAGGCGTCGTTGCCCGAGCTGATGCGGACTCGCGTCCTGGCGCCGCTTGGAATGACCAGCACCGGGTTCGTCGTACCGGATGACGCGCGGCTGGTTCCGTCGTACGTCTCGGACGGCGCGGGTGCACTGGTCCTGTTCGATCCGGTGGAGGGCAGCGAATGGCGCGAGCCGCCGGTGTTTCCGCATGCGGGTGGTGGGATGGTGTCGACGGCTGCGGATTACCTGCAGTTCGGCGAGTTCATGCTTGCCAGGGGCGCGGGGTTGCTCGGCGAGGAGTCGATCCGGGCGATGACGACCGATCAGTTGACGCCCGAGCAGCGCGCCGGCGGCCCGGCCGGGATCTTCCTCGATGGGGACGGCTGGGGGTACGGGGTGTCGGTGAACGCGAAGCGGTACGGCTGGGGCGGCGGCCTCGGCACCAGCTGGTACGCGTATCCCGAGCACGATCTCACCGCTGTACTGCTGACCCAGATGATGCCACCATCCGAGTCGGTGGCGACCGCTTTCTGGTCCACGATCGAGGCTGAGCTCTGAGCCGAATTGACCTGGTGGGGCTGGACACTGGACCTCGTTAGGGAGGTGGGGGCGGGTGTCAGACGAGATTCCGCGGGCGGAGCCGAAGGTCGAGGCGGTGTTCGCGCCTGGGCTGCCGACGACGGTGCGGAAGTTGTACGGGGACGATCCGGCCGATTTCACGCCTGCCGGTAGCCCCGCGCCGACGAAGCAGTCCGGCATCGAGGCCGAACGCGGCGTTCAGTCGGCCGCGTTCGGCTTCTTCGCGGTCGTGGCCGTCGGTCTCTGGTTTGCGTCGCGGTGGTTCTTCGAGCTGTTTCTGCCGCACGCGGTCGTGCTGGGTCTCTCGATCGTTATCGGCATCGCCGAGGGGCTGTTCCTGCTGTGTGCCTTCTTCGCGGTGAGCGACGAGACCGTGGGCCGGAAGGTCGCGCGCGAGCACCACGGGGAGTACCTGCTGCCGGAGGACTTCGACGGCGTGGCGCAGCCGTTGATGATTCGCGCCCAGGAGGCGGTCAAGGCCGTGCGGGCCGCCGCGGTGACCAAGGCGGGATTGCTGGACGACATCGAGCACGAGGTCGTACTGCCCGAACAACTCTGGGATATCGGCCTGCTCCTGCACCGGCAATCGGTCCTGCGCGAGCGGTTGCGGGAGGTGCGCGGCGGGGTCGATCACCCGTCGGTGTTCGCAGTGCTGCAACCGCAACGCGACGCCTTGGACCAGTCGGTCGCCGCCGCGGTCAACAAGGTCGAAGCGCTCGAGCGGTACGCCGCCAAGGTCCGCGACGCCGACGGTGCGTTGCTGGCGCAGGGCGTGATGCGGGAGGCGTTGCGGGATAGCGACAAGTACCTGGAGTTGCTGGCCGCGACTGGGACCGCCGCGGACACGAGTCTGATTGACGACCTCGGCGAGGACGCGTCGAAGGTGACGGACATGCTGACCCAGAGCATCGCCGAGGTACGCGACACCGGCCTCGAACTGGTCCGCCCCACCGACAGCATGCGACCGACCGACGAGGACCGGGCCTAGGGCTTTAGGCCTCAGGTGCGGCGGTGATGATGACGTAGTCGGCGGTCATCTGGAAGGCGAGTGGGTCTTCGTTGACCTCGTTGATGCGTTCGGTGATCAACGCCTCCAGGCCGGCCAGCTTGGCCTCGCCGTCGGGCAACGCGGACAGCGCCGCCGTACCCCCGATCGCCATCGGGTGGCGGCCCTGTTCGCTGGTGAACTCGTCGATCGAGGCCGCGGTGAAGATCAGCTTCGCCGGCGTCACCTCGCCTTTGAAGCCGTGCTCGGCGAAGACCGGGCCGAGATCGTCCGGGTGATGCCAGCGGAACCCCTGCTCCGGCTCGGGCCCGCCCAGGGCGGTTCGCATGTACTCGAAGATGGCGCCGTTGAACCGGTGCAGCGGACCGGTCGGCGTCCACGCGCTGAAGACGATCCGCCCGCCCGGCGCCGTCACGCGGACGCACTCGCGGATCGCGGCCGCCGGATCCGGCGCGAAGATCATCCCGAAGACGGAGATCACCGCATCCGCCGAACCATCCGCCATCGGCAACGCGGCCGCGTCACCCTTCACGAACCGCACCTGCTCGGCGAATCGATCGCGGACCCGCTCGGTACCGACGGCCAGCAACCGCTCGGCCGGGTCGACTCCGGTCACGACCGCACCACGCTCGGCGGCCGCGATGGACGCGTTGCCCGTGCCACAACCGACATCGACGACGACTTCACCGACCTCCAGCTCGGCGGCATCCACCACCGCCCCCGCGGCCGGCGCCAGCCTTGCCGCGGTCAACTCGTACTCCCCCAAGCCCCAGTCAAGCTCCATGCGACAACCCCCGATCAGCGTTCACCCTTGTAGCGGATACTCGCATCACATCACGCCACTCCAAACGGTCAAGCCGTTATGCCTTTCGAGGCGTTGGAGCGCTAGGGCAGGTGGTCACAAAGAGGCGGATTCATCTTCCACCACGGCACCGGTGAGCGAGTTCAGGAGATAGACCTGCGCGCCGGCTTCGGGGTCGCGGGCTTGCAGGGTGTGGAACATCGGCGAGGCCGGACCGCCCAAGTCGACGACGGTCGCGCCTGCGCCCTTGACCGCTCGATCCAGGCCAGGCAGGGCGGTGAGATCGATACGCGTTATTACGCCGGGGGTCGCCCAGACGGGTACGCCCTGGAGTAGGCCGGTCAGCTGCAGGTGGAAATGCCCGCACAGCACAACATGTACGTCGCTGCCGGCCACGGCCGCGCCGAGATCCGCCGGGTTTCGCAGGCCGACGGACTTCATGAATGGCGACGAATGGACCGCGATCGGCGGATGGTGCAGGACCACGATCGTCCCAGCCGGCGCTGGTTCGGCAAGGGTGGTGCGCAGCCATTCCAACTGGTCTTCGCCGACATGGCCGTGGACCGAGCCGGGGACGAGGCTATCCAAAGTGATCACCCGCAGTCCTGACACCTCACTGACCGCCGCGCGCACCTCGCTCGTCGCGTCGAGGAGGCGGCCGATGTCGGTGCCGTCCGGGCTCAGGTGGCCCGAGCCCAGGACCGAGGCGAATGGCTTACGGATGTCGTGGTTGCCGGTGGTGTAGACGTGCGGGATACCTCGCTCGGCAGCGAATCGGCCGACCCGGTCCAGCACACCGACGTACCCCTCGACACTGCCGTCGTCCGCGAGATCACCACTCACGACGACCAGGTCGATATCCGGGACAAAGCGAGCGTCGTACAGGATCCGATCCAGGGACGCGCCGGCATCGACGCCGTAGTTGTCGACGCCCGGCGCCGCCAGATGCGGATCGGACAAGTGCAGTACACGGTGGGTCATGACGGCTCCTCATCGGTGATGAGGAGCACCCAGGCGGTCGATGCTCCGACTTCCACTCCCCGGTGGTGATCCACCTGCGCCAGTCGTGTCAGGCAAAGGTACGACGGTCGCCGGGCCATCGCAGGTCAATTACCGGCGGCGGGTCAGTTCTGGCGGTCGGCGAGGAAGGACTCCCAGGTGTGGGCGCCCTTGGGTGCGTCGAGGGTGAGGTTGTCACCGGCGCGATACGCCTTGCCCGCCTTGCCGGGAATGCGGACCGGCAGCTTCGGGCGGTTGCGCTTGCCCTGGGCCGCGAGTACGCCCTGGACCAACTCGACCATTCCGTAAACCTTCGGCCCCGCGAGATCCGGAACCAGCCCGGCAGGTTCGCCTTGGACGAGTTCGACCAACCGGGCGGCCACGTCGCGGGAGTCGACCGGCTGGAGCCGCAACCCACCCGGCGCCGGCGTGACCGGCAGCTTCGCCATCTTCTCCACCATCGTGAAGGTCAACTCGTTGAACTGCGCGGCCCGCAGCGTCGTCCACGGCACACCGGATTCCGCAATGGCCTTTTCCGCGTCCAGCTTGGACTTCAGCCAGGCCAGCGGGACCCGGTCCGCACCGATGACCGAGATGTAGACGAGGTGCCGTACGCCGGCGCGCGCCGCGGCCTCGGCCAGATTGCGCGTCGCCACGTCGTCGCCCTTGGGGCCACCCGCGAGGTGCAGCACGATCTCGGCGCCGTCCACCGCGGCGTCGACGCCCTCGCCCTTGAGCAGATCGCCGGTGACGTACTCGATACCATCGCCGGACTGGTGGCTGCTCCGGCTCAGCAACCGCACCTTGAAGCCGGCGTCCAGCAGCAGGGGGGTGACCCGGCGGCCCAGCGTGCCAGTACCACCGGTGACCAGGATGGTTGACGTCATGGTGTCTCCAAAGTGTTGGGCCGGGGTCTCTCCCAGCCTTATCGGCAGGTTCTACAGCTATGACCCGCGCCCAGAGAAAAGTGTGACCGGATGGACGAGCAAGTGATGCTGACCACGCGTTTCGAGCAGAATCGCCCCCGCCTCCGGGCCATCGCCTACCGGATGCTCGGGTCGGCGAGTGAGGCCGACGACGCCGTCCAGGAGACCTGGCTACGCCTCAACCGCACCGAAACCAGCGCCGACACCAGCACCAAGGCCGAGATCGAGAACGTCGAGGGCTGGCTGACCACCGTGGTTTCGCGGGTCTGCCTCAACATCCTGCGCGCACGCGAGTCCCGCCGCGAGGACCTCCAGGAGGAGCACAGCCCAGAGGTCCGTGGCGGCGTCGATCCCGAGGAAGAGGCGATGCTGGCCGACTCGGTCGGGCTGGCGATGCTCGTCGTCCTCGACGCGTTGAACCCGGCCGAGCGGATCGCCTTCGTGCTGCACGACATGTTCGCCGTACCGTTCGACGACATCGCCCCGATGATCGACCGTACGCCGACCGCCGTCCGCCAACTCGCGAGCCGGGCCCGTCGCCGCGTGCAAGGTACGACGACCGTGCCGATGGCCGACCTGGTTCGCCAGCGCCGGGTCGTCGATGCGTTCCTGGCCGCCTCCCGAGGCGGCGATTTCGAGGCGCTGCTGGCGCTGCTCGATCCCGACGTGGTGCTGCACGCCGACCCGGCTGTCGGCCCGACTCCGGCGCCGATCGTGCTGCAAGGGATTCGCCGCGTTGCCAAGGGCGCGCTGCTCGCGTCGGAGCGCGTGCGGTCGACGCGGCCGGCCCTCATCGACGGTTCGGTCGGTCTCGTCATGGCTCCGCGCGGACGGCTTCAGCTGGTCCTCACGTTCACGATCACCGAAGGCCGGATCACCGGTATCGACGTGATCGCCGAGCCGGAACGCCTGCGCGAGCTGGAACTCGCCGTACTCGAGGACTGAACGACCTCGCGGCCATGCCAGGATTGCGGCCATGACTGAAAGAGACGTTGAACGCAACTACTCGGTCGCGGATTTCGCGGCCAAGCTCCGCCGGCTCGCCGACGCCCTGGAGTCCGGCAAGCCGTTCCGGATCCAGATCGCCGGTGAGCGGTTCACCGTGCCGAAGAACGCGCAGGTCAGCGTCGAGCACGAGCGCGGCGACAGTGAGGAAGAAGTCGAGTTCCAGCTGAAGTGGAGCCTCGCCGACGCCGACGAGGAGCCCGAGGACGACGACGAGGTCTAACCACCTACTACTTCTTGGCCGCGAGTGGTCACCTCGGATCCATCACGCCGATCAGATGTGACCACTCGCGGCATTTAGTTGAGTTTGCCGAAGAACTGGCGCAGGTCACTGATCAGCAGCTCCGGTGCGTCCTGGGTCGCCCAGTGGCTGCCGCGGTCGAACTCCTGCCACGAAACGATGTTCGCGTGATCCCGGTCCGCGAACCGCCGCAACGGCCGGAAGTCATACGCGAAACTCGCCAGCCCGGTCGGCGCGACCGTCGGCTCCGCCGGGTGCTCCGCGTGCCGATCCTCGTAGTAGAACCGCGCGGACGACGCGCCCGTGTTCGTCAGCCAGTAGATCGTCGCGTTGGTCAGCACGTGCTCGTCACTGGTGCCACCGAGTAGTTGCGCGATCCGGGCCAACTGCCCGGACGGCGAATCGGCCAACGCGTGGGCAAGGTTCTGCGGGGCGGTCTCCTGCAACTTCGCATATCCCGACGAGTTGTCCTGGAAGCTCTGCAGGAACGCGAGATACCCACCCTCCTCCGGCGTCAGGTCCGCCAGCTCGGCCGGATCGCCCGAGGGGAACGAGAACAGCTGCGTGACGTGCACCCCGATGACGCGGTCCGGGTCGATCCGCCCCAGCTCGGGCGCGACGAACGCGCCGGCATCGTTGCCGTGGGCACCGTATTTGTCATAGCCGAGACGCCGCATCAGCTCGCCCACGCGGCGGCCGTGCGATACCGGTTCCAGCCCTTCTCACGGGTCGGCCCGGAGAAGCCGAAACCGGGCAACGACGGAATCACCAGATGGAAGGCCTGCTCGCCGGCGCCGGGCGAGGTCAACGGCTCGATCAGCTCGAGGAACTCGACCACGGTGTTCGGCCAGCCGTGCGTGAGGATCAACGGAATCGCGTCCGGGTCCGACGACCGCACGTGCAGGAAGTGAATCGTCTGACCATCGTGCGTTGGCCAAACTCGAACAGGTCCTGCCGTCGCGATTGCGCCGCCGGGTGAACGCGATGGCGACGTACACGGTCCAGGTTCCGGCCGACACCACCACGACGAGCGTCGACCCGAGCCTGCTCACGCAACTGGCCTGGCTGTGCCGGGATCGCGAGCAACTCCGGTTCGACCATCGCTCGCACAACGGCGAATCCAGCGTGCGCCGGGTCGAGCCGTACCGCCTCGTCAACTGGGGCCGCCGGTGGTACCTGCTGGCGTACGACCTGGATCGGCAGGACTGGCGGACGTTCCGGGTCGAACGCCTGGCGCCCCGCATCCCGACCGGCCCGCGCTTCACCCCGCGCGAGCTGCCCGAAGGCGGCGACGTGGCGGCGTACGTATCGCGAGGAGCGTCCACGGCGGCCTGGCGCTACCAGGCGAAGGTGATCGTGCATGCCCCGGCCGAACGAATCGCCGCGATGATCTCACCGGCCGCGGGCACGGTCGAGCCGATCGACGACACCAGCTGCCTGTTCACGACCGGCTCCGACTCGCTGCAAAGTCTCGCCGTCCACCTCGGCCTGCTCGACACGGATTTCCACGTCGACGGCCCGCCCGAACTCGTGGCCCACCTGACCAAACTGGCCAGCCGGTACGACCACGCCACCCCCTCCTGACCGCCCCGGTTCAGGAGGGGGTGTGCTCAGTGGCCTATCGACAGACGGTCGAGGTCCGGCGCGGACTCCGTGTCGTTGTGGACCTTGATCGTGTTCTGCCCGGCTTTGAGGTTGGCCCGGATCGACGTGGTGGCAGGGGTGTCGTTGCCCAGCCCACTGACCTTCACCTCGACCGGTGCCGCGTCGTTCACGCTGACGAAGAACGCCCGGTTGCCGTTCACGGTGTAATCCAGGAACACCGTGTACTCCCCAGCAGCGTCCACGGTCACCGAGTCGAACCGTACGAAGTCCGACGGACTACCACCCAGGTTGCGGACCTTCTGACCACCCGAGCACTTCGAGCAGTTGGTGATACCCGCACCACTCAAGAAGTTCTGCGAGCTCTCCGCCTCCCGCATGAACACCCGGTCCGCCGGACGAACCCGCACCGGCACAACCTTCCGAACCGTCTGCGCCCGCCCGTAGACCTTGAACGACACCTCCACGGGTACGTCGACCGGACCCGTCTGACCTCCCGCAGGCGTCGTCACGGTCCACGCGCCCTTGATCGTCCGGCCTAACCGCAGCCCCGGCGCCGTCACCTCCGGCCCCGTCAAAGTCCAACCCGCCGGCACACTCGCCGCCATCCGCACGTCCTCGACCGCGTCCTCGTCGAGCCGCAACTGCGCGGACACGTCGAACGTCTGCTGCCCGGGTCCAACCCACAGCACGCCCGCCGGATTGACCGTCATCGTCGTCCTCGGAACGTAAGACGCCGGTGGCAGGCCGCCAATCGAGATCCGGTCGATCCCGGGCCCGCGCGCCTCGTCGCTATAGATGGCGACGCTATTCCGCCCTGCCCGAAGCGGCACCGCCAAAGCCGTACTCTCCGCACCTAGGCTTACCGTCCTCGGCGCGGCACCGTTCACCCGCACCTTCACCGAAGATCCCGAAGTGTGGTCGATCTGCAACCGGTACTCGCCATCGCTCGCGACCGCCACATCCCGATAGGTGAGCGAATTCCGCGAGCCACCGCCAAACCCGACGACCTGCGCACCACCTGAACAACCCCGGCACGGCTCCACCCGAACCCGCCCGTCACGCTCGTTCGTGGGCGACTCGGCCTCAAGCGGTACGACACCACCACCCGAACGCGGATAGTCGTACCCGACCTTGAGCTCGTCGATCCGCAACTGCCGGTAGAACCGCGGCGCCTGCGGCCCACCCCACGTGTCCAGCACCTCGAGCCTCACAAAGCGGGCGAATTGGTCCCCCAGATCGATGAACTGCGTGCCCCGCGCACTCGGCAGCGCAGACGCCCGAACCGGCGAACCCCAACTGCGCCCGTCATTGCTGACGTACACGCGATAGTCCTTGATCCGCGCCGAGTCCTCCGGCCGCCCGAACGACTCCCGCGCATGCGTCGGCGACCACTCGGTCTGGTTGATCGCCAGGAACGCGGCCTTCCGTCGCGCACCAAGGTCGACTGTCACGGACACCGGCTGCTGCCCCGCGCTATCCCAGTAGGTGGTGTAGTTGCCATCGACAACATTCCCGGCCAAGGAAGCACCCGACGACGCGGACGCCTTGAGACCCGAGTGGTAATACCGCTGACCAGCCGTCCGGACCTGGAAGACCGTGTCATAGGTATCCCATTCCGACACCCCGAGAATGGTCAAGTACCCACCGGACTGGGCGAACCGTAGCCGCTTTCCCGTGCGCTGATCGGCCACCGAGGTGACGAGATATCCGTTATCCCGAAGGCGAATGTGGTCCTGGACTTTCGGTCGCGTCAACACGTGCACGTATTGCGTCCGAGCCTCGTCGTCGACGGTGATCACCCCGTGCGCACCGTCATTCCAAGAGCCCGGCTGCATTCCGCCGTACAGATATCCGCCGCCCTCGACGCCATTGAGCGACGGCCAGATCGACGGCAGCCACCCGTCCATGAAGTCGTTGAACTTCTCCTGACTCGGCGGGAATTTCCCGTTCACCATGGCGGTTTCGGCCATCAGCGATTTGATCGACGAGCCGGCGTTGGCGATGTACCGCCCGACACTGAGGCCGAAGTCGACCGCGTTGTCCTTACCGTCGTACCACCAGGCTCCGCTGGTCGGCAGTTTGTAGCACGCCTCGGTCAACCGCGGCATCGGCGTGAACGTCGCCTGCGGATAGTCGTACGCGGGAGTGATACCGGTCTTCTGCTCATTGCTGACCGTGTCCATGATCGGGGTGTCCTCATTGTTATTGCTCAACAACCAGGACGGCCGCTTCACCCGGATCTGTTCGTACAGCTGATTCCGCTCCCAATAGGCGTTGTCGTTGTCGATCCAGAACCCCGACAGATCCGGATAGTCGTCCATCACCTCGTGGAACAGGTCGTAGCTGTACATCCCGAAACCATCGCGAGTGGTCAGATCGACCGACTGACCCTTGTACGCGGAATAGGCCGCCGAATCGAGCGTCTGCACGCCGGGAACCTCGTTGTGCCATTGCGGATCATCGGTCATGTAAAGCAGGATCCGAACGCCCGCTTTCTTGCCCGCGGCAACGAGTTCGCCAAGGAAGTCGCGCTCGGTCGCGCAACTACCCGGGATGTCGGAAGGCCAGGGCCGTGCGTACCCCAGGCGGCTGTGGAAGGTCGCGAGCACGATGTACGACGCGCGCAACTTCTGGGCCTCCGTCACCCAGTAGTCGGCGCTCCAGCCGCCGGCGGTGACGTCGCGCGCCCAGCCGGCGCAATCGGTGTGCCTGGGCGCGGTGAACATGCCCCAGTGCAGGAACAGGCCGGCCGTCGAATCGCGCATCCACTGCTGACGGGGATGGTCGACCTCGGCATTGGCAACGGGCGCTCCGAGCAGTCCGGCGAGTAACGCGAGGACCAACATGAGCGGGCGCAGGCGGAATCTCATGACCACCGTTCTCTCGGATCGGGGGCGGCGAATATTGGCAACAAGGATTCCTATTCGAGGAGATCCGATGTCTACCAAGCCGTCCCGCGAACGGTCAAGAGGTCAGGACCCGGCGACGGCCAGGAGATCCGCGACGACGGTGTCCAGCGCGAACTTCGCGGCACCGAGGGCGACCGAGTCCGCGCCCATCGTCGACGTCACCACCTCGAGCGGGAACAGCGCCAACCGGGCCAACTCCCGGCGGAACGGCTCGGCGATGATCGCGCCACCGCGGGACATGCCGCCACCGAGCACGACGATCTCCGGGTCCACCGCCAGCGCCAGCACCGCCGCACCCCGCGCGAGCACCTCGGCGAACTCGATCAGCACCTCGAGACTCTCGGGATCCTGGCGCGCCGCGGAGGCGATCACCAATTCACCCTCACGACCAGCCGGCTCGTCCGAGGCGGCAAGGGCAGCGCCGCGAGCGTGCAACTTCGCGACCGCGGCCTCCCACCCGAGCATCGGCCAAGCGCCTATCTCACCGGCAGCGCCATGGCGACCCTGATGCACCTGACCACCGAGCAGCACGCCCGCGCCGGCGCGATGACCGGCGAACATGTAGACGATGTCCTTGTGCTCCTGGGCCGCGCCCTTCCAATGCTCGGCGAGCGCCGCCAGCTTCACGTCATTCGCCACGGCCACCGGCCGGCCAAGGGCTTCCGACAACACCCCAGGCACGTCTGTCGTGGTGAAACCCGGCAGCGAGTACGGCGCGAGGCCCGATCCGACCGGCCCGGCTGCCACATCGTGAACGCCTTCCGGTGCGCGCAGCGTTCCCGTCACCCCGCAGGCGATTCCACTGATGGCCTCCGGCGGGATCTCGGCCTGCGCCCAGCAGGCGCGCGTCGTCGCGACGGCCTCGCGGAGCCGGGCAGGCGCGTCCAGCTCGGGATCGAGCTCTTGCCGATGAGTCGCGAGGGTGTTGCCACGCAGATCCGTGACGACGGCCATCGTCTTGTGCGCGCCGATGTCGATGCCGCTGACGTAACCCGACTCGGCCCGGAACCGGAAGTGTCGCGCGGGTCGCCCGGCACCGCGGGTCGCCGGACGCCGAGGTGGCGCCGTCTCCTCGACCCGGCCCACGTTGAGCAGCTCTGCCAGCAGGTCCTCCGCGGTCGGGCGCGAAACGCCGACCACCGCCCGCAGCTCGCGCAGGGTCAGCGCGGGCGAAGAGATGAACGCGCCGAGAGCCGCTGACAGGTTCAACCGCCGCAACAGCGACGAGTCACCCAACCGGCCGCCGGCATCTCGTCCTTGACTCATCCCTGGCATCGTCCTTATGCTCGCGATCCTTGGTGATAATGCTAACTGGCCTGCATATTCTAACCGGGCGACGCCCCTCCCGGCGCAGACCACCAGGACCGGAGGACCCCTGATGGCACCACGTTGGACCGGAGCGGTCGCCGCCGCGACAGTTATGACGGTAGCGCTCGCCGGCTGTACGAGTGGCGGGAAGGCATCCAGCACAGCGTCGTCGGGTGGCGTCGAGCTGACCATGCTCACGTTCGAGACGCCGAATCTGCCCGCCACGCTCTGGGATTCGACGATCGCCCGGGTGTCCGCCAAGTTCCCCGGTTTGACGATCAAGAAGCTGGTCACGCCGAACGTCGACCGCACGACGTACGCCAAGCAGCTCGCGTCCTCCGGCCAGCTCCCC
This sequence comes from Kribbella sp. NBC_01245, assembly GCF_036226525.1. Classification (NCBI taxonomy): domain Bacteria; kingdom Bacillati; phylum Actinomycetota; class Actinomycetes; order Propionibacteriales; family Kribbellaceae; genus Kribbella; species Kribbella sp. NBC_01245. The sequence continues at coordinate 4,430,500 of NZ_CP108487.1, forward strand.
GACGTCATGCTCGCCGTGAACCCGCAGGGCTTCGCCGAGGGCGGGCAGCTGGCCGAGTTCACCGCTGACGAGCTCAAGGACTTCGCGTCGCCGACGTCGGGCGCGATCAACGGCAAGGTGTACCAGCTGCCGACGAACGCGCAGCCGCAATCGCTGCTCTACTACAACAAAGGCGCCTTCGCGAAGGCAGGCGTGACTCAGCCGCCGAAGACTTGGGCCGAATTCCTCGCAGCGTGCGCCAAGCTGAAGTCGGCCGGGGTCACGCCGATCGCGGTCGGCGGTGGCGGTCAGGACACCTTCGCGAGCATGTACCCGTGGGTGGGCGTGCTCGGCACGGACGTCTACCGCGCGGACCCGAAGTTCAACCAGGCCATCACCGACGGCGGCAAGACCTTCACCGATGCCGCCTTCGTCAAGGCCACTGGGAAGATCGCCCAGCTGGCGCAACTCGGCTACCTCGACAAGCAGGGCACGAGCCGGTCGTACGCCGATCACGAGAAGGCCTTCCGCGCCGGGTCCGCCGCGATGTACCCGATGGGCTCGTGGTTCGCGACGTCGGCCGACAACGACAAACCCAAGTTCGACGTGGGCGTGTTCGCCTGGCCCACCGACGATGGCCAGGCCGTCGTACCGACGTTGACCGGTGGCGGTTTGAGCGTCAGCGCGAAGGCGGAGGACGTCGGCCTGGCGAAGCGGTTCGCGCTGGAGTGGACCAAGGACAAGGCGACGGCGGACGCGTTCACCAAGGCGGACGGCACGTTCAACACGGTCGCCGGGTATCAGCCGCCGGCCGATATGGGCCCGCTGTTCAAGGCGACGCTCGCGTTGTACGAGCAGGCGGTGAAGGACGACACGGTCACACCCGCCTTCTCGATCGAGCAGGGCGACAACGGCCTGCCCGCCGCGATGACCAAGCCGATCGAGCAGCTCGCGGTCGAACTCCTCAACGGTACGTCGGACGCGGCGGCGGTCGCTGCCAAGCTGGACAAGGAGTACGCCGATCTCAAGTAGTACACGAAGAGCTCGGGAGTTTTCCGGCTTCGCGCTGCCCGGTCTCGCGTTGTACGGGCTGCTGGTGCTGGTCCCGATCGTGTGGACGGTGGCGCTCGGGTTCACCGACAAGACCCGGTTCGCGCCTTCGACGGAGTGGGTGGGGTTCGGCCAATTCGAGCGGCTAGCTGGGAACGACCAGTTCTGGTTGGTCCTGAAGAACACCTTCGTGGTGACGGCCGTTGTCGTGATCGTCCCGAACGTCGTTGGGTTGGCCATCGCACTGCTGCTCGATCGGGAGACCAGGCTTTACCGGCTGTTGCGCTCGGTCTTCTTCACACCGGTGATCCTCAGCGGCATCGTCGTCAGCGTCATCTGGCAGAGCCTGCTGCGGCCCGATGGCGTGCTCAACGCCGTACTGGCTGATCTCGGGGTGTCCTCGGCGCCGCGGTGGCTGGCGGATCCTCGAATGGCGTTGTTCTCGATCGCGGGGATTTTGTGCTGGCAGATGCTCGGGTTCTGCGTGGTGGTCTACCTGGCCGGGCTCAACGCCGTACCGCGGGAGCTGTATGAGGCGGCGATCGTGGATGGCGCCGGGTGGTGGCGGCGCTTCAGCTCGGTGACGTGGCCGATGATCGCGGCCTCGGTGACGATCAATACGGTGATGCTGTTGATCAGCGGCTTCAAGGTTTACGAGCACATCCTGGTGCTCACGAACGGCGGGCCCGGGCGGAACTCGACGGCGTCGATCGCGTTCGACGTGATCGAGAAGGGCGTGCGTGGGGACCGGATCGGGTCGGCTGCCGCGGAGGCCACGGTCATGCTGGCGATCATCGTGCTGCTCAGCGGCGTCGTACTGCGTTTGTTGCAGCGGCGCGAGGTGCAGCTATGAGGTTGCTGCGCCCTGTTGGCGCGGTGGTCGGGGCCGCGTTGTTCTTCTTTCCGATCTACATCGTGATCACCGGAATGCTCAAGCCGGCTTCGCAAATCCAGGCGTCGCCGCTCGGTTTGCCGACGGCTCCGACGCTCGAGAATCTGCGCGCTGTGCTTGGCCGGGAGGACGGGCTCTTCTGGTCGTCGTTGCTGAACAGCGTCCAGATCACGGTGTTCTCGGTTGTGCTGTTGACGTTGTTGTCGGCCATGCTCGCGCATTACCTGGTTCGATCCCGGGCTTCATGGACCAGGCCTGCGCTGCTCGTTCTCCTTGCCGGGTTGATGATTCCGCCCGCGGTGATTCTGCAGCCGGTGACGCAGGTGCTCGATCTCGCCGGCCTGATGAACACGATGGGCGGGGTCGTGCTCAGCAATGTCGCGTATTACCTGCCGTTCGGGGTGTTCGTTTTCGCCGGGTTCATCGGCACGGTCCCGGTCGATATCGAAGAGGCTGCCGCTATCGATGGCGCTTCCCGGCTGAAGGTCTTCTGGCTGGTCGTTTTCCCGATGCTTCGGCCTGCCTCGGCGAGCGTGATGATCTTCCTCGGCGTTTGGGTCTGGAACGATTTCCTCAACCCACTGGTCATTCTCGGGCCCGAATCCGGCACCACGGTCACGGTCGGCGTCTATCGCTCGGTCGGCGAATACTCGACGAATTTCGGCACGCTCTACGCCTTCTCGTTCCTCGCCTCGCTGCCCGTGCTGCTCTTCTTCGTGGCCCTGCAAAAGCAATTCGTCGCAGGTCTTACCGCCGGGTCGGTCAAATGATCAGCTTCGACCCTGCTAGTGGGGTCTTCTTACTCGATACACCTGGTACGTCGTACGCCGCGTTTGTCCCTGATGGCGACGGGATTCCGATCCACGTCTATTGGGGTCCGCGGATCGGGGCCGGCGACGCGCGGTATCTCGCTTTCAAGACGGCCGAGCAATTCGCCGTCGAGTGGCCGTGCTTCCGTTCACCGGCCAACGGGCACGAGGAATACCCGTTGGACGGGCGCTTGCAGTTCGGCCGTTCTGCGTTGTCGCTGGAGTTCCCGGGCGCGATCCGTAGTACCGAGTGGACGTTGTCCGGCCACGAGATCGACGAGAACGCGCACGACCAGGAGCTCCGGCTCTGGTTCGACGTCAGCCATCACGACGTGAGCGTGACGCTGCACTACCGGGTGTACGACGACAGCGACGTCATCGATCGATGGGTCAGCCTTTGCAACGACTCGGCCTCGGAGGCGGTCGACGTACACCGCTTTGACTCGGCGGCGTGGGTGATGCCGGAGTGGGCCGTGCACCGGATGTCCCACCTGACCGGTCGATGGGCGGCCGAGACGCAACTGCGCCGGGTTGAGCTCACCGATAGCCGGTTAGTGCTCGAGAGCCGTCGCGGCATTACTAGTCACCACGCGAATCCCTGGTTCGCCATGGACGACGGGACGGCCACCGAGACGTACGGCGACGTCTATAGCGCCACGCTGCACTGGAGTGGCTCGTGGCGGCTGCTGGCCCAGCGGGAGCTAGACGAGCCTGCCCAGGTATTACTCGGCTGGGGGCAGGAGGACTTCGGTCCGCGACGGCTGGAGCCTGGGGATCGCTTGCAGACTCCGGTGAGCTCCGGGCTGTTCAGCGCTCGCGGTCACGGCGGCGCCAGCCACGCGTGGCACGACTACGCGCTGCGGCACGTGTTGCCTTCTTCGCACGAAGTGCGGCCCGTGTTGTTCAACTCGTGGGAGGCGACGGGCTTCTCGGTGGACGAGGCTGGGCAACGGGCGCTGGCTCGGCAGGCGGCTGACCTCGGGTGCGAGCTGTTCGTACTGGACGACGGCTGGTTCGGCGACCGCGCGAGCGATCGGGCCGGGCTCGGCGATTGGCGGGTCAACACGGACCGCTTTCCTCAGGGGCTGGGGCCGTTGATCTCTGAGGTGCACGCCCTGGGGATGGGGTTCGGTCTTTGGATCGAGCCGGAGATGGTGAATCCCGACTCCGATCTCTACCGCGCGCATCCCGAGTGGACGTACCAGTTCGAAGGCCGCCAACCCGCCGCGATGCGGAACCAGCTGGTGCTCAACCTGGCCCGGCTGGACGTGGCGCACTGGGTGCTGGGAGAGCTGGACGCGTTGTTGTCCGCGAACGACATCCAGTTCGTGAAGTGGGATATGAACCGCCCGTTCGCCGACGCGGGCTGGCCGGGCGAACCGGATCGCCAGCAGCGGCTGTGGTTCGACCACGTCACTGGGGTGTACGCCGTGCTCGACGCGTTGCGGACGAAGCACCCGGGTGTTGCGTTCGAGGCGTGCTCTGGTGGTGGGGGCCGGGTGGACCTGGGGATGATGGCGCGTACGGATCAGTTCTGGGTGTCGGATAACACAGACGCGGTGGATCGGCGGTATATCCAGCACGGGTATAGCCAGCTCTATCCGGCGCGGACTATGGCTTGCTGGGTTACGGATCTGCCGACGTTCATCAATAAGCGGCGGGTGCCGTTGGCCTACCGGTTTCACGTTGCGATGGCGGGCGTACTGGGGATTGGCGGTGATCTGACCGCGTGGTCTGCGGCCGAGACCGCCGAGGCGGCTGAGTTGATCGAGGTCTATAAGCGGATTCGGCATGTCGTCCAGCTCGGGCGGGTGCACCGATTGGGCGAGCCGTCGCGGTCGGCGTCGGCTGTGCAGTACGTGACGTCTGACGCTGATGAGGCGGTCGTCTTCGTTTATCGGGAGGCGCAGCAGTACGACAGTCTTGTCCGGCCTATTCGGCTCCGCGGTCTGCAGGCGGGCGGCCGGTATCGGCTGGATGGTGGCGAGGTGGTCAGCGGCGACGTTCTGATGAACCATGGCATCGCGCCGGTCCTTACGGGCGACTACGCCAGCACGTTGATCCACCTGCGACTGGTGCGTTAGTCGGCGCTAGTCGGCGCTACGGCTCGAGGCGGACGCAGCATTGGCCTGGCTCCGGGTGGAGACGAGCCTTGAAGCGGGTATCGCCCGAACCGCTGAGAACGCCGCCGAGCAGGCAGAGGTTCATCTCGCAGACGAGCTTGGTGTGGTGCTGCGCCAGGGAGTGGAACGGGCAGTTGCCGAGCACGATCGCCTTCCCTTCCCGGCGCGGCTCGAATCCGTGATCCTCGAGGATCTCCACCACGTCGGCCTCGGGGGCTCCGGCGGCGAGATCGCGACCGAGTTGGGTGGCGCGTCGCTCCAGGGCGGCTCGTGGCGATTCGCCTGATGCGTCGGCGTCTTCGATGGCTGCCGCGAGTAGCCGCCCGGCGAGTTCGTAGCGGTGCTCCGGAAGGGACACCTCCACCTGCTGGGTCGATCGGCGGTAGAGCTTCGACGGTCGGCCGGCGCCAGGGCCGGAGCGGCCGGTACGACGCTCGTACACGACCTCGAGCAGGCCTTGCTCGGCGAGCCGGTCGAGGTGGAACGCGGCCGTGGTGCGCGGCAACCCCAGGGCTGCGGCCGCCTCGTCCCGCGTGACCAGGGCGGCCTGCCGCACGACGTAGTCGTACAACGCGCGGCGCGTCGGCTCTTCCAACGCGGCCACCGCCAGGATCCGGCTGTCCCTAGAGCCGGCCAGCGGGTCGGCCACGGAGTCGGCCGCTGAGTCATCCAGGGGGTCGGACGCCGAGTCGGCCAGGGGGTCATCCATCCCTTGATTCTAAAGCCAACTCTCGTTGACTAAAATCCCTGCTGCTTCTAAAGTCAATATCTATCGCTTTTAGAACGCAGCTTTTTAGAACGTAGCTATCGCTGATGCTCAGCAGGAGGCCGCACAGATGACGCTCGACCGCATCACGCCGTACCCCCTCCGAGTCGTCCCCGGCCGCGGCCGGATCGACCTCGACGCGGCCGAACGGGCGGTCAGCGACCTGCTGATCGCGCTCGGCAAGGACCCGGACAGCGAGCACCTCAGCGACACCCCGCGCCGGGTCGCCAAGTCGTACGCCGAGCTGCTCACCCCGCCGGAATTCGACCTCACCACTTTCCCCAACGACGAGGGGTACGACGAGTTGGTGCTGGCCCGGAGCATCCCGGTCCAGTCGCTGTGCGAGCACCACCTGTTGCCGTTCCGCGGTGTCGCGCATGTCGGCTATCTGCCAGGCAAACGCATCCTGGGCCTGTCGAAACTGGCGCGCGTCGTCGAGCTCTTCGCCCGCGATCTCCAGGTCCAGGAGCGGTTGACCAAGCAGGTCGCCGACTGGCTCCAGGACCGGCTGGACCCGAAAGGCGTAGGTGTTGTCATCGAGGCCGAACACCTCTGCATGTCCCTCCGAGGTGTCCGAGCCGTCGGCGCCAACACCGTCACCTCCTCCCTCCACGGCCTACTCCGCGACAACCCCACCTCCCGCCAAGAGTTCCTAGCCCTCACCACCCTCCACCGCTGACCCCTTCTTTTTCGTTCATTCGTCGCAATCTGCCCTCTCAGCTCCACCGACCTGTTCTAGTAGTCGGCGCAGGAGGGCAGATTGCGACGAATGAACGAAAAAGACCGCATGCTAGACGCGAGGCATGGCCGCACATGGTGGAGGTAGCCCCGCCAAAGGGCCGGGTACGTACGTCATCGCGTGTGCGCGCGGAGCCGGAAACCGCGCCACCCGCACGTGGCGTTCAGCGTCGAACGCCCCGCGCGCATGATCGGCAGCGCCTACCCGTTCCCCGACGCCTCGCTCGCACTCGCCCCGGCGTACGACATCCTGATCCACCTACACAACGTCACCGCCGCCAACCGCCTGCCGTAACCGCACCTTCCCCTTCCTCCTGCCGCGAATGGTCGCGTCTGACCACGTTGCCGGGGCAAGACGTGAGCCGCCGAGCGACCAGATGTGAGCCTCGCGGCGGGAGGGAAAGGGATGCCGCGGGGGTGGGCCGTCCAGTGCTGGACCTGGCTTAACCGATGGCGGCGACGAGCGAGTCGCCGAGCGGGGCGGGTTTGGTGAACTGGGGCCAGTGCCCGGTCGGCAGGTCGACGAACTTCGCGTCGCGGATCTTGGCGAGCTCCGCCGTATACGGATGGTCCTGGGCCATGAACTCGCGCAGCATCGAGGTCGGGAACTCGCACGAGATCACCGTGACCGGTACGTCGTACCGCCGCGGGTCTTTGAGCACCTGGGCGTCGTTCGCAACACCGGCCGGCACCGGGATCGCGATGGCCCGGAATCGCTCCCGCAGTTCGTCATCGAGATCGGTCAGGTCCTCGTCACCGAACACCGACCAGTCGGGCAGCGGGATCTCGCCATCCACGACCGGCAACTCGGTGTTGATCGAGTCGCCGTCACCGAGCGGACCCGAGTCGACGTACACCACCCGCGCGACTCGGCCCGGACGCGCGTCGACCGCGGCATGCGCGACCGCACCGCCGCCGCTGTGACCGACCAGCACCACCTTGTCCGGGCCGAGCTGGTCGATGACCGCCACCACCGCGGCGACGTGATCGGCAAGACCGATCCCCGCGCGATCGTCGTCCACCGAAGCAAGACCGGGCAACGTCAGCGCACGCACCCGATGCCCCGCGGCCTCAAGTGCGGGCAGAACGCCATCCCAAGAAGACGCGTTCAACCAGAAACCGGGAATCAAAATGACATCCATGCCCCGGACGCTACCCAACCCCACCGACACTCCACTTTTATGCGTTCATTCGTCGCAATCCGCCCTCTCAGCGACCGCGGACAGGTGCAGGTCAGCGGACAGAGGAGGGCGGATTGCGACGAATGAACGCATAAAAGGGGGACGAGGTCCCCCGGGCAGGCGCCTACCCGGGGGATAGCACGGACTACGGCTGGACGGTGAAGGTGTAGGTCTTTTGGCCGGTGGTGACGGGCGCGCCGGCGGCGGTCGTAGCGGTGGCCTCGAAGACGACGGTGTAGGTGCCCGCCGCTTCGAAGGCCCAGTTGGCGTGGGCGTGGGTGTTGATGGCGAACGACCGGTTGTCCGGCAGTCCGTTGCCACTGTCGAACCACACGGTCGGGCTGCCCAGCGAGCTACTCGTGTAGACGCTCACGTCGGCAGGACCGGTGACCGAGACGAGCCGTACGTTCACGGCGTTGCCCTGGAGCGCGCCAGTCGGCACGCCTTCGGTGTTGATACCCGGCCAGACGATGTTGCTCACCTGGGTCTGCGGCAGGATCCAGACGGCTGAACCCGGCGTACCGAGGAAGGCGTACGCAGAGCTCGACGGGACGGTGGTCTTGCTGGCGGAAACGGCGTTCAGTACGACGTCGGCCGGGTTGCGGTCGACCGCCGGCGTGACGGTGCCGTCGCGCAGATCGAGGGTCAGGGCGGACCCGGTCCAGTCCACGTCAACGGCGTCGACGTGGCCCTGCGAGATCGTCGTCGCGGCGTGGGCCGGAGCGACGGACAGCAGGGTCATCGCGGTCGCGGCTGCGACGCCGACGAGCGCCCGGGCCTTCACGCGGCGACCTTGAAGCAGTAGGTGGCGATGGCAGACGTGACCTTCTCGCCGGTGGCGGCGAGTGTGCCACTCACGCGCACCTTGATCTTGTACGTGCCTGCCGCCTCGAACGCCCAGTTGGCGTGCAAGTGGCCGCCGGCCGTGGTGCTGATCCGGTCCGGCAGTCCGTCGCCGCTATCGGCCAGTACGGTCGGCGCACCGAAGGCGTCGGTGGTGAAGAGGCTGACGCCGGCCGGACCGGTGACGCCGACGATGTCGACCTTCAGCGACTCCCCGGCGAAGACGCCGGGCAGGATCTCCTCGGACGCGATCCCCGGCCAGAGCAGCGCGGGGTCCTCGACCTGCGGCAGCACCCAGACGGGCGCGCCGGACGAACCCAGGAAGCGGTACGCCGGGTCTTCCGGCACGCTGGTCTTCGAGCCGGACTTCGCGACCAGCTGCACCTCGGACGGCGCGTACTCGGTGTCGGTGCCCTCATCGTGCACGTGCACGTTGAACGCGCCGTCCTCGAAGGCGATACCGATGACGTCGACGTGGCCCTGGTCGAGTACGACCTGGGTGGCGGCAAAGGCCTGCTGGGTGAGCCCGGCGAGCGCGAGGACTGCCACGGTAGGCAGCGCCAGGCGATGGGACATGCGCATGGTTTTCCTTTCAGGGGTGGACGGAAACTGCGGTCGTCGCGCTACGGCGACGGCGATTGGGAACCAGGCCGTGCCGGGGTGCGAACACCCAGCAGGCAACGAAGACGGTGGTGGCGGTGAGCACGATCAGCCCACCGGCCGCGAGGTTGAACGCGTAGGAGAGATAGAGCCCGACCAGGCCCGACGCCGCGCCGATGGCCGGAGCGATCAGCATCATCACGCCGATCCGGTCGGTCAGCAGCCGGGCGCACGCGGCCGGCGTGATCAGCAGTGCCAGCACGAGGATGTTGCCGACGGCCTGGATCGAGATGACGATGGCGATCGTCACCATCGCGTACAGCGCCATGTCCAGCCAGAAGATCGGCAGCCCGACCGACCGGGCCGTCTCGCGATCGAGGCCGACCGTGACGAGCTCCTTGTGCAACGCACCGGTGATCAACAGCAGTAGCGCCCCGGCGACAGCGACGGTGATCACGTCCTGGCTGCTGATACCGAGTACCGAGCCGAACAGGAACGACTCGAGCGAACCGCCGTACCCCGGTGCCGTGCTCATCACGACGATGCCCAGCCCGAAGGCGGCCGCGAAGAAGACGCCGATCACGGTGTCCTCCTTCAGCCGCCGGTTCTGCGACACCACCGCGACCGACAAGGCGGTGATGAGGCCCGCGACGATGCCGCCGACCACCAGACTGGTGTGCAGGACGAAGGCGATCGCGATACCGGGAAAGACCGCGTGGGCCACGGCGTCACCGATGAAGGCCATACCGCGCAGCGCGACGTGGCTGCCGATCACTCCGCAGACGACGCCGGACATCAGCACCACCAAGAACGCCCGCTGCATGAACACGTGCTGCCAGGGTTCGAGCAGGAACTCGATCATCGGGTCACGCCCAGGCTGTGCAGGAGCTGCTCGGACCGGGCCACGCCGAACGCCCGCAGCCAGATCGCGGGATCGCGCAGCTCTTCCGGGGTGCCATCCGCGACGACCGTCTCGTTCAGCAGGCACAACCGGCCACAGGTCTCGGCCGCAGCAGGCAGGTCGTGCGTGGTCATCAGGATCGCCGTACCTTCGCGGGTCAGTTCGTGGAACAGGCTGGTGAGAATCTCCTGCGTCGGTACGTCGAGACCGGTGAACGGCTCGTCGAGCAGTAGCAGGCGCGGTTGCAGGGCGAGCGCTCTTGCGACCAGTACTCGTTGCCGTTGGCCACCGGACAGTTCGCTGATGGGTCTGCGACTAAGCGCCATTAGGTCGACCCGTTGCAAGGCTTGGTCGACGGCGTCGCGATCGGCCTCGCCGGGCCTGCGGAACCAGCCGATTCGGTGGGTTCTGCCGGTCATCGCCGCCGTGCGTACGTCGACGGGATAGTCCCAGGCGAACTCGTGCCGCTGTGGCACATAACCGATGCTGCCGCGTGCCTGGGCGGGAGTCTTCCCGGTGATCGTGATCGCGCCGTCGCGGATCGGCACCAGGCCGAGCATTGCCCGCAGCAGGGTGGTTTTGCCGGCGCCGTTCGGGCCGATCAGGCCGACCTGTTCCGACTCCGCGACGCGCAGGTCCACGTCGTGCAGGACCAGGCGTCCGCCAAGCTCGACGCCGACGCCTTCGATGCTCAGCACCGTCATGCCTTGGCCTTTCTGCGACGTACCACGAAGGCTGCTCCAGCCACGGCCAGCAGGAGTGCCCCGCCGCCGACCCAAGGCCATGGGTTGTTCGCTTCTTTAGGGGGCTCTTGCTGGGCTTCGGGTTGTTCTTTCGGTTGGACAGAGAAGGCAGTGCGGGCGTCGCCATCGCCGGCGTACAGGCGAAGTGGGCGACGATCTGTGACCGTGCTGCCATCGGTGAGCTTGGCCGTCATCGCGATGTCGAGCAGATAGGTGCCTTCGGCATCGAACGTCCAATTGCCGTGTACGTGCGTGTTCACATCGACGCCAGTTGCTTGCGGCAACGTCTTACGGCTGTCGAATACCGGCGCCGGCTTGCCGAAATCCGAATTGAGGAACAAGGTGAACGCCCCCGGTCCTTCGATACCCTCCAGGGACCACGTCACTTCGCGATCCACCCGGGTCGCGACCTCCGTGTCCTGCGTATTCCAGCCGGGCCAAACGACGTCCGCCTGCTGCACTTGCGGAATGACCCAGAGTTTCTGTCCGGCCTTACCCAGAAAGGCGTACGCCGGATCGGCCGGAACCGTCAGCTGCGATTTCCCGGTCGCTTGCAGAACGACGTTCTCCAGTGGTCGCCAGGTGACTGGGTCCGTGGTGTCGTCTCGCAGTTGAATGGTCCATTTGCCATCGACGAAACGCGGTCCCAGATCGACGTGTCCGGTCGCGATCACCGTCTGTTCCGTCGGTGGTACCGGCGGAGTCGCGACAGCGGCGGTTGGCGCGGCGCCGAGCAGCAGCGCGACGGCGACGATGGCCTTCACTTGGCCGCTCCCAGGCAGCGCTCGAGCTCGTCCGCGTTGTGCCGCATCATCGCGACGTACGAGGTGGCGTGCTGGTCGAACGAGTCGCCGTAGATCGTGCACACCTGGACCCGCTGATCGGTCGCGACCTGGGTCAGTACGGACGCGCGCTGAGCCAGGTTCGGCTCGATGAACACGGCCGGGACCTTCAGATTGCGAATGGTCTCGGACAGTTTGCGCACCTGTTCCACACTGGGCTCCTGGGCTGGATTGGGTACGACGAAACCGGCCACGGTCATGCCGTAGGCGTCCGCCAGATAGCCGAACGCGTCGTGGGTGGTGATCAGCTGCCGCCGGTCGGCCGGGATGCCGGCCAGCTTCGCGCGGACGTAGTCGTCCAGCTCGCCGAGTTCGCGCAGATAGGCCGCGGTGTTGTCCTGGTAGACCTGTTTCCCGTCGGGATCGACGCTGATCAAGGTGTCCCGCATCAGCTGGGCGTACGCCTTCGCGTTGGCGACGTCCTCCCACAGATGCGGGTCGATCTCGCCATGGACATGCCGACCGAGCACGGCCTGCGGCAGCTGGTGAATCGCCGCCCCGGGCTTGCCGAGGAACGAGAACCGCGGATCATCGGGGACCGACTCCAACGCCCGGTTCGGTACGTCGATGACGACACGTTCAGCCGGTACGACGTGTTGGGCCGCGCCGGCCTTCTTCGCATCCGAGAAGGCGTAGACCTGGCCGGTATCGAGGTCGACGGTCATATCCGTATGGCCTTCGCCGAGCACGGTCGCCGTACCACCATTGGCCGGTTTGACCGTGTGCGGTTCGACGCCGACGGCAAACGTGAACGTCCCTTTGCCCAACGGCTGCAGGGGTTTGCCGCCACCGACGTCGAGCTTGCCCTCTAGCGTCAGGTGGTAGACGCCGGGCTTGGTGAAGACCCAGTTCAGGTGGGTATGGGCCGCGGGCGGCAACGTCGTACGGTCCGTGGAGCTCAGGCCGTCGGTCGAGTCGAAGAACCGGGTGGGTTGTCCCAGCGATTCGGTGAGGTAGGCAACGAGTTTGCCGGGCCCGTCGAGTCCCGTCGCCGACAGCTGGACCGTCGACGTACGCGTCGCGCCGCGGGCCTTTCCAGTACCGCGAATGCGCAGGCCGAGCCAGAGCACGTCCAGGCCGATGTCCTCGACGAGCGGGATGACGTGGGCGCCGTACGACTCGGCCGCCTCGGCCAGCGAGACGTTCGGCGTGCCTTTGGGCGCGTTCGCGTCGATCGTCTTGATCAGCGCCTGCGGTTCGAGCAGCAGGTGATTGGTGAACGTGACGTCCGCCTTGGCGACCCGTTTGGCGTCGGCCGGCGCTGGTTCGTAGGAATGCGGATCGCCGCCGGGCGGAACCAGCGACGTCGCCGCCACCCGGTCACCCCCGACGCGCTGGGCGAGATCGGCCAGGATCTCGGTGGTCGCGACCACGCGCAGCTTGTCGCCGGACTCGTCCGCCGCGCCGCCTTCACAACCGACGAGCCCGAGCGGTACGGCGAGCGCGAGCGCGGCGGCGCCGAACCGCAGACCGCGCGTCATGCGACGTTCCGGCGACGCGTGGCGACGATGGCGACCGTGCCGAGGAGGACGAGCACGGCGCCTAGGGCGATCCAGCCTGTTCCGATCGAGGCACCGGTTGCGGCGAGTGAGCAACTAACGGTGGGTACCGCCTTTGGCCCTCCTTGGGAAGAGCCGCCTCCGCCCCCGGACGTGTCGCCGACGATGAACGTGATGGTGGCGGAATCGCTGGACTTGTTGCCTGAGGCAAGCGTCGCGCTGTGGGTGAACGTGACGCGGTAGGTGCCGGCCTTGGTGAACGCCCAGTTGCCGTGGGCATGCGTACCGGGCGCGATCCGGAACGTGTCCGGCAATCCGTCACCACTGTTGAAGATCACCTTCGGCTGCCCGAACGAGTCGAACTCGAATACGGCCAATCGCCCCGGACCATCGACCCGGTCGAGCCGCCAGTCGATACCGGCCGGCACCTGGGCCGCGGTCAGCTCCTCGGTGTTCCAGCCGAGCCAGACGACGCCGTCCTTCTGCGTCTGCGGGATCTGCCAGATCGGGCTACCGGCGGCGCCGAGGAATCCGAATGCACCACCCGGCGCCTTCGCCGCGGCCGCGTTCGTCAATCGCACGGTGACCTCGGCGGGGTCGCGCCAGATCGGCGTACCGGCCTTGGTGCCGTCTTTGAGGCGCGAGGCCAGCGAACCGTTCTCCAGCCGTACGGCGTAATCGGCGTGCCCGGTCGCGAGCGCCACCCCACCCGGCGTCGTCGTGGGCGACGTCGTTGTGGTCGGCGTGGTCGCCGTACTTCCAGGTGTCGTGGCGGCGGTCGGCTGGGTGCTGGTCGACGTGGTGACACACGGCGGGAGCTTGGTGGGCTGCGCTACCGGAGCTTTCGGATCAGTGCTCGGCGTGGGAGCCGTCGGCGGGACCGTCGGCGACGGAGTCGTGGGAGGCGTCGTCGGCGAGGGCGTGGTTGGCGGGGTCGTCGGCGGCGTACTCGGCGGCGGTGTCGTTGGCGGCGGCGTTGTTGGCGGCGTACTCGGCGGTGGGCCTCCCGGACAGAGTGCGGCCAGGTCCGTCGCGCCTACCGCGACCGGCAGCGTGGCGGTGTCGCTGAGCTGGACGCCCGCCTTGGTCGTCGCGGAATACGTGAACGTCAGCCGGTAGATGCCTTGCCGGGTGAACGCCCAGTTGCCATGGGCATGCGTCGGCTCGGCCAACGAGATCGCCTGCGGCAGCGCCTTCCCACTGTCGAACGAGACCAACGGCTGCCCGAACTGGTCGAACTGGTAGACCGCCACCTTGCCCGGCCCCTCGACCTTGTCCAGGGACCATCGCACCGGCCCGGCCAATGCGTTGTAGTCGACGGATTCGGTGTTCCATCCGGCCCAAAGCAGGTCATCCGCCTGCGTCTGCGGGATCTGCCAGATCGTCGCGCCCGGCGCACCGAGGAAGCGGTATTCCGGCGCGGCCGGGACCGTCTCGTCCCCCGACGGTCGGACGTGGAATGCGACCGTTCCAGGATCACGCCAGACCGGACTCCCCTGCGTCCCGTCCTTCACCTGAAACCGCAGCCGCCCATCGACCGAACGCGCCGCCACATCCACATGCCCAACCCCCAACACCGCACTCACACACGCAGGCGGCTTCGGCGTACCCGGCGGATTCGTCGGAGGCGTCGTCGGCGGGTTGGTCGGAGGCGTCGTCGGCGGGGTCGTCGGCGGAGTGGTTGGGGGCGCGGTGGTGATGGTGAGCTGGACGGGCTCGGAGGTCGACGGGCCAAACGCGGCAGGGTCCGCGGGGACGAAGCGCGCGGTGAGCGGATGCACGCCCGCGGCCAAACCACTGGCCCGAATCGTCGCCAGTCCGTCGGTCACCGGCGCACCGCCGAGCAGGTTGCCGCCATCGAGGAATTCCACCGAACCAACAGCATTCGCGGGCGAAACCGTGGCGGTCAGCGCGACGGGATCCGTACTGCTTGCGGGATTCGGCGAAGCCGCCAACATCGTCGCGGTCGGCGTACCGACCGGCTCGTACGGTCCGACCACGAACGTGTAATCGATCGGCCCCGAGCTGATCGCCTGCCCAGCGACCGTGACCGCCTTGGCCTCGAACGTGACGGTATACGTGCCGAGCTGCGTGAATGCCCAGTTGGCGTGCACGTGCCGCCCGACCGGCTGGTGCAACGTACGGATCGACGGGTCGGCCGAGCTGAACAACCTCGGCACCGAACCGGTGTGATCGTAGTTGTAGAACACCTCGACATTGCCCGGCCCTTCGCTGGCCAGCAAGGTCAACTCGATCGAGTCATCGCGCAGTACGCCGGCGGGAATCGTCTCGGTATCCCACCCAGGCCAAATCAGCTCGGGATCCTGCGACTCCGGCGCGATCCAAACGGGATCCCCCGGCTTGCCAAGAAACGAGAACGCCGGCAAATCAGGCAATTCCACCCGCGCCGACCCTCGATCCTCCAGGTTAAAGATCAACCCCGCCGGATCCGCCTCCCGCGTATCCCCACCACTCCCGATCCGCGTCGACAACCCCAACGCCGCCCCGTCATACGTCGCATGCAACGCATCCACATGAACCGCCCGCAACACCTCCTTCCCTGCAAGCGATCCCCCCACCCCAACCGAACCAGTCGCGGGCGAGGCGGTCGCGGTCGGCGCGGCCAACGCAGGCAGGGACAGTACGGCCAACGTGGCAAGCAAAACGGGCAGGGCAAAGCGAAGTCGTTGGTGCGCGGCGGTCACCGGGTCCCCCAGCAATAGAGCGATCAGCGGGTCAACCCACGCGCCGACCCCCGACGGCCTACGTGAGCAAACCCACCTTATCTGACCTGACAACCATTTTCAGTAAGCCTCCGCAAAACTCCGCGTACTTCCACCCAAAACTCGTCCTCCACCCCCAACACGCCAAGCCCCTCGGCGTATCCCGTTCATCGGGCCCTTGTAACCCGGCGTGCCGCGCATCATCGGTCCCTTGCGACCAAAAGCGTGGGCCCATCGCTCTTCGCATTCATTCGTCGGAATCCGCCCTCGCTCGTGCGCTGACCTGCACGGACCCAGTGGTGGCTAAGAGGGCGGATTCCGACGAATGAATGCAAAGAGAAGGTGCCGGGCGGACGCCGCGGAAGACCCGCGCGTGGTCAGAACGGACCGATGAACGGCAACACACCGCGTCACAACGGCCGGACGACGCGCCGGGAACTGGTCAGAAGGGACCGATGAAGGGCGGCGCGCCGGGTTACAAGGGCCCGATGAACGGCATACACGTGGGGGTTTGGCGTGTCGGGGGCGAGGGCGGCGGTGGTTAGGGGCGGGGGGCGTACATGATTATGGCGACGCCTAGGAGGCAGATGGCGGCGCCGGTTAGGTCGTAGCGGTCGGGGTGGAATTTGTCGACGAGGATGCCCCAGGCTAGGGATCCGGCTACGAAGATGCCGCCGTATGCCGCGAGGATGCGGCCGAAGTGGGGATCGGGCTGGAAGGTCGCGACGAAGCCATAGGCGCCGAGGGCAACGATTCCGGCGGCGATCCACCAGAGGCCGCGATGTTCGCGCCAGCCTTGCCAGATCAGCCAGGCGCCGCCGATCTCCGCGATGGCGGCCAGTACGAACAACGCGATGGATCTGGCGATGGTCATGGTGACGAACGTACTCAGTCGGTTGCCGTACCACCCGTCGCCAGGCCGCTGAAGGGCAAGGGGCAGTTCGGGCTTTGCGCGCATTCGATCAGGTCGTCGCAACCGACCTCGAGCGCTTCCCGCAGGGTGCCGACGATCACGGTCAGGTCGGCGATCTTGGCCTCCACATCGGCCAACTTCTGCCGCGCCCTGACCTGCAGCCCCTCCTCGGATCGCCCACCAGCGCCCACGCGTGGAAGGGCGGGAGGCCGTATTCCGTCCGCGCTGTGTGGGGTCCGGCCGTGGTGGTGGGCGGCTACTAGTAGGTCGGCGATTTCTTCCAGGGTGAAGCCGAGGCGCTGGGATGCCTTGATCACTCGCAATATCGTCACGGCCTCGGGCGGGTAGAGGCGATGGCCGCCGGGACTGCGATTCGGCTCGGCGAGTAGGCCGCGGCGTTCGTAGTAGCGCAGGGTCTGCAGGTTCACCCCGGCGGCGGCCGCGACCTGGCCGCTGCGTAATGCCGTCGCGGTCATGCCGACAACGCCTTGGCCGCTCGGCCAGCAAAGGCGTCCAGCACATCGACGTACGTCGGAGGCACCGTCACGTCTAGCCGCAACTCGCCGTTGGCCTCAGCGGCGAAGGCGAACGTGAAGAAGGAGCAGCAGCTCGCCTCGCGCGCGGCCAAATCCCGCGCTGCCGCCTCGGCCGTCGCGTCGAGCCGCAGCCGCAACCACGTCGGCTCGACCCGATCAACGCCTTGGAGGCTGCGCGCGAACAACTCGTCGAACTCGGCAACCCGCGACGGCTGCTCCACCGTCGGCAACGTGCAAGCCTCCGGTGCCCAATCATCGGCAGGGCTGAATGTGCTCATACTTCGACGGTAAACCCGTACCTAAGTACCGGATGCAAGTCTTTCAAAGAACTCCGTCGTCGGGCGATAGCCGGCGGCCCGAAGCAGGACCGCAGTCGACCCGTCGACGGTCGGCCTATCGGCGGTCGGCTGATCGTCGCGGTGCTGGTCGTCGCGGTGCTGAGCGTCGGGGCGCTGGGAGACTACGGCTACTACGGCGCCGCGGCGGCTTGCTGCCTGCTCGAGCTCGGCCAAAGCGGCGGCGGAAGCCACGGCGTTGACCAGGAGAACCGGACCGCCAGGAGCGTAGATCGGCGGCGCCGGCACGAGCCGGACACCCTCGGCTCCCAGCAGCGACTCGGCAGGAACCGGCGGCTGGTCCCCCAGTGGCGACTCGGCAGGTGCGGGATTCGGGTCGAGGTCGCGGTGCCACCAGGTCTCGACGACGGATAGGCCGAGCTCGGAGACGGCCTGTCGGCGCAACGGCTCAGGCACCGGGCAGACCACCCGCAGCGGTCCACGTCGCGCCACCTCGCCGAGAAGACGCGCACCGTCTGTCGACCAGAAGGCGTCGTCCACGGCCATGTCGTCGACGACAAGCCGGTTCCCGTTGGGCGCCGCGATGGCGAAGCCGCGGTCTGTGCGCAGGCTAACCACGTCCGGCGACCGGATCAGCTCGCCGATCCACTCACTGTGAACCCTCCGAGCATCAGGCGCGGGACGCCAGAATCGCGGCGCGAAGCCGGCGATCCGCTGCCGCCGTCTCGCGGCGAGGTCGACCACCCATTCGATGTCCTGCGCGGCCAGTTCGCGCGGCTCGTCGGTCATCTCGTCACGATAGCCATGGCCGATGTCCTTTTCCTGGGGCGGCGTTCGTTCCATTCTTGAGGGGCCAAGGTGGGCCCGCGTGATGAAGGAGTATTCCGATGGCGCAGTACCTCGTATTGACCTACACCGCGGACGTGAATTGGTGGGCGCCCGAACAAGCGGATGAGCTCGCGGAATACCGGCAGTTCGCCGTCGACAATGCCGAAAGCATCCGCGCGAGCGCCGTACTTCACCCGACCAGTACGGCAACAGTGGTTCGCGTCGAAGGCGCCCGGGGCGGGAATGTGGTGACGACGGACGGGCCGTACGCCGAGACCAAGGAAGCGCTGACCGGGTATTACCTGGTCGACGCCGAAGACCTCGAGGCCGCGGTGGCGATCGCGACCGAATTGCCGGCGGCGTGGAACGGTGCCGTCGAGGTGCGTCCGGTCATCCTCGCCAAATAGGTCCCTGGTGAATCCATCGCGTGACCCCGTGCTCGACACGGTGGCCGAGACGGTTCGGGTCGAGGGCGCGCGCATTCTCGCGACCTTGATCCGGACCGTCGGCGACGTGCAACTGGCCGAGGACGCCGTCCAGGAGGCGACCCTCGCTGCGCTCGGCGCTTGGCCGGTGACGGGAGTGCCGCCGCAGCCGCGCGCTTGGCTCACGGTGACCGCGCGTAGGAAGGCGATCGACATCATCCGCCGCGAACGAGCCCGTCCCGACAAGGAACTCGACGGGCTACGGATGATCGAACTGCAGAAGTCCGAGCTGCCCTCCGACGAGATCATGTACGACGACCTGCTGCGGCTGATCTTCACTTGTTGCCATCCCGCCCTATCTCCGGCCACCCGGATCGCCCTTGCCTTGCGAACCCTGTGCGGGCTCTCGCCGGCGCAGATCGCGGCCGTCCTACTCACCACCGAGGCCGGTACGACGAAACGCCTGACCCGGGCTCGACAGAAGATCGCCGCGGCCCACATCCCCTACCGGGTCCCGGCCTCTAATGAGCTGGCTGACCGATTGCCTGCGGTATGCGGGGTGATCCATAGCCTGTACACCGCCGGCCATGCGCCGGTCGACGGCCAGAACGCATATGACCTGGACGTTTGCGCCGAGGCGATCCGGCTGGCCGAACTCCTGCACGAGCTACTTCCGGACCAGCCGACACCGACCGCCGTGCTGGCGTTGCTACTCCTCACCGAGGCCCGCCGACCGGCACGGCTCGACTCGAATGGCGACGTGGTGACGCTCGACTGTCAGGACCGTGGCCGGTGGGACGCGGCGGCAATCACTCGTGGGATCGAGCTTCTCAATGATTCATTGCGCCGCTCGGACGCGCAGGCGGACGCCCACCAGCTCCAGGCGGCCATCGCGGCCGAGCATGCCCGGGCGCCGGCCTATGACGCGACGGACTGGACGGAGATCCTGCGCCTGTACGACCTACTCGTGTCGATCGCGCCGAGCGATGTCGCGGGCCTTGGCCGGGTGGTAGCCGCAGCCGAGGCGACTGGGGCAGCGACTGGCCTCGCGATGCTGGCCGAACTACCGCCCAGCGCCAGGTGGCACACGGTTCGCGCCGAACTACTCGCCCGCGAGGGTCAGTACGCCGAAGCAGCCCGCGCCCTCACCGACTCACTCGACGACGGATCGGCCACGCAGCCGGAACGACGACACCGGGAACGACGTCGCGAGAAGTTCCTCCAACTGGCCGCGTCTAACCGTGGCGCAGAACCGCAATGATGAACGAGCGAAGGATTTCGTGCCAACTCCGCCTCCCTGCACCCCGTACCGCCCGCCCGCCGTCTCAGCTGAACTCAGCACATCACCCGGGCCGCGGCCTGGAACAGCAACACCACCGAGGTCGCTCCCGGGTCCTGGTGCCCGACGCTGCGTTCACCGAGGTAGCTCGCCCGCCCCTTGCGGGCGAGCATCGGGATCGTTGCGTGACACCCAGACTCGGCGGCAGCAAATGCCGTGCGGAGCTGGACACAGAGGTCTCCCTCCGCAGGCAACGCGTAAACCGCCGGCGCGAGTGCGTCGTACATGGTCTTGTCGCCGGCCTCGGCCCGGCCGCGGGCGACGACGCCCTCGAGTCCGGCCCGCAGGCCTGCGGCAAGACCGGCGGAGTTGAGGTCCTGCGTGTCGCCGACTGCGGCACCAAGGCGGCGGAAGAACGTGCCGAAGAGTGGACCGGTGGCGCCACCGGTCTTGTTGATCACCGTTTGGCCGAGCTGATCGAACAGCGTGCCCACAATCCCCGCCGGGTTCGCGTCCAGCACGGAGACTGCCACTGCAAGGCCGCGGTCGAGGTTCGTGCCATGATCACCATCGCCGATGGCCGCATCCAGCGCGTTCAACTGATCCTTGGTCGCGGCGACCACTCGGGCGAACTCCCGGATCCACTCGGACAGCACCTCGACTGAAGCGGTCTCCGCCATTCTTCAGGCTTCCTGCCCGGTCGCCGCGGGCTGTTGCTGCGGCAGGCGGTCCGCGGCCGTGCGTGACAGCGCGACGTAGGCCAGGCCCGCCAACACACCTGCAGTGAGTTCCGCGAGCAGGTAGACCGGCATTTGAGCGAACTCCACCTTTCCACCGGCGAGGCCCTGGATCAGCATCGGACCCACCGTGCGGGCGGGGTTGATGGATGCACCGGTGACCGGTGCGACCGGGATGATCGCGCCGAACACCGCCAGCCCGATGGCCAGCCCGGCGAAACCCGGCACGGCCTTGCGGCTGATGACGCCGAAGACGGTCAGTACGAGGATGAAGGTTCCGACGAACTCGGCCGCGAAGGCCTGCGGAACGCCAACCTCCGGGCCGTACGTCGCGACGCCGAGGCCGACGTCGCTCGCCTTCTTTCCGAGTACGGCGAGGATGGCGGCGGCGCCGAGCGTCGCGCCGGCCAGCTGGGCGCCGAGATACGCCGGCACCCGGGACCAGGGGAATTTGCCGGTCGCCGCCAGGCCGATCGTCACCGCCGGGTTGATGTGATTACCCGAGATCTGCCCGAGGGCGTAGACGGTCGCCACCACGGCGGCGGCGAAGGCGAACGAGATCATGCCGAGATCCGCCATCGTGAAAGGCGTATCCCCGTTGACGATCAGCGCCGCCGGCACCGCACCGACGCCGATGAAGACCAGGATCGCGGCGCCTAGCGCCTCTGCCGCCAGCCGTTGGGGCAACGAGTTCTCATCCATGCCTATTCCTCTCGAAGATCATTCGACTATGCCGAATGTCACTCGGAAGGTACGCCTGTGGTTCACTGCTGTAAAGGTTTCGTGTCAGGCAGCGAGGGGACGTCGATGATCCAGTCCGTCGACCGGGCGATCCGGATGCTGGGCGTGCTGCAAGGGGCGCGCCGGCTGAGCCTTTCAGAGGTCGCGACCCGGCTCGATCTGCCGCCGTCGACAGTGCACGGCATCCTCAAAACGCTGCAGGCGCACGGGATGGTCGTCCAGGACAAGGATTCCAACCGCTATCAGCTCGGGCCGGCCGTGCTCAAACTCGGCAACGTCTACCTGGACACCCTGGAGCTGCGCTCGCGAGCGGTCACCTGGTCCGAGGAACTGGCCAGACGCAGCGGTCACGCCGTCCGAACCGGCGTACTCACCTTCGACGAGGTGGTGATCATCCACCACGAGCCACGCCCCGACGGCAGTCGGCAGATGCCTGAGGTCGGGATCGTCATCCCTGCCCACGCAAGCGCTCTAGGCAAGGCAATGCTTGCGTATCTGCCCGACCAGGCGACGGCTCTGCTGGCCGGCGGCAAGCTCCGCAGCATGACCTCGGAGACGGTGATCGACCCGCAGGCATTGCGTGCACAGCTCGACGAGGTCGCGAAGGAGGCCCTCGCGATCGAGAAGGAAGAAGCCGTCCTCGGCGAGGCGAGTATCGCCGCGCCGATCTTCGACGCATCGGGTTCGGTGGTCGGCGCGATCAGCGTCGTACTGCCGGCGGTGGAATGGCCGCCGACGGACGCGATGTACGCGGCGGTCCGGGAGTCCGCGCGCAACATCTCCCGCGAACTCGGCGCCGCCCGCTGGCCCGTTCCGACCGGCTGACGGCTTCGGCACCGGATCTTTACAGCCGCATGACGCCGCCCTATGCTCCGAAACATATTCGACATTATCGAATCATGTTCACGGTGATCGTATTGCCACCGCCTGAGCCCGCTGAGGAGCAGCCATGAAGAAACTCATCAATGACCCGGCCGGCGTCGTCCCCGACATGCTGCGGGGGTTCGCGCTCACCAACCCCGGCATCGCGCTACTCGGTGACGGCGTCGTCGCGCGGACCGACGCCGACAGCGTGCGAGACCGCGGCCAGGTGGCCCTGATCTCCGGTGGCGGCGCGGGCCACGAGCCTGCCCACGCCGGGTATGTCGGGGCCGGCATGCTCACCGCAGCGGTGAGCGGTGACGTGTTCAGTTCCCCCTCCGCCGACACCGTCCTCAAGGCGATCCGGGCGGTCGGCGGCCCGGCCGGCGTGCTGCTGATCGTGAAGAACTACACCGGCGATCGGCTCAACTTCGGGCTCGCCGCCGAACTGGCACGAGTCGAGGGCATGGCGGTCGAGATGGTCGTGGTCGGTGATGACGCCGCCCTCGCCGATGACGGCGCCAACGCGGGCCGGCGCGGACTCGCCGGCACCGTCCTGGTGCACAAGATCGCGGGCGCCGCCGCCGAAGAAGGGCTGCCGTTGGCCGAGGTCACCCGGGTCGCGACCGAAGCCGCGGCGTCGGTCGCCACGATGGGCGTGGCCTTGTCGGCCTGCACGGTCCCGGCCGCCGGGCGGCCCGGCCTCGAACTCGGCGACGACGAGATCGAGTGGGGGCTGGGAATCCACGGCGAGCCCGGCGTTGAGCGCGGCCCTGCGCGGCCTGCCGACGAGGTCGTCGATCGGATGCTCGGCCGGCTCGTCACCGACCGGCGGATCCAGGCCGGCGAACGGGTCGTGCTGCTGGTCAACAACCTCGGTGGTACGCCGACGATGGAGCTCGGCATCGTCGCCCAGCGGGCGATCGCCAACTTGGCCTCGGCCGGTATCCAGCTCGAACGTGCCTGGGTCGGCAGCTTCCTGACCGCCCTGGAAATGGCCGGGTGCTCACTGTCGATCGCGCGAGTGAATGACAACATGCTGAGCCGGCTCGATGCTCCCACCAAGACCACGGCGTGGCCGGCCGCACATATCGGTGCCGTCTCCACCGGCGCGACCGTACAAGCGGCAGCGATCAAGGCTCCGGCCACTGCCGCACCTGTCCTGGGTCTGGCCGAGGACTCGGAACTGTGGCAGGCGATCACCGCGGTCTGCGAGGCCCTGATCGGAGCCGAGGCTCAGCTGACCGACCTCGACCAGCTGGTCGGTGATGGCGACCTCGGCATCAGCCTGGCCCGCGGTGCGCGCGCTGTCCTGACCGAGCTCCCGCGGTACGAGGGAACCGACGCGGCGGCAGTTCTCCGCGGCGTCGCCGGCACGGTCCGCCGAACGGTTGGCGGCACGTCTGGACCTCTGTACGCGGCGCTCCTCCTCCGCACAGCGGCGACCCTCGAGACCGGTACCGCGAAGCCCGCCGGGGTCTGGATCGAGGCCTTCGCGGCGGGTGTCGACGCGATCGCCGAGCTAGGTGGCGCCCGGGTCGGCGATCGCACCATGCTCGACGCATTACACCCGGCCGCCAAGGCGCTGCGTACCGCCGTACAGGCTGGAACGGGGGTCGACGCGGCCCTCGCCATTGCTCGTAATGCGGCCCGCAAGGCCACCGACGAAACCGCCGGGATCCTCGCTCGCCGCGGCCGATCGAGTTATCTCGGCGACCGCGCTCTGGGCGTTGTCGACCCGGGGGCCGAGGCCGTCGTGATCTGGCTGGAGGCGATCCGGACCGGTCTCGCAGTCAAGCAAGCGCCTGTCTCCTAGCGGCCACATGCGGCCGGCGTCGTAGCGGGTTTCCCAGCGCGTCGGGGTGCGGGGGCGTCAGGTGGCCGAGCACAGCATCTTGGGCGCCGGGGTCAGGCGCGGGATTCGAGTACGTCGAAGTCGCGCTCGGCGTAGAGGCGGTGCTCCCACTCCTCGTTGAGGATGGCGCCCAGACAACGACGTACGGCGAAGCTCTCCGAGTCGGGATAGCCCGGCTCGAGCACCGGCTCGGTCTTACCGGCCAACTGCTCATCGGTGAGATCGGCGATCACCTGACGGACAGTGGCCATCCGGTCTTCGCGCAGGGCGAGCACCTCGTCCAGCGACGGCCGGACGTCGCGGTCGCGCGGTACCCCCGGCCGGTCGGTCATGTCGTCGTGGGGCAGGTCCAGCGGATCCCACGGCGATGGCTCCAGCAGCATCGCGCGCCTGACCCAGGCGTCGGTCGCGAAAACCAGATGACGGAGCGTCTCGATGAACGACCACTCGCCGTCAACCCGCTCGTGCAACTGCTCGGGTGCCATCCCGCGGGCCCGGTCGACGGTCTGCCGCCAGAGCCGCTCGAGGATGTCCCACGCCTCGCGATAGCCGTCCGCATCGGCCGGGCGCATCTTGACGCGATCGGGATAGCGGCGGTTGAGCTCGGCCTCCACCAGCGGTACGACGTCGACGCCGTTGATGCGCAGGTTGTCGATGTCGCCGCTCAGGTCCATGTTCACCAGGGCCGCGCCACGGACCACCACCCCGCTCAGGTCGACCAGGTCGAACCGCGCGTTGCTCAGATCGACATCGCGGAACCGCGCATCGGTCAGATAGACGTCCTCGAACACCGAACCCGTCAGGTTCTCCTTGATGAACTCAGCCACCCCAACACCCTGCCCCACTCCCGTCACTACGTCCACAAGGCCGGTCAGTCCCGCCGCCACTGGTCGTACGGGTGCCGTCCGGACCGGAAGCCGCAGGCCGCGGCCATCGCGGCGGCGTCGGCGAAACCGCGCGCGAGGGAGTCGGGGTCATGCGCGTCGCTGGCGAAGGTGATGTGCTGACCACCTTCCTCGTACCACCAGCGGAGGATCTGCCGCGGCATCGGCACTCTCGTGTTCAGCTCCAGGACCTTGCCGCTGCCGGCCAACTCCCGAAGGACGACCCGGTACTCCTCCTCGAAGCCGCCGGGATCGAACGGCATCACGTCGTACGGCCAATAGCGCAGCGGGTAGTCGATATGCGCGAGCACCTCGAACGCGTCGAACAGCTGGACCATCCGGAGGGTCTCGGCCAGGTACTCCCGGATTACCCCAGCAGGTTCCCGCGTGAGGTAGGCGTCCGAGGCTTCGGCTGTACTGCCATCGGTGGCCAGGCTGTGCACCGAACTGAGGACCCGGTCGAACCGGCCCAGGTCGAGCAATTCCGCGGTGACCAACTACCGCCACTCCGCGGGGAGATCCGCATCGGGCGGCAGCGTCCAAGGCGTGAAGTCGGCGTGTTCGGTGAACGCCAGAGCGGGCAGCCCGACCTCGACCGCTCGCGCGCAGGTCGCCGCCATCGAACCGGCGAGCGCATCCCAGGACCACTCGCTGTGGACAGCGTCATCCGCCGGCAGCAGTCCCGTCATAAACGCACGTCCTTCTGAGCTGTCGGTTCACCGGCCGTGGGGCTTCAGGTGGGTTCTGGTCAAAGCCGTTGGCGCAGCAGCGGGATCCAGTGGTCGCCGTACCGCTCGTGGAGTTCGGGGAGCTGCCAGTCCCGCCCGGTCACCGCCCCGCGGCAGAGGTCCGATCCACAAGCACATGACATCTCGAAATCCTCGACGGCCGAGCTGGTGCCGTAATCACTGGTGACCTCCTCATCGGCCGCAATATCGCGCCGAGCCAAGAGTGTGACGGCATCGGTCCACCAAAGGTTCGGATCGCAGCTGTGGTTGCCGTATCCAATCAACGGACGCGGGTGATCCGGCAACACCAGATGTACGTCGTCCCCGACCGTGATGGTGTCGATCGGTCCGGCGGCGCGCGCGAAGATCTCGGCCAGCTCCGCCCCGGACACCAGGCGTCCACCAAGCGTCGCCACCACCGTGCCGGCCGGAATGGCCGCCGTGGCGTACAACCCCTGGCCGGCGATCGGTGACGCCCGAACCTCTAGGTCAGCATGACTCCAACACTCTGTTTCCAAGGTGTCCGTCCGTCCCTCCAGTGCGCAGGCTTTAGCGGTCGGGGAGTTTGTCGCCGAGGGATTCGAGCAGGGTCCGGAGGGTTTCGGCGAGGGCGTCTCGCTCCTCGCGGGAGAGGGCCTCCAGCAGACGGTTCTCGGTGGCGATGTGGTCCGGCAGAGCGTCGTCGATCAAGGTCAGACCGGCCTTGGTCAGCGTGACCTGCACCCCGCGACCGTCGGTCTGACTGGGCGCACGACTAACCAACCCGCGAGCCTCCAACCGGTCGAGCCGCTGGGTGATCGCGCCCGAGGTGACCATCGACGAGCGCATCAGGTCGGCCGGCGTGAGGCTGTGCTCGGCGTTGCTCCGCCGCAGAGTCGCCAGTACGTCGAACGAGGGCCGGTCCAGGCCGTGGTCGGCAAACGTGCGCCCCAGTTCGCCGCCGATCAGCAGGCTGAGCCGCGACAGCCGGCCGATCACCGCCATCGGCGACGCGTCCAGGTCCGGCCGCTGCGTATTCCACTGCTCGAGGATCCGATCCACGTGGTCAGCCATACCTCCAGCGTAGTAGATCGCTTAGTGGTGAGGTAAATCCCTTCCATTTTGCTTAGCGCTGAGCTACTTTAGCTTAGTGCTAAGCAAACGAGTCGCCCTCATCCTGGTCACCGCCATCGCCCCGGCCGTGTGGGGAACCACCTATCTGGTCACCACGGAGTTCCTGCCGCCCGAGCGTCCACTGCTCGCCGCTGTGCTCCGCGCCCTGCCGGCCGGCCTGATCCTCGTCGCCATCACGCGACGGCTGCCGCGAGGAATCTGGTGGTGGCGCGCATTCGTGCTCGGCGCACTCAACATCGGGGCGTTTCTGGCATTGCTGTACGTCGCGGCGTACCGGCTTCCCGGCGGAGTCGCCGCGACCGTCGGCTCGCTGCAGCCGTTGCTGGTCGCGCTACTGGCAGTGGGCCTGCTCGGACAGAAGCTCACGCTGCGAACCACACTCGCCGCTCTCGCCGGAGTGCTTGGCGTCAGCCTCCTCGTATTGCGCGCCAATGCTCGTTTAGATGGCTGGGGAATCGCCGCGGCGCTCGGTGGCGCGGTCGTAATGGCGACGGGCGTCGTGCTCAGCAAGCGTTGGACCTCACCGGCGCCGCTGCTGGCGACGACCGGCTGGCAACTGGTGGCGGGCGGATTGCTGCTGGTGCCGGTCGCGCTCATCGTCGAAGGCGCGCCACCGGCCTCCTTCACCACGGCCAACCTGGCCGGTTACACGTACCTGGCGATCATCGGCTCGGCCA
Organism: Kribbella sp. NBC_01245; assembly: GCF_036226525.1. Taxonomy (NCBI): domain Bacteria; kingdom Bacillati; phylum Actinomycetota; class Actinomycetes; order Propionibacteriales; family Kribbellaceae; genus Kribbella; species Kribbella sp. NBC_01245. The sequence continues at coordinate 4,458,062 of NZ_CP108487.1, forward strand.
TCGCGTACGCCCTGTGGTTCCGCGGGATCCGGGCCCTGTCCCCCACCGACGTCACCTTCCTCGGACTACTCAGCCCGGTGGTCGCGACCGCCCTCGGCTGGATCGCACTCGGCCAGGGTCTGACGTCCGCGCAGATTCTCGGCGGCGTGATCGTGCTCGGCGCACTCGTCACCGCTCAGCTCAAGAAGGCACCAACCCCCGCACCCATCCCCCAGCCGCTGGTTTTAGCCGGAAGGAACTGAAAGATATGCGCATCACAGTGTTCGGAGCGGCCGGCGACGTCGGCAGCCGGGTAGTCGCCGAAGCCGTTGCCAGAGGCCACAAAGTCACCGCCGTCGGACGCAACCCGGCCCGGCTGGCCGATTCGCCCGTCGGCGTCATCGTCCGGCAAGGCGACGCCCGAAACGTCGAGGATGTCGCCTCCTTGAGCGCCGGCCAGGATCTCGTCATCAGCGCCACCCGGCCCGTGCCAGGTAGCGAGCACGAGCTCGCCATCGCGGCAAAAGGCCTGCTCGCGGGAGCCGCCGCGTCCGGCGTACGCCTGCTGGTCGTCGGAGGCGCGAGCAGCCTCTTCATCCCCGACTCACCCGGTACGACGGTCGTCGACGCCCCGGGCTTTCCCGACGACCTCCGCCCGATCGCGTTGGCCTGCAGCGAACAACTCGACGTATTCCGCGCGGATGCGGCCGTCGACTGGACCTACCTCAGCCCGCCCGCCCTCCTCGAACCGGGAGAACGCACTGGCCGATTCCGCCTCGGCCGCGACGAGCTGATCGTCGACACCGCCGGCAACTCGTCCATCTCGATGGAAGACCTGGCCATCGCCCTACTCGACGAGGCCGAACGCCCCCAACACCCCCGAACCCGCTTCACCATCGGCTATTGACCCGCGATGGTTCACCCGACTGGCAACAGGGTTCTGGCTGATCGGTCGTTCGGCAGACACGATTACAGGTTGGTGATGTCTGCTTGCTTGGCGCGGACCGCCTCGGCCGCGTTCAGAAGATCCGCGCGTTCCGAGGGGGTCAGCTCGGTCTCGATGACTCGCTTGACTCCCTCGGCGCCGATCTCAGCCTCGACGCCCAGGTAGACACCGGAGATGCCGTACTCACCGTCGACCCACGCGCAGACGGGCATCACGGCGCCACTGTCCTCGGCGACGGCCTTCGCCATCCGGGCGGCTGCCGCCGATGGCGCGTAGTACGCCGAGCCGGTCTTGAGCAGAGCCACAACCTCGGCACCGCCGTTTCGGGTCCGGACGACCAGTTCGTCGATCTGGCCGGCCGGGAGTAGCTCGGCAAGTGGTGTGCCGCGGACGCTGCAACGCGAGGGCACCGGCACCATCGTGTCGCCGTGCGAGCCGAGCGTCAGCGTCCGCACATCGCCGACCGGAACCGCCAGGGCCTCGGCCACGAAGTTGCTGAACCGGGCGGTGTCGAGCATCCCGGCCTGACCGAGCACCCGATTCGTCGGGAACCCGGTCGCGATCTGAGCCAGCGCGGTCATCTCGTCCAGCGGGTTCGACACCACGATGACCACGGCCGCCGGCGCGAACTTCGCCACGTTCTCCGCGACCTGGCGAACGATCTTGGCGTTCACCCCGAGCAGATCCATCCGGCTCATGCCCGGCTTGCGGGGTAGCCCGGCAGTGATGACGACGACGTCCGAAGCTTCGATCGCCTCGTACCCCTCACCATTCGGCCCGGTGGTGGCGCCTACGACCTTGGTCTCGAACCCCTCGATCGGACGCGATTGGTTGAGGTCGAGAGCCAGGCCCTCGGGCTTACCCGCCACGATGTCGGTAAGTACGACGGTCTCGAAGACGTCGTACTCCGCCAGGCGCTGCGCGGTCGTGGAACCGTAGAAGCCCGCGCCAACGACGGTGACCTTCTTGCCCATGCTCGACTCAACTCCAGAATAGAAACCATTACCGGGCCGCGATCAGCCCGACGGGGAAAGTCCCGCCGATCAGCTTAGATCTCCTCCGCGAGTGGTCAGGTCATGACGCGACCACTCGCGGGGAACTGGGCACGGGTTGGTGCGCCGTCATGACGCGCACGCTTGTCTACTCCGTTGTGAAGATAGGGGTGGAGGCTTGTCCGGTGGGGCGGCCGCTTAGTTCGGCGTCGAGGGTTTCCTGGGCGTCGCGCATGGCGTCGACGTAGACCGGCTGGCCCATTCGCGCGCCGATTTCGTCCACCGGTACGTCCTCGACGTGGCTCACGACCCACCAGATGTTGCCGAACGGATCGCGCACGCGCCCGCCCCGATCACCCCACGCCGCAGTGGCCAGCTCGGTCACGACCCGGGCACCAGCCGCCACGGCCTTGTCGAAAACGGCGTCCGCGTCGTCGACGTACACCCGAAGAAGTGACGGCATCACGGGCCAGTCCTCGCGACGGTCGAACGCCAGCACGACCGTGTCTCCGACCTGGATCTCGGCGTGACCGATGCTGCCGTCTTCCAACGGAACGCGCGAAATTTCCTTGCCACCAAAGGCGTTCGTGATGAAGTCCAGCAGCTTGGCGGTGTCGTCGGTGACGACCCACGGGGCGACGGACGTGTAACCCGCGGGAGCAGCGATGGCAGTCATGGACATTCCTCTCGGTCTGTTTTGGTATCCCCATCCTCTCGACAGAAGCGGCCAGGTTCTGTCCTCTACCAAAGAGGGGTAACGACGGGTCCTCCTTGCACGTGACCGAGGGGCTCGGGCGGATCCAGGCGCGCGGTGGCGACGTACTCGAGACCGAGTGGGGCGATCACGTGACGGACGACGAGTACGACGGCTGAGCGTGTACGTCGTACCCCTTGCGCAAGGGGTACGGCATACGCGCGGTCAGGTGGTGGGGGTGAGGTCGCGAAGGACGTGGGTGTCGAAGACGAGTTGGTCGGAGATCACCCGGCCGTCCCTGACGACTAGGTGGTCGGAGGCGCGGATCGTGCCGAGGGGGCCGAGCTCCATGTCGTACATCACGACCGCGCGCTCCTCGTCGCCGTACGCCGCGATCACGGATACGCCCAGCACGGCTTGAGCGAAACCGCCGATGGCCGTCGCGACCGCGTCCGCGCCGTTGAGCGTCGTACGCGGGCTCTCGAAGACGACGTCCGGGTCGAGCAGACTCGCCAGCTTCGCGGAATCCTTTGTGGCGAAGGCGTCGAGGAATTCCAGCGCCACTCGAACCGCGGCCGGGCGCGTTGAGTCGGCTGCGGCGTAGGAACCGACGAGCTGGCCCGGCGAACGGTCCGGCCCGGCGGCCACTCGATGGGCAAACTGGCGCTGGAACTCCTGGAACGACGCGAGCGCCGGTAGCGAGTCATTCTCGGCACTGACGACGTGGACGAAAGTGACACCGTCATCGAGCCGCACGCACTGATAGCGGAGTCCTTCCGGACGCGTAGCCGCCAACTCGGCGAAGACGTTCTCGATCAGTCGCTGGTTCTCGTCGGCCTGGTCGGCGCTTGTTTGGTAGCGGATCACTGCTGTGTTCATGGTGCTCCTCCTTGGGCTGTCTACCTGTACAGACAGCCGCGCGACCCTGAATTCATCGCGGCGATGAGTTTCGGACCTCCGGCCTGTCTATCCAGATGACGACAAGCCGATGGAGGACGCATGACCAAGCAACCGCGTGCGACAACCCAGCAGCGATGGGTACTCGCCCTCGCCTCAGTGGGGTCGATGGTGGTCGCGCTCGACACGCTGGTGGTGGCGTCCGCGCTCACCACCATCCAGGCGGAGCTCGGCGCCTCGCTGTCCGAACTCGAATGGACCGTGAACGCCTACAACCTCACCTTCGCCGTACTGATGGTGAGCGCGGCAGCAGCCGGTGACAGGTGGGGACGCACTCGCACCTTCGCCGCCGGATTCGCCCTGTTCACGGTGGCGTCGGCCATTTGCGCGCTGGCCTCGTCGGTCGGCTTGCTGATCGCCGCCCGCGCCCTGCAGGGTGTTGGCGCCGCGGTCGTGACGCCGTTGGCGATCGGGCTGGTGGGTGCCGCGTTCCCTACCGCGAATCGGGGCTGGGCGACGGGCGTCTTCGGCGCGCTCACCGGGGTCGCCGTACTGAGCGGCCCGCTGGTCGGTGGTGCCATCACGCAGGGACTGGACTGGCATTGGGTGTTCTGGGTCAACGTGCCGGTCGGACTGGTACTGATCCCGCTGGTGCTGCGCAAGATCCCGGAAAGCCGTGGCGCGACCCGTCGGCTGGACGTCGTTGGTGCGGTACTGGCCGCGGCCGCTCTGCTGGGTGTCGTCTGGGGTCTGGTCCGTGGGCCGGAACACGGCTGGACGAGCTTCGAGGTACTCGGTTCCGTCGCGGCCGGCCTCCTGATCGGCGTGGCCTTCGTGGTCTGGGAACACCGGACGCCGGAACCAATGTTGCCTCCGGCCCTCTTCCGGCTGCGTTCCTTCGTCGCCACGAATCTGGCCGGGTTCTTCCTGACTGCCGCTCTGCTGGGCAACCTCTTCTTCCTTACGCAATTCGCCCAGATCGTCTGGCAGGCGGGTCCACTGCGCGCCGGTCTGCAGATCCTGCCGTGGACCGCGACCTTGTTCATCGTGGCCCCGTTCGCCGGCCGGCTCGCTGACAAGATCGGCGAACGCCCATTGGTCATCACCGGCCTTGCCCTGCAGGGATTCGGCCTGCTCATCGTGGCCGCGCTCGCTGCCAACGGTCTGACGTACGGCGAATTGGTGGCGCCCGTGATCGTCGCCGGTGCGGGAGTGTCGCTGGCCATGACGGCGGCGCAGAGCGCGATTGTAGGGTCGGTACCGCCGGAAGCGGTCGGAATCGGCTCAGGGGTGTACGGAATGATGCGTCAGTTGGGCGGTGTCGCCGGAGTGGCCGTAATGGCGGCCGCCTTCGCGGGCAATGGCGGCTACACCTCGCCGCAAGAGTTCTCGGACGGCTTCACTTGGGCCACAGCCACCGGCGGAGTGTTGTCCCTGCTCGGCGCCCTCGCAGCTGTCGGTCTCGCCCGGCGGCGCCTCGGCCGCCGGGCGACGGTCGTCGCCATAGGGGCCGAGTGATGCCGGTGCCAGCGGCGGACGAGTTCGAGGCCCGCACCGAGCCACATCGCGGTGAACTGGTGGCCTACTGCTACCGGATGCTGGGTTCGCTGCACGACGCCGAGGACATCGTCCAGGAGACGTACCTGCGAGCGTGGCGTGGTTACGGGGACTTCGAGCACCGGTCATCCATCCGGACCTGGTTGTTCCGCATCGCCACCAACCAATGCCTGAACCTTCTGCAGCACAGCAGCCGCCGGTTGATCCCGTCGGCGGTCGGAGCGCCGGGCGATCCCAGCGACATCGCGCCCGCGGCCGATTTGCCTTGGCTAGAACCGTTTCCAGACCTCATGTTCAGCTCGGCACCGGTCGATCCGGGAGTCGTCGTCGTTGAACGGCAGACGATGCGGCTGGCATTGGTCGCGGCGTTGCAGCACCTGCCGCCGCGCCAACGGGCCGCACTGTTGTTGCGCGACGTCCTCTCCTGGCCGGCGGCCGAGGTCGCCGAGCTCCTCGGTACGACGACGGCCGCGGTGAATTCGGCCTTACAACGAGCCCGGGCCGTGCTCGAACAGGTCGCGCCGGAGGAGCAGAAGATGGTCGAACCCACCGAGCCGGTTCAACGCAAGCTCCTCGACCAATACGCGTACGCCTTCGAGCAAGCCGATTTCGCCGTACTGGAAGAGCTTCTCGCCGATCACGTCCGCTGGGAGATGCCGCCGATGCCGACGTGGTTCGACCACCGCGACGCCGTACTGCGTCTGCTCCGCGCCAAGCTGGACCCGGCCCAGGCGCGTCGGTTGGTGCCGATTTCGGCGAACGGGCAGCCGGGGTTTGCGACGTACCATCAAGTGCCTGGCGGGCAGTTCCATGCGCATGCGTTGCACGTGTTGACCATCGAGGGGGACCAGATCACCGCGGTGATGGACTTCCATATGCCCGGGTTCTTCCACAAGTTCGGGCTGCCGCTTACTTTGCCGGTTTAGCGGGTCTGTAGGTAGAGGGCGACGGCTTGGGCTGTTTTGGTGACCATCCGGCGTAGTTCGGCGGGGTTGAACGCGTCGAGGTACGCCGTTGCCCCGCGTCATTTCGCCCGTATCCAGGAGTACTCGGGTTTCGCGTCGGGCCGGAAGCCGTGCGCCTCTGCCATCGCTGCCGCGTCGGCCAATCCCGCGCCAAGTGCCTGCGGTAGGTGGGCGTCGCTGCCGAAGGTCACCCGTTGCCCGCCTTCCTCGCGCCACCAGGCGAGGATCGTGGCGTCGAGCGGCAGGCGGGTGTTGATCTCGAGCGCTCGTTCGCCGTCAGCCAGGGCCTTGAGGGCTTGCCGGAATTCATCCTCGAAGGCGTACGGATCGAAGGGGCGAAGGGCATCCGGCCAGGATCGAACTGGGTAGTCGATATGGCCGAAAACGTTGAATGCGTCGGAGCCGGAGACCATTCGGGGGATTTCCAGGAGGTATTCGCGGAATACGGCATCTGCGGGGTGGTGTGGGAATAGCTCCCATGGTTCGGCGTATTCGTCGCCGTCGGGAAGGCAATGCAGCGACCCAATCACACGATCAAACGTGCCTTTGGCCAGGAGGTCGGCCACCTCGCTCACGTGGCGATGTGGCTGTCCCACCTCCATACCGGTGAGGATCCGGAGATCTGGGTACTTCGCCCGGCATTTCTCAATGGACTCCAAATACCCGGCGAGATCGAGTTCTGGCGCAATGAGCGTGCCGTCCACAACCAGGTGAGCGAACTTCTCAGCCAAAAACCCGGCCCTGAACGGCGTGAAGTCCACATGCTCGGTAAACGCAACCACCGAAAGCCCAAGAGCAACAGCCCTGGCACACGTCGCATCCATCGCCCCCAGATCCGCATCCCACGACCACTCACTATGCACATGCCCATCCGCAGGAAGCTCCATCCCCCAACTATCCCCCGTCCCAGTGCCACTCGCACGAGGAGCGCGGGCGCCACTCCAGCCACCAAATGGCGACCAACCGGTGGAGGTGGGGTCACTGCACGGCGACGATTGGGCGCAACATCAACATCCGGATCTTCGAAGGCTTGGGATCCAAAATGGTCCTTTATCGCGGCGATTCGGCGCATCTTGCGCCCCCAACCGTCCCCAAACACATCGCGTCAGATGACAAGCCCAACCACACGACACTAGGGGGCACAAGATGCGCCCAATCGCCGCCGTGCAGTGGCACCACCCTCATCATGATCCGCCCTTGCTGGCCGGCGCAGTGGCGGCCTTCCACCTCATGATCCGTCCTTTGGCGGTCAGCGTGGTGGCGTCGACCACGGCATGATCCGCCCCTGGCGGCTGGAGGGTGGTGTCTGCGGGTTGGGGCTATTTCTGGAAGAGGTCTAAGGCGTGCGTGATGACCTCGTCGGGGCGGTCGTCTACTAGGAAGTGGCCGGCGTTGGGCATGTAGTCGATGGTCAGGTCGTCTACGTGGGACTCGTGGCCATGTACGAATTCGGGACGCAAGATCGGGTCATCCGCGCCAACCAGAACCCGCGTCGTCGTCCTCAGCCCAACATCCATGAACTCACGCGTCGTCCGCATCGACTCCGGAAGGATGAACGACCGGTACACGCGCGACACAACCAGGCACCTCGCGGCAGGGTTTCCACAAATCGGCCCGCAGTCTTGGGATCCGGGGACGCACTCTGTACGACGTACGGCGTCCGCGGCCGCGCGGTATCGGCGCAAGGCGGCGGATCAACGCGTCGGTGCGCGGTATCGGCGCAAGGCGGCGGATCAACGCGTCGGTGCGCGGTATCGGCGCAAGGCGGCGGATCAACGCGTCGGTGTGCGGTGTCGGCGTAAGGCGGCGGCGTCCGCGGGCGACGGCGGCGGGCGTGCGGAGGCCGGGCTGGCGCGACGTACGCCGAAGTTCTGGCCAGCGCCTTTCCTTCCTGCCCGCGAGTGGTCGCGTCTGGACCTCCCGCGGGTGGTCGCGTCGCAAAGTGACCGCTCGTGCCCGGGATCTTCGCGAGTGGTCGCGTATATACGCGGCCACTCGCGCGGAGGGTCAGACGCGGCCACTCGCGAGGAGGGTCAGATGTGACCACTCGCGGGAGGGGCAGATGTGACCACTCGTGGGCAAGGGAGTGGGGAGGCGGGCGTGGGAGGGAGTGTGGGGGTTTTGGCGTCGGGGAGGGGGTGGGGGTTAGGGGGATTTGGTGGTGCCGCCCCAGGCTTCGGGGGGTAGGTCGGCGATGGATTGGGAGAAGGTCCAGTGGTGGCCGGCGGGGTCTTGGGCGCTGTACATGCGTTCGCCGAATGCGTAGTCGGTGGGCGTGGTCAGTACGAGCGCATCACGGCTGCGGGCGTGTTCGTAGTGGGCGTTGACGTCGTCGACTTGGACCATCGTCGACTGCGCGTACGGATCGCCAGGGGTTGGCGTTGTGCGGCCGTTCGACGGGTCGGCGTCGGCGATGACGACGATGCCGTTGCCGAGGCGGATGCGGGCGCGGTGGTTGCCGACTCGCCACATCTCGGTGAAACCGAAGGCGTCGCAGAGCCAGTCCACCGCGGCGCCCACATCGTCGTACACCAGCTCGGGGACCACGCTCGCCGAGCCCATCGTCCGGTTGATCATCGAACCTCCAGCACCGTGAACCAGAGCCACCAGTCGACCAGAGAGGCCGTTTGACGTCTTGAACATATGGGAGCCGCGCGGACCCGGGCAGAGCGGACTCACGGGTTCGGCGTCGGTCTGGTTGGAATTCACCGGAAAAGGTTGCAAAAGGGTGACAACGAAACCGTTGTAGCTCCGGGGTTGACGTGCGCAAAGTTAGCGCTAACATTTTGCCGTGCGCAGCTCCGCCCGTCGCTCACTCGCCGGGCCGGTTCGAGGCATCTGCCGCGGATGCGTGCAACTGGCCGTCGGTCGAGAAAGACCCCGAGATGGAGGAACTGCTGTGTTGAAGAAATTGATGGCGGTCGCGACTGGCCTGGTGGCTGTCGGCGGTCTCAGCGCGTGTGGGGCGGACGAACCGGCTGCCGGTGGCGGCACTGGTGGCACCGCTGACACGATCACGATGGGCTTCGCCCAGGTCGGCGCCGAGAGTGGCTGGCGGACCGCGAACACCAAGTCCATCCAGGAGACCGCGAAGACGGCGGGAATCGACCTGAAGTTCTCCGATGCGCAGCAGAAGCAGGAGAACCAGATCAAGGCCATTCGCTCGTACATCCAGCAGAAGGTCGACGTGATCGCCTTCAGCCCGGTCGTGCAGACCGGCTGGGACACGGTGCTGATGGAGGCCAAGCGTGCGAACATTCCGGTCATCCTCACGGACCGTTCCGTCGACTCGCAGGACAAGACGTTGTACAAGACGTTCCTCGGTTCGGACTTCGTCGAGGAAGGCAAGAAGGCCGGCGACTGGCTGGTGAAGCAGGCCGCGACCGCTGACGTCAACGGCGACGGTGCCGTCAAGGTCGTCGAGCTCCAGGGCACCACTGGCGCGGCGCCGGCGATCGACCGCAAGAAGGGGTTCGAAGACGCCATCGCCGCGAATCCGAAGATCACGATCGGGGCCTCGCAGACCGGCGACTTCACCCGTGACGGCGGCAAGAAGGTGATGGAGTCCTTCCTGAACGCCCACAAGGATGTCGACGTCGTTTTCGCCCACAACGACGACATGGGGCTCGGCGCCATCGAGGCGATCGAGGCGGCCGGCCGCAAGCCCGGCAAGGACATCAAGATCATCACGATCGACGCGGTCAAGGACGGTATGACCGCACTCGCCGCCGGCAAGATCGACTACATCGTCGAGTGCAACCCGCTGCTCGGCCCGCAACTGATGGACCTGGCCAAGAAGGTCGTCGGCGGCGAAGAGGTGCCGGCCCGCGTGGTGACCGAGGAGACCGCGTTCGACCAGGCCGCGGCCAAGGAAGCCCTGCCCAAGCGTCAGTACTGACCGCTTCGATCCAATCCCCCGCTTGCCGGAGCGGCCGCCCCTCCGCGGCCGCTCCGGCATCACTCACCAAAGGAATCTCTGATGACCCAGGTGACCAGTCCGGGCTCGCTGGCAGGAACAGCGGCGGCGGTCGTCGAGATGCGGGGTATCTGCATCACCTTCCCGAGCGTCAAGGCCCTGGAGGATGTCGACTTCCGGCTGCGGCCCGGTGAAGTACATGCCTTGATGGGCGAGAACGGCGCCGGCAAGTCGACCTTGATCAAGGCGTTGACCGGCGTCTACACGATCGACAGCGGCTCGGTCGTCGTCGACGGGCAGGAGCGGCAGTTCCACACTCCGGCCGATTCGCAGGCCGCTGGTATCAGCACCGTGTACCAAGAGGTCAACCTCTGCCCGAACCTCACTGTCGCCGAGAACATGCTGCTCGGCCGCGAACCCCGTCGCTTCGGCCGCATCGACGTACGGGCGATGAACGCCAAGGCGGCGGCCGTACTCGACCGGCTCGGCCTGACCATCGACCCGGGCTCCCTGCTGGGCGATCACCCGATCGCGATCCAGCAGCTCGTCGCGATCGGCCGGGCGGTCGCCGTCGACGCCCGCGTGCTGATCCTCGACGAGCCGACGTCGAGCCTGGACGCCGAAGAGGTCGCCAAGCTGTTCGTCGTGATGAACACGCTGCGCGCCGAGGGCGTTGCGCTGTTGTTCGTCTCCCACTTCCTCGACCAGGTCTTCGAGATCTCCGACCGGATGACCGTGCTGCGCAACGGCAAGTTGGTCGGGGAATACCTGACCGCTGACGTCACCCAGCTCGGGATCGTTCAGGCCATGATCGGCCGTGAGCTGGAGACCCTGGTCAAGCTCGAACACCATGTCGAACCGGGCTCCCTCGATGAGAGCGGCCGGCCAGTGCTGAAAGTGCTCGGCCTGGGCCGCAAGGGAAGTCTCGAAGCCGTAGACCTCAACGTCTACGAGGGCGAGGTGATCGGCATCGCGGGCCTGCTCGGCTCCGGCCGGACCGAGCTCGCGCGACTGCTGTTCGGCGCGGACACCGCCGACACGGGCACGGTCGAGATCCAAGGCGTACGCCGGAAGCTGCGTTCGCCGCGACAGGCCATTGCTTCGAAGATCGCGTTCTCCAGCGAGAACCGCCGCAGTGAAGGCGTTATCGAAGATTTGACCGTCGCCGACAATATGCTGCTCACCTTGCAGGCGTCGCGCGGATGGCTGCGGCCGATTTCGCCGCGCGTTCGCGAAAAGCTGGTGAGCGAATACATCGAAAAACTTGGCATTCGGCCCGCTAATCCTGATGCCCTGATGCGAAATCTCTCGGGTGGTAATCAGCAGAAGGTGCTGCTCGCGCGCTGGCTCATTACCCAGCCCGAATTGCTCATTCTCGATGAGCCGACCAGGGGTATCGATATCGGCGCCAAAACGCAGATCCAGCAGCTCGTCTCCAAGTTGGCCGAGGACGGTATGTCCGTCGTCTTCATCTCCGCCGAGTTGGAAGAGGTGCTCCGGCTCAGCGATCGCGTGGTCGTGATGCGGGACCGGGCCAAGATCGCGGACCGGGTCAACGACGACAGCGTCAGCGTGGCCGGGATCCTGGAAACCATCGCCGCCGGTGGCACCGCTGCCGTGGAGGGAAGCCACCATGCGTGAGATTCTGCGTAAGCCCTTGTTCTGGCCGGCGTTGGCGTTGGTGCTGCTGATCGTGTTGAACACGGCCATCACGCCTTCTTTTCTTGCCATTCGGATGCAGGACGGCCACTTGTTCGGCAGTCTGATCGACATCCTGCGGAACGGCGCCCCGGTGCTGCTCGTGGCACTCGGTATGACCCTGGTGATCGCCACTCGCGGCATCGACCTGTCGGTCGGAGCGATCGCGGCGATCGCCGGGGCGGTGGCCTGCGTCTACATCGCCGGATCGCCCGCACAGTCGAGTGCGTCGACCGCGGTGACCGCCATCTTCTTGGCATTGGGGGTGTGCGTGCTGCTCGGGTTGTGGAACGGCTTCCTGGTATCGGTGATGGGTATCCAACCGATCATCGCGACGCTGGTGCTGATGACGGCCGGCCGTGGACTGGCGATGCTGGTGACGGATGGCCAGATCACCACGGTGGTCAACCCGGCGTTCAAAACGCTCGGCACCGGATTCGTCGCCACGCTGCCGCTCTCGATCCTGATCGCGCTCGCGGTCTTCGGGATTACCGCGGTGCTGGCACGTCGTACGGCGTTGGGGATGTTGATCGAGTCGGTCGGCATCAACCCGGAGGCGAGCAGGCTGGCCGGCGTACGGGCGAGGACGATCACTTGGATCGCGTACGTCTTCGGCGCCTTCTGTGCGGGTATCGCCGGTCTGATGATCGCGTCGAACACCAGTGCCGCCGACGCGAATAACGCCGGGCTTTGGATCGAGCTTGACGCGATCCTGGCAGTCGTCATCGGTGGTACGTCGCTTGCCGGGGGCAAGTTCTCGCTCACTGGCACGCTGCTCGGCGCCATGTTCATCCAGACCCTCGCGACGACCATTCCGACGATCGGGATTCCGGCCGAGGCCAACTACCTCTTCAAGGCCGTGGTCGTGGTGGCCGTATGCCTGCTGCAATCGCCCAAGGCGCGCGCGGCATTGCGGCGAAACAGGACCACCGTCCCCCTGAGCGCAAAGGCTGATGCAGTATGAGCACCGTGACGGGCCGGCTCTACCGGTACAGTCCGCCGGCGAAGTACCTGCCGGTCATCGCGACCGTCGTCCTGCTGATCAGCATGTTCGGCGCGGGATCCTTGCGCTACACGGGATTCGCGGACCCTCAGGTCATCCTGAACCTGTTCGTCGACAACGCGTTCCTGCTGGTTCTCGGTGTCGGGATGACGTTCGTGATCCTCACCGGCGGCATCGACCTGAGCGTCGGATCGGTCGTCGCGCTTTCCACGATGATCGCCGCTTCCACCCTCGAAGCGGGTTGGCCGGCGTTCGCGAGCATCATCGCGGTCTTGCTCTGCGGGACGTTGCTCGGCACGTTGATGGGCTTGGTCATCCACTATTTCGACGTACAGCCCTTTATAGCCACGTTGGCGGGGATGTTCCTGGCTCGCGGGCTTTGTTACTTGATCAGCGTCGAATCGATCCCGATCCGCGATGCGACGTTTAAGTCGTTGGCGCAGGGCGCTATTACGTTGCCGGGTGGGTACCGCATCACGCCTAGCGTCGTACTGGCGTTGTTGATCGTCGGCGTTGCTGCGTGGGTGTTGCATATGACTCGGTTCGGGCGCACGGTGTACGCCGTTGGTGGTAGCGAGAGCTCGGCCCACCTGATGGGGCTGCGGGTCGCGATGGTCAAGGTCGGCGTCTATGCGATCAGTGGGCTTTGCTCTGCCCTGGCGGGACTTCTGTTCGCGATCTACATGCTGTCCGGGTACAGCCTGCACGCCGTCGGTATGGAGCTCGACGCGATCGCCGCGGTCGTCATCGGCGGCACCCTCCTCACCGGTGGGCGCGGACTCGTCCTCGGCACGGTGCTGGGCGTCCTGCTGCTGGGGACGATCCAGACCTTCATCTCGTTCGACGGCACGCTCAGCTCGTGGTGGACCAAGATCTCCATCGGCGTACTCCTCCTGATCTTCGTCCTCATCCAGCGCTTCCTAACCCGCCGCCAGCCCTAACGCTCCGGGCCAACGGGCTTCCGCCCAATCAAGCAATCTGGGGATAACCCTCCCGCGAAGTGCCTTGTTATGTCGCGCGTGTGCAAACACAACAAGGCACCCCGCGGGAGGGTTTTGCACAAACTGGCCCGAACGTGTGCGGCTCACCCCTAAACGCCCTGGGCTCGCCGTCCACAAGCGACGCACTTCGCGTCCGACCGTGGCGAGGGGTTTCCACAGGTGGCGCATCTCGCGTCCGACTGTGCGGGGTTGGCTGTGGATATTGCTGCCACGGTCGGACGCGGAATGCGGACGCACGCGCCGATCTGGGGATAACTCTGCCGCGAGGTGCCTTGTTGCGTCGCGCGTGTGCAAACACAGCAAGGCACCTCGCGGGAGGGTTTTGCACAAACTGGCACGGACGTGTGCGGCTCACCCCTAAACGCCCCGGGCTCGCCGTCCACAGCCACCGCACTTCGCGTCCGACCATGGCCGGTGTTTCCACAGGCGAACACGTACCTCACGTCTGACCGCGACCCGGGTTACCACGGGTGGCGCAGCTCGCGTCCGAGCGTGCGGGGCTGGCTGTGGATATTGCTGCCACGGTCGGACGCGGAATGCGGACGCACGCGCCGATCTGGGGATAACTCTGCCGCGAGCTGCCTTGTTACGTCGCGCGTGTGCAAACACAAGGAGGCACCTAGTACTACAGCCGTAGATCGTGATCCCGTTCCTGTCGCGCTTGGTAGTGGCAGCGTCTGGCTCGGTGTTGGTGGCGTCGGCGGAATCGGCTCCATCGGGCGATGTGCAGCTGGTCGTGGATGGGGCGGGTGAGTGCTGCGCGGAGGTGCCGGATCTCGTTGCATGTAAGGGGAATCATCGCTGTTTGGTGTTGGGTGTCGCTGTGTGTGGTGCTGGCGGTGTGGGTGGTGGTTGGCTGTCGGGCTCGTGCGGCGGTGACGGCGAGGAAGGCGTGGGCGAGCATGGCGAGGGTGGTCCAGCGGTGCCAGGAGGTCCAGGTGCGCGTCCAGGCCGGCGCAGCCCTTGCCGGCTTGGAAGTTCTCCTCGACCCGCCAGCGGGTCCCGGCCACCCGCACCAGTGTTGCGAGCGGAACGGCGGTGGTGGCGTGGCAGAGGAAGTAGGCCAGCTCACCGGTGTGCAGGTTGCGCCGCAATAGCAACCAGCGGTGATGGGTCGGCTCGCCGTCGCTGATGCTGGTGAAGGCCCAAGCGTAGAGCCGTTCGCCTTTGCTGCCGCGGCCCGCGGACAGGATCTGCCAGCCGTTGCGTGGGATCTGTTCGACGAACCTGTCGGCGCGTAGCTTGCCTGGCGGCGTGGGGATCTGGGTGTCGCAGGAGACGGCCATGACGTAGTTCAGGCCACGTACTTCCAGTGCGTGCCGAAGCTCGGGGTTGTCGCCGTATGCCTCGTCTGCGGCGATCCAGCCCACGCCGGCGCCGGCGGCCAGTACCCGTTCGGTCATTCGCAGCGCCAGTTGAGGCTTGGTCGCAAACTCCGCATCAGCCGGAACCCCTGCCGCCGCACGCCGAGCCACAGCCGATGTCTAGCGCTGCGGCAGATACAACTCGACATCGACGAACGCATGCCCGGCCGGAGTGGCCAGCGTGGCAAACACCGCGATCTGGCAGTTCTCGATCCGCCCGCAGGTGCCGGAGTACTGCCGTTGCACGCCCACGGTGCGCCGGCCCTTCTTGGCGTCACCGGTCTCGTCGAACACCAGCGTCACCAGATCCGGCTCCAGCCCACCAGCCAGATTCTCCACCGCGTAGGCGGCAACCTCCGCCCGGACCGTCTCGTGATCCCAGCTCGCCCGACCCAGCAGATGCTGTATCCGGTCGGGGGAGCCATGGCCGGCATGCTCGGCCAGGCTCCAGCAGTTCTTGCGCGGCAGGTCTGCCAGCAGACCGTCGACAACGTCCCTGGCCGTCCGGCGAGTCTCGACCCGCGCGAAACACCCCCCAACCCCCTGCATCAGCGCGCCCAGTCCCCGTTCCCAGATCGCAGCCTCCACGCTAAGCGCAGCGGCCACCGCCGAATCTTCAGTTGTTCTCACAAGCACCGCATGATCAAGCGGTGGCCGCCTCGCGTCACACAGCCACGCCGCCCCCCCAGATCCCTTACCAGGAAAGCGAATCAGCCTAGGCAACGATCCACAGCTGTGGTACTAGGCGGCCCAGGCGCATTGCATGGGCCAGGCAATTCCCAGAAGCCGTGCTTGTGCCCATTGTCACGACGCTCGCTCACACGAAGCCGTCATCCCGCCGCCGCGCCGACCATCGCCTCCATGAGATCGGCAGCCTCTTCGCTCGTGAGCGATCCCTCCCGGACGAGCGAGTGCCATGTCACGAACGAGATCGCGTGGCCGACGGCTGCCGCCGTGCGCACGCGCACACGACCTCGCTCGCGGCGTCCCGTCATCAGTGAACGAGCGACGCGGCGGAAGTATCCGAAGAACGCCTCGCGGGCCGCCGGCGGGACAGCATCGATATCGCGGATACCTGCCGAGAGCATCGCCTCCGTTTCCTCGTACCACCGATACAGTTCGCGCACCGCAAGGCGAAAGCGCTCCTTGGGTGAGGCGATGCCGGCCCACGACGTCGGGTCGGGCATGGGATGCCGCTCGTAGTAGTGGGCGTTGCACGCCTCGAAGAGCGCCTGGAGCTCGGGGAAATGGTTGTACACCGTGGCACGCTGCACGCCCGCGCGCTCGGCGATGGCCTTGATGGTCGTCTTCGCGGGGCCGAGCGTTTCGTGGAGCTCGACCGTCGCTTCAATGATTCGTTGTCGGGTCTCGGCTTCGGTGAGCGCACGCTTCGTCTTCCGGTATGAGCGTGGCGACGCGATGTTCGCTGAACACATATGTTAGCCAATCTTGACAGGGCGCCTTGCTGCTGCTTCATTATACAGAGGTGTCATCCAAATGGAGGTGCGGCATGAGTGCAGGGACTGAAGCGGCCACGACCGTGAAGGTTGTCCAGCCCGGTGAAGGTCGGCGCGGCGGATTGATGCCCGGCGTCGGGGTGATCTTCAAGATCGACGGTGCCGACTCCGGTGGCGCCCTCGCCGTCGTCGAACACCCCTTCGAGGTCGGCGGACTCGTCCCGCCCCACGTCCACCACCGCGAGGATGAGATCTCCATCGTGCTCGAGGGCGAGATCGGCTTCCGGTCCGAGGACAAGGAGATCGTGCTCGGTCCGGGCGGATACATCGTGAAGCCGCGTGGCGAGGTCCACGCGATGTGGAACGCCGGGCCGACGCCGGCGCGCATGATCGAGATCATCTCGCCTGCCGGACTCGAAGAGCTCTTCCGGACGGTCGTCGACCTGACCGAGCGCGGCGAAGCAGAGATGTCGAAGATCGTCGAGCTCGCGACCCGCTACGAAGTCCCAATCGCGGAACCCGAATGGTTCGTGGACGTCATCGAGCGCTACCAGCTCTCCATGCCGACGCCTTAGTCCGGGCCGCCTGGATGTAAGCCAGGCGGCCTCCACCCGTTCGCGATGGACTACCTGCTCGACAGGAACGCGATCACGATCTACGGCTGTAGTACTAGCGGGAGGGTTTTCCACAAAACCGCCCGCGCGTGTGCGGTTCGGGCTTTGGTGGCGTGGGCTCTGTGTCCACAGGCGGGCCCACGCCACCGCATTTCGCGTCCGACCGTGCTGGGTCAGAGGTGACCACTCGCGGATGGAAGAAGCGGTATTGGTGGGGCTTTCGAGGGGCCGAAAGCGGTCTGCCGCGTTCGCCGCGGCGTCGGGCGGGTTAGGCGCGGCGGTCGCCGGGTAGGCGCGGCGGTTAGGTGCGGCGGTTAGGTGCGGCGGGGTGGGGTGGTTTTGCGGGGGCGGGGGGTGGGTTTGCGGGAGGGGAGGGTGCTTTCGCGGATTATTAGCGTGGGGGCGATTAGTTGGTTGGCTACCTCGGTGGCGCCGTTCATTAGTTCGGCTAGGAGGGCGAAGGTGTGGCGGCCGGTGGCGGCGAAGTCTTGGCGAATGGTGGTTAGTGGGGGGCTGAAGAACTCGGCTTCGGGGACGTCGTCGAAGCCGACTACGTGGACGTCGGCGGGGACTTTGATGCCGGCTTCGGCGAAGGCGCGGAGCAGGCCGAGGGCCATTTGGTCGTTCGCGACGAATACGGCGCCGAGGTCCGCTTCCTTCGCGAGGGACTTGCCCGCCTCGTAGCCGGACCGCGGGCTCCAGTCGCCTCGGGTTACCCGCGGCGGACGTACGCCGTGCTGCTTGAGGGTCTCGCGCCAGCCGCGCTCGCGCTCGCCGGCCTCGAGCCAGTCGGACGGCCCGGCGACGTGCCAGACCGTTTTGTGACCGAGTGACAGCAGGTGCTCCGTCGCCAGGCGGGCGCCGTCGAACTGGTCGGTCGCGACCACCGGCACCGGGGCGTCCACACCGCTGACGGCGACCAGTGGGATGTCGTTCGGGGCGTACTTCAGCGCCTTCGTCGTCGCGACATGGGGCGCGATGACGACGATGCCTTCCACCGCTTGGCGTTTGAGGGTTTCGATGGCTTCCGCGATCGTGCCGCCGTCGTGCGCGCCGACGCTGGCCACGCTGATCGCGAACCCGGCCTCGCGGGCGGCCCGCTCGATGCCGTACAGGGTGCTGGCGGGTCCGTACAGCGTGGAGTCGAGCGTCACCACACCCAGCGTCGCCGTACGGCCAGTGGCGAGGGCCCGGGCGGCGGCGTTCGGCCGGTATCCCAGCTCCTCGATCGCGGCCTGGACTCGCGCCTGCGTCGCCGGCCGGACGATGCCCGTGCCGTTGATGACGCGGGACACCGTCATATGCGATACGCCTGCCGCGGCAGCGACGTCGGACAGGCTTGGATGCCGCCTCGAGGCAGTGGTCGCAGTAGCGGTGGTCGCCTCGGACAGAGACTTGGCTTCGGACCTAGCGGACACGTCCACGTCTCCCATCATGTAGTCGTGCTGAATTCTGCCATCCGCTTGTTACAGCAGATCGCTCAGTGCCACCCCAGGCGTGTCTACCTCAGCCGGTCACCACAGCAGTCGCCGCCGACCGGGCGACCCCAGGCGCCGCGCCGGTACGCCACGCGGTCACCCGCACTGCCACCCGATGACCGACGTCCGACCGCGTAAGCCGGTACTGCCGACCCGTAGCACCCAACACAGGCAACCCATCCCGAAGCCATTGGTACTCGAACCTCAACCCGGTCTGGTCCCACGAGCCGGGAGAACCCGCAAGCGTGTACCCCTCCACGGCCTTACCCAGCACCTGCGGCAGCACCTTCACGATCTTCGGAGCCGGAGCGAGCGGAACCCTCGGTGAGACGCTACTAAGAGTCGGCACCACCTTCCGGATCATCCCGTCCGCGTTGAAGAACAGCCGGTCGATCGTGGTCTCGCGATGAGTCCCGTTACCCCCAGGCATCCCGAACCGGTGATACGCGATGTACCAGTCATCAGTCCCCGGCACCTGGACGATCGAGTGGTGCCCAGTCCCGAGAATGCCCTGCGCGGGATCCTTCTCCAGTACGACGCCGCGATAAGTCCACGGCCCGTCAACATTCGAAGACGTGGCGTATCCAACCCGATAGTCAGGCGAACCGGTGTCGTCGATCGAGTACGTCAAGTGGTACATCCCATTGCGGTAGTTGACGAACGTCCCCTCACGGAAGTCGTTCAACCCGCTGATCCGCTTAAGCGTCTCCGGCTTGATGGACACCATGTCGTCGCCCAGTTCGGCGTACACCGGCGACCCATTGCCCCAGAACAGGTACCACTTACCCGTCACCGGATCCTCAAAGGCGGCCGGGTCAATCGCCTGCCCAGACGTCACCGCCTCGTTGTTGAGGATCATCGCGGTCGGCTGCGCCGTGAACGGGCCCTCCGGGCTGTTCGCCACCGCGACGCCGATCGTCTTGCGGTTGTACGTCGGGTTGTGACCGGAGAAGTAGAAGTAGTACTTCCCGTCGCGCTCGATGATCGTCGGCGCCCACGCGTTCCCGCTCGCCCACGGCACGTTGCCGTTCGCGCCGTCGAGGGTCAGGAACGGCTGCGCCGATCGCGTCCAGTCGACCAGGTTCTTCGACTTCCACACGTAGAAGTCCTTGCCGCCCCACCCGGCAAAGCCGTCGGTGGTCACGTAGAGGTAGTACGTATCGCCAAAGCGCGCGATGTTCGGATCCGCGTAGTAACCCGGCAGCACGGGCGAGCGCATCGCGACGGCCTTGACCGTCCACGCACGCGTGGCGCCGTCCTTGGTGGTGACAGTGAACGTCTTAGGCGTCGACAGGTCGACGGGACCCGCAGGCGAGATCGTCGACGTCGACACGACCCGCAAGGTCGGCTCCAACGCGGTCAGGTCAGTACCGGGAACCACCGGCAGCGTCACGGTCGACGAGGCGTCGTCGATGATCGCCGGCACCTTGAGGCTGTCCAGCCCAACCCCAATGATCGCGGAAGGGTCGGCCGCCAATTCGGTGACCTCGTCGGCCGACAAGGCCCGGTTGTAAATGCGGAAGTCGCGCACTTTGCCCTTGAGGTATTTGTCGGAGGTGTAAACCGAACGCCCGATGTAGTTGGCCGTCGTCCGACCGCCGCCGATATCACCGGGAGAAATGGTGACGCCCGTCTTCTGCCCGACCTGAACCCCATCGAGGTAAATCGTCGCTGTCCCATCACCACCGAGCGTGTAAGTGAGCGTCTTCCAAACCCCACGCGGTACGGCGTTGGACGACGAAGCGGTCTGCTCGGTCGACCAGTTGCCCGTGGCAATAGAAGTCCGATAGGCGTTACCAGTCGTGAAGAGATAGCCATTCCCGATATCGCCCGCGGTATTGCCAAGCCCCCAGATGAAGTACGGCGTTGCCTGGCCCGCGTCGATCCACACGTCGGTCGAGACGGTGATGGCGTCGAGCCCGGTCATCATGTTGTCGGGCAATTTCACGTGACCACTGGTGCCGCCAAGGCTGAGTGATCCGTCGACCCAAGTGGCATCGCCCGACACAGTCCCGTCGTACCCGTGCCCGGTCAGGTCGGTCGCCGTACCGCCACTGCTCTGGTTCAAGGGGTAATGCGCGACCAGTCCGTTCTCGTCGGCCACGACCGGGTCGGGAAGGACCAGGCCGGTCCGCAGCAGGTCGAGCTCGGCCTGGGTGACGGGAAGTACGGTGCCGTGGCGCGGGCTGGCCGGCAGCGAGTACGTCGACGGCACCTTCCAGTCGGGCGCCTCGAGGTTGTTCGTGCCGAGCGGGATGTACCCGCGGCCGCCGTACTCGTCGACAAAGAGGTAGTAGTTGGAACCGGACGTGTCACCCGGGTTGGCCTTGAAGACGGTCGGACCCTCGACGGCTGACGTACCGGCGTCCCGGCCGATGCACGAGTCCTGCATTGCCCACGCGGGATTGCCCGGCAGGTCGACCGCGGTCAGCGACGACGACTTCTCCTGGATGATGTCCGAGCAGCCGGTACCGCCACCACCCTCGTCCTTGGTGAAGCGGTAGTACGTGCCGCTCTCCTTGATCACCGTCGAGTCGATGCGGGACTCGCCACGGTCCTGCCAGATCTTCGGCGCGCTAAAGGTCTTGAAGTCGCGAGTCGTCGCGTAAAGCATCCGGTTGTACGTCGATCCGGTGTGCCCGGGATCGCTATCGGCGTAGAGCTTCGACGCCCAGAACACGACGTACGACTGAAGATCCTCGTCCCAGTAGGCCTCTGGCGCCCAGGTGTTGCCGGCGGTCGGCGGTGAGACCAGCACGTGCCGCTGCTCCGACCAGTTCACGAGGTCGGTGGATTCCCAGACCTCGAGGTAGCGGCTGCCTTGGCGCTGTGCCGCATCCCAGTCGCCGTTGCGGCCGATGGAGAGGTCGGTCGCGATCAGGAAGAACCGATCGCCCTCGGGAGAACGGATCAGGAACGGGTCACGCAGGCCGAGAGTGCCCTTGGTCGACTCCAGCGTCGGCTGCCCGCCGTTGAGCTCGTCCCACCTGAGCGCGTTGTTGCCCCGGCTGGCGGCGAAGTAGATCTTCTCCCCCGCGATCGAGTTCCCGGTGAAGTAGCTGAACGCATACCCGGCGTACGGCGCGGCCGCCTTCAACTCGCGCACGGTGAGAACGATCTGCCTACTGGCAGTTGCACCTCCAACGGCAACACTGGCAGTCAGTGTGACCTGTACGTCGCCGCTTCCGTGGGCAGGCCGGTGCACGACGCCACCATCGGAAACCACCGCCGGAGACGAGGACGCCCAGGTCACCGAAGCGCCGTACTCGCCGGTCGTCGGCAGAGTCAGGTTGCCGCGTACGTCGTCCGCATGCACCACCTCGAGCGCAGCCGCGGCGTTGTCGGCCTTGGCCTGGTCGGTCAGAGAGATCAACGCGACCTCCTCGCCGCTGAGCGCGCGGTCGTAGATGCGGAAGTTCCGGAGCTTGCCCTTGAGCGTGCGGTCGGCCGCGTAATTCGACTTGCCCAGCAGGTTGTTGGTGGTCACGCCGGCGCCCACTTGGCTCGGCAGCACGCTGACCGCGGTGTTCTGACCGACCTGTACGCCGTCCTCGTAAAGCGTGCCAGTGGTGCCGGTCTGGGTGTAGGTCACGGTCTTCCAGACGCCTCGCGCAAGGTCGGCGCGAGGCTCCTTCGCGGTGACCTTCTCGCCGGACCAGTTCGTCGTGGTGATACCGGCCCGGAAGTTGTTGCCGCTGGCA
This sequence comes from Kribbella sp. NBC_01245, assembly GCF_036226525.1. Classification (NCBI taxonomy): domain Bacteria; kingdom Bacillati; phylum Actinomycetota; class Actinomycetes; order Propionibacteriales; family Kribbellaceae; genus Kribbella; species Kribbella sp. NBC_01245. Next base: position 4,480,324 of record NZ_CP108487.1, read on the forward strand.
AAGAGATAGCCGGTACCGCTGCCCGAAGTCGCGGTGTTGCCGAGTCCCCAGATGAAGAACGGCGTGGCCTGGTCGGTGGCGACGTACACGTCCGTCGACACCGTGATCGACGCCAAGCCGGTCAACACGTTGTTGGGCAGCTTCACGTGTTCGTCGGTGCCGTCGAGGGTGAGGCCTGATCCGGTCCAGGTGCCGCCGCCGACGAGTGTTCCGTTGCGGCCGTTGCCCGAGCTGTCGGTCACGGTCGTACCAGTGGTCTGGGTGAGGTCGTACTGCAGCACCAACCCAGCTGTGACGTCGGTCGATGCGGCCACCGCTGCGGGCGTTGGCAGCAGCAGGAGGATGGCGGCCGCGGCAATGCAGCGACGGATGTGCATAGGGACCTCACCAGGGTGTTAGCGCTAACAGTCCGAGCAGTCTCGCCACCCACTCACCGCCACGTCAAGGCCTGGCGTCCACTTCCGGCCCCAGGCATGACCAACGGCCGCAAGCTCTTGACGGCTGAGGTGTTAGCGCTAACAATCCCTGCCACACGTCCTCGGTGAACCGCCCTTGAAGAGGTCCCCATGAAACTCGCTCGCCCCCGGCTCATCGGCCTGGGCATCGTCCTCGCGCTCGTCGCCGCCGTCGCGCCCTCTGCAGCGCAAGGCGCCTCGCGAACACCAGCAGCTGCAATCACCTGGTCCGACGACTTCAGCGGCCCCGGCCTCGATCCACGCTGGCAAGTGGTCAACGAGGAGCCGAGCAAGCTCTCGCTGAGCGACGGCGCGCTCCGGATCGAAGGCCAGCCCGGCGACACCTACCAAGGCTCCAACACCGCGAAAAACGTGGTGGTGCTCGACCTTCCCGCCGGAAACTTCACCGCCACCGCGACCCTTTCGGCACCGGTCGCGAAGGTCTACCAGGGCGCCGGCCTGATCGCCTGGAAGGACATGGACAACTACGTCCGTTCCGGCCTGACCTTCGTCGGCAGTCTGGCGCCGTCGGGGATCGCGATCGAGAACGACGTCGAGACCGGCGGCACGTTCAGCGCGGTCAAGTTCACCGACCGCCCGGGCTCCACCGGCGAGACGATCCGGATGCAGCGGGTCGGCGACGTCATCACGACCAGCGTGTACGACGCGACCAGCAGCGCGTGGATCCCGGCCGGATCGGCCACGGTGTCGTTCGAGACCACGCAAGTCGGCCTCTACGCCCTCGCGGCGCAAGACGGAACGGTCCTGCCCGCCGCGTTCGACTCGTTCACGATCGAGCACGATGAGGGCGCCGACGTCGTACCGGACAGCACCTTCGTCCTGCAGGCCACCGGCGCCGCGCCCTTCCTGGTCGCGAACGGCGATGCGCTCACGTTGACCTCCGACCAGCCCACCGCGAGCCTTCGACTCACCGCGACCGACCTCGGCGACGGCGCTCTCGGCATCCGCGCCGAGTCGAGGCCTGTGGTCGTCCGCAACGGCGCGCTCGTGTTGGGCGCCGAGGGTGACGAGCCCACGCCGATGCGCCTCACCGATGCGGGCGGCGGCAAGCTCGTCCTCCGGGTGGAGGCGTCGTACGTAACGAACAACGGCGGAGCACTCGTGGTCGGCAATGCGGCGGATGCCGTGCGTTTCGTGCTGTCCGAGGTCGATGACAGTGTCGCGACTCTCGACATCGACGGCGACGGCGTGGGCGCTTCGATCAGCGACACGATGTTCGGGATCTTCTACGAGGACATCAACTACGCGGCCGACGGCGGCCTGTACGCCGAGCTCGTCCGCAACCGGTCGTTCGAGTTCGCGCCCTCCGACAACGGTTCGTTCAACGGGATGACGGGCTGGCAGGTGCTCGATCGCAGCACCCAGGGCACCACTGGGGCGGTCGTCAACGACGAGACCCGCCTCAACGCCAACAACCGCAACCACCTGCGCCTGACTGCGAAGGCGGCCGGCGACGGCGTACGGAACCAGGGCTACAACAACGGCTTCGCGGTCAAGAGCGGAGCGACGTACGACGGCTATCTGTGGGCACGCAGTACGACTGCCCAGGAGTTGACCGTGCGCATCGAGAACGCCGCCGGCACCGCTGCCCTGGCAACTGCGACCGTCGCGGTCGACGGCACGGATACCTGGAAGAAGTACCCGTTCACCCTCACCTCCGGTCAGACGAGTGACGCCGGCCGACTGGTCGTGCTCGCCGGCGCCGCGTCGGTGATCGGGCTCGACATGATCTCGGTAATGCCGCACGACACCTGGGTCGGCGCGGTCAACGGCCGCTCGGTGCTGCGCAAGGACCTCGCCGAGAAGGTCGCCGCGATGAAGCCGTCGTTCCTGCGCTTCCCTGGTGGCTGCGTGACGAACGTCGGCACGTTCAAGAGCTACGAGGAGAGCGGGTACGTCGACCGCCGCCGCACGTACCAGTGGAAGGAGACCATCGGCCCGGTCGAGGAGCGCCCGACGAACTGGAACTTCTGGGGCTACAACCAGTCGTACGGCATCGGCTACCTCGAGTACTTCAAGCTCGCCGAAGACCTCGGCGCGGAGCCGCTCCCGGTGCTCTCGGTCGGCGCCAACGGCTGCGGTTCCAGCATTCCCGAGATGCACGACCCGGCGATGATCCAGCGCTGGGTCGACGACACCGTCGACCTGATCGAGTTCGCGAACGGCGGCACGGACACCGAGTGGGGTGCGAAGCGCGCGGCACTCGGCCATCCCGAGCCGTTCGGCCTGGACATGATCGGTCTGGGCAACGAGGAGAACACCACCACGTTCGAGGCGAACTTCCCGGCGTTCCGTGACGCGGTCAAGGCGAAGTACCCCGCCATCAAGATCATCTCGAACTCCGGTCCGGACGACGCGGGCGCGCGATTCGACACGCTCTGGGAGTTCAACCGGGCGCAGAAGGTCGACCTGGTCGACGAGCACTACTACAACGACCCGGGCTGGTTCCTGGCCAACAACCACCGGTACGACTCGTACGACCGCCAAGGCCCGAAGGTCTTCCTCGGCGAGTACGCCTCGCGTGGCAACACGCACGGCAACGCGCTCGCGGAGGCGTCGTACATGACCGGGCTGCAGCGCAATGCCGACGTCGTACGGCTGGCGTCGTACGCACCATTGCTGTCCAACGAGTCCCACGTGCAATGGAGTCCGGACGCCATCTGGTTCGACAACGATGAGTCGTGGGAGACGCCGAACTGGCATGTGCAGAAGATGTTCGGCAACAACGTCGGCGATGAGGTGGTGCCGAGTACGTTCGATGGAGCGGTCAACCAGCCTGCCGATATCCGTGGTGGGGTGTTCCTTTCGTCCTGGTCGACATCGGCCGCTTACGACAACGTGAAGGTTACGTCTTCGTCTGGCAACACCTTGTTTTCCGACGATTTCGCCGACGCTTCGCAGTGGTCGCCGCAGGGTGGTGCGTGGGCGGCCGACGGTGGTCGTTATGTCCAGTCGTCGACCACGGTGAACGACGCCCGCAGCATCATCACGGGCGCCTATGCGAAGGACTGGACCAACTACACGCTCGAGCTCGATGCCACCAAGCTGGGCGGTAGCGAGGGCTTCCTGGTCGGCTTCGGCGCAAAGGGTGGCAGCGACTACTACTGGTGGAACCTCGGCGGCTGGAACAACACCCGGTCGGTGCTGCAGCGCGCCAACGGCGGCGGCGCAAGCGAGGTCAAGGCCATCGAGGGCAAGAGCATCACGACCGGCCAGACCTATCGCGTGAAGATCGTCGTCGATGGTCACAAGATCTCGTTGTACCTCGATGGCGAGCTGCAGATGACGTACGACGAGTCGGGCGCGAGCGAGAAGCTGTTCCAGGTCGTCACGCGTCATGCGGCCACCGGTGACATCGTCGCGAAGGTGGTGAACACCGCGCCCGGGCCCGTGCGTACGAAGGTCGAGATCGCGGACGCCGAGATCGAGCCGACCGGTACCGTCATCCAGCTGGCCGGGTTGCCGTCGGCAACGAATACCAAGGCCAAGCCTAATAACGTCGCGCCAGTGCAACGGCAGATCAGCGGGCTGTCGAACTCCTTCGACTACGAGTTCCCCGGTTCGTCGGTGACGTTCCTGCGGATGCACACACGGGATGGCGTGGCGCCGGTCGTCTCCGAGGTGTCCGTGTCCGGCACCGAGGCCAATGGCTGGTACGCCGACCCGGCGACCGTGCACGTCGAGGCGACCGACAACCGTGCGGTGCACCACCTCGAGGTGTCGGTCGACGGTGGTGCCTGGGTCAGCCGGGCTGGCGCTCAGGCGGACGTCGAGGTGGCTGGGGACGGCAGTCATACCGTTGCTGTACGGGCGGTCGACGCGGCTGGGAATGTCGGTGAGGTCCGGCCGGTCGTGGTCGCCATCGACGCTAAGGCGCCCGTTTCGCATGCGGTCTTCGACAGTACGGCCCGGTCGGTCGCGTTGTCCGCGGTCGACTCAGGAGCTGGTGTCGCGCGTACCGAATACCGGATCGACGGGGGTGCTTGGACGACGTACGCCGGGCCAGTGGTCTTCGGTGAAGCGGCCGCGGTGGTCGACCATCGCGCGGTTGACCTGCTCGGCAATACCGAGACGCCCAAGCGGTACGCCGTACCTGCGGTGGACAAGCGGCTGGCGTCGGTGGTCACGGCGGCACCGCTCGCCAAGGTCGTCCCGCTTGGCGCGCCTGCGCTGATCCGGGTGCGCGTGACGGGTCCCGGCGGCAACCCGACCGGCATCGTGACCGTGCTGGCCGGAGATCGCGCGGTGGCACAGGCCAAGCTGGTTTACGGCCAAGCCGTTGTCAGCGTGCCGACGCGCGCTCTCGGCGTCGGCCAGCACCGACTGGTCGTGTCGTACCCGGGCGACACGAAGCACAAGCCCTCAACCACCGAAGTCCAACTAACCGTGCGGTAGCGCTGCCCCTTCTCTTTGCGACGAGTGGACGCGTTTTGCCGCTCGTCCGCTGCCTGTCAGGTGCAGGCTGCCTCGCAGCGGCAAACGCGTCCACTCGTCGCAAAGAGCGTTGTCGGAGACCAGTGTCGAGTTCGGGCTTGCGTTCGGGGTCGCCGTACTCGGCAGCATCGGTCTGCTGGTGCAACGCGAACACGGCTTCACGGCGGGCATGGCCGTGGTCGCGGCGATCGGCGCCGGGTTGTCGGTCGCGCTGGCCGTGTTGGCGACGCTCACCCTTCGAATTCCGGCTTTGCGTATTGGCGATGCTGGCTAGCATGGCGGGTATGCCGAGGGAATCGCTGGCCGTGCGACAGCATCGTCGCGACGAACTGCGCGACTTCCTGCGCAGCCGCCGGGCGCGACTGACGCCTGCCGACGTTGGGATCGCGGCGGCCGGGCGACGCCGTACGCCGGGACTGCGTCGCGAGGAGGTCGCCGTACTCGCCGAGGTCGGCGTCTCTTGGTACACCTGGCTCGAGCAGGGGCGCGATATCAACGTCTCGGTCGACGTACTCGATGCGATCAGCAGGGCGTTGCGGCTCAGCGAGGCCGAACGCGCGCACCTGTACCTGCTGACCGGGCTCAACCCGCCACGGACCGCCGCGCCGCGCGAGGCCGCCGTCAGCGCCGAATTGCGGCAGCTGATCGACGCGTGGCATCCGCGGCCCGCGATATTGCTGGACCAGTACTGGAATCTGCTCGCGCTCAACGACATGGCGCGAATGGTTTTCGGCTATGACTCCGATGATCGCAACTGTCTGATCTCGTATTTCACGAACGACCGGTATCGCAGCATGCATCACGAGTGGGAGTCGCTCGCGCCGTCCGTCGTCGCCGCGTTTCGGGCGGATGCTGCGCGCGTGCCTGGCGATCCGGAGTTCGCGCGGGTGATCGACGAGCTGAGCGCCGCGAGCCCTGAGTTCGTCGAGCAATGGGCGCGGCATGACGTTGGGGACCACGCGCAGACGGTGAAGGCGGTGACGCATCCCGAGGCCGGCGAACTCGTCTTCGACAAGACCGCCTTGGTGGTGGCCGATCGGCCGGACTGGCGGTTGGAGCTGTACAACCCGCGACCCGGCACGCTCGAGCGGCTTCTGAGCCTGGTGGTGGCAGTCACAGGTTAAGCGCGCACTGGTTGGGTCGGGTGACGGTTGGCACGCTCGGTCCTATGACTTCCCGATTCGACCAGAAGATCGCGCTCATCACCGGCGGTACGAGCGGTATGGGGTTGGCCACCGCACAACGGTTGCTCGCCGAGGGCGCGGACGTGATCATCACCGGACGCGAGCTGTCGCGGTTGGAGGCTGCCGTCAAGGAGCTGGATGGCGGCGACCGCGTCCTCGCGCTGCAAAGCGATGCTGCGAATCTCGCTGACCTGGATTCACTGACGGCCGCTATCGAGGAGCGGTACGGGCGGCTGGACGTGGTCTTCGCCAATGCGGGTGTCGCCTCGTTCAAGCCGTACGCCGAATTCAGCGAGGCCGAGTTCGACCGAGTTGTCGACATCAACTTCAAGGGGGTGTTCTTCACGATCCAGAAGGCTTCGCCGCTGCTATCCGACAACGCGTCGATCGTCATCAACGCCTCGTGGACGCTCCACCGTGGTCTGCCCAACAGCTCTGTCTACGCAGCGACCAAGGCGGCGGTCCACAACCTCGCCCACACGCTCGCGGCGGAGCTCGGGCCGCGCGGAATCCGCGTCAACTCCGTGAGCCCCGGCTATATCGCCACGCCGATGTTCCACGAAGCCATTCCCGCCGACGAGCACGACGCCGTCCTCACCGCGATCGTCGCCGGCCGCCTCGGTACGTCCGAAGACGTCGCGAACGCCGTCGCCTTCCTCGCCTCCACCGAAGCGTCCTACATCAACGGCCAAGACCTCATCATCGACGGCGGCCTAGTCACCGCCATCCCCGCCTGATCTCCACGGAGGCTATTGGACCTGCAGTGTGGGGCTGTTCATCGCTGTGTAGTCGAACGTGTCCTGATGGACTTCGCTCCTTGAGGCGTACGCCCCGGGCACGCGCGTGATGACACAGGCGAGCCGAGGAGTGCTCATCACGGAATTCGGTTGAATCTCGATCTCACCCTCCCAACGCGCCGCGCCGCAATCCTTCTTCACGCCACTCTTGATGTAATCCACCTGGGTCCAGCTGGGGCGCCACCAAAGCGTGTCGGTGTTGCCGAAGTTGACCGTGAACCACACGTACTGGTGGTCGGCCCATGTGCAGGTCTGCCAGTAGTGCTGAGGAGTCACGTGGTGGTAGCCGCTACAGGTATGTCCCGCCTGACCTGGCGGGACGACTACGCTCGCAGTCGATGCGGCACTGGAGGACCCGGCCAGCCCCGCAATCGCCAGGGACGTCGCCACCAGTGTGGATGCGACTCGGCGCAGACTCTTCATTCGATCTCCTTGGGCTCAGAACTCAGGCAGCCCGACGCTACGGTGACCGGCAGATCGTTAGTAAGGTTTATGCGTTGCACGTACCTGCAACTTTGCGCCACCTCGCACGCCGTACAAGACAGTCGGCGTAAGCTAGCGTTTGACGCGGCCGGTTTCGTAAGCCCACATGACGATTTCGACGCGGTTCCGGGCTCCGACCTTGGCCATCACGCTGGTGAGGTGGGTCTTGACGGTACTGAGGCTGATGTGGAGTTCGCTGGCGATCTCCGCATTGGTCCGGCCGTTGGCCACGGTGATGAGGACCTGCTCTTCCCGGCTGGTCAACGGTTCGATGGGCTGAACGGGTTGGCGCCCGGTGCGCGAGTCGGCGAACGCGGCGAGCAGCCGGGCGGTGATCCTCGGCGCAATGAGTGCGTCGCCCTTGGCTGCGGCGTGAATCGCCTGGACGAGTAGTTCGGGCCCGGCGTCCTTGAGCAGGAACCCGCGAGCGCCCGCCTTGAGAGCGCCGTACACGTACTCATCGAGGTCGAAGGTGGTGATCACGACGATCGCCAGTGGATCCGCGACGCCGGCGCCGGCCAGCTCGCGCGTGGCCGCGATCCCGTCCATACCGGGCATGCGAATGTCGAACAGGCAAACGTCGGGCCGGAGTCGACGCGCGAGCTCAACCGCCTCGAGTCCGTCGGCCGCCTGACCGACCACCTCGATATCGGGTTGTGCGTCGAGGATCATCGACAACCCGGTTCGGACGAGATCCTGGTCGTCGGCGACCAGCACGCGAACGGTCATCCGGCCGCGCCCGCCTTGGGGAGTACGGCCTCGACGGTCCAGCCCCGATCCGGGCCGGGACCGGCCGCGAACGAACCGCCGAGCAGCAGCGCCCGTTCGGTCATGCCCACCAAGCCGTAGCCGAGCGAGTTCCCCGGGGCCGGGCCGGCTTCGCCGTCGTCGCTGACGGTCAAACGCACGCAGTCGTCGTCGCCGATGACGCGGACTTCGATTCGCGTCGCGTGGCGCGCGTGCCGGACGGCGTTCGTGATCGACTCCTGGGCGATGCGATAGAGGGCGGCGCCGACAGACGGGCCGACGTCGTCGAGCTCCCCCGCCAGCTCGACCTCTACCTGAGGGCCGCTGTCGCTGCTGGCCAACCGCTTGATCTCGGCCAATCCCGGCTGCGGGGCGAGTGCGGGCGCGCCGTCATCGCGAAGGCCGCCCACCATGATCCGCATTTCGGCGAGCGTACGCGTGGCCTCGGCTTCGATGACGCCGAGGGCATCGATCGCGGCCGTCGGATGCGAGGCGGCGACGACGCGGCCGGCCTGGGCCCGAATGAGGATGGCGGAGACGTGGTGTGCGACCGTGTCGTGCAACTCGCGGGCCAACTGCTCGCGCTCGCGGAGCCGTACCTGATCCAACTCGCGCATCCGCGACGTACCCCGATAGCGGACCGCGGCACCGAACGAGGCCGGGGAGAGCAGGAACATGCTGCCGAGCACGGAGTCGACGATGCCGGTGTAGTCGCTGATGAGGCCGAGCAGCAGCGCGCCCAGGATGAACGCCGTCCCGATCCCGATTTCGCGACCGGCTCCCCAACGGAAGAGCGCGTACGGCAGCAGCACCACGCAGACCATCGTGTTGAGGCCCACTGGACCTTCGCCGGTGATCAGCGCGCCGATGCTGGTCACCATCAGGGTGCCGAACACGGCGGCCACCACGGTGAGTGGATGCGTACGCCGCCAGAGCAGCGCGCAGACGACGGCGACGGCGAAGACGAGCGCGACCGGGCGCCAGACCACCGCCTCGCGGTAGATGCCTTCGAGGACCGCCGTCGGTAGCAGGACGGCGACGAGCAACCAGTCCCGCCACACCCGCCTTGGGGGCTGCGGTGCGCGCGGTTCGGCCCACAGCGAGCGGACGGCGTTTCTCAACATGACCTCAGCGTAGGTACCCAGGGCGCTCAGCGGATCGGCCCAAAGTACGGCACGCCGGTCGGCTCTTCGGCCGATGGAACTCGGGCCGATCGTCGGAGGTGCCGTCCGGGCCGTCCCGACACCATGAAACCGATCGGTCTCGGAACCCCTGACGCACTGAAGGAGCTCACAAATGATGTCGAATCTGTACCGGTTGGGCCGGTACGCCGCGCGCCGCCCGTGGAGGGTCATCGGGGCCTGGCTGGTCATCTCCGCACTGGTGGTCGCGGCATCCAGCGCCTTCGGTCAAAAGCTCGAGGAATCCTTCGGCGCGCCGGGAGTCGATTCCCAGCACGCGACCGATCTGCTGTCGGCCGCTGGGTCGGACCAGGCCGGACTCACCGCACAGGTAGTCGTGACTCCACTCGACGGGGGTACGACGTTCCAGAATTCGGCTGCTGCGCGAGCTGCGCTGGCGCGGATCCAGTCAGCGGCGGCCGAATTGCCGCAGGTGCTCGCGGCCGGCCCGGGGAACATCTCGCCCGACGGCCGGGTCGCGATCATCCGGCTGCAATACCCGGTGCTCGACAAACTGGAACCGAGCGACCTCGAGAATCTCAAGGCATTCGGTGAGCAGGCGCGCGTGGACTCTCCGCTGCGGATCGAGCTGGGCGGCGACCTCTTCTACGCGTTCGAGGAAGGCGCGCCGGGGATCGCCGAGGGGGTCGGATTGGCGGCCGCGATCGTGATTCTGCTGCTGGCCTTCGGCTCGATCATCGCGATGGGGCTGCCGATCGGGATGGCGTTGTTCGGGCTCGCGCTCGGGATCAGCTCGCTGTCCCTGATGACGTACCTGATCGATATTCCGGCCTGGGCGCCCGTGCTCGGCAGCATGGTCGGGCTGGGAGTGGGGATCGACTACGCGCTGATCATCGTGACCCGGCATCGCGAGTTCCTCGGCCTCGGGATGAGCGTCCAGGAAGCGGCCGGGCGTGCCGTCGCCACCGCTGGGCAGGCCGTCGTGTTCGCCGGTGGCACGGTCGTCATCGCGATCCTCGGCCTGGCCGTCGCCGGCGTACCGTTCATGACTGCGGGCGGCGTCGCCATTTCGCTCATCGTGCTGGTCATGGTCCTCGCTTCGCTGACCTTGCTGCCCGCGTTCCTCGGTCTGACCGGGCACTGGATCAACCGCCTCGGTATCCACCGCCGCCATCGCTCCTCGGCCCCTGGGCTGGGCTGGCAGCGTTGGGCTGGGCACGTGTCGAGGCACGCGGTTGTGTACGCGATCAGCGCCACGGTGCTGCTCTTGGCACTCGCCGCACCCGTGCTGGCGCTGAAGGTCGGCACCCCCGATGAGGGCGCCTTGCCAACGCAGCGAACGGAGCGCCGGGCGTACGACCTCGTCGCCGCGGGTTTCGGTGCCGGTAGCAACGGCCCGTTGGTCATCGCCATCGACATCTCGAAGGACCCGAACGTGGTCCAGCCTCTCGCCGATGCCATCAAGGCCGACTCGGGCATCGCCTCCGTCGTACCGCCCGAGGTGAACGCGGAGGCCGGCGTCGCGACGCTGATCGCCATCCCGACGACTGGACCGCAAGACGACACCACCATGGAGACGGTCAAACGGCTCCGGTCGGAGGTCTTTCCCGCGGTGCTGGACGGGAGCCCGGCCAAGGCTCACGTCGGTGGTCAGGTGGCGACGTTGGCCGATGTGGGCCAGAAGGTCAACGATCGGCTTCCGTGGTTCATCGGGGCGGTCATCCTGTTGTCCGTATTGCTGCTGACGTTGGTCTTCCGGTCGATCGTCGTACCGCTCAAGGCAGCGTTGATGAACCTGCTCAGCATCGGCGCCTCGTTCGGGGTGATGGTGATGGTGTTCCAGTGGGGATGGGCCGCGAGCCTCATCGGACTGGAGTCAACTGTGCCGATCCTGCCGTTCATCCCGATGTTCATGTTCGCCGTACTCTTCGGGCTATCGATGGACTACGAGGTGTTCCTGCTCTCGAGAATTCGGGAGGAATACCTGCTCACGGGGGACAACGAAACCTCGGTCAGCAACGGCATCGCGTCCACCGGCCGCGTCATCACGTCTGCCGCGCTGATCATGATCTCGGTCTTCGTAAGCTTCGGCCTCGGCGACGACCCAACCGCCAAGATGTTCGGCCTAGGCCTGGCCGTAGCCGTCCTCATCGACGCCACCATCGTCCGCCTGGTCCTCGTACCAGCCGCCATGAAACTCCTAGGCAACGCCAACTGGTGGATCCCCACCTGGCTGAACCGCCTCCTCCCCACCCTCCACCTCGACCCCCACCCCACCTTCCCTGCGCCCACCCCCACCCCGCCCCCCACTCCCCTCCCCGACGACAACCCCGCCCTCGTCTAACCACCCCGACCTACCCACATCCCGCTCGGGGTGGAGTGGCCCCGCCGCTCCACCCCCACCCACGATCAGACGCAAAATGCGCCACCTGGTGCCAAACGCCTGCGACGGTCGGACGCAAAATGCGATACCCCAGGCAGACGTTTGCGACGGTCGGACGCGAAATGCGCCACCTGTGGACAGCGCTACCGCGGCCGGACGCAATCTGCACAGGCCCAGGCCAATCTGGGGAAAACTCTCCCGCGAAGTGCCTCGTTGTGCTTGCACACGCGCGACACAACAAGGCACCTCGCGGCAAGGTTTTGCACAAATCGGCTTGAACCTGCCGCCACGGTCGGACGCGAAATGCCGTCCCTGGGGCAGACGCTTGTGACGGTCGCACGCAAGATGCGCCACCTGTAGACAGCGCTACCGCGGCCGGACGCAATCTGCACAGGCCCAGGCCAATCTGGGAAAACTCTCCCGCGAAGTGCCTCGTCGTGCTTGCACACGCGCGACACAACAAGGCACTTCGCGGCAGGGTTTTGCACAAATTGGCCAGAACTTGTGCGGTTCGGCCCTAGGTGCCGTGGGCTGGGTGTCCACAGGTGGCGCATCTTGCGTCCGACCGTGGCAGGGGGTTTCCACAGGTGGCGCATTTTGCGTCCGACCGTGGCAGGGGGTTTCCACAGGTGGCGCATTTTGCGTCCGACCGTGGCAGGGGGTTTCCACAGGTGGCGCATTTTGCGTCCGACCGTGGCAGGGGGTTTCCACAGGTGGCGCATTTTGCGTCCGACCGTGGCAGGGGGCGCAGTGGGGGCGGGGTGTGCGTGACGCTCGCGCGTGGAAAGAAAGGGGGCGCAGCCGGGAGTTGGCTGCGCCCGCGTTCTTGGGGAGGGTGGAGAGTTACCAGCGGTGGGCTACGTCGACCACGATGCGGCCGGTGTTACCGGGGCCGGTGAGGGTGAAGACGCGGAACGGGAGACGGGCGCGGACGCCGAGTCCGATCGTGGTCTCGCCTTCGAAGCTGCCGGCGGTCGCGACTTGCCGGAAGGTCCGGTATCCGCGCACGTTCGTCAGTTCCTTCTGGTTCGCCGGGTTGTAGGTGGAGCGGCCGGCAGCGTCGTACGACGGCACCGCGAGCACGATCTCCAGCTTGGCGCCTCCACGCAGCGGGAGGAGTCTGCCCTCGCCGACGGTGTAGACGTTCTTCACGTAGTGCACGCGGAACCAGGACGGCTTGCCCTTGACGTCGAACACGATCCGGTCGAAGCAGGCATGCCTGCCGGTCCGGACGTTCGTGAGCACTCCGGCGCCGCGGTACTTGCCCGACTCGGGCAGCGAACCCCAACCGGTGGGGCACTTGGTGGCAGCGGCCGTGGTGCTCGTGGCAGCTGTCGTGGACGCGCCGGCCAGCGTCGGTACGGCGACGGCGCCTGCCGGGACCGCGGCAACGGCCAGAACGGCCACCGCGGTACGGATCGGTCGGTGGATCGGTCGGTTGACCGGCTTACGGATGGTGTGGAAGAGCTTCATGGTGTGTCCCCCCTTAGAGACACCTGTTAGATGCGCTCATAGGGTCCCAAGTTGACACGCCGCAACGATGATTTCCCGTGCTCGCGCGACCACACCTCGCAACCACCGGCGGTTAGCATCCGGGAGGACGTGAGGAGGTGGGATGGACGCGGACGAAGTGCTTCAGGATCGGCCCGATCGACCGGTCGTCCGACGAGGTGGGACGGTACGTCACCCGGCCCAGCCGTGGTCGCCGTCGGTCCGCGCATTGCTCGTCCACTTGCACGAGGTCGGTTTCACCAGAGCTCCGCAGGTCCTACCGTCCGAACCCGACTGGGACGTGTTGACCTATCTCGAAGGCGAAGCGGGCCCGTCCGGCTGGGCCAAGGTCGTCGACGAGAGGGGCCTGGCCGAGTTCGCCCGGATGCTGCGCGATTACCACCAGGCCGTTGCCGAATGGCGTCCGCGCGAGGAGCTCACCTGGTACGACGGGAGTACGGGCGCCGGCGGTGAAGGCGAGATCGTCTGCCATGGGGATTACGGCCCGTGGAACGTGGTTTGGCGCGATACGACACCGACCGGGCTGCTCGATTGGGAGTACGCGCGCGTGGCGCCGCCGGCGCAGGACGTCTACTACGCGCTTCAGTACGTCGCGCCCTTTCGCTCCGACGCGGAATGCTTGCAGTGGTTGGGGTATTCCGCGCCGCCCGACCGGAGGCGTCGTACCGGAATCTTCCTCACGTCGTACGGCTGGACAGGGCCGGCCGATGTCGTCGACGGGGTCATCGCCGTACAACGCGAAACGCATGCGAAGGTCGTACAACTCGCGGCGCAAGGGCATGAACGCCAGCGGACCGCGTTGGCCGCGGGCGCGGCGGACCGAGTCGCCCGCGAAATCGCCTGGGCCGAACAGAATCGCGGGTTGTTCAGTCGAGAGTGACGGTTCCCACCAGGCCGAGGGTCAGTCCGGCGACCATGAGGCCGGCGCCGAGCGCGATGCGGTAGCGCAGCACGGATACCAGGCCCCCGATGACTAGGCCCACGCCGACGATCCAGAGCGCTGTTCCAGGGGTCAGCATCGCGCAAAGGTAGCCGCCGGACCGGGACGACGCAGGGATTCTCACACGTTTCTAACACCCTGATGGCGGTCTGCAATGCGGGGTTGGCCGGGCTGATCGGGCATTGTTTCCGGGTGACCACATCGGATGAACTCGTCGTTCCCGCAACCGTCGCGGGACCCGGCAAACCGTCGACCGCCGACGGTGGTGTGAAGGGCTGGCTGCTGAAGCATCAGGTGCAGCCGGTCGGGCCGGAGACGGACGAGGGCCATGCCCAGCCGCAATCGTGGTGGAAGGTGATGTGCCTGACCGGCGTCGACTATTTCTCGACGCTGTCCTACCTGCCCGGCATCGCCGCCCTCGCCGCAGGCGCCTTGTCACCGCTCGCGACGTTGCTCATCGTCGCGTTGACGCTGCTGGGCATGCTGCCGATGTACCGCCGGGTGGCCAAGGAAAGTCCGCACGGTCAGGGTTCCATCGCGATGCTGGAGAACCTGCTGCCGTTCTGGCGCGGCAAGATCTTCGTCCTGGTACTGCTCGGATTCGTGGCGACGTCGTGGATCATCACCATCACGCTGTCATCGGCCGACGCGACCGTTCACATGCTCGAAAACCCCTTGATGCCAGGGGCCTTGCACGGCCACGAAGTACTCGTCACGGTGGTGCTGCTGCTGGTTCTGGGTGGCGTGTTCCTGCTCGGCTTCAGTGAGGCCGTCAGTGTTGCGATCCCGCTCGTGGCGGCCTTCCTCGCGCTCAACGCCGCGGTCGTTGCCGTCGGCATGTACGACGTCGTCACGGTTCCTGGGGCCTTCAGCGGCTGGGTCGACGCGTTGACGGCCGGGCGCGAAGGGTTCGGTGGGGTGGTCGGACCGGCCATCGTGGCCTTCCCCTTGCTGGTGCTCGGGATGTCCGGATTCGAGACGGGCGTGAGCATGATGCCGCTCGTCGCGGCGGACGGTAAGGACGCCGCCGAGCGACTGGCCAGCCGGATCCGCAATACCAAGAAGCTCCTGACGGCTGCCGCGTTGATCATGAGCGTCTACCTACTGGCGACCAGCTTCATCACCACTGTGCTGATCCCGGCCAAAGAGTTCGAGCCGGGTGGTGCCGCAAACGGGCGCGCGATGGCTTACCTGGCGCACGAATACCTCGGCGAGGTGTTCGGTACGGCGTATGACATCAGCAGCGTGTTGATCCTTTGGTTCGCGGGCGCCTCAGCGATGGCCGGGCTGATCAACATCGTGCCGCGGTACCTGCCGGCGTACGGCATGGCGCCGGAATGGGGGCGCGCCGTGCGCCCGGTGGTGCTGGTCTACACCGCCATCAGCGTTGCGATCACCATCGCGTTCGGCGCCGATGTCGACGCGCAGGCCGGGGCGTACGCGACCGGAATCCTGGTGATGATGGTCTCCGGTGCGGTCGCGGTCGCCATTTCCGCGGCGCACCGGCGGCAGCGCCGTCAGACCATCGCCTTTACCGTCCTGGTCCTGGTGCTGATGTATGCCTTGGTCGAGAACATCATCGAAAAGCCCGACGGCATTGCCATCTCCGGTCTCTTCATCGCCGGCATCATCGTCGTCTCGCTGATCTCGCGGGTGTCGCGAACGACCGAACTACGCGCCGACCGGATCGAGTTCGACGAGGCGGCGCGGCGCATCATCACCAACTCGATCACCAACGATGGCGCGCTCAACCTGATCGCCAACAAGCGCCAGGCCGGCGATGCCGCGGAGTACACGGCCAAGGAGGCCGAGGTCCGCGCGATGGACCCGGTGCCGGGTCACGCGGACGTGGTGTTCCTCGAGATCGACGTGATCGACCCGTCCACCTTCAGCGACGTACTGCGGGTCGAGGGCATCGACGTCGACGGCCACCAGATCCTGCGCGCGCAGAGCCCGGCCGCGCCGAACGCGATCGCGGCGATCCTGCTGACCCTGCGCGACACCACCGGCGTAATGCCGCACTGCCACTTCGAATGGTCCGAGGGCAATCCGCTCAGCCATCTCCTTCGCTACCTCATCCTCGGCCAAGGCGACACCCCGCCCGTCGTCCGCGAGATCATCCGCCAGCACGAACCCGACAACGCCCGCCGCCCCGGCATCCACGTCGGCTAAACCAGCCACGTCGGCTGACTGGTCTCCTTCTGCCGGCCCTTTTCTTGCGACGATCGGACCCGTTTTGCCGCTGGAAGCCAGCCTGCACCTGACAGGTAGCAGACGAGCGGCAAAACGGGTCCGATCGTCGCAAGAAAAGGGGGTCGGGGATCAGGCGGAGGCGCGCCTTGGGGTTGCGGACTTCCGGTGGGAGTCGAGCAGTGGCTCTGAGCAATCGCCCGCATTGCGGTAGGAGTTGCGTTCGATGATCGCACCGTCGGCGTCCCTGATGATGTGGTCGACCGCGTACCAGTGAGCCACCGTGGCGCCCTGCGCGATCAGCCTGCTCATATCGGTCCCGCTTGCGAAGGGTTCGCGACCGTTCACCCAGCGGCACTTCCACTCACCATCGTCGTAGTAGGTCTCGACGTCGTCCATCAGTTCCCACCTCCCGGCAGAACTCAGCCCGCCCCGGAGGGGACGGTAAGTCCACTCCGCCCGGTACCCGCCCGATGAAAACTCATTCGTCGGCTCACAATTGCGAAGACGATGTGCCCTCGAGGTTGCCGGCCATCCGGGCCAGGCAGTCGACCACGGACTGGTACTCCTCGGGGGAGATCCCGGCCGTCAGTTGCTGCCGGTTCTCCGTGACGCGCTCGAGGAGCCGGGCATGCGCCGACGTCCCGTCCGCGGTCAACGCGAACGCGTCGTCGGACGCCACCCACTCCCGCTTGATCAGATCGTCGATCACCGGCGCGAGCGAGGGCTCGTCGGCGGAGAGGAATGGTTTAAGCGCGGCCTCGAGCTCGGGCAGCCGCTGGGGCCCGTCGGCGGCAAGCGTGTTCAAAACCTGCCAGTGCCTCCGGCCGACTCCAGCCTCCTTCAGAAGCTGGTCGAAGCTGGCGTCGATCAACTCGTGAACGCGCTTCAGCCAATAGCCGATCGGCCGAAATCCCGCCCGCTGCTCACTCATCCGGTCTCCTCAGCGTCGCGCCCGCGCTCAATCGTCAGCGACGGGCTTTGCCGAAGTACACCAGCTCCCGGAGGGCATCAGCGACCGCCGTACGACTTATGCGGCGTACGACGGGTGTGGCGGGTGGTGCGTGCCGCTAATGCGACACAAGATGGCGTAGGCGGTGTTTGGCGGAGCGTTCCACGAATAGCGGGACAAAGTCGCGAATCGGCATGTCGGCGAACTCCTTCTGCGCATGTCGTACAGCCGCTGTGACGATCTCGGGTGAGACGTTGGGGAACGCCTTGCCCAGTCGTTCGATGACCTCGCCGATAGCCCGAACTTCCTCGTTCGTCTCCATACCTCCAGTACAGGCACGTCCCCGCCACCACACAAGGGGAGTCCCACCCAGCGGTCAGTCAGTAAGGTCATCACTGGTACGCCGAAGGCCTCCCTGACGACACCTGCTCTACAGCCCACGAAGGAGATCGGCCATGCAGTTCACCAACACGATCAGGATCGACCGCCAGCCGACCGACGTGTTCGCGTACCTCGCCCAGTTCGAAAACGTGCCGATGTGGAACTACGCCATCAGCGAGACCCAGAAGATCTCGGACGGCCCCGTTGGCGTCGGCTCGCAGTACCGGCAGGCGCGGACGATCCCCTCCCCAAGTGAGGAGCTGTTCACGGTGACCGAGTTCGAGCCCGGCAACCGGCTCGCGATCCGGGGAGCCATCGGGCCGTTCCAGGGCGATATCACCTACCTGCTCGAGCCGGATGGCACCGCCACGACCCTCGCCAACACCATGGACCTCAAGGCAACCGGCCCGCTGCGCCTCATCGCGCCCTTGACGGGATCCCGGGTCAAGTCGGCGGTGGCCGCCAACCTCGAGGTACTCAAGCAAATCCTCGAACGCCCCTGACCTTTGGCACGCGCCCGAGCGGGTCCACGTTGTGATCTTGTGAATCGCGCGTGGCGGTCAGACAGTGGAGTTTGGCGGTCGCGGCAGCAGGGGAGGTGCGCGATGGATCTCGACGAGCTGGTCTTCCATCCCTGGACGGTGCAGGGTCCGCGTACGGTGCCGACCTTCGTCGGCGGCTCGGGCAGCCACGTCATCGACGTCGACGGTCGGCGCTTCCTGGACTTCAGCTCGCAGCTGGTCTTCACGAACCTCGGTCACCAGCACCCGCGCATCGTCGCGGCTGTGAAGGAACAGGCCGATCGGCTGTGCACGCTTGCCCCCGCCTACGCCTCCGACGTACGCGGTGAAGCGGCGCGGCTGATCGTCGAGGTCGCCCCGGAAGGACTCGGGCACGTGCTGTTCACCACCGGCGGTACCGAGGCGATGGAGCACGCCGTACGGATGGCTCGCCTGCACACCGGGCGGCCCAAGGTGCTCGCCGCCTACCGCTCGTACCACGGCTCGACGACGACCTCGATCCACCTCACCGGCGACCCGCGCCGATGGGCCTCGGACACCGGCGGAGCGGGCGCGGTCCACTTCTTCAGGCCCTTCCTCTACCGCTCGGCGTTCGGATCGAGCACGCCTGAGGAGGAGTGCGAGCGAGCTCTCGCCCACTTGGAGCAGGTGATCCTGCTGGAAGGCCCGCCGACCATCGCCGCGTTGGTGCTGGAACCGGTGACCGGCAGCTCGGGCGTCATCGTGCCGCCGGCCGGCTACCTCCGTGGTGTCCGGGAGCTGTGCACCCGTCACGGCATCGTCTTCATCGCGGACGAGATCCTCGTCGGCTTCGGCCGTACCGGCGCCTGGTTCGGCGTCAACCATGACGGGGTGGCCCCGGACCTGCTGGTCTTCGCGAAGGGCGTGAACTCCGGGTACGTGCCTCTCGGCGGCGTACTGGTCGGCGACGCCATCCACGAGACGTTCACCCAACGCCCCTACCCGGCTGGCATGACGTACAGCGGGCACCCACTCGCCTGCGCGGCCGCGGTCGGCGCCATCAGCGCGATGCGCGACGAGGGCACCGTCACCGCAGCCGCCCGCCTCGGCACCGACGTCCTCGGGCCCGGGCTCACCAAGCTCGCCGAGAAGCACCCGTCCGTCGGGGACGTCCGCGGCATCGGCGGCCTTTGGACCCTAGAACTGGTGCGCGACCGGCAGACCAAAGAGCCGCTGGTGCCGGTCGGCGCGACGGGCGAGGCGAACGCACCGATGGCCGCGTTTGCCAAGGCGTGCCTGAGCCGGAGCCTGGTCCCACTCATCCTTGGCAACCGCATCCACGTCGCGCCGCCGCTCAACGTGACCGACAACGACGCCGAAGCCGGTCTGGCCATCCTGGACGAAGCCCTCGCCGAGCCCGACGCGTACCTCACGTGACCTCTCAGCAGGTTGAGTACTTCGGTGGCAGTTCTCCTTCCAGCAGGTACGACGTGATGGTGGCCCGCGCGCATTCCGAGTTGAAGTACGCCGTGTGGCCACGGGATCGGCCAGCCCGCACAGGCAGCGGCGATCACCCAGCCTTCGACGGCCGCGCCGACTCGCGGAGCCACCCGTTTTGCCTTGGCCAGACGCGCCTTCGCATCGGCGTACCCCTTGAGCTCACCAGGCAGGTCCATGCAGGACACTCCACGCCGATGAGTAGCGTCACTTGGTGTAGATCATTGGAGCAACGTCGGGGTTTCCTGACGGGATTTCTTTGAATCCGAACTTCTCGTAGAAGCCCTCTGCAATAAACCCATTTCCCTGACGATCCAGGACTGGGAGCTTGCCTTGACCTTGGATGTACTTGATGGATTCCTTGAGCAGGTATCTTCCGATGCCATATTCGTGGGTATTGGGTCTGACAAAGAGCTTTCCGATGGCCAACAGATTGGCGGCGGGCTGCTCGGCGTAGTCGACCCATGGAGAAGCTTCGGTGGGGTTGAAGATCTGGATGTGGCCGACCACGTTTTTCGTCGGCGCTACCGTCACCGGCGCCATGTCGAAAACCCAAGACCGCTCTGCGTCGTACTCTTCAAGCCATTCTCTGAGGTCTTTTCCAGAGGGATACTCCATGGTCTCAAGAATGGCGCATAGTCGATCAAGATCTTCTTCTCTTCGCTCACGAATCATCTTGCGAAACCCTCTGCTCCTCGGCGACCTTCGTCAATGGTAGTTCTGCACTCGGGGCATGATTGGCCCATGGTCGACCGGAACGCGGTGATCGTCGGAGCGGGGATCGGGGGCCTGGCCGCCGCGATCGCGTTGCACCGGCGCGGCTGGAACATCACCGTCCTCGAGCGCGCGCCGGCTCTACGCGAGGTGGGCGCGGGCATCTCGCTGTGGCCGAACGCGATCCGCGCGCTGGATCTCCTCGGCGTTGGCGATCAGGTCCGCGAGTTCAGTACGGTCGAAGGCGCGGGCGGCTTCCGGGACGCTCACGGACGCTGGCTGTTCCGATCGCCCCTGCGAACCGGCTACGGCGACACCTTGATGCTGCGCCG
Source organism: Kribbella sp. NBC_01245 (assembly GCF_036226525.1). Lineage (NCBI taxonomy): Bacteria > Bacillati > Actinomycetota > Actinomycetes > Propionibacteriales > Kribbellaceae > Kribbella > Kribbella sp. NBC_01245. The sequence goes on from NZ_CP108487.1 coordinate 4,500,970, forward strand.
GCCGATCCTGCTCGACATCCTGCGATCCGCCGTGCCTGCCGAGGCGATCGTTCTGGACACGACTGTGAACGAGGTCGAGCGTACTGGCGATCAGGTGACGGTCACGCACGACGGCGTACGACGCTCCGCCGACCTCCTGGTCGGCGCCGACGGACTCCGCAGTACCGTCCGAGCGCTTCTGTGGCCGCACGCCAAACCACCCGTGTACGCCGGCTACACCACCTGGCGTCTCATCGCGCCACCGCTCGAGCTCGACTCCGAAGTCAGCGAGAGCTGGGGCCAGGGTGAGCGCGTCGGCATCTTCCGGCTGGCCGACGGCGCCGTCTACTCCTACCTCGTCGCGAACGCCCCGCCAGGTAGCGAGTACGCCGACGACCGCGCCGAACTCCGGCATCGCTTCGGCCGGTGGCACGACCCGATCCCGGCGATGCTCGACAGCATCAACGGGTCCGAGATCCTGCGGCACGACATCTACCGGCTCCCCGCACTGCGCAGCTACGTCGCCGGCCGGGCGGTCCTGGTGGGAGACGCCGCCCACGCCATGACGCCGGACCTCGGCCAGGGCGGCGGCACCGCCTCGGAAGACGCGGTCGAGCTCGCCGCAGCCCTCAATGAAGACGGGAATGTCGACCACGGCCTTCAGGTTTACGACCGCCGTCGCCGCCGACGTACGCAAGCCATCGCTCGTCAGTCGGCCGCCTTCGGCACCTTCGCCCAAGCCTCCGGCCGGTTGACCGTCCCGCTCCGAAACACCGCCGCGAGACTGCTCCCCGAGCGCCTTTTCCTCCGCGCCAACCACGCCACGCTCACTTGGCGGTCGACCAGCTGAGACTTTGATGGGCTGGGTTGTCCCGCAGCTATCCGCGGCTCCGACGTACTGGTTGTCAGGCCGCTCAGGCCCGGCACCAACGAAGGAGAACGAGATGAACGACACCACCCAGACCCAGCAGACCCCCGAGACCCCCGTGCCGAGCGAGCAGATGCGCGCCCTGGACCGGCTGGTCGGTACGTGGAAGGTCGAAGGCGGAGCGGTTGGCACCACCCGGTACGAGTGGATGCCCGGCCGGCACTTCCTGCTCCAGCACGTCGAGCTGGAGAACAGCAAGGGCATCGAGGTGATCGGCCACGAGCACCCCTTCTTCGGCGAACGCAGCGAGGACGTCAAGTCGCGGTATTACGGCAACGGCGGCGAGACCTTCGACTACGTGTACGAACTCGAGGGCGACGTACTGACCATTTGGGGTGGCGAGAAGGGGTCGCCGGCGTTCTACCGCGGCACGTTCAGCGCGGACGGGAACACGCTGACCGGGTCCTGGACCTACCCCGGCGGAGGCGGCTACGACTCGGTCTCAACGAGAGTGGCCGGTTGAGTAATCCGTCCAACGGAATACTCTGCAGACATGACTGAGCGAGTGGCATGACTGAGCGCGGGATGCAGGAGCTGGCACTGCTGCTGCTGACGGCGCTGGCGAACGCACCTCGGCATGGGTACGCAATCGCCCAAGAGGTCAAGACGATCACCGACGGCCGGGTGACGCCTCGGACCGGAGCGTTGTACGGAGCGCTGGACAGGCTACTGGCGGAGGGCCTGATCGTGGTGGAGCGCGAGGAGGTCGTGGGCGGCCGGGCCCGTCGCATCTTCGCGCTCGCCCCGGCCGGACGCGAGAGGCTGGAAGCCGAGGCGGAGCGGCTGGCCGCCACCGCCCGGGAGGTAAGGCGGCGACTGGCCGACGGGACCGCGGCAGCGACGTGAGGGAGTCACTGCTCCAGCTGTATCCGGCTGCGTATCGGACTGCTCACGGGCAGGAGATCGTCGACGTACATCGGGAGTTGACCGAAGGCCTGCCCCGCGCGGCCCGGCTGCGCGCGGACGCCGACCTGGTCGCGCACGCCCTCCGGGTCCGGCTGCGGCTCGACTCTGCCTCACCTGCCGGGCGCCTCTTCGTCTTGGCCGCACCCTTCGCACTCGCGGTCGGCGCGGTGAACAGCGGGATCCACCTGATGACCTGGTACACCGGGATCGCCCTCTCACCAGGATCGGTCTGGAGCCACCTCTCGACCACGGATGGCATGTGGGCGTTGCACGTCCTGCTCCTGGCGATGGTGTGCGTCGGCGCGATCATCGCGCTGTCCGGGCGGTGGGCGCTTGGCGCGGGGCTGGCCGTGGGCGGCTTGCTGGGGATCGCCGTGCAGTGGACGATCGCCGCGCCCCAGTACGGCGAGGGAGCGTTCGAACCAGTCGCGGCAGTGCTGACCGCTTTCGTCGTACTCGCCTGTCCGCCGGATCGACGCGGCGACCGGCGGCTGGCAGCGGCGGCCGGAGCGATGGCCGCCGTGGCATGGTTCCCCGTCGCCCTCATCGACACGAGGGCCTTCGTTGTGAGCACGGAGTACGGCGCCTGGCCGCTGCTGGTTCTCGCTGCCACCGGGGCAGTTCTCGCCCTCCACGGGCGGTCCTCCGGCTTGCGCGAGATGGGCGCGATGGCGCTGGCCTCTCCGCTCTTCCTCGCCTACGCCTACACGAGCGGCTGGCTCGAACTGCCGCCCGTCCTCGCCATTGGCGTGGCTCTCGCGCTGCCGATCCTGGCCGGGCTCACCGCGGCGTATCACCGGCTTTGGCAATAGTCCGTTCAGATGAGTATTCTCTGAAACGTACTATCTGTGCGCGCTACAGAGACGGTCATCGATGCCCTTCACCCTGGCTCATCCCGCCGCAGTGCTGCCGTTGCTGCGGCGGCCCTTCGTTCCGGCGGCTCTGGTCGCGGGCGCCATGGCTCCCGACGTGCCGTACTTCCTCGCCGCCGTCGGTATCTCAACGACCAGCCGCCAGGACTGGTACGGGCCGCTCCTCGTCAACGCCACCCAGACCCATTCGCCCTGGGGCCTTCTGGTCGACCTACCCTTCGCCATCGGGTTGGTCGCCCTCTACTCGATGCTGCGCGCGCCACTCACGGCACTACTCCCAGCCGGCCTCGGTCTCCCCGCGCCCGATCCGCGACCCAAAGCCCAGTACGCCCTGTGGCTATTGCTCTCCGCGCTGATCGGCATCGCCACGCACCTCGTCTGGGACTACCTCACTGAAGCCGAATTCCTGCCGTCCAGGCTGCTGCAGTACGGGAGCACCGCCTTCGGCCTGGCGGCCATCGGCTGGTATCTCTGGCGCCACCGCGACCGGCTACGCACTCAAGCCGGCACCACCGCCCGCCTACGTCCCGCCATGCGGTGGACCGCGGTGGCCCTGCTCGTCGCGGCACCCGTGCTGGGAGCCGCCGTACTCGTCCCTAGCGACTACAACGCCTACCGCACTGTGACTGAGGTGGACTACGAGCACCCGATCACCGTTGACCACGGCAACAGCTCCACCGAGACCACCTACCCCACCACGACCGTCCAAGCACCCTGGGGCACCGTCGCCGAGGGCGTGCTGACCGGGGCCGCCAAGCGAGCGGGCGCCTCGTTCGTGATCGCCCTACTGCTCTACGCCACCGCCTGGCACCTCTTCCCGACAGCCGCCCGCCATCAGCTACTTCGATGACTCGAGGTCGACGGCAAGACTGCGGTTGCGGCGCTTCGCACCCAGCCGATGCCCGAGGGTGATGAGCAAGAAGCCGACGGCGTAGATCGCACCGGTGACGGCGAGGTAGTCAAGCGGGAGCTTTTCCGGATCCGCACTGAAGGCGGAGTGGTCGCCGCCGACCCAGGCACGCAACAGGTAGAGCGTCTGAAAGGTGAACGAGTACCCGAAGATCGCGACGTACACGACATACGCCGACGTTCGATTGTGCAAGAAGAAGCCGAGCGGGAAGGCGAGTAGAACGGTCACGATGGCGATCATGGGAATCCCTCCTGGACTGAGAACTGACGGCATCAGCCTCGCCTCCCAGGCGGGTGTTCCACATCGGTGCTGCCGCCGGACTCGGTTCGCGGCTGGCCACTAAGTGCTGGCACTGGTGCCAAACGCCTGAACCGCCGCCATCATGAGGTTGTGCGCTGGGGCAGAGTGCTCGTCTTCGCCGCGACCGTGGTCTTCGTCGCGGCCGAGGTCGTGCGTGCGTTCCTCGCCTACGGGCCCGCATCCGTCGGAACGCCCGCCGGTTGGGCGATCAGCACAGCCTTGCTGCTGCCGTGTCTCTTGCTCGGCTGGCTCATCGCAGTCCGGGCGCCGGCCAGTCCGATCGGACCAGCGCTTGCGTTGACTGCGACCACGCCGGCTGTCGTCTTCACCGTGGAGGACTGGGGTACGACGTACCTGACCGCTCACCCTTGGCCGGGTGCACGAGTCGTCGACGCGATCGGCACTGGTGCCTGGCCATGGCTGTTCCTCGGGTTCGTGACGTTGATCCTGCTCTTCCCCGACGGCCTGCTGCCCGGCCGGCGCTGGCAGGTGATCTGGGCGGCCGTTCCGGCGGCCGCGGCCCTGGTGAACTTCACCGTCTCCACGGATGGTGGCAACATGCTCCCGCGCCCGTTCCGGGTGGCGTTGACCGTTGTCGCGTTCACGTTATTGATCGCCGTACTGCTGGCCGCCGCCTCCAGTCTCGTCGTGCGCTACCGCCACGGCGACCAGCTCACCCGGCTGCGGTTACGTTGGCTGCTGTGCGCGGCCGTTAGCGTCCCCGGCCTGCTGGCGGCGAGCTGGCTGGCGGTGGCGCTCGGCGCACCGGGCGCCGTCGCCTACACGGGGTTTCTCGTCGCCATGCTGGTCCTCGTCCCGGCCACCATCGCCGTGGCGATCCTCAAGCACGACCTGCTCGATATCGACCAGCTGCTCGGAACCACGCTGAGCTGGCTCATCACCGCGGCAACCTCTGCGGCCATCTTCGCGGCCGGAGTTCTTGCTGCCGGCAACTTCTTTCCCGATCGCGTCAGCGTCACGACCGCCGCCTTCGTCACCGCTCTCGCACTCCTCCCACTCCACCAGTGGGTCCATCGCACCGTCGGCCGCTTCGTCGATCCCGACCGGACCGTGGTGCTGACCCGAATCCGTTCCTTCGTACGTCAGGTACGCGATGGTGAGGCCGAGCCCGAACAGGTCGAGAACGTACTGCGCGACGCCCTGGATGACCCGTTGCTGCGCGTACTGCTCCGCCGGCCCGGCGACCAGTTCGACATTCCTCCAGGTGCGATCCCGCTGCGGACGGGCGAGTCGATCGTTGGAGCGCTGATACTCGGTACGACGTCCGCCCGGCGGATCCGGCGAGCCCGCGAAGCCGCGGTGGAGGCGCGCCTGCCGCTGGAGGTCAGCCGATTGCGACTGGAGCTCCGGGAGGCACTCGACGAGGTGCGCGCCAGCCGCTTCCGCCTGATGGAGGAGGTGAACGCCGAACGGCGACGCCTCGAGCGGGATCTCCACGACGGGGCCCAGCAGCAGCTGATCGCGATCGGCATGCGGCTGCGATCCCTGCAGTATCAGCTCGAGCCCGGCCTCCCGGCGTACCGGGAGATCGACGAAGCAGTCGAGGCGGTCGAGGGGACCGTGGCGGAACTGCGGCGGATCGCGCACGGCGTACGGCCGAGCCGTCTCGACGACGGGCTGGCCGTGGCGCTGCGCCGCCTGGTCGCCGACAGCTCGGTTCCGGTGGATCTCGTCGTACCCGAGCTGGAGATCGGCGAGGGCGTGGCGACAGCGGTCTACTACACCGTCGGCGAAGCGATCGCGAACGCGCTGAAGCACGCGAGCGCCACCCGCATTTCCATCGAGGTAGGGATGGTGGAGCAGCGGCTCCAGGTGGCGGTGCGGGACAACGGCGTGGGTGGGGCGAAGGAGGGGTTCGGGCTGACGTCGTTGCGAGATCGGGTGGCTTCGGTGGGTGGGGAGATCACGGTGGACAGTCCGCCGGGCGCGGGCACGTCGATCCGAGTGGAGATCCCGTGCGCATCGTGATCGGCGAGGATTCCGCCTTGTTTCGCGAGGGTTTGAGTCGGCTGATGACCGAGAACGGCCACGAGGTGATCGGTCTGGCGACCGACGCGGACGAGCTCGTCGACCTGGTTCGCGCGAAGGACCCGGACTTGACGATCATCGACGTACGGATGCCACCGACGATGACGGACGACGGTGCGCGGGCGGCGAAGGTACTGCGGGACGAGTCGCCGGATCGCCCGATCCTGATGCTGTCACAGCACGTCGAGACGCGGCACGTGGTGGACCTGGTCGGCACCGGGGCATTCGGCTACCTGCTGAAGGATCGCGTTCTGCGCGTTGCCGATTTCCTGGACGCGATGCGACGGGTCGTGGACGGCGGGTCGGCGCTCGATCCCGTGATCGTCGCGGCTCTGGTCACGCCGACTCGGCCCAACGATCCGCTAGCCGCCCTGTCCAGCCGGGAACGCGAGGTGCTCGGCTTGGTCGCGGAAGGCCGGTCGAACAGTGCGATCGCGGCTCAGCTGGTGCTCGCCGAACGAACGGTCGAGACGCACATGCGCAGCATCTTCCAGAAGTTGCGCATCAACGACACCCCGGACAGCCATCGCCGGGTGCTCGCCGTACTGACTCATCTGACCGACTGAATCCCTTGCCTGCTTGGCATGTCACAGCAGCCGATCAAGTGACCGGTGGAGGTAGTCCGTCGTCCTGTCCAGGTCGGCCGCGAAGGCCGGATTGACCTGAGCCATCCCGGCGAACCACAGCCCGAAGGCCACGTGCCGAGTGGCGATGAAGTCGTCCAGGTGAGTGAGATCGGGCAGCTCGCGGCGTTCACCGTAGCCATCGAGAAGCGCCGCACGGATCGCGGGATAGTCGGCCCGCCAGTGGTTGTCCCAGAGTGGTACCGCGATGTCGTACAGCCAGTGACCGAATCCGCAGTCGTCGAAGTCGATCAGCCGCACCGCGTCACCGTCGAACAGCGCATTCTCCAGATGCAGGTCGGCATGGATCAGGCCGAAGGCTCCGGCTTTGAGCCAAGATCCGCCATGACCGTACGCATCCGGCGCGCGACCTCGTCGAATTGCGCGCGCAACGGCGCTGGCAGCAGGTCCCAGCACGCGGCGGCGGGCACCCCGCCGTACTCCATGGTGTTGCCGAAGAAGGTCTCCCAGTCCCACCGCATGCGGACGAACCCGGATGGCGGAGCCCACCCCGAAGCGTGATCGTGCAAACGGGCGAGGACGCCACCCAATCGCCGGAAGTGCACGGACCGCGGATTGGCCGCCTGCATTCGTCCGCCCTGCCAGCCGAGGACCGAGCAGACCCGGCCGTCGACGACGGTGGTCCACTGCCCATCGCGGGCCCGGATCGGCGTCGGCACGCTCAACTCCGAGCCTGCCTGCAATGCGGTCAGCCAGGCCAGCTCCGATCCGACCGCGACCCGCGAATCGACGCCAGGGCCGTGCCGGTTCGGCCGGTGCACACGCAGCAGGAAACGGTCATCGCGGGAGTCGACCCGAAACGTGGTGTTCTCGCCGTGCGCGATGAACGACAGGCGTGGCTCGTCGACCGGGTAGTCCGCGAGCGCCCGCACGGCGGTACGGCGGATGCGTGCGACCTGGGCGCGCTTCGACACCAGCTCGGGCATTCGCGCAGCGTATCGCCGCCGCCTCGATCGCCGCCAGGAAAGGAGCCGGGCGTACCTAGTCCCAGGACCAGCTGATGCCGTGGACACCGCGGGCGGCGTCTTTGACGAAAGTGTGTGCGCGGTTGTCGACGAGTCGGGTCTCCTGTCGCAGGTCATCGGCGGAGTCGACCGTGCGACGTGAGAATCGCCAGACGCGGACCGGTTGGCACTTCGGATGGAACTCGACGGTCATCAGCTGGGCCTGGTCCTTCTCGATCCGGCTCCGAAAGTACTGCGTACAAAGAACAGGGACGCGGGACCGCACCTCATAGTCCAGCAATCGGGTTTCCCCTGGCAGCAGCGGCGCGTCGAAAAGGACCTCGGCCACCAGGAACCGCGTCTGTCGATCACGCACCTCCCGGCCACGGCGTCCGCCGGCGCGAACCTTGAAGTCGAGATCCGCCACATCGACACCGGGGTCGGCCTGGTGAATCACGATCCGCCGATCCACCACCCGCGTCGCCCTGATCAGGGCCAGGGACCTCGCTCGCTTGAACGAGCCAGTGGCATCGAGCCGGACGAAGTCGGTCATCGAGACCGTCGGCGTCAGACCATAGGCGGTCTCTCCCCCGATCTGCCGCACCAACTCGGCGGCAGCGCTGTGCGCCGGCAGCAGGCCGAGTGCGGAACGCTGCAGCTGGTGGAGGTCCGCCGGCGGCAGGGTCCCGGTCAAGGTGCCCGGATCGAGGTCGAGAACACGCTCCATCGCCTCAACGGTCGTGAGCGCTTTCACGGTGGCCGGCAACCGTTGCCCGCTCTGCCAGTAGCTCAGCGAGGCCAGACTGATGGACGACCCTGACCGCGTAAGCCGTCGGTGCAACTGGTGCAGCGACAGGTCCTTGCCGACCAGAACTCGACGTAGCGTCGCGCCGAATGTGGTCGGGAACTCGTCAGGTTCCATGGGCGGCACCCCTGCGTGATGGCGAACCGGGGTGAATATTCACCCCGCGGACTGGCTAGCCCTCACCGTACCGTTCACTCCGCCCCCCGGCTGTTCACTTCGCCCGCGCACGGACCTGCCGATCCATTGCCAGGCATCCGTCGCGAGAGCACCATGCACCACGGTTTCTTCCACTCACCGCCCGTTTGAGGAGTACCGATGAAGGCACGTCTCGCCACGCTCAGCGTGGTCTCGTCCCTGGCTGTGGTGGCCGTCGTCACCGCGAATGCCGTCTCTGCAACTGCTTCGCCCACCCGGTTGTCACCGGAAGCACCCACCCAACAGGCAGCATCTGGTGTCGCAGCGACCGACACCGACGGTGACACCCTCCCCGACAGCTGGGAGGTCAACGGGTACGACGCGAACGGTGACGGCACCGTCGACGTCGACCTGCCCGCGATGGGCGCGACCCCGAACAAGAAGGACTTGTTCGTCGAGATGGACTACATGAGCGGCCGGCTCGCCTCCACGGCGGCCCTCGACCGGATCGTCCAGGTCTTCGCGACTGCTCCGGTCAGCAACCCGGATGGCACCACCGGCATCCGGATCCACCTCGATGCCGGCTCGGCCCGCGGTACGGCGTACGACCTCGGCGGCGGCAACCAGGTTCCCTACGACTCGAACCTGCAGCCGGCCCTCCAGCAGACCGACGCGATCAAGACTCGCAATTTCGCCGCCGCCCGGACACCGATCTTCCACTACATGCTCTGGGCCGACAGCTACGGCAACGGCTGCAGCAGCGGCAACGCGTTCGCCATCCCGAACGACACGTTCATCGTCACGATGGGCCCGAAGTGCAGCTGGAACGTCACCGAGGACATGAACGTCGGCACCTTCATCCACGAGCTCGGGCACAACCTCGGCCTGCGGCACGGCGGTACCGACCACGTCAACTACAAGCCAACTACCTCAGCGTGATGAACTACTTCTTCCAGTTCAACGGTGTCCCCAAGGCCACCGGCGGCGGCTATTTCGGCTTCTCGAACTTCGCGCCGCCGTCACTCACCGAGTCCAGCCTGCGGGAGCCGAGCGGCCTGGGCACGAGTCAGGCCGGCGCCTGGCTGACCAAGTGGAAGTGCCCGAACGGCACCACCCGCACCTCTGGACCAGCCGACCAGGCGATCGACTGGAACTGTGACGGCGACGCCGTCGACACCACGTCCGCGGACGTGAACGACGACAACAACACCACCACGCTGACCACCCAGAACAACTGGGCCAACATCGTGTTCGGTGGTGGCGACGTCGGTGGGGCCGGCAGCACGAAGGGCAAGGTCGCGGCCACAACCGCCGTCGAGGACCTGCGCGAAATGACCCGCAACGAATTCGTGCGGCTCCAGAAGAACCACCGCTGACCGCGGACCCGGGACGCCTTCGCAGTCGGCTGCGAAGGCGTCGTCGGGGATAGCGGCCGCTACTCCTCGTGGGGATTGTCGACGAACTCGCCGCGCAGCGGGATGGTGTCCGCGCGAGTCAGGGCAGCGACACCAACAGGGCGTCGTCGGTCTTGAACCGCGGCTACTCGGGCAGTCTCGAAGACGTTCAGTTCTTCAACGGAACCGGCACGGACTGGGGCGGCGGCTGGTTCTGCCTCCAGAACCGCTCGTACGTCGTCGACCTGCGCGGCGTCTGGTTCTCGAGCGGTATCAACGCGAACAACGAGATCTCCTCCCACCGCTGGCGTGACGCCTGCCCACCGACGTCTTCGCCACGTTCATCGCCGGACTCACGGAGGCTCTCGAGGACCCGGCGACGGCAGCCGAGATCGCCGGGCGAATCCACTTGTCGCGCTCGCAGCTCGACCGGGTCGTCGCCGCGGTCTGCGCTGGACGACGTACTCCCGCCGGACTGGCGAACCGGGTTCGAGCACCACCTCGACGAATGCGATGGCTGCACCGAATACGTCGAACAGATCCGCCTCACCCTCCAGGCGCTCGGAGCTACGAGGTCGTCCGGGTCGTGACCGGTGACCTTAGGGGCCGGTTGTCGCGGCCTGTCAGTCGGCGGTCTCCGCCAGCGGGGACGTTCGGCGCCGGCGTCCGTACAGGGCCGCCGCCGGTAGTAGCAGGATCGCCAGCCCGACCAGACTCAGGTTCACAGCCGAGGTGCGGACCGTCGGCGCGGGACCCTGTGCTCCGATCGGGTTCGGCCGGCCCGTCCAGCTGGCGATGTCGATACCACGGTGGATGTCGTCCGTGGCGAGGAAGTAGGTCCGGGTGCCATCGGGGTTGTCGACGATCTTGAAGTCCTCGACCGCCCAGGTATTGGCATTCGGCAGCGTGAACGACGACGTCTCCCGGAACTGCACATGCCCCTGCGCGTCGACGAACCAGTCGACGACCTTGATGCCCTGGCTGTAGTACGCCGCCAGGAACCGCTGCTCGCCCGGGACCTGCTCGATTACGTGGATGTCGCAGAACGTCTCGGCCGGTACGACCGCGTCACTGATGTAGACGGCCTTCTTCCCGTCCGATCCGAAGGCGTACCGGATGTCGGCCGGGTCGCTGATGTCGAACGTGTGCGCCCCGCCGTTGCCGTACGGGTTGTCGATTCCCGGCGCACAGGACGAGCCGGGCGGTACGACGCCGCCACCACGCTCGTCGGTGACGAACATCAGCCGCCGGTCGGACGTCGGGTCGGCCTCGTGCGACACCGAGATGCCGTCATCGGAGCGCACCTGGTTGTTGGAGTTGCAGGTCCGGACATCGGTACCAGGCGGACCACAATCGCGCCCCGGGTGCTGGAACGTGCCGAGGAACTGCCAGCCGGTGGCCCGTTCCGTCCGGGTCGGGCCCATGCCGCCGCAGTCGGTGACTTTCGCCCCGGTCCGTGTCCCGTCGATCACGGGGCAGGCGAATGGCGTACCCGACACCGTCCCGCCACTGCCGAACATTCCGGACACGTCGAGGATCAGCGTCGCGTTCAGGGCGGCGCAGTACAGGCGGTCGTCCGCAAAGGTGATGTCGTGACACGCCGCCGATCCCGGCTCGAGCTGTCCGGTGTTCTGGTCGCGCTGCATGGTCCACTCGGGCTGGAACGCGATCCGGTAGACCTGCGGCCTGCACTCGGCGCGGCGCTTGGCCAAGGTCCAGTTGTGGCTGCCGAAGCACGAGCGGATGTCGACCACGTCGATCCAGTTGCCGCCGGAGGGCTCCGAGCTGCTGTTGTAGACGATCCAGGGCCGCGATGTGTCGATCGTATGCGTATGCGAGAAGCCGAACAGCCGGACCAGGCCCACTTCACGGGGTGCGAAGGCCGGATTGGCGATACCGGTGACGTCGACGATCTCGAGACCGCCGCCGTTCGGGTCATGGCAGCGGCCGGTCGCGTCCGTCGTATCGGTGAGCAGCCGAACCTTGCCCAGGGCGCCTATCTGCGAATCGTGTTGCAGACCAAGGGTTCCGCTGGGGTTGGTGGTGGAGCAATGTGCGGAGCCGTGATCGGCGACCCACCTCGGCGCGACCGCGTTTCCCTTTGTCAGCTGGACGATCCGCTGACCGATGCTGCCGGCATCGTCTTGGCCCAGGGTGCCGAAGGCGCCGTACACGTCGCGGCTGCCGGCGGGTGAGAAGAACTCGAGATCCGTGCCACCGCCGGTAAGCGCCGGGCTGGCAAGGCCCGGGAAATTCTTCAAGTGCGTCCAGGTTCCTTCACCCCGGACGATTCCCGTCGCGGTCACGCCATCGGTGGGAGCGAGCGGGGCCCCCGGATTCGTATGGTCGGCAAGGGCCGGCGGGGCGACCGAGACCCCGAACACCGTCAACGACGTCGCCAGAACCAACCGGGTGACCAAGCGCATTTTGCCCACCTCCGCACCTGCAAACGTAGGCGCGCCTCAGCGTTGTCGTCAATCGCTCAGCCTCATACCGCCCTACCATGAACGGGTGATTCCGGTTCCGCGTTTCACCGTGGCTCTCGGCACCGTGCCCACCCATCCGATCACACAGCGGTACGACCTTCCGGTCTCGCCGTTCGTCACCGGGTGCATTACCGGTGCCATGGTGTTGCTGGTAGCACTCGCCTGGCCCGGAGTACGCCGACCGCGCACCAGCCCGCTGCCCGTGGTCGAGTCCTGGCGGAACGGACTCTCACCACTCGTCGTGATCCCGCGCCTGCTGGCGGTCGCGCTGCTCGTGGTGGCGATCATCGCCGGCCGCGTCGGCGCGGACGACGACCTGGAGAACATCGCTCCCGCACTCGTCGTCGGCCTCGCCTGGCCCGTGCTCGTGCTGGCGAGCGTGCTCCTCGGCCCGGTCTGGCGCTGGACCGACCCTTGGGACAGCGCCGCGAGAGTCCTTACGCGGAGTCACCCCGGCGACGGACCCGGCAGCGTCTGGCCCGCGGCCGCGCTCGCGCTGCCGTGGTTCTGGTACCTCAGCGCGTACCAATATCCGTTGGCGCCACGGTCGGTCGGTCTGATGCTGGCCGTCTACTCCCTGGTCACCGTGGCAGCCTGCCTGGCCGTCGGACGGGTGCGATGGCTCTCCACCTGTGAGCCACTCGGCATCGTCCTCGCCTGGATCGCGCTACTCCCCCGCGGCCGGCTCCCTGACTGGGAACCACCCCGCGGCGCCGAGGCGCTCCTGGGAGTCGTTGCCGGCGGCACCCTTTTCGCCGCGGTCCGCCGGTCGGAGCTCTGGGCCGCTCCGAACAGCGCCGAGCGGGCAACCCTGCTCGCCACGCTGGGGTTGCTGGCGTTCTGTGCGGTCGGCGCCCTCGCCATCTGGTGCCTGGCGATCGTCGCGGGCAGCCGAAGTACCCGGCCCACGGTCGCCCAGGCCGTCGTACCGGCCGTCGCCGGCATCGTTGTAGCGGTGGCCATGGACCGCAACCGTCTCACCACCAGCCTCCAACTGCTCCCCGGCCTGCTCGGCGATCCGTTCGGCCTGGGCTGGGACCTCCTCGGCCGGCCGGGAGCCGGGTTGAACCCCGCTCCGCTGGGAGCGTCGGGCCTGATCGCGGTCCAGCTGGCAGTCGCCACCGCCGGATACCTGGCCGGAGCCATCGTGCTGGCGCGTTCGGTGCGGCGCGGGGAACGGGCCCCCGTTGCTGTCGGCCTGTCGCTGCTCTGCGGCGCGTCCGCGATCGCCCTCGCCACCCACTGACCGCATTCCCTCAGCGGGTCAGGTCGCGGCGGGTGAAGTCGGCGGCGGCCCAGACGAGCGCGGCGACGGGGATCGCTCCGAGAATCAGTAGATCGCCCGCGGGCAAGGTGCCGGCGAGCAGGTCGATGGGCCGGAAGTAGTGGAACGGAGAGGCGAATCGCAGGCCACTGACGGCGTCGATGAGCTGTGCGATGAAGTTCAGGAAGAACCACGCGACCACGATGCCGACGGTGATGCCGATCGCCCGTCCGCGCAGGCTCGTACGGGCCGAGACAAGGATGCCGACCATGGCGACGCCGACGAACAGCAGCCAGGAGCCGGCAAAGGCGCGCAAGACGGGCGCGATCGACAACTCCCCCACCCCGCCGACCGTTTGCCGGGCGATCAGTACGCCGATCAGGCCTCCCGCCTCGGCAGCCGTCACGGCCAGGATCGAGGCGGCCGCTTTGGCGAGGAGGAACGGAACGCGCCCAACCGGCCGGACGAGCACGAGGTCGATCGTGCCTCGCTCGACCTCCGTGGCCACGGATCCGGCGGCGACCAGCAAAGCCGACGAGGTCAGCAGCGAGAGTGTGACGGGGTGGGTCATCCCGGCACTCAGCCATCCGTCGGCGTGGAAGAAGTCGGCCGAACCTCCCAGGAACGCCGTGACGGCCTCGGGCGGCGACTGGAAGAACGGTACGTTCGCCGCCTCCTCGATGAACGTCGATGACGCGAGCAGCACCAGGTAGAAGAACGCGCCGACGCCGAGGGTGAGGACGCCGAGGGTACGGCGCACCTGCCGCAGGGTCTGGCGGAACACGATGGCGTTCATCGCGCCCGTTCCTCGCCCGCATCCCGGTAGATCTCGAAGAACGTCTCGGCGAGATGCTCGGGCTCGGAGAGAAACTCCTGCACGGCGAACGTACCAAGCCGTCGCATCAGCGGCTCCATGTCGCCCCGGAACTCGAAGCGGTGTCTCAAACCGTCGCTCTCCAGATGCGATACGCCCTCGATGTCGAGTGCCGCCGCATCGTCGAGCGGCTGCTTGAGGACGAGGGTGCACTGGCGTACGCGTTCGCCGGTGAGGTCCGCGGTCGCCCCGGTTCGCACGATCCGGCCGGCCTTGAGCACCGCGACCCGTTCGGTCGTTTCCTCTACCTCGGACAGGATGTGGGACGAGAGGAAGATGGTTCCGCCGGTCTGACGGTGCTCGGCGAGCAGCCCGACGAACTGCTCCTTCATGACGGGGTCGAGGCCCTCAGTTGGCTCGTCGAGCACCAGCACGCGGGGATCGTGCTGAAACGCCTGGATGATGCCGATCTTCTGTTTCATCCCGCGCGAGTACAGCCTGACCTGGCGCCGCAGGTCGGTCTGGGACAGTTCCAGCCGGTCACACAACTCCCGCCGGCGTACGGGCGGCCGGTGCTGCAACGCGCCGAGGTAATCGAGACACTCGGCGCCGGTCAGCTGCGGCCACAGCCCGAACTCGCCGGGTAGATGCCCCACCTCGGCCAGCACAGCCCGGAGGTCTGTGGCCACGTCGTGTCCGAGAATCCGGATTGTGCCGGCCGTCGGCTGAACGAGACCGAGCATGCATCTGATCGTCGTCGTCTTACCGGCTCCATTGGGACCGACGTACCCGAAGGCTTCGCCCTCCGCGACCGACAGCGACACGTCATCCACCGCCGACTTAAGGCGGTATCGCTTGACGAGCCCCTCGACCTCGATCGCGTCGGCCATCAGCCCGCCCGCTTGGGTCCTACTCCTCGTGTGGGTTGTCGACGAACTCGCCGCGCAGCGGGATGGTGTCCGCGCGAGCCGGATCCTGGCTGAAGACGGTGCCCTCGGCGATCGACTCCAACAGCGCCGCCATCGACGCGTACGCCGTCCGAACGAGCATCCCGGAACTCTTCTGCCCGATGTCACCACGCAGCTCGACCAGGACACTGCCGGCACCGCGAATGCCGTAGGAGTTGCGCGCGATCCCACGCGGCAGCGTGCCCGGGTACTGGCTGACCTCCGCGAATCCGTAGTGCATGAGCGTGTCGAAGATGACCAGGCACATCTGCCGCGACAGCGCGATCGCCGCGGCCGATGCGTCCGGGTGGTTCGGCCAGAAGATCGACGCGGTGATCAGGTCCCCGTCAGCGCTGCGATAGGAGCCCTGGTGGTGGTAGTCGACGACCATCTTCGGCTGGTACCGGATGGCGACCCGCTGCACCGCGGCAGCCTCCGGTACCGGGTTCGCCTCGGGCGCAACAGCCGGATCGTGCCAGCGGTTGACGTCGAAACCGACGCCTGGGGTACAGAAAGCGCCGGAGCAATCCGGATCGTGGTTCTGCCGCTGGAACCGCTCGGAGCCGTCCGGGTTCACCTTGGGGATGACCAGCAGAGTGACCTTGCTGAGAATGCTGTCCCACGCGGCGCCACCGTTGGCCAGCCGCTGCAGGAGTTGCAGTGCGGCTTCGGTGCCCAGGGGCTCGTTGCCGTGCTGCTGCGTGATGTAGAGGACCTTGGTCGGGCCGGTGCCGACCTTCGCCAGGTACAGGTTCCGCCCTTCGTTCGAGCGGCCGACGGTCTCCAGCGAGACGCGTCCCTTGGAACGCTGCTCGATCTGCCGGAGCGCTTTGACCATCTCGTCGTACGAATGCAGGCGCTGCAGACTGACCTGCTGGGAATCCTGCACCCATGGGCCATTCGGGACGGTTGGTGGGTCAGCGGTCGCGGTCACCGTGGTGGTAGCCACTGCAAGGCTCATCACCAGCAACGCAAGCATCAATCGGCGCATGGCGGGCACCTCCGAAACGACGTCTGAAGCGGTTCTCCCAACCTAATAACGCCGACGACCCCCGGCAACAGCTCGACACCACGGGAGTTCTAAACCCCCAGCGCATTAGCGTCGACGCATGACAACGAACTCAGCTCGGGTCGCATGATGCGTACGGCGCCCTGGTTCCCGCTCTTCGACGACCTCGCGGATCCGGCGGTGGTGGCGAGGTTGGCCGCCCAGGCGGAAGAGGCAGGCTGGGACGGGATGTTCGTCTGGGACCACGTCCGTTGGCATGAACCGGTGGAGGCGGTCGCCGATCCGTGGATCACCTTGACGGCGATGGCGACCGCGACGCAACGCTTGCGGATCGGGCCGATGGTGACACCGTTGGCGCGTCGGCGGCCGACGAAACTCCTGCGAGAGACGGCGACGTTGGACCTGCTGAGCGGCGGGCGATTGACCCTCGGCGTGGGCCTGGGCAGCGACCGGTTCGGCGGCGAGTTCTCCCGCACCGGCGACGAGGTGAGCGATCGCGTGCGCGGGCAGCGATTGGACGAGTGCCTCGAGATCCTGGTCGCCGGTTGGTCAGGTGAAACCGTCGAGCATCACGGAAAGCACTATCTCGTCGACTCGATCCGCTTCCTGCCGCGTCCGGTCCAGCGACCGCGAATCCCCATCTGGGTGGCCGGATTCCCGGGCAATCTCAAGCCATTGCGGAGAGCCGCACGGTACGACGGGTTCTTCCCCGTCAACCTGGAGACGCCGGACCAGCTGGCCGAATGCGTCGCCACGGTAGAGGCGGAACGAGGTACGCGGACGGGGTTCGACTTCGTCGTCGCACTACCTCCGGGCACCGACGTACGGCCGTATGCCGAGGCTGGTGCGACCTGGTGCCTGACCGAGTTCGGTCCCGACAACCTGAGCGTCGCCGACATCCGCGCTGTCCTGTCCGCCGGACCGCCCGACTAGCCGTCGACTGCCGGGTCGTCCCAGCCGGAGACGAACCACCGGGTCGCTCCGGTGGCCGGGTCGTACGACGGCCGGTTGATGGTGCCGATGTTGCCGCCGTACACGTGGATCCCGATGGTGGGCTCGTCGCCTTCGGCCACCACGGAGTGGACGTCGTCGTCGGTCGTACAGCACACGGTGACCTGCCCGCGTTCCCACACATGCTCACCAGCCGGCGTCAGGGGTCTGGGCACCGCGGAAGCAGCGGGCTTGACGTACCGGATCTCCCGTTCGGCTCCCGAGTAGATTCCGACCACACCCCAGGTCTCGTGTCCGTGCACGGGCGTCCGTTGGCCTACGTTCCAGACGACGGATGCCAGTGACCAACTGTCGTCCGGCGCGATGTAGAGCGGGTACGTCAGGTGACGGTCCGGCGATGGCCGTACGAACTCCGGCGGAAGTCGGTAGCCACTGTCCAGCAAGGCGGACATGAGCTCCGCAACGCGCTTCGTGATTTCGTACTGGTCGTCGGTGCTGCCGACGACGAGCGCCACGTCGTCGATGAAGGTCTGCAAGTCCTGCGGTTCCATAGTCGGTCTCCTCTGAAAGTGCCGCTCAGGACAGGACGCGATACGTCACGTGCGTGACCGAGCTCGCAGTCTTCGACTCCACCTGCTCGAGGTTCAGCGGCGGGACACCGTCGAAGAGCCGGGTGCCGGCGCCGAGCGTGAGCGGCACGATGTGCAGCCGCAGCTCGTCGATCAGGCCGGCCGCGAGACCCTGGTTGATGGTGGTCGCGCCGCCAAGGATCGTGACGTCGCCATCCCCGGCCGCCTCCCGCGCCTGGGCCACCGCCGACTCGATTCCGTCGGTGACGAAGTGGTACGTCGTATCGCCGTCCATCGGCTGCGGGTCGCGCGGGTAATGGGTGAGCACGAAGACCGGGGTGTGGTACGGCGGATTGTCACCCCACCAGCCGTTCCACTGCCGATCCCACTCGCCACGCACCGGGCCGAACATGTTCCGCCCCATGACGTACGCCTTCGCAATCGTCATCTGGTCGATCTCGGCCCGGTTCTCGTCGGCGTTCTCGAACATCCAGGAGTGCAGCCGGTCTCCCCAGCCGTCGCCGCCGTCGTCGCCGAACGGGCGCTTCTCGGTCTGGTTGGCCCCAGCCGAATACCCGTCGGCCGTGATGGTGATGTTGACGATGACCTTGCCCATGGTGTGCCTCCTCGGATCGGATGAGCTGCCTTTACCCACCAGCATGGGTCAGCTGATTCATGACGTCTAATGCCGATCTTCTGGCGAACACATTGATATTCTTGATCCATGCTCAACCTGGTCCACCTCAAGGTCTTGGCCGCGGTGGCGCGGCACCGGTCGGTGACCGAAGCTGCCAAGGAGTTGCACTACTCCCAACCGTCGGTGAGTCACCACCTGGCTCGACTGGAAGCGGCGGTTGGCGTCAAGGTCGTTCAGCGCATCGGTCGTGGGATCCGACTGACCCCCGAAGGGGAGCTGCTGGCAGGCCGGGCCAGCGAGATCCTGGGCCGACTCGACGCGGCGACCACCGAACTCGCGGCACAGGTCGGCCTGCAATCCGGGCGGGTCCGCGTGGCCGCCAACTCGTCGGCACTGAGCACGATCGTGACCAAGGCGGCCATCTCGCTGACCGAGGCGTACCCGGGAATCGAACTGATCGTCTTCGATCGCCATCCCGTCGAGGCGTTGCAAATGCTGCGACGCAGCGAGATCGACGTCGCGGTCGTCTTCCGGTACGCCGACGCCCCGGGCGAGGACGACGGCCTCCGCCTCGTCCACATCGGCGATGACCCGATCTACCTCATCAGCCAACGCCCCGACGACAGCATCGCGAACCATCGCCAATCCGGCTGGATCGGCGGTTGCGAAAGGTGCCTGGACGAGCTGACCACCGTGTGCCGGCGAGAAGGCTTCACCCCACGCATCGCCTCACACAGCGACGACATGGTCGTCGTACAAGCCCTCGTCGCCGCCGGCGTAGGCGTCACGACCCTGCCAGGACTCGCCCTCCAAGCCCACCGCCACCCCGATATCCACGCCACCCGAATCGACAGCTCCCCCCGCCGCCTCCACGCCGTCACCTACGGCGAACCCCCAGACCCACCCGCCGCCACCGCCCTAATCCAAGCCCTCCGCGACTCGGTGAGCTCGTGACGGCGCTTCTTCGGCGACGCAAAAGCCCTTTGGAGGCGCTGACCGAGCGCGAGCGGGAAGTGCTCGAGCTGATCGCCCGCGGAGACGGCAACCGTGAGATCGCCACCGCCCTGCGCGTGACCGAGGCGGCAGTGCACAAACACGTACGAAACATCTTCCAGAAGCTAGGCCTCCTCGCCGACGACACCCGCCACCGCCGAGTTGTCGCCGCCCTCACCTACCTCAACCAGCAATAGCCGTGGCAGGTTGGGTTGTCGGGGCAGAATTGGCGTGTGAAGAAGCCCGAGGCCAACCCCGTAATCGCGCGTAACCGCAAGGCCGCCCACGACTACCAGCTGGGCGAGTCCTGGGAGGCGGGGATCGTGCTGCAGGGTGCGGAGGTGAAGGCGCTCCGTGCCGGGCGGGCGTCCTTGGTCGGCGGCTTCGCCGTTGTCGAGAACCGGGAGATCTGGCTGCACGGCGTGCACATCCCGCAGTACTCCCAGTCCCGCTGGTTTGACGGCGGCTCACGCCGCAAGCGGAAGCTGCTGCTACATCGTGCCCAGATCGACAAGATCGAGCGCAAGGTCAACGAGAGCGGGCTGACGATCGTCCCGGTGACCCTCTACTTCAAGGACGGTCGCGCGAAGGTGGAGATCGCCCTGGCCCGCGGCAAGAAGACCTGGGACAAGCGGCACGCGCTCGCCGAGCGCGAGGCGACCCGGGAGACCGAGCGTGCGATCAGCCGTCGGCGGAAGGGCCGCCCGGACTGATCAGCGGTGCATGCGATCGCGCCCATCAGGCCGTGCGGCTCCAGCACACGGTCCGGTTGGCACCTCAACAGCGTCGAGCACCAGGAACCGGCGAGCATCGACGACCTACCCGCCCGAAGCGTCAGAGTTCGGTTACCCAGTGGCGGATCTGCGCGCGGGCGATGTCGGTGGTGCGCCAGGGAAGGTTGAGCTGTGCGCGCTGGTGGTCGTGGAGGTCGATCAGCTTGAGCAGCGCGCGTTTGAGGTCGGCGCGATCCGGTGTGGGGAACAGCTGGGCCAGCTCGGTGGTGTCGAACAGCGTCTCGGTACGGCGTGCCGGGAAGGCGTGATGGCCGGCGAGGCGCGCGTGCCACTGCTCGACGATGTCGCGCAAACTGTCGAAGTCCGCTGCGATCGAGTAGTACTCACCGCGCCGTACGTGCTGAAGGCAGTAGACGATCCACGCCCAGAACCGCTCCTCCTCGTGCACCGCCGGCGACCAGTCGACAGCCCGTTCAGCCGGTACGGCGGACGGAGCCCAGTCGTCCAAGCGCCCGTCGTCGTCCCACGCGACCCCGTACGGCCCGCCCTCGCCATCGGGCAGCTCGTCCGGCGTATAGAGCGAGATGTCGGCCTTGATCCGCGGCTCGTAGAGGTAGATCACGAAGTACGGCTTCACATGGTCGGCGTCGAACCGGTGAAACCACGGCGCGATCGCCCAATCCCACCGCTCGCCCCAAACCGCGTCGCGGACGGCTGCGTCGGGAAGCACGATGCCGATATCGAGATCGGACTCCCCGTCCATCCCACCCCGCGCGACCGATCCACTGACAAACGCGCCAACCGCACGCGGCCGAAAGAACTCGAGCACGGCCCCCAACACCCGCCGATGCTCCGGCAACTCCGCCATCGCCCCGTACACGCTCTCCCGCACATCACCCATGCCCGCCACCGTAAGCGAAGACCTCACACCACCGCCCCCGATTTCCCGCTAGGGCTGCAGTTGAAGGGAAACGGTGGTGTAGGAGTGGGGTGGCAGGTCCAGCTCGAGACCACGGTCGTGAAGGCGAATGCCGTCGAGCGGCCGAGGCGCCACCGAATCGGGATCGTCGGGTGTGTTGTGCGCCTGCAATGTGGATGCCGTCAAGACGCGCGCCGAGTAGTCGGTGAAGTCCCGTCCGCGTAGGTCGAGAACGACGGTTCGGCTCGATGAAGCGTCGAGGTGGGACAACGAGATCAGGGCCGTGTCGTCCTTGGTCGAAGCCGAGGCCGACAACAGCGGGAGGTCCACGCCGTTGACGTCGCGTGCGGGTGCGTCGACGTGGACGGCCAGCGAAGCCGCGTCCTGGTGACCGACGTTCATCTCGAACACGTGGTACGTCGGCGTCAGGACCAGCGCCCCGCTGTCGGGATCGGTGAGGATCATCGCTTGCAGCACGTTGACGGTCTGCGCGATGTTGGCCATCACCAGCCGGTCGGCTCTTGCGTGGAAGGCGTCGAAATGCAGGCTCGCGACGAGGGCGTCGCGGACCGAGTTCTGCTGATAGAGGAAGCCAGGATTGGTGCCCTCCTCGACATTCCACCAGGTGCCCCATTCGTCGAGAACGAGGCCGATCTTGCCGCAGGGGTCGTACCGGTCCATCACCGTGGAATGCCGACGGAGCAACTCGTCGATTCGCCGGGCGTTGACCATCGTGAGGTAGTAGTCGTCGTCGGTGAACTCGGTGGCATGACCTTTGTCATCCCAAGTTCCGGTCATCGTGTAGTAGTGCAGCGACACCGCCTGGAATGGACCGCCCTTGGACCCGGCGCACCCGTCGCAGCCGAAGGACTTCATCAGCGCCTCGGTCCAGTCGTAGTCGTCGACGTTGGCCCCGGCAGCGATCCGGTACAGCTTGTTGTCGCCATGGTCGCGGCAGAAGGTGGCGTACTGGCGGGCGAGATCGGCGTACGCCTCCGCGCGCATGTTCCCGCCGCAACCCCAGGCCTCGTTGCCGATCCCCCAGAACGGCACCTTCCACGGCTCTTCGCGGCCGTTCGCCCGCCGGAGGGCGACCATCGGCGAATCGCCCGAGCGCGTGAGGTACTCGACCCATTCGCTCATCTCCCGGACCGTGCCGGAACCAACGTTGCCATTGACGTACGGATCGGCACCCAGCAGCTCGCAGAGCGCCATGAACTCATGCGTGCCGAAGCTATTGTCCTCTTCGACGTTTCCCCAATGGGTGTTGACCATCCGAGGGCGTTGGTCGCGCGGGCCGATCCCGTCCCGCCAGTGATACTCGTCCGCGAAGCAGCCACCCGGCCAGCGCAGGTTGGGGATTCGCAGCGCTCGCAGTGCCTCGACCACATCGAGCCTGATGCCGCCCTCGTTGGGGATATCGGAATCTTCACCGACCCAGAAGCCGCCATAGATACAGCGCCCCAGATGCTCAGCGAAGTGGCCGTACAAGTGCCGACTGATAGTCGCCCCCGGAAGGTCGAGGTTGACCACGGCCCGGGCAGATGAGGGTGACATGAGTTCCTTTCAAAAGATGGGCTATTTCAGTCCGGCGGTGGAGAAGCCGCTGACGAACCGGCGCTGCATGAACATGAACAGAACGAGTACGGGCAAGACGTACATCACCGCGCCGGCCGCGATCAGGTTGTTGAGCGGAAGCCCCTGCGCATTGACGTACCCGCTCGCCATCGCCACAGCGAGGGTGGTGCTGTCCTGACTGAGCAACAGCGCGGGTCCAACGAAATCGCCCCAGGCCGCAGTGAACGACAGGATCACACTGGCGGCGATCACCGGCCAGGACTGCGGCAGGAAGATGCGCCAGAAGATCCCAACGTAGCCGCATCCGTCGATGACCGCGGCCTCCTCCATCTCGCGCGGCAGGCCGGCGAAGAACTGGCGGAACAGGAAGATCAGGAACGGGCTGCCGGCCAGACCCCAGAGCACCCACGGCCAGAACGTGTTGACCATGTGGACCTTGGCGAAGAGCAGGTACATCGGCACCAGCGTGACGATGCTCGGCAGCATCATGGTCGCGAGCAGTACGCCGAAGAGCTGCTTCTTTCCGGGCGCGTTGAGCCGGGCGAACCCGAACCCGACCCAGGCCGAGCTCAGCGTGGTGAGGATGGTGCTGATCGCCGCGATCGTCAGGGAGTTCCGGGTGGCGCCGAGGAAGTCGACGCTCCGGACTGCCTCGACGTAGTTGTCCGGTCGCGGCTCGGCCGGTACCCAGGTGGGCGGGAACGACGCCATCTCGGCGGGTGACTTCAGTGACGTGATCGCCAGCCAGACGATCGGACTCAGCAGGACCAGCACGACCGCGGCCAGGATGATGTACACGGCATAGCGATAGGAGCGGCTCATCGCTTTCCCTCCGGCTCGACGGTGTAGAACACCGTTCGGGCGCTGACCTTCATGATCAGCAGGGTGACCAGCAGGATGACGGCGAACAGCAGCCACAGCATCGCCGACGCGTATCCGAAACGGGACGCGCTGAAGTACTGCGCGAACACGTGGATCATGAAGAGGTAGTTGCCCTCTGGCACCGCACCGGCTCCGCTCAGCGATCCCGAGGACAGCAACAACGGCGCGAACGACTGCAGGGAACCGATCACTCCGGTGATGACCTGGAAGAGGATCACCGGCGACAGCAGCGGGACGGTGATTCTAATGAACGACTGCCAGGCATTCGCGCCGTCCACCTGAGCCGCCTCGGTCAGCTCCCGGGGGATGTCCTGCAGCCCGGCGAGCGAGATGATCATCGCCCCACCACAACCCCACAACACCAGCGCATAAAGCACATAACGGACATTAGGGTCCACCAGCCACGTGATCGGGTCGGCGCCGAGACCACTCAGTACGCCGTTCGCCGCGCCCGCGTCCCGGTCGAAGATCAGCCGGAACGCCAGCGCCGCGCCCACCGGCGGAACCACCGCGGGCAGGTAGATCAGCGCCCGGAACAACCCACGCGCACGAATCGGCAGATTCACGATCACCGCCAGCAGCAAGCCGGCGATGATCGATAGTGGCACCGTCACGAGTGCGAAAACACCTGTCCGTCCAAGCGAACTGAGCGTCAGCGGATCCTTGAAGATCTCGACGTAGTTCTCCAGCCCCACGAAATGTGTCCGCGGCGAGAGCCCGTCGGAGTCCGTCAGGCTGAGCCAGAACGCATAGGCCAGCGGAAAGACGGTCAACGCGACGAACCCGATCACCCAGGGGGCGACGAATAGGTAGAACGTCCGCGCCCGGCGCATACCGGACTTAGGCCTGCCCTTGTCCGTGCGGGTGGCCGTAGTGGGCGTCGGCGCGACCGGTGGCCGTGCCTGCGTCAGCTGCCCGGAACTCACCGCAACCGCTTCTTCCCGTCGGCGAGCTGCTTGTTGAGCTCGCCGTTGAGAGCATCCGCCAGCTGTCCCGCCGAGACGGTTCCTTTGATTGCCTTAGGCAACTCACGGTTGATGCTGGCATCTAGGGCCTGGAGCCGCACGTACGGCGTGAACGAGATGACCGAGAGGTGCTTCTGCTCAGCCACCTGCACCGCGTACGCCTCTTTCTGGTACGGCTGCGTCTGTGGCATCAGCTTCTGCAACGACTTCAGCGGCGGAATGCCCCAGCCGCCACTGGCGCGCGCCTTGGCCGGCTCTCCGGCGAGGAACCACTCCATCAACTGCCAGGCGGCGTCCTTGTTCTTGCCGGCCTTCGGCATCCACAATCCGGTGGCACCGAAGCAGGGGCTGATTCGCCGGTCGGTGCCGAACTGCGGCGCCGGGGCGAGCCGCGCGACCTTCGCGTTCTTGGGGTCGGTCGAGAGCAACCCGCCGAACCAGTAGCCGCTGGTCGTGATCGCCATCCGGCCGGCCTGGAAGGTAGGCCCGTCCCAGCCGTTCGGGTCCGGGTTGAGCACCGTCGGCCCGATCCCGGCCTTCGCATAGTCCAGATACCAGGTGAGTGCGCGCAACGCCTCCGGGCTGCTGAAATCGACCGACGCGAGGTCGTCGGACAACAGCTTGCCGCCCGCCGATGCCGTCAGGTTGAGAAGAGTCAGGAACATGCCGAGCCCGGTCGCGTTCATGCCGTAGACGCTGATCTTCGCGCCCTGCCGTTTGGTCAGCCGCTTGGCGTCCTCGAGCAGGTCGTCGTACAGCAGTGGAGTCGTCGTGCTCGGGTGGGCCACCTTGGCGGCATCGAACAGTCCGCCGTGGTACCAGAGCATGGCGTCCTGCGAGTAGTCCTTCGCCATCCCATACCGCGGACCCGCGCCCTGCTTCTCGCCGTCGTACCGCCAGACGTCGTTAACCGGGTCGATGTCGTCCGCCTTGATCAGCGTGCTGCTGGCGAAGTACGGATCGAGGTTCTCGGCGACCTCGCGGGCGGCGAGGTACGGCGTGTCGGTCGCACCCATGCCGCGGACCAGGTCCGGCGGGTTGCCGCTGGCAAGCATCGCCGTCAGCTTGGTGAGGTCGTACTCGACGGTCTTCACGGTGTGGCCGAGCGCCGCGCTGGCCGCCTTCGCCTCCTTCGGACCGAACTCACCCGCCTGGGACATCACGGTGAGCGTGGTCTTACCAGCAGACGTTCCGGCCGCCGGGGTTTTCGTCGAGGAGGTCGGCGAACAGCCCACCACCAGTGCACCGCCTGCCGTCGCCGCCGAAGCGGCAAGGAACCGGCGACGTGAGAGTCCTCGTTGCGAACCTGTCATGGTCTTTCCTCACATCCTGAAGTCTCTGAGTCGTCGAAGATCCGGCACACCGGACCGGAGGGTGGCCCGGCCGAGCCGGCAAAGATCTCGCTGTCGTCCCGCGGCCGGTAGCCGAGGGCTTCCTGGGCGGACGTTGTGTCCCAGTTGTTCCGTGTGTTGGCCGAGACGCCGAAGTGCACGCCGTACGGCTCCGGGGTGCGAAGCGCCGCGAGGAAGAGCCGGCCCGCGTCATCGTTCGACAGCCACATCCCGAGGTATCGCCGTTCCGTCAGCGGCCAGCCGGTCAGGCCCAGTCGCAGACAGGTGACCGAAGCGCCGGTGCGCTCCGCGTGAGACCGGCCGAGCGCCTCGACCTCGACCTTGGTGACGCCGTACGGACAGCAAGGCCGGGGCTCCAGCTGTGGGCTCACCGGCCAGTACTCCGGACGGTTGTACTCGCCGACGGCGTGCAGCGAACTGGCCAGCACCACCTTGGGTACGCCTCGCTCGGCGGCCGCTGCCAGCACCGTCTCGGTCGGCGGCACGTTCGCGGCGTACACCTCGTCCCAGCCGTGCCAGGGGTTGCTGTCCCCGGCCAAGTGCACGATCGCGTCCGCTCCATCGAACGCCCGGTACGCCGCATCCGGATCGCCGATGTCGGCCTGGTGGACGTCGATCCCTGGCTCGATCGGTGCCGGTTCGGCCGACGCGGCCCGATCGACGAGTCGCAGCCGGTGGTGCGCCCGCAGGTGGGGGCGCAGCACGGTGGCCACGCGGCCTAGTCCGCCGGTGATCACCACCAGCGACTCTCGGTCGTTTCGCAGTGCGTCCATGTTTTCTTCCATGTCGCCTGGCCGGGGTCGACGCCCGAACTTGGTGCAGATTGTTCGGCCGTCTTCGGGTTTGTGTCAAGAGTGTGAACGATCTATGTCCATTTTGTTGACTAAGACCCTCATTGGCTCGATACTCATCGACATGACGGCGAAGGACACGGGTTCCCTCAGAGCGCTTCGGCGTACCAACTCCGAGCGCCTGTTGTCGGCCCTGATGGAGCACCGCACGCTGCACCGCGCCGAGCTCGCGCGCATCTGCGGCGTATCGCGCACCACCGTGTCGACGATCGTCGGCGAGTTGCTCATCGGCGGTGTCGTGATCGAGTCGGCCGACGATGCCGCCGCCGACAGTGGCGCGGACGGACGAGCGCGTGGCTTCCTGCAGGCCAACCCGGCGGCGGGTGCCGCGGCAGGGCTCGACTTCACCCTCGAGCGCATCTGGGGCCACGTCACCGACCTCGCCGGTACGACGCTGGCGAGCGACGGAGTGACGATCGCCCGCGATACTCCGTGGCAAGAGCGACTCACCGCCGGGCTGACCCTGCTCGACGGGCTGCTCGCCTCCGCCGCGCAGAATCGCGAGGCACTGTTCGGTATCGCGATCGGCGTACCGGGTCCGATCGACCGGCAGACGGGTGTTGTCGGGCCGTCGTTGCCCGGCCAGGCGTGGGCCGGGGTCAACGTCTCTGCCGAGTTCGGCAAGCACTTCGCCGTGCCTGTGCTGGTCGAGAACAACACCAGGCTGGAGGCGGTCGCCGAGTTCACCTGGGGCGCGGGCCGCGGTGCGCGCGACGTGCTCTACCTCGGGTTGTCGACCGGCATCGGCTCCGGACTGCTCGTCGACGGACAACTTCACCACGGCGGTGCCCGCGGCGGTGGCGGCGAGGTCGGCCACATCTCCGCGGACACCTCGGGCCCCGCCTGCCCGTGCGGAAACCGCGGCTGCCTGATCCAGCACGCGTCCGTCCCTGCGGTCTTGGCCGCACTCAGACCGGTGCTCGGCGAGGAAGCCGGCATCGAGGATGTGCTGGAGGCCGCCAAGAGCGAGCAGGCCGACACCTTGCGCGTGCTCCGCGACGCGGGCGAGGTCGTCGGCCGGGTGCTCGCCAACATCTGCAACCTGCTCAACCCGGAGCGGATCATCATCGGTGGCGAGCTCGCCCGCGCGGGCGACGTACTGCTGGAGCCGATCCGCGCCACCCTTCGTCGCTCCGCGATGGCGCTCACCCGCGATGTCGACGTGGTCGCCGCGGAGCTGGATCTGGGCGCCCGGGCGGGAGCATCGGGCGCCGCCGCTCTGGTGCTGCGACAGACCGACCAACTCGTCAGCGCACTATTGGCCGGTGCCACCTCTCGATCGAGTGAGGCCGTATGAAGATCGTCGGCTACGAGACCTTCCTCGTGGCACCACGCTGGCAGTTCCTGCGGATCGACACCGACGAAGGAATCAGCGGCTGGGGCGAGCCGATCGTCGAGGGCAGGGCCGAGGCGGTCCAGGGTGCGATCACCGCGCTGATGGAGTACCTCGTCGGCACCGATCCGCTACGGATCGAGGACCACTGGCAGACGCTCGCCAAGGGCGGCTTCTATCGCGGTGGCCCGGTGCTGTCGAGCGCTCTGGCCGGGATCGACCAGGCGCTCTGGGACATCAAGGGCCGCTATCACGAGGCGCCCGTTCACGAACTGCTCGGCGGACCGGTGCGCGATCGGGTCCGGATGTACACCTGGGTGGGCGGTGCCGATCCCGCCAAGCTCGTCGATGACGCGCTGGCCAAGATCGCCAGCGGTTTCACGGCGATCAAGCTCAACATCGCCGAGACGTTGCCGCCGGTGCCGAGTGCCGCTCAGGTGCGCGCGATGGTGCACCGCGTGGAGACTCTGCGCACCGCGGTCGGCGACGAGATCGACATCGCGCTGGACTTCCACGGTCGTTTCAGTAGCGCCGCGACCCGACGGATCCTGCCACTGCTCGAGCCCCTGCTGCCGTTGTTCGTCGAGGAGCCGGTGCTTCCGGATTTCGCCCGCGACCTGCGCCGGATCACCGAGGCGACCAGCATCCCGATCGCGACCGGCGAGCGGCTCTACTCGCGCTGGGACTTCCGCGATGTGCTCTCCACCGGCATCGCCGTCGCCCAGCCGGACCTCTCCCATGCGGGCGGCATCTCGGAGGTACGACGCATCGCCGCGATGGCCGAGGCGTACGACGTGGTGATCGCGCCGCACTGCCCACTCGGCCCGATCGCCTTGGCGGCCAGCCTCCAGATCGACCTGGCGACGCCGAACTTCCTCATCCAGGAGCAGAGCCTCGGCATCGAGTACGGCGGCGGCAGCGCGCTTCTCGACTACGTCACCGACCCCCAGGTCTTCGCCTTCGTAGACGGCCACATCGACCGCCTAGCCGGACCAGGCCTCGGCATCGACATCAACGAAGACGCCGTCCGAACCGCCGCCACCAAAGGCCACACCTGGCGCTCCCCCCTCCAACGCCACCCCGACAACTCCTTCGCCGAGTGGTAACGGTGGCTTGTCCGGTCAGCGGGCGGTGACGGTCATGTCCTTGGTGAGGCGGGGGTTGTCGAGGCCGGTCGCGCTGAGTGTCAGCCGGAGCTTGAAAGTGCCTGCGCGGTTGGACTTCCAGTAGCGAGCGAAAGTGCCGTTCGCGGCGCCGTACCCGAAGGACTGCGTGTTGACCCACGTCGTGCCGTCGAGGTACTCGAGGGTGGTCCAGATCTGACCGGGGAACGCGGATCCGGCAACCTTCCAATACGTACCGACGGTCGCGTTAGGGGATGCCGACAGGGTGCTGAGCACCATCCGCTTGTGTGCCGTTTGGGTGTAACCGGTGTAGGCCGAGCCGTAGAACCCGGTCTGTTGCACGCTGGCTCGCATCGTCGTCGTACGGGTGAATCGGATCTCTACCCGATAGCGGCCGTCCGCGCCGGTGATGGCGGTCGCGAGCAGTTGGCCGGTGGGGTAATGCAGGATCCGCACAACGCGACCCGGGCTGACTACGTGCGCGCCGGTTGAGGTGTAGCGCCGGACAGCGCCCGTGACAACGGTCTTGGTCAGGCCGGTCGTCGTGGCCGTCGGATCGATCGTGAGCGTACTCGCCCGGTTGATGCGGAAGGTGACGTTTGTGACGCGGGTGTTGGCTCCATGGCTGATCGTCGCGATCACCCAGTCGCCGACGCCGTTCGCGACCGGGATGGTCAGGTAGCCGAAGGCGTGCTCGCCGGGTGGTTCGTTGGGGGTCACGACCGGGTCAGCGAACGCCACCACGGTCCGTTGGCTGCCATCCGACTTCTGAACCACCGCGGTCATGCCCGTGCAAGGGCCCCCGTCGAAGAGCCCGACCGGAAGGGTGATCCGTTGCTGCACTGGAACGGTCGAGATGGGCGGCTGTTCATAGGTGTGCCACCCGGCCTCGGGCTGATAGTGCAGGCAGTTGTCTTCGACCGCGGCTGCCGGTACCGCGAGTACGACGGCGCCGGCCAGAGCAAGGACTGCGGCGCTGGTCAGAGCAAAGACGGATTGGGCTGCAGTGCGGTGACGCTTCACGCGATCTCCCGGCGGTGCCTCGATGTGATCGAAGTCGACCACATCCAGTCAGATGCGCAAGAGCGGGCGATAGTTGCGTTGTTGCGCGTCGGCGAGGCGGTGTCGGATCGGGGCCGATGCGTTCGTAGCAGGAGTGAGGGGCCGCCCGCGAGGGGCGCCCACCGTACTCAAGGAGAGCATCATGACCGCTACCTATACGTTCGACGTCTTCTCCAGCCTCGACGGCTTCGGCTCGTACGACGGCGGCGACTGGGGCGGCTATTGGGGCAAGCACGGCCGCGAGTTCCTCGACCGCCGCCTCGCCTCGTACGAGCAGGAGCAGCGGATGGTCCTCGGGGCCAACACCCTTCGGCTTTTCGTGGCGATCCTGGGCTCACGCACCGAGCAGGACGAGATCGATGACCCGGTGAACACCCGGATGATGAACCTGCCGACAACGGTGGTGTCGAACACGCTCGAAGGACCCCTCGACTGGCCGGACGCGACCCTCGTCAGCGGCGACGCCGTCGACATCGTCGCCCGGCTCAAGGAGGAGTCCAACGTGCCCTTGCGCTCACACGGCAGCCTGTCGCTGAACCGGGCGCTGATGGCCGCCGGTCTGGTCGACCGCATCCAGCTAACGATCTTCCCTGTCATCACCGGTCAGACCGGTGCGGCCCCAATCTTCCAGGGCGCAGCCGACTTCGACCTCGAACTAATCGAAAGCCGAACCCTCGACGGCCACATCCAAGAACTCACCTACCACCCCACCCTGCACTGATCGCGGCACACCTCACGGCCATGCCGGTCTGGCGTGCCGTCGGCTCGTCCAGTGAGTTGTTCAAGTTCTGTTCGCCGTACCGCCGTGAACCGGGTGCAGGATCGTCGGGCGGTAACGCGGTGGCCAGCTGGGGAGTCCGTTCGCGCAGTACCGCTGAATCGGCCACTGATCCCTGAAGGAGCACCGCCATGTCTCTCGATCGTCGTTCCGTACTCCGCGGAGCCGCCGCCGGCGCCACCGGCGTCGGCTTCGCCGCCGTCGGAACCGTCCCCACGCTCGCCCAAGCCACCCCAGCCCCGCAGCACACGCCGTACCCGGTGAACCGCCCGTTCCCGCCGCTGGTGGACGACCCGAAGGGCCTGCTGGCTCTGCCGCCGGGCTTCAAGTACACGGTGGTCACCAGCGCCGGCGAGACCAAACTGAAGACCGGCCAGCCGACTCCGGGGTCGCACGACGGCAACGCGGTCTTCAACGACGGCCGGAACTACCTGCTGATCCAGAACCACGAGATCGGCGGCAACAACGCGCTCGGCGTACCGCAGATCGAGGGCACCGTGTATGACCCGGGCGTCGGCGCGGCGGGCGGCTGCACCGTCATCTCCGTCGACCGCGACGGCCGCAACCGCGGCGAGTGGGTCGGTATCTCCGGCACCCTGACGAACTGCGCCGGCGGCCACACGCCGTGGGGCACCTGGCTGACCTGTGAGGAGACCGAGGGCAAGGCCAACGGCACCACCCGGCTCAAGGACCACGGCTACGTGTTCGAGGTCTGGGCGGATGGCGAGACCGCACACCCGGTCCCGCTCAAGGCCCTCGGCCGCTATGCCCACGAGGCGCTCGCGGTGGACAAGAGCCGCACCCACATCTACCTGTCCGAGGACGCGTCCGGCCCCAACGGACTGTTCTACCGCTGGTCCGCGCCGGCCGGCTACCGGCTCGGCGCGCAGAGCTGGAAGGACCTCGCCAACGTCGACTTCGGCACGTACGAGGCGATGGCGATCCTCGGCGATGACGGAAAGCCGATCCCGGACGTCGCGTACCTGACGTCGGCGCAGCTGCTCCGGCCGTTCCGGGTGGCGTGGGTGCCTGTGCCCGACCGGGACGCGGTCTCGGTTTCTTGCCGTAAGCAACTTGCCGACGGCACGGTCACCCGCGGCAAGAAGTTCGAGGGCGTGTTCGGTACGGACGAAGGGGTGTACGTCGTCAACTCGTACGCCAAGTCTGGCACCTCGGACCTTCCGACCGACGCCGTACCCCACGACGGCATGGTCTGGTTCTACAGCTACAAGGCCAAGACCATCCAGCTGGTCACGTACTTCCCCGAGAACGCCGCCGCCGACAAAGGCGACGCCGCGAAGTACTTCGACTACAACTTCGACGGCCCGGACAACGTCACCGTCACGCCGTGGGGCTCCCTCGTACTCGCCGAAGACGGCAACGCCAGCAGCCACATCCTGAGCTCAACCCCGGGCGGCCCGACCTACGCGATCGCCCGCAACATGCTCAACGACTCCGAGTTCTGCGGCCCCGCCTTCTCCGCCGACGGCCGCATCCTCTTCGTCAACATCCAAGACCCCGGCCTAACCCTCGCCATCACCGGCCCCTGGCACACCTACCTCGCCTAACCTCCCACGCCACCAGCGTGGCGGCCACTTCGCGGCGATGGAGGCATCCGACCTGCTGCTCGGCGACGTCCGCGAATTCGTTCGCTCACTTACGTAGTTGCCGTCAGAGCTACTGATCCGGTCGTTTCTTGATCTGCAAGCCAGGGCGCCGATGGACTGCCAGGTACGACGGTCCATCGGCGCTGGCGGTGACGTTGCGGGTCGA
Organism: Kribbella sp. NBC_01245; assembly: GCF_036226525.1. Classification (NCBI taxonomy): domain Bacteria; kingdom Bacillati; phylum Actinomycetota; class Actinomycetes; order Propionibacteriales; family Kribbellaceae; genus Kribbella; species Kribbella sp. NBC_01245. The sequence goes on from NZ_CP108487.1 coordinate 4,533,857, forward strand.
ACCGTCAGATGGCCGCCCAGACCCGGATCTCTGCGTTAGACGATGTCCCAGTCCCAGGTAGAGCACTTGTCGTAGGTTGGCCAGGACTTGTCCACGCAGACCCGAAACCAGATCTTCGTGTTGTTGGCCATCGGGATATCAACCCACCTGCTAGTACCGCAACCCGATGTGTTCGCTACCTTGATCGTGTCGCCGCCCTCGGTCTTCCACTCGGTGTACACCGAGTCGTCATCACAGGCGATGTCGAAGAGCGTGATGCGGTCGAAGTAGCCCTCGAACTTCGCGGCGGCGCCGGGAACCTCCAGGTACGTAACGGCCATCGCAGGAAGAGTGGTACCGACCAACATGACGGCGGTGACGCCGATTCCAGCAAGGGCTTGACGGACTCGCATAGAACGCTCCTAGGCTTCGATTGCGCCGAGCCTAGGTATCCGATGCGCCGACCGTCCCATGTTTTGCAGCTTCCTGCATAACCAACGATCACGATGCCTGACCATCGCGTACTAGTCGGTGTAGCGATTCCACGTCGCCGAGGTGGGCAGCTCAACTCAGGAGGCTAGAGGACACCGGTTTCGCCCCGACGCTCTAGCGCTGCCGTGAAGTAGGCGAGTGCATCGAGCGGAGCACGATTCGTTGGCCGGCGTGAACGGTACCGGCGAGTTCGTCGGCGATGCCGGTCGTGATGATCCACTCGGTTGAGGAGCTTCGCAGGTCGCGATGCCCATTGCCGTCGCGGCTCTGCCATCGGATCAACCCGCTGCAATCGGTGACGGTGCCGATGACCAACACCGGACCGACCGTCGATCCCAGCACGCTCACCGCGATCGCCGCCGCGTGCCGCGATTCGCACCGGCTGCGCTTCGACTATTACCCGCACGACGGGACCAGCAGCGTCCGTACGACGGAGCCCACCGGTTGGTGCACACGGGCGGCGTTGGTACCTCATCGGCTTGGACGTCGACCGCGAAGACTGGCGCACGTACCGGGTGGACCGCCTCGATCCACGCACGCCCACCGGCCCGCGGTTCACCCCGCGCACTCCGCCGGACCCCGACCTCAGCGTGTACACCTCGCGGGCGATCTCCACGTCGGCGTACTGCTATCAGGCCCGGTACCCGCATCAAGACCCTCGCCACCCTCTTCACCCAGGCCACCCACCCCTGACCCGCCGGCCCATTCCCGCCATGCACTGTCAGCAGGGCCCGGGCACGCACGCGGTGGCGGCAGGTGCGGAGACGAGGCGGGCAATGTTGATCACCGAAACGAGCGCGCCGGTCCGGCTGCTCCAGCTCAGGAGAAGCCGATCAGCTGACCAGGCCGGAGCGGTAGGCGAGCACGACTGCTTGTACGCGGTCCCGGACGCCCAGTTTCATGAGTACGCGGCCGACGTGGGTCTTGATGGTGGCGTCGCCGACGACCAGACGCTCGGCGATTTCTGTGTTCGAGAGGCCCTCGGCGAGCAGTGCAAGCACCTCGGTCTCGCGGGGTGTCAGGTCAGGTGGGAGTTTCGGCCGGGTGGGTGACTGGTCGGTGAACCGCGCGATGAGCCGGCGTGTCACGCTCGGCGCGAGGAGAGCGTCTCCGTTGGCGACGACCCGGATGGCGTGGACCAGCTGGCTTGCTGGGGCGTCCTTGAGCAGGAAGCCGCTGGCGCCGGCGGCCAGGGCCGCGTAGACGTGTTCGTCGAGGTCGAAAGTGGTCAGGACGACAACTTTCGCACTGGGGTGTTCGGTGCAGATGCGCCGGGTCGCCTCGAGGCCGTCCATCCGCGGCATCCGGATGTCCATCAGTACTACGTCCGGGTGGAGTTGATCGAGGCGAGCGAGCGCGGCTTCGCCGTCGGCGGCGTCGCCGGCCACGGTGATGCCGGGCTCGGCGTCGAGGATCATCCGCAGTCCGGTGCGGACTAGTTCCTCGTCGTCGACGAGAAGTACGCGGATCATCGTTGTCGCCCGTCGACCGGGATCCGCGCGTGCACGACGAATCCGCCTTCGGGGCGGCGAGCTGCACGGACCGTCCCGCCGTACAGGGATACTCGCTCCTGCATCCCGATCAACCCGCGACCGCCGCTCTCCGCGCCGTCGCCGCTGACCCCGTCTGCGCGGCCGGCGTCCCGTACTTCGATGTCGAGGCACTCCGGCTCGTAGCGGAGCCGGACCTCGACCGGAGCCGCCTCGGCGTGCTTCAAGACGTTGGTCATCGCCTCCTGCACCACTCGATAGCCGGTCAACTCCACGCCTGCGGGCAGAGCACGGACTACTCCGTCGATTCTCAGGTCGACGGTCAGGCCTGCCTCTCGTACTCGGGCTATTAGGTCAGGTAGCTGCTCAAGCGTCGGTTGCGGAGTCGTGTCTGCGTCCCCAGGCTCCGGGCTGAGCAGTTCGAGCAGCCGCCGCATCTCGGCAAGCCCCGTACGGCCCGCGGTCTCGATCGAAGCCAGCGCGGCGCGAGCCTGTTCGGGTGCGGTGTCGATCGCTCGCTGGGCGCCCTGGGCCTGGATCACGATCACCCCCATGCTGTGGGCAACGAGATCATGCAGCTCGCGGGCGATCCGGGCCCGTTCGTCGGCCACAGCACGCGCGGCCTGCTCCTCCTTGTCGCGCTCGGCAGCCTCCGCCCGTGCGTTGAGCGCGGCGGATTCCACCGCCCGACGGCGCATCCAGCGACCGAATGCCCAGACAGCGAAGAGAATGAACCAGGCCGGCACCACCTGGTCCCAAGGCTCCCCGTCACGCAGACGCGGACCGTCGACGAACACCGCCATCAGGACAACGGCTCCCGGTCCGACCAGCGTCGCTGGCAAGGAGGCATGGGCGCCCACCGAGTAGAGGGCGAGGATCACCGCGAAGAACGGTTGCCCCAGGCCACCGCCCAGCTGGAGCTGAAGCCACGCGGCGGCGATCACGATCGCGAACACGGCGACCGCGAACCGGCGCCTGACCATCAGCGGCAGAGTGAACCCCGCCACCAGGAGGCTGTGCACCCCTCGGCCACCTCCCAGCTCGGCAACCGGGGAAGTCCATACCTGGCCGAGCGCGGACAGCGCCAGTACGAGCACGACCCCGAGGTCGGCGAGTGCTAGCACACGGACGCGTGGCATGTCTCGACGGTAGCGACTTCGCCGCCGCTGTACATCCACAGTGAGGTGGAGTCGCCCAGGCTTGCCATCCGCCATACGGGTGACCCGCGAAACCCCATCGCGGCCGACGACCGCTGGTGCCCGCCTTTCCTAGTGTCGGAGGACCGGCGACCGACGCCGGAAGCGGAAAGGAGATTCATCATGTTGCCGACTGTTGTTTCCACCGGCCGGGCAGCGGCCGCAGCCGGTGTCTTGATGGTGGCGGGCACCCAAGGTGAGTGGCTGCTGAACGCTCAGCGCGACGACGGAACCGTCACCAACACCCCGGCGTTCGTGCTGCTGCTGACCATGAGCACGCTCGGGTTCGGGCTGCTGACCCTTGCCGTGCGCGGCCTGCGCCGAGAATCAGCGCGCCGTACGATGCCGACCCGCAGCGGGGCTTTCCTGTCGATGGTCGGAGCCGGGCTCCTCACGGCGTTCGGCGTGGTCGTCCTGGTCACTGGAGTCATCCTCGGGGGACCGCTGGAGTTGTCGTTCCTGCTCTTCGCTTTGGGCATGCTGTCGCTGTCGATCGGCCAGCTGATCTGGGGACTGACACTGCGTCGACACTCGCCGGCACCAGGAGTGTGGCAGTTGCTGGCACTAGCCGGGATCGCGGCATTCGCAGCAATCGCGATCCCGGTCGACCCGTGGCACGACATCGCCTTGGTGGTCATGTGCGCAACGTGGTTCTGCATCGGCGTACTAGTACTCCGCACCGCTGCCACGGCGACGGTCAGGACAACGTGATCAGGCGTGAGCCGTGGGTCGGAACGTCCTCGGCGGTCCAGGACTTGTTGTGCTTGCCCAGGTTCTGCCACGATTCTCGACGACGCCGGTCACTCCGCCCGTCAGGTCGCGGATCAGCTCGGGGCACTCCAAGACGAGCACTGCCCAAGACGACTACATCGGTCGGAAGGCGCGCAACCCCGCAGCGGCCAAGGCTCTGGACGAGGCCCTTCGGCCACTCCATGAGAACCAGCGGCAAGAGCCGGAAGGTCCTACCCACTGACGGCAAGCCCTAGAGCTCCGAAGGGCCATTCACGTGTGCAACACGTGAGTTTCGCCCTTTTCGTTCATGGCGTTCAGGGCATAAGCCCAGTTCAGAGAGCCGACGAGGGGACTCGAACCCCTAACCACCGCTTTACAAGAGCGGTGCGCTGCCAATTGCGCCACGTCGGCGTTGCCCGAACATGGTAAGCGATGGGCGGTCGTCTCGGCCCAGTGGTTCGGCTAGCTGAGCCACTGGGTGAGTGCGGCGGCGATGGCGGCGGGCTGGTCTTCGGGGAGGAAGTGGGTGCCGGGGCCCAGGTCGATGATGGTCAACGCGGCGCCTTTTTCGCGGCACCATGCGACTTCGGCTGGCCCGATCACGGCACCAGGGTTCGCGTGCAACAGCAGTTTGGGCCTGCCGGCGTCAGCGATGACCGTCTGGTTCGCCACGATCAACGCGGTCACATCAGCCGGCGAACCCTCGATCGGGATCTCTTGCGGCCACCGCCAGACCGGATGGCGACTGGCCGCGTCCCGGAAGGCGCGCGATAGGCGTCCATTTCAGCCGGAGTCAGCTGCCGCTGTACCCCGGCCGGCAAGACGGCCTCGATGAAGAAGTTCTCCTCGATGATGAGCCGCTCCCCAACGCCCGGAGTTCGCAACTGCTGGAACAACTGCCGACTGGCGTCATCCAGGTCCGACCATCGCGCGATCGGGTGGATGTGCCCTTCCATAAAGGCGGCGCGCACCACAACGTCCGGATGGCGCCGCAGCTGGTCCAGCGCAATGACCGCGCACCAGTCGTGACCGACCAGCGTGAGATCGGACAGCTGGAGAGCTTCGATGAACGCCTCGACGTACCGGATGTGATCGACTAGTCGGTATTCCAGCTCCGGCTTACCCGATCCGCCCATCCCAATGAGGTCCAGGGCGATACATCGCCATCCGGCCTCCGCGACCTCGCCAACGACGTTGCGCCAGAGGTACGACGAGGTCGGGTTGCCGTGCAGGAACAACACGGGATCACCCGCACCCACCTCGACGTACTGCAGCCAGCTGTCCTCGACCTCAATCCGGCGAGCCATACCGTCAACGCTCGCCCAGACCGCCGTACGACATCAACCAACTCCAGCTGAACTAGTCATCGCCCTGACGCTCGGGCGGAGGGACAAAGCGCCTGGTACGGCGATGAGGGCGACGGCGGCGAGGGTGGCGAAGGCGGTGAATGGGTGGTGGACGAGCAGGCCGGTCAGGATCGCCACCAGGAGACCGCCGGCGTTCCCGGCCAGCCAGATGAGGCCCGCGGCCGTGCCTTCGGCTTCGCCGGTACGGCGTTCGACCAGTTCGAGCACGATCGGGAGAGACGGCAGCAGGAGGAATCCGATGATCGTCAGCGAGACGAATCCGGACGCCGTACCGGGGATGATCGCGAGGACCAGGCAACCGATCGCCGTGAGTACGAGGGCGACGGTGAGTAGCCGAATCTCCACTCGATGACGTACGACCAGAACGGGCACGATGGCACACCCGATCACACCGGCGACGACGTTCACGAGCAGGATCGTGCTGGCCGTGCCACCGCTGACGCCGGACGGTTCGAGCAGCGCCTGCGTGAAGGTGGTGAGCGCGACGAAGACGCCGAACGGGAAGACCACCAGCACGCAAAGCTTGCGGATGAAACGGTCGTCCCACGTTGTCCGCAACGCGCCGCGGACGATCGACACCCGGTGCTCGCCTTCGTTGCGTAGGGCAACGAGCAAAACCAAGGTGGTGACGACGGCGAAGATTGCGCTGAGCGTCAGCAGCAGGCGGAGCTGGTCCGCACGCGGGAGGATCGCGGCGAGTACGAACGCGATGACCATGCCCGCGAAGGTGCTCGCCGTACCGACCGCGATGCCGGTCGGGCGGTCCTTCTCCAGCAGGTAGCGGCCACTGATGCTGGTGATGGCGTTCAGTACGAGCGGCTGGGCGATCGCGACCAGGAGCTGGCCGACCAGCAGCCAGGCATAGCCGTCACCCGCGAGCCGTGCGACGGCGCCAACGGCGGTGAGGATGGCCCCGGCAGCCAGGCCGGCCCGGAACCAGCGGTCCAGGATGAGGCCCGCGGGGATCGACAGTACGACGTACAGCAGCGGGAAGACCTGCGCGAGCCAGCCGATCGCGCTCTCCGAGACGCCGTAGCGCTCGGCGGTGACGGTCGTGACCCCGGCGAAGTTCAGCCAGAGCACCTGGGTGGCGGCGCAGACCAGGGCGAACGCCGCGATCACCCGCCAGCGACTATGCATTCACGGTCTCCGGGCTCATCTCAAGGACGGTAGAGAGAGGTTGTGCCTTCGGGAAACAGCGAAACGGCAACCGATTCACAACGATCCGTTGTCAGAAGGGCTTTTCGATCGCCGCGAGGAGCTCGGGCTCGGCCGCGCACACCGCCCGGGCTGTCGCGATGAACTGGTCGACCAAAGGCGTCCGGTGCCGCCATCCGATCATCAACGCCGAGCCAGGCACACCGTCGATCGGGAGATACCGCACCCGCGGATGCTGGGTATACCGCGCAGCGCTCGCGCAAGTGACGGAACAGGCGACGCCAGACGCGACGATCTCCAGTTCCTCGGTCTGCGAACTCGTCTCCCGTACGACGTTCGCGGCCACATCGTCCCGATAGTCCTCGAGCGTCCAAAAGGCACGCCAGACCTGGTCGTTCGTACGCCCGATGGCGAGTGGTTCGTCGAGGATCTCCTGTACGTCGACCCGCGTGCGCGCCGCGAGCCGGTGTCCGGCCGGCACCATCAGCACGAGTGGTTCGACGAAAAGCGGCTCGAACTCGACGCCTTTGGCCTGGATGGGCGTGCGGATCAACGCGATATCCGAGGAGTCGTCGGCCAGACCCGCGGACGGATCGGCGAACCCGTACTCCCGGAGATCGAGGCGCACGCCCGGGAAGCGTTCGGCGTACTGCGTGGTGATGGGGGCGGTCAGCTCGAGCGCGGCCCCGATCATGAAGCCGAGCCGGAGCGTGCCGCCCTCGCGCCGTTCGGCCTGTTGCGCGGCACGTACGCCGGCGTCCAGTCGAGCCAACAGGTCCCGCGCGGTCTCGAGGAAGACCTCGCCGGCCGGGGTCAGCTCGACCGTGCGCGTGGTGCGGTGCAGAAGCTCGACGCCGAGGTCCTGTTCGAGCTCGCGAACCTGCTTGCTGAGGGCCTGCTGCGCGACGTACAGCCTCGCGGCGGCCCGGCTGAAGTGGAGCTCCTCGGCGACCGCGACGAAATACCTGAGTTTGCGGGTGGAAACGTCCACAACAAAAGATTGTAGATCCGCGACGAACCCGGTGTTTCCTTCACCGGTGCGCCGTTGCCTAGTGTCATACAACCGATACGCGCAGCGGCGAGGAGTCTCTATGAACGACTTCAGTTGGCGAAACTGGAGCGGTCACGTGCACGCGCACCCCGCGGACGTGCTCAGTCCGGTCCGTACGGCGGACCTGGCGGCAGCCGTCGCGGCCGCGGCGGATCGCGGCCAACGGGTGAAACCGATCGGCTCGGGCCACTCGTTCACGGACATCGCGGTCACCGACGGCCTCCAGCTCCGGATGGACCGGCTCGACCAGGTGCTCGCGATCGACGCGGCCTCGGGCCTGGTCACGGTCCAGGGCGGCATCCAGATCCGCAAGCTGAACGAGGTCCTCGCGAGCCACGGTCTAGCCCTCGAGAACATGGGCGACATCGACCTCCAGACCATCACCGGCGCCATCTCCACCGGCACCCACGGGACCGGCGCACGCTTCGGTGGTATCGCCACCCAGGTCCGCGGGCTCGAGCTGGTGCTCGCGGACGGCTCGGTCGTGACCTGCTCGCCGACCGAACGCCCGGCCCTCTTCAGCGCGGCCCGTGTCGGATTAGGGGCCCTCGGCATCATTACCGCAGTCACCTTGCAATGCGTGCCTTCTTTCGTGCTTGATTGCACCGAGCAACCAGTTCCATTGGAGGAAACACTCGACGGTCTGGACGAACTTGTCGAGGGCAACGATCACTTCGAGTTCTACTGGTTCCCACATACCTCAACCGCACTGCACAAACGTCAGACCCGGCTGCCGGGTGACGCCGCGGTGCGACCGCTCGGCGCGTTCCGCAGCTGGTTCGACGACGACTTCGTGGTGAACGTGGGCTTCGAGGCGCTACTCCGACTCGGTACGGCGTTCCCGCGCGCCATCCCCGGTATCACCAAGGTGGTGAGCGGGTCATTGTCGAGCCGGACGTTCGCCGACCTCTCGCACCAGGTGTTCCCCTCGCGCCGGGATGTGCGCTTCAACGAGGGCGAGTACGCCGTTCCGCGGGCCGCCTTGCCGGACTTGCTGCGGGAGATCCGGCGCTGGGTGGCCGACTCGGGCGAGCGCGTTTCGTTCCCGCTGGAGGTCCGGTTCGTCGCGGCGGACGACATTCCGCTCGCGCCCACCTACCAGCGCGACAGCGCGTACGTGGCGTTCCACCAGTACCACCGGCTGCCGTACCAGCGATACTTCGATGCGGTGGAGGATATCTTCGCCGAGGTCGACGGCAGACCGCACTGGGGCAAGATGCACCGCCTCGGCCACAAGGAACTGCGCGACCGGTATCCACTGTTCGACGAATTCGTTGCCTTGCGCAATGAGCTTGATCCGTCCGGGGTGTTCGGCAACGACTACCTCACCAAGGTATTGGGAGACCCGTCATGACCGCGACCGTGACCGACCAGGACGTGCTGGAATCGCGTAGTCCCGCCACCGGCGAGCTGCTCGCGACGTACCCCGTCGACGATGCGACCGCCGTCCAGGCTGCGGTCGAGCGGGCCCGGGAGGCCGCCGGGTGGTGGCGCGACCTCGGCTTCGACGGGCGGAAGAGCCGGTTGCAGGCGTGGAAACACACACTGGTCCGGCGGATCGACGAGCTCGCTGGATTGATGCATGACGAGACTGGCAAACCGCTGGACGACGCGCGCCTCGAGGCTGTGGTGGCGATCGACCACCTCGGCTGGGCCGCCAAACACGCCGCGAAGGTGCTCGGCCCGCGCCGGGTGCCGTCGGGGCTGATCGGGATCAACCTCGCGGCCTCGGTGGAATACCAACCGGTCGGTGTAGTCGGGGTCATCGGGCCGTGGAACTACCCGATCCTGACGCCGATGGGCTCGATCGCGTATGCCCTTGCCGCGGGCAACAGTGTCGTCTTCAAACCGAGCGAGCACTCCCCTGGCGTGGGTGTTTGGCTGGCGGACACCTTCGCCGAGGCGGTGCCGGAGTTGCCCGTATTCCAGGTGGTCACCGGCTTCGGTGCGACCGGGGCCGCGTTGTGCCAGGCAGGCGTCGGCAAGCTCGGATTCACCGGTTCGACCGCCACCGCGAAGAAGGTGATGGCCGCCTGCGCCGAGACTTTGACGCCCGTGCTGATCGAGGCCGGTGGCAAGGATGCGGCCATCGTCGCGGCGGACGCCGATCTCGATGTCGCGGCGGACGCGATCACTTTTGGTGCCATGGGCAACGCCGGCCAGACTTGTGTCGGGATTGAGCGCGCGTACGTCGAGAGTGCCGTCTTCGACTCGTTCGTCGAGAAGGTCAAGGTCATTGCCGAAGGCATCCAGATCGGCACCGACGAACAACTCGGGCCGATCACGATGCCCTCGCAGGTGCCGATCATCCAGCGCCACATCGAGGACGCGCTCGCAAACGGCGGCCGGGCCGTGGTCGGTGGGCCCGAGTCGGTGCGAGCGCCGTACGTGCATCCCGTCGTCCTGGTCGACGTACCGGAGGACAGCGAGGCGGTGCGGGAGGAGACATTCGGGCCGACCCTGACCATCACCCGCGTGGACTCGCTGGACGAGGCCGTCAGGCTGGCGAACGGGGGCAAGTACGGTCTCGGCTCCGCGATCTTCAGCCGCAGTCGCAAAACCGCGATGGACGTCGCCCGGCGGTTGCGGACGGGGATGACCTCGATCAATGGCGTGCAGTCGTTCGCGATGGTGCCGTCGTTGCCGTTCGGCGGCACCGGCGATTCGGGCTTCGGCCGCATCCACGGGCCGGATGGGCTCAAGGAGTTCACCCGTCCGAAGGCCGTCACGCGGCACCGGTTCAAGGCGCCGACGCGGCCGTTGACGTTCACCCGAACCACCAAGGATGTCGTCAATACGCTGAAGCTGCTCCGCATCCTGCACGGCAAGGGCTGAGCCATGGACCGACCGACTGGCGCGGGTTTCCTCGACCTGGCTCGCGCCACCGCGGACCTCGAGCCGCCGTACGCCGTCATCGACCTCGGCGCCTTGCGCGCGAACGCGGCCGACCTGGTACGTCGCGGTGGCGGCAAGCCGATCCGCGTCGCGAGCAAGTCGGTGCGCTGTCGATCGATCTTGCGCTCGGTGCTGGAAATGCCTGGTTTTAAGGGGATTCTGGCGTATACGTTGCCTGAGGCCCTTTGGTTGGCGGAAGAGTTCGACGATGTCGTGGTGGCGTATCCGACCGCTGATCGCGATGCGCTGAAGCAGCTCGCGGGTGACCCCGTTCGGGCCGCGCGGGTGACGTTGATGATCGATTCGGTGGCGCATCTCGACTACATCGAGGCGGCCGTGGGTCCTGCCCTCGACGCGGGTGCGGTGCGGATCTGCATCGACTTGGACGCCTCGCTCGAACTTCTTGGCGGCAAGGTTCACCTCGGCGCTTATCGTTCGCCAATTCGCGAAGCCGCGGCGGCGGTTGAGCTGGCTACTGCAGTGCAGGCCCGGCGCGGGTTCCGCCTGGTCGGGCTGATGGCGTACGAGGGGCAGATCGCGGGCGTGGGCGATAACGCACCCGGCTCGGTCGTACGGCGGACGATGGTGCGGGCGATGCAACGGACCTCGCGGGCGGAGTTGGCCACAAGGCGCGCGGCGATCGTGTCCGCCGTACGGGAGGTTGCTCCGCTGGAGTTCGTCAACGGCGGCGGAACGGGCAGTCTCGAAACCACGTCGGCCGAGGACGCGATCACCGAGACGGCTGCCGGGTCGGGGCTTTACGGTCCGGCGCTTTTCGATACCTACCGGAGCTTCCAGCCTCGGCCGGCGGCGTTCTTCGTGCTCTCGGTCGTACGTCGTCCTGGGCCGGGCATCGCGACAGTCCTTGGTGGCGGGTGGATCGCGTCGGGGGCCGCGGGCAAGGATCGGCTGCCGACGCCTGCCTGGCCGACCGGGCTCGCGCTGACCGATGCCGAAGGCGCGGGTGAGGTCCAGACGCCGCTGACGGGTTCTGCCGCGGATGGGTTGTCGATCGGGTCGCGCGTCTGGTTCCGCCATACCAAGGCGGGCGAACTCTGCGAACACGTCGATGCCCTCCACCTCGTAGAGGGCTCGACCATCATCGACACCGTGCCGACCTACCGAGGCGAAGGCCGGCCCTTCCTCTGAGGCCCGCCTTCCCCCTTCTTTCCCGCGAGTGGTCGCGTCTGAACCTCCCGCGGGTGAACGCGACCACTCGTCGCCACATCCTCGCGAGTGGTCGCGACATGACCCGACCACTCGCGGGCGGTTCGGACGTGACCACTCGCGGGGGACAGAAGAGGAGGACCGGGGTCAGCGGTGGTTGGCGCGGATGTTGCTTGCGGCAAGTTCTACCGTCTGGGCGATGCGGCGTTGCCGGGTCTCGGGCTTCTTGGCGGCGGCGATCCACTCCAGGATGAGCCGCTTGGACGACGGCGGGAACTTCTCGAAGTTGCCCTGGGCAACCGGATTGCTCTGGAATGGTTCCTGCAGCGCGGCGATGCTCTCGTCGGCCCGGACCTCCCAAGTTCCCTTGGCCTTCGCCAGGTCGATCATCGCCTGACCGGGCGGGGTCATCAGACCTTGCTCGATCATCCTGGCGGCGCGTTCACGGTTGACCGCGCTCCAGGTGCTGCGGGGATTGCGTGGGGTGAACCGGAGCATCGAGCTATCGGCATCGTTGCTGCGGGCATGGCTGTCGATCCAGCCAAAGCACAACGCGTGCTCGATCGCCTCGTGATACCGCACGCTCGGCGTACCGCTGTCCTTGTGGTAGATCACCAGCCACACCTCTTTGACCTCTTCACCTGGCTGGCAATGCGCGGCCAGCCAGTCGCGCCACTCGGTGGTGGTCGCCGCGGTGAAGGTCTCCATGTCACTTGGCCGTTCGGGTCTGCAGCACGTCGAGGTAGTGCTGGTTGTACATCACACCGAGCACGTTGCCGAACGGGTCGACCACCGAAGCGGTGACGAAACCCGGGCCGTGCTCGGTCGGCTTGGCGTGCTCGGTCGCACCGAGTTCCAGCAGTCGCTGGAAGCTCGCCTCGACATCATCGACCGCCCAGTACATCGCGACACCCTTGCCGGCGCTCTCGGCGTCAACCGGGCCGCCCGGGTGGTACCGGCTGTCCAGGATCCCGAGCTCGTGCTGGTAGTCGCCGATCCGGAACTCCATGTATGCCGGCTGCCCGCCCACGTCCGTCCGGAAGTAAGGCTCAACCCCGAGCACCTCTTGGTACCAGTTCGCGGCCGCCAGAACGTCATCGGCGAAGTAGTTGATGGTGGTGAACCCTCGCAACATGGTCTGCTTCCTTCTCTCGATCAGCTGTTGACACCATCCTCTCGCCCAAAGTGCTCACCAACTGAGCACTTTCCAGAAAACCTTCAAAACCGTTCATCGGACCCTTGTGACCACGGGGATGACTAGCCATCGGCACCTTGCATTCATCGGTCCCAAACCGCCCTCTCCTGTCTGCTTACCTGTACTGCCAAGCGGTGGTGGAGGGCGGTTTGGGACCGATGAATGCAAGGTGGGTTGGTGGCTCGCCTTGAAGGCGTCCGCGCGTGGCCACAAGGGACCGATGATGCGCGACACGCCGCGTCACAAGCGCCGATGAGCGGTTAGTGGCGGGTGTGGCGGGTGTGGCGGGTGTGGCGGACTTTGTGGTCGGTGTAGGCGCGGACTAACGGGGCGAAGAGGGGGGCTAGGGCGGCGAGGAGGGCAATGGAGCGGTCGGGGTAGACGGCGAAGCGGCGGTGGTCGATGGCGCGCATTACGGCGGTGGCGACCTGGTCGGCGGGGATGGGTTTGACTGAGCCGCTGATGGCGAAGGTTTCCGCTGGTTTGTATTGGTTCTCGTCTGCCAGTTGAGGGGTGTCGACGTCTGGTGGGTAGACGCAGGCGACGTGGATGCCGGCTGGGGTCAGTTCGCTTCGGAGGGCTTCCATCAGGCCGCGGACCGCGAACTTGGCCGGGGCGTAGGCGGTGTATCCGTAAAAGCCGAGCAGCGCCGTACCCGAGCAGATCGAGACGATCGAACCGTTGCCACGGGCGACCATCGCCGGTGCTACTGCTCGGATCGCCGTGAGGGTACCGAAGTAGTCGACTTCCATCATGGTTCGGAATACGTCGTCGTCGAGCTCTAGGAAGTGCCCTGGGCGGGCTAGGCCGGCGGCTGTGACGAGTACGTCGCATTCCCCCGCGGTCGCGACGAGTCGACCGATGGCCGCGACCAACGCGGGCCCGTCGGCAACATCGACGGCCTCGGTCAACACGTCGGGCCCGAAGTCAGACGCTGCCGCGGTTAGGCGGTCTTGGCCGCGGGCTATGAGGGAGACGCGGGCGCCTCGGGCGACGTACTGGCGGGCGACGGCAAGGCCGATCCCGCTCGAACCGCCGGTGATGATGACGTGAGTCACGGGGTGTCGGAAGCGTGAGGCACTTCGCGGATGGAGGCAGCGTGGCGGTCGGCCAGGTCTCGGTAGACGGTTGGGTTGTGGTCGACGAACAGTTTGGCGTTGCCCTCGAGTGGAACGAACTTCTTGGCCGGGCTGCCCATCGCGATGGTCTCGGGCGGCACGACGGTGCCGGGGGTGACCATGGCGCCGGCGGCGACGAAGGCGCGTTCGCCGATCTGCGCGCCGTCGAGCACGATCGCGCCATTGCCGATCAGCGCCTGCTCGCCGACCGTGCAGTCGTGGACGACGCAGAGGTGGCCGACCGTCGCCAGGCGGCCGATCTCGCAGGTGTGCCCGAAGGCGGTGTGCAGGACGGAGTTGTCCTGGATGTTCGCGCCTTCGCGCACGATGATCCGGCCATGGTCGGCCCGCAGCACCGCGCCGTACCAGATCGACGCGCCCTTCTCGACGGTCACGTCACCGATCAGCGCGGCGGTCGGCGCGACCCAGGCCTCGGGATGAACGGTCGGGCTGACACCTTCGAACTCAAAGAGCGGCATGCCCACACCCTACGAAACGGACTTGATCTTGCCCACGAGTACGGCGCCGAGGAGCGTGACGGCCGCCGCCAGACCGTAGAGCACGGGATAACCGCCGAGCGTCGCCACGACGGGCGCAGCGATGGCCGGGGCGATCACTTGTGGCAGGGAGTTCGCGATGTTGACGACGCCGAGGTCCTTCGCGCGATCGCGGGCGCTCGGCAGCACCTCGGTCAGCAGCGCGAAGTCGACCGACAGGTACACCCCGAAACCCGCGCCGAGAATCACCGCGCCAGTCAGCGCGCCCGGCCAGGTCGGCCAAACCGCAAGAACCAGCGCGGCGAACGCCATCACCACACCGGACCCTGTGACGAAGATCTTCCGCCTGGCCAATCGGTCCGACCAAACGCCCGACACCACCGCGGTCAACACCACACACAAGCTGTAGACGGCAGTAAGGATCAGCACCCCGGTGTCGGGATCCGCGTACCGCACGGCATCCTGCAGGTAGAAGAACAGGTAGAGCGTGCCCAACCCGTTGCCCAAGTTCATCAAGAACCGCGTCAGCCAGGCCCACCCGAAGTCGGAATGCCTGGTGGGGCTGATCCAAAAGGCCTTTAGCGCAAAGGTCGGTCGGTCGCCGACTAGCTGCTGATCCGAACTCGCCAGCAGGTACGGCACGACCGACAGGACCAGGAAGACCGCGCACGCGATGTACCCGGCGGTGATGCCACCCATCGCGGTCGCGAGCCCAACGCCGACGAGAGCGCCGAGGGTTTGTGCCAGTGCTACCCAACCACCGACAACGCCTCGCTGCAGCCGCGGCACCCGATCCGGCACGGCCGCGGTGATTGCCGCGAGCAACGCATTGCAGAACAGTTGCACCAGGCACCAACCGAGCAGCATCCACGCCACTCGCCCGGCTCCAGCCAGCACCAGCAAACCGACCGCGCCGCCAATCGCCCCACCCAAAACCCACGGCACCCGCCTACCAAACCGAGACGCCGTCCGATCCGAAAGCGCGCCAAACAAGGGGTTCGCTGCCAACGACACCGCAGCGCCGATACCCGTGACCAATCCGAAGACGGCCTCTTTGTTGCCAGGCGCAACCGCCTCGGACTGCTTGGCGAGCAACACTTGGATCGGGCCGAGCCAGGCCGCGAAGACGCCAACGTTCGCCAGTACGACGGCTGTGGTCCAACCGCGCCCGACCGGAACCGTCGGCTCCGCGAGCGCCACCTCGGTACGCACTTACCCGGCAATCAATTGGCGATACCAGTGGTACGACGCCTTGGGCGTGCGGGCGAGCGTCTCGAAGTCGACGTGCACCAGCCCGAACCGCTGCGAATACCCCGCCGCCCATTCGAAGTTGTCCATCAACGACCACTGGAAGTAGCCACGTACGTCGATGCCCTCGGCAACAACCTCGGCGAGCGAACGCAGATACCCGTCCAGGAAGTCGATCCGGCGCTGATCCGCCACCACGCCGGCGGAATCCGGCTCGTCGTTGATCGCGCACCCGTTCTCGGTGATGTAGATCGGCGGCAACCGATCGCCGTACCGCTGCTGGATCCCTCGCAGCAACTCCCCGAACGCATCGGGCACGACTGGCCAACCGAAGTCCGTCTGCGGGTATCCCTCGACCTCACGCGGCTCGAACGGCAGTCCCGCGGGCAACTCGATCCCGTCCGTGGCACCGACGTCCGCCTGCCCGGTCGGAGCGCCGATCCGCACCGGTGAGTAGTGGTTGATGCCGTACCAGTCGATCGGCGTCCCGATCACGGCCAGATCCTCGGCCACCGGCCCGGGCATCGCCGCGGCCAGCTCCTCATTCGGATAACGCCCGAGCAGAATCGGATCCGCGAAAAGCCAGTTGTACAACGTGTCGTAGACCGCAGCAGCGCCTTGGTCCTCCGCCGAGTCACTCGCCGGCCAAGTCGGAGCGTGGTTGTTCGCGATGCCGATATTGCTCGCGCCACCCGCCCGCAACGCCTGCACAGCCTTGCCGTGGGCAAGCAACTGGTGATGAGCCACCGGCAACGAGTCGAACAGCAATTGCTTGCCCGGGGCATGCGCTCCCACGCCGTACGCGAACAGCGTCAGCACCACCGGCTCGTTCAGCGTGATCCACTGCGTCACCCGGTCGGAGAACCGCTCGGCCAAGATCGACGCGTACTCGGCAAACCGGTCGGTGATATCCCGGTTGAGCCAGCCGCCTTCGTCCTCGAGCGCCTGCGGCGTGTCCCAGTGGTAGAGCGTCGGCACTGGTTTGATGCCCTGGGCAAGGAGTTCGTCGATCAACCGGTCGTAGAACGCGAGCCCCTCCGCGTTGGCCGGACCCTTGCCGGTCGGCTGGATCCGCGGCCACGCGAACGAGAACCGGTAGGCGCCGACGCCGAGGTCCTTCATCAGCGCGACGTCCTCGGCGTACCGGTGGTAGTGGTCGCACGCGATCGCGCCGGTATCGCCGTTCAGGATCCGGCCCGGTTCGGCGCAGAACGTGTCCCAGGTCGAGGGACCGCGGCCGCCTTCCTTGACCGCGCCCTCGATCTGGTACGCCGAGGTCGACACTCCCCAAAGGAAGTCCGGCCCGAATCCCGTCGGTTGATCAACCGCCATTGGTGTCCTCACTCTAGTCGGGAAGTCTGTCCTCATTCGGTATGTCGATCGGGCGAGCGAGCACCGCGGTGCCATAGGCCACCACTTCGCTCATCGCCTCGCCGACCTCGTTGCAGTCGAAACGCATCGCCAGGACCGCGTTCCCGCCCATCTGCTGGGCCATGATGCACATCCGCATCACCGCCACGTGCCGGGTTTCGGCCAGCATCTGGGTGTACTCCGGCTGCTCGCCTCCGCCCATCGCCCGGAAGCCCGCGCTGAAGTTCAGGCCATTGACGAGACTGCGCACGGTCAGGCCGATCACCTCGCCGAAGACCCGCTCGATATGGAAACCGGGCAGGTCGTCCATCGTCGAGACCAGCACCGGGTACGGCGACCCGGGCAGCCCGATATAGGGCGCCCCACTCGACTGCGGATACGGCTGGTTCGGATACTGAGGCTGAGTCATAGCTGTCATCTTCGTATTCGCAAGAGGTCAATGCCTATACACCTCCAGCTCATACACCGAATACCCGTACGACGTCGCGCGCTGCGTCCCGGTCATGCGCACATACCGCGCGGCCGTCGCGGGGAAGCGCGCGACATCCTCGCCGCCATTCCCGGCAGCCGTCGCGTAGACCTGGCGCCAAGTCGTACCGTCACTCGACACCTCGATCCGATACCCCTTGGCGTACGCCGCCTCCCACCGCAGCACCACCCGGGCAACGCTCTGCTCCGCACCGAGATCGACCTTCAGCCACTGCGGATCGGACCAGTTGCTGGCCCAACGCGTCCCGGGATTCCCGTCCGTCGCGTTGGCCGGCGGCGAGTTGTACCAGCCGGTCTCGTGGCTGCTCGCGGTCGCCGTCTTCCCGAGGGCCCGGTTGCTCACGTCATCCCCACGTCGCGCGGGGAATTCGATCACCTGCTGGTACGTCGGCCGGTTGACCCAATGCGTGCGGTCCTGGGTGATGCCGCCCATCGGCTGGTGCACGATCGAG
Source organism: Kribbella sp. NBC_01245 (assembly GCF_036226525.1). Classification (NCBI taxonomy): domain Bacteria; kingdom Bacillati; phylum Actinomycetota; class Actinomycetes; order Propionibacteriales; family Kribbellaceae; genus Kribbella; species Kribbella sp. NBC_01245. The sequence continues at coordinate 4,551,754 of NZ_CP108487.1, forward strand.
TCGGCGCAATACTGGTCGCCCGCGGCACAATCGCCCGATGCGGGATAGACCGTTGCCGCAGGCACCTTTGTCGCCGCCAGCAACGACTCGGCCAGCGATGTCCGGCATTGGGTCAGATCGCCGCCACCGCAATACGTCACCGGCTGAGGCGTCTTGACCGGATCACCGAGGACCTTACGAAGATCACGCTGAACGAATCCCCACCAACCACTCTGGTACGCCGAACCCTGGTGGTTCGCCCGCTCGTCGACCTTGATCGTCGACACCAACGCGCCGTACAACTCAGGCCCCAGAGCCTTGAACTGTGTTGCCACCAGCAACGGCCACCACGCGTCGAGAATCCGGATAGCGTCACTGTGCGAGTAGACCGCCCCTGGGCCACTGGTCTTTCGCAAACTCCCCGACGCCTTCCAGGCTTCGAGTTTCGCGATCGCGTCAGCCACGGCCGGATCGGTCGAGCCACTGCGGAGGACCCGCAGGAGGTACGGCAGCACTTGCTCGGCGCGAAGGTCGACCGTCGCCGCGTCCTCCATCGCCTCGACCAGCCGGCCCCGGGTGAACTTCTGCCCGGCACCGAGAACGGCCTTGATCCTGGTATCGAGCGGCTGGCTGCGATGCACGGCGCCATAGCTGAAGTTGCCGTCCGACGCGGAGAAGCCAGGCGCTTGTTTGTTGTTCCAGCTGGTGAGGAAGTCCTGGTTCACCACCTGCGGATGCTGCGCGGGTGGCGTGTACGTCGCGCGGTTGGTCGCGGGGTTCCACCCGAGCCACTCGTAGGCCGGCAAGCCCCACGTCGGCAGGTTCGGATCAGCGCCGGCCGGGCGGACCGGGTTGTCGCCGGAGTTGTAGTACGCGATGTCGGTCTTGTCGGTGTAGAACCAGTTGAACGCATAGCCGACCTTGCCCGCGGCACGCTGGAAGTCCTGCGCCGACTTCACCGCATTCGGGTCGTTGAAGAGCATGAACCCGAGCGCCGATCCGGACTCGTTGCCGTACGTCGACCGGTTCTTCGTGAAGGCGACGGGCTTACCGCCAACGGTCCCGCGATGCGTGATCAGGCCGAGCTTGGTCCGGTTCGCGACCAGCGTGTACGACCCGGCGGGCTCGGGCGAACCGAGGCTGGAGTACCACTCGTTGTGCCGCTCGAGCCGCTCGATCGGCAGGCACGACCCACGGAATACGTAATGCGTTGAGGCCTTGGTCGGCGTACCACCGCCCGGCTCGCACAACGGCACGGCGTACGTGTCGGTGATGTCCTGGCCGGCCGACGTGGCACTCCACGAGTAGTCCTGCCCGCGCCCGATCAACGTGTAGAAGTTGAGCCCGGCGAAGGCCACGCCGCGTGAGCTGATGCCCGGGCCTTGGAGCTCCTGGCGGACCCAGAGTTGCGGGGCGAAGTACCCGGTTTGCGGGCCGTAGACCGCGATCGGGTTGCCGCTTTGCGTGTGCGCGCCCGAGACGAGCAACGCGTTCGACATGCCCTTGGAGCCGAAGCCCTTGGGGAAGACGCCGTCCTTGAGAATGCCCTTCAGCTTCTCGTTGCCCTTGGCAACCTTCGGCGCTTTTCCAGCAAAAGCGGTCTGATCGACCACCAGCGGTTCCTTCGTGACGGACCCGCGATCCGGCAGCGCGCGGCCGGCCGGATTCGCCTCGGTCACGCCGTACGGGAAGGTGGCGCCGTTGTGCACGGTGGTGTTGGCCTCGACGTCGTTCTGCGAACGGAAGGCCTCCCACACCTTGGTGCCCTGCGTGACGCCGTACCGCGCCCGCGCCTCGATCAACGCGAGCGCCGACGCCATCTCACCACCGCCGCCACCGCCGAAGATGCCCGCCACCACGGCGGCCGTCGCCACCACGTCCGTGACCTTCCACGGCCGCGGCGTCGGCAGGCCGAGGGCGACGTACTCGCCGGGATACGCGATGCCGACCGTGTTGATGTAGTGGTTGACCCCGTCGACCCAGGCCTGGATATCCCGCTGCATCTTGACGCCGTCCGCGCCGTACAGCTCGTCGGCCGAGTCGAACTGCGCCTGCAACTCCGCCTCGGTATAGGGCGCCGTACTCCAGAACTGCTGCTCGAACTCACGGTTGGCCTGCGCCCCACCGGCGAACGGCGTCAGCTGGCCGCGACCGAGATGGCGGAAGACATCCATCACGAAGAGGCGATCGTTCGCCCCGGCATAACCCGCACCGAACATCGTGCCTTCGCGCGTCGTACCGGTGATGTGCGGGATGCCGCGCGACTTGTCCCGCACGATCGTGACGTCCGCGCGCGGCTGGTACGTACTCGCCACGTCGGCCGGGGCGACGCCAAAGCCCTGGTCGTCGAAATACGGATTGAGGCCGTCGTCGGTGATGCCCTGGTAGTTCCAGACCAGATCCTCGTACGCCTTCTTGGTATCGCTGAAGTGGGCCGGCCGGGTGCCGAATGCCTTGAAGGCAAGGAGTTCCGCGAAGGTGGCGTTGCCGTTCTGCCCGGGCGGGAGGATATCCGCGCACTGCCCCACGCAATAGTCCGGCGGCGCTGCTGCTAGCTGTGCTGCCTGCGCGGCTGTCGGCGTGGTTGGCGCGGCCTGTGCGGTTGGCGCCGTTTTCGGGGCGGCGAGGCCCGCGATGACGACGGCGGCGGCCGCGGTGATGGCGATCAAACGGGTACGGCGTGAGGTGGTGCGGGCTGCGGAGCGGCGCGGTCGCGTCACGGGTCCTCCCTCAAAGCTCGGCGGGCTCGGGATGACGATGCAGGGACGTCCCGATTGACAATGACCGACCGCCTCGATTCGGTCAATAGTCCAGGTCAGTTGACTTGGACGGTTGACCAATTCAGGATCCCGACTACCGTGGGGCCATGGCCCGAGTCCCCGCCACCGAGCGCCGCGCCGACCTGATCCAGGCGGCGATCCGGGTCGCGACGCGCGAAGGTCTGGCCGCCACCACCACCCGGCGGATCGCCGAGGAGGCCGGCATCTCGGTCGGCATCGTGCACTACTGCTTCCGCTCGAAGGAGGAGTTGCTGCACGAGGCGATCCGGGTCATCTCCGACGCCCAGGTCGTGGCCGCCCAGCGCGCGATCGCGCCCGGCTGCGACGTACCGACGAGTGTGCGCAACGCGTTCCGCGGGTTCTGGGGATTGGTCGAGGAGACGCCCGACGCGCAGTTGCTGACGTACGAGCTGACCAGCTGGGCGCTCCGAAACGCCGAGACCGAGCCGCTCGCCCGCGAACAACGCGACCGCCAGTTGGCCGGCATCACCCAGATCCTGGCCGAAATCGCCTCCGCGGCCGACATCACCTTCGCCGCCCCGGTCGACCTCCTGGCCCGCATGACCCTAGCCGTAACCGACGGCGTAACCCTCGGCTGGCTGGTAGACCGCGACACACCCGCCGCCAAGGCCACTCTCGACGCCTTCACCACCCAACTCATCACCCTCGCCGCCCCCACCCCCGCCGCCGCGCACTAACCTCCCCGTTCATCGGGCCCTTGTGACGAGGCGTGTCGCGCATCATCGGGCCCTAATGACCAAGAGGGCGAGCGGATCGCCAGCACCACACGGTGATCCAAACGGGGCGAGCCTGGGCGAAATCGATCGCCGCGTGGACCTGGCGGTCCGCCTCGCCCAGGCTGGGTACGCTGGTCAGGTGCTCAAAGGGGCCACGGGCAAGGAACCGCCGGCGCTGAGACCGCGCCTATCCCGCGCTCGGCGCCTCTTCCCCTACTTACTACTCGCCGCCGGACTGATCGAACTCCCCTGGCTGACCTTCCTCGCCATCCAGTTGCCCTCAGCAACCGACGGCGTCTCCTGGTCCTACTTCTGGGTCCTGCTCGACGCCCTCGAAGCCGCCGGCCTCATCCTCACCGGCCTCCTCTACCGCCAGCACAACCCCCGCCTGGCCGTCTTCGCGCTACCCACCGCCGCCCTCCTACTGATAGACGCCTACGTCGACACCACCACAACCACCGGCCGCGAACACCTAGCCGCCCTAGCCATGGCCGCCCTAATCGAACTCCCCCTAGCCGCCGCCACCCTGTACGCCACCCACCACACCTGGCACCGAAGGCCCCAATGACTCGTGCTGCCGATTTGTCGCAGACCAACCTCAGTTACCGACGGCCGGACCTCTATGACCGACTGACTGCCGACGACGGCGTCGTACATCGCCGTCCATAGCCACCCGCGGACGCGGCTCGTCATTCTCACCCTCACGGAGCCGAACGCGGACGGCGCTCGCCGATCGACGCGGTTGGCGGATCCGGCGGCAGAGGTCGAAACGCGGTCTGAGTGGGATGCGGACAGACGGATCGTCACCACCTGGCGGACGTGGCGGCACGACGACGGCAGCCAGGACGACGATGTGATGGAACGACGCGTCATCTCGATCCCCGAGATCACCGCACTGCTTGAACAGGCGGGCTTCCGCGACGTGCAGGCTGTCGCCACCTACGTGACCGCGCGTCGTACCGATCGATAGAAAGGGGAAAGCCCCGGTGGATGGGGATCCACCGGAGCTTTCGGTTGGTGCTGGTTAGTACGAGGCGCGGTTGGACTCGCGGCGGGGGCCGCTGGAACGGCCCGGGCCGCGGCCGCCACCTCGGCGGTCGTCGAACCGGTTGCCGCCGCCGAAGCGCTTGCCACCCTTGAAGCCGCCACCGGGACCACGCTTGGCCGACTTGGGCTCGGGCAGTTTGACCGGGTAGCCCGACGGCTTGGCGCCACCGGTCAGCTCGGTCACGAGGCCGTCACCCGGACGGGCGCGGACCGGCTCGGTCTCGACGCCGGCCGACTCGGCCAGACGCATCATGCCGCGACGCTGGTGCGGGAGCACGAGCGTGACGACCGAACCCTTGCCACCGGCACGCGCCGTACGACCGGCACGGTGCAGGTAGTCCTTGTGGTCCGCGGCCGGGTCGGCCTGAACGATCAGACCGACGTCGTCGACGTGGATGCCGCGAGCCGCGACGTCCGTGGCGACGAGGACCGGCACGGAGCCGTCCTTGAACTGGTCCAGGGTGCGGTTACGCGCGCCCTGGGTCAGACCGCCGTGCAGCGCGGCGGCCATCACGCCCCGGTCGCGGAGCTGGGTGGCGACGCGGTCGGCGCCCAGCTTGGTGCGAACGAAGACGATGGTCTTGCCGTCGCGGCTGGCCAGCTCGGCCGTCAGCGACTGCTTGTGACCGGGCTCGATCACCAGCAGGTGGTGCTCCATCGTGGTCACCGCGGCCTGAGCGGAGTCGGTCTGGTGCGTGACCGGGTCCTTCAGGTAGTTGCGCACGATCTTGTCGACGTCGTTGTCCAGCGTCGCCGAGAACAGCAACCGCTGACCGGTGGTCGGCGTCATGTCGAGCAGCGTGGTGACGGCCGGCATGAAGCCCATGTCGCACATGTGGTCGGCCTCGTCCAGCACCATCACCTCGACCGCACCGAGGTCGGCAGCGCCCTGCTCACACAGGTCGATCAGCCGGCCGGGGGTGGCGATCAGCAGGTCGACACCACGACGGAGCGCGTCGATCTGCTTCGGGTAGGGCAGTCCGCCCGCGATCAGCTTCACCGACACGTTCATCACGTGGGCGAGCGGCTCGAGCGCGTCGTGCACCTGCATGGCGAGCTCACGGGTCGGCACCAGGATGACGGCGCGCGGGCGCCGCGTCTCGGTGTGACCGCCGGCCAGACGCATCAGCGTCGGCAGGCCGAATCCGAGGGTCTTACCGGAACCGGTCTGACCCCGGCCGAGCACGTCCTTACCCGCGAGCGCGTCCGGAATGGTCGCGGCCTGGATCGGGAACGGCGCGGTGATGCCTTCCTTGGCGAGGCGCTGCACCAGGCGCGGCGCGAGGCCGAGCTCGGCGAACTTGTTGTCCGGGTCCACCGTGCCGAGGTCCTCGACCACGTCGGTACGCACCGGGCGCTCGTCCCGGTCGGCCCGGGCGTAGCTGCCGCCACGGTCCTCGCGGTCAACCGAGCCACGGTACGACGAACCCTGGTTGCGGTCGAACGAACGCTGCGGGCGGTCATTCCGGTCGTTCCGGTCGAACGAACGCGCGGGGCGGTCGTTGCCACGGTCCGACGAGGCCGGACGGTCGTTGCGATCGTACGAACGCGCGGGGCGGTCGTTGCGGTCGAACGAACGCGCCGGACGGTCGTTGCCACGGTCCGAGGACGCCGGACGGTCGTTGCGGTCGTACGAACGCGCGGGGCGGTCGTTGCCACGGTCCGACGAGGCCGGACGGTCGTTACGGTCGAACGAACGCGCGGGGCGATCGTTGCGGTCGAACGAACGCGCCGGACGGTCATTGCCACGGTCCGAGGACGCCGGACGATCATTGCGATCGTACGAACGCGCCGGACGGTCATTGCGATCGCCACGGTCGTACGCCGGACGGTCATTGCCACGGTCATTGCCACGGTCGTTGCCGCGGTCAGACGAGGCGGGACGGTCGTACGAGCGCGCGGGGCGATCGGTCGAACGCTCCTGACGATCGTTCGTGGCGGGCCGCGCCGCCGGAGCGGAACGCTCAGCGGGCGCAGTGAAGTCTGCGCCGGCGGCCATCCGCTCGCCGTACGACTGGTTCTGGAACTTCTTGTGACGGGGTTTCTTATTACGATCGGCCGCTGAATCGCCATCGGCCGGGATGTAACGCTGGTCCTGCTGGGACACGCAATCTCTCTCTCGAACACACGGCTCAATGCCATGTTCGCAGCCCGCGCACGTCAGCACCTGACCAGAAATCTGGCCAGGGAGGACACAGGGCAGGAGATTGGCATCGACCTGCGGGTGCTTCGCGTTGCACCCATGTCATCGGGGGTCTTCAGCGGATGCTGAACCGATGGGTCGGAGCGCCTGGGAAATGCTTTTGGTGACGCGACTCGCGCAACCGACGGTGATCAGTCTACCCGATCCGCAGCGTCACCCTGACCACTCTCCGAAACCATCCCCGTGACCCCGCCCACACCCGCACGCCGCCCGAACAACCCGCCCGCGCCCGAGACGACGTACATCAAGTTAACTTTAACTATGTGGATCCGCGGCCTAGAGTGAGGGACATGGCCGAGGAAACCACACTGAGCAAGGACCATTGGCTTTCTATCGGCGAGATCGCCCGCCGGGCCGGGGTCGCCTCATCGGCCTTGCGGTTCTACGAGGACCAGGGCCTGATCACCTCGCGGCGCACCGCCGGGAACCAGCGGCAGTACCTGCGCAGCACCTTGCGCCGGGTCGCGTTCGTCCAGGCGGCCCAACGCGTCGGCCTGGCCCTTTCGGAGATCAAGGCCGCGCTCGACTCGCTGCCCGACGACCGGACGCCGACCCGGACCGACTGGTCCCGGCTGTCGAAATCCTGGCGGAGCCGGCTCGACGAGCGCATCTCCGAGCTCGAGCGGCTGCGGGACGACCTCGACGGCTGTATCGGCTGCGGCTGCCTGAGCCTGCAACGCTGCAACCTCTACAACAAGAACGACCGGCTGGCCGAGCGTGGACCGGGCGCCCGCATTCTGAACGTGGGCATACCCAGCGAGCTATGAAGGGCATAGCGACCGCCCAGCCGCACGAGGGTTAACCCCTGCCTTTTTCCCGATCTGATGTGGAATTCCTTCCAGGTTGGCAACATCCCTGCTCAGTTGCGATGAGTGACCCGCTGATCGCAATCCGCCACTGAACAGGGAGTGAGGCTTCCATGTCCCGACGCCGGATTCTGTCCGCGATCGCCGGAATCGCCACGGCCGCCCTGGCCGTTCCCGCCTTCGCCGCCGCCCCGACGGCACAGGCACCCACCACCACGGACGCCGCCACGTTCGTCTCGTCGTACGCCGGATCGCCTGCGGACGAGGCGAACACCAAGGCCTTCTACGACGCCGTGATGAAGTCGGCCCGCGCCAAGCAGGCCAAGAAGGGCGGCAGTTCCGCGGCCGTCACCGTCACCTACAGCGCGGCCGCGGCGCCGACCTTCGCGTCGGAGATCGCCCAGAGCACGCAGATCTGGAACAACGCGGTCGACAACGTGACGCTGGTCGAAGGCAGCGACTACGACTTCAACTACCGCGAGGGCAACGACCCGCGCGGCTCGTACGCGTCCACCAACGGTCACGGCAGCGGCTACATCTTCCTGGACTACGCGCAGAACCAGGAGTACGACTCCCTCCGCGTCACCGCACACGAAACCGGCCACGTTCTCGGCCTGCCCGACCACTACTCGGGCCCGTGCAGCGAACTGATGTCCGGCGGCGGCCCCGGCACCTCCTGCACCAACCCGAACCCGGATGCCGCCGAGCGGTCCAAGGTCGAGCAGCTCTGGGCCAACGGCCTGACCACCACCGGCGGCACCTTCAAGACCGTCCGCTGACTTTCCTCGCCCCTCAACCGGAGCCCGGAACCGCCCCTCGGGGGAGCGGCTCCGGGCTCCGCGCTGTCGGTGGTGTTTTGCATTCATTCGTCGGAATCCGCCCTCTCAGCCATCGCGGACCGGTACAGGTCAGCGGCGGGCGAGGGCGGATTCCGACGAATGAATGCAAAGACCTGCGGCTGCGTCGGACTAGTGGGAGGGGCCGGTGGAGCCGCGGACTACGAGTTCTGGGCGGAAGAGGAATTCGGTGTGGGGGGTGGCGTGGCCGCGGATTTCCTCGATCAGGGCCTGTACGGCGGCCAGGCCGATGGCGTTGACGGGTTGGCGGACCGTGGTGAGCGGCGGGTCGGTGAACTCCATCATCGGAGCGTCGTCGTAGCCGACCACCGAGAGATCGCCCGGTACCGAGAGACCGCGCTGGCGGGCCGCGCGGATGACCCCGAGCGCCATCATGTCGGAGCCGCAGACTACCGCGCTCACGCCCTTGTCCAACAAGGGTTGCGCGGCGGCCGCGCCACCTTCGACGCCGAACATGCTGAGCTCCACCAACTCGTCCACGTCCGCGTCGGACAGACCGAGCTGTGCCTTCATGGTGGTGCGGTAGCCGGCGAGTTTGCGCTGTACGACCAGGAATCGCTCAGCGCCGGAGGCGAACCCGATCCGTCGGTGGCCGAGGGCAACGAGATGGCTGACGGCCAGTTCCATCGCGGCGAACTCGTCAGAGGAGATGAAGGGCGCGTCGACGCCGGGCAGGTAGCCGTTCAGGAAGACGACGGGCAGATTGCGTTCGACCAGGGCCTGGTAGCGGGTGTGGTCGGCGCCGGTGTCGGCGTGCAGACCCGAGACGAAGATGATGCCGGAGACGCCGCGCTCGAGCAGCATCTCGACGTACTCGTCCTCGCTGGCACCCGTGGGCGACTGCGTGCAGAGCACCGGGGTGTAGCCGCGCTGCGAGAGCGTCGACTCGATCACTTGCGCGAACGCCGGGAAGATCGGGTTGATCAGCTCGGGCATCACCAGCCCGACCAGACCGGCCGAACGGCGCCGCAATCGGGACGGCCGCTCGAAACCGAGCACGTCCAGTGCGGTCAGTACTGCCTGACGGGTGTCCTCGGAGACGCCGGGCTTCCCGTTCAGCACCCGGGACACGGTTGCTTCGCTGACCCCCGCCTTGACCGCGATATCGGCCAATCTTGCTCTGCTCACGCGCGAACTCTAACCATCAGACGCTGAATTTGCAGCAAGAACGTGCAAGATCTTGCAGCCGCGCGCGTCCCAGGATTGGCCGTTATCGGTCAGACAGGTGAACAGTCCGGATATCTCACACGCCGTACCGCTTGTCTGATCGGCCCCGGGCGGTCAGGATGGGCGCACCCCCACCCGGGGGCCTTTACTCGGATCGTCCGGCACGTTCCTGCCGGTGAAGGAAGGTTTCGTCATGGCTACTGTCTCGTTCAAGGCAGCCACCCGGGTTTACCCCGGCTCCGAAAAGCCCGCTGTGGACAAGCTCAACCTCGAGATCGAGGACGGCGAGTTCATGGTGCTGGTCGGGCCGTCCGGTTGTGGTAAGTCCACCTCGCTGCGCATGCTGGCCGGCCTCGAAGAGGTCAACGAGGGCTCCATCTACATCGGCGACCGCGACGTCACGCACCGTCCGCCGAAAGACCGCGATATCGCGATGGTCTTCCAGAACTACGCGCTCTACCCGCACATGTCGGTCGCCGACAACATGGGCTTCGCGCTGAAGATGCAGGGCATCGCCAAGGAAGAGCGCGCCAAGCGCGTCCAGGAGGCGGCCAAGCTGCTCGGCCTCGAGGAGTACCTCGACCGCAAGCCGAAGGCCCTGTCCGGTGGTCAGCGTCAGCGCGTCGCGATGGGCCGCGCCATCGTGCGTAACCCGCAGGTCTTCCTGATGGACGAGCCGCTGTCGAACCTTGACGCCAAGCTCCGGGTCCAGACCCGCACCCAGATCGCCGAGCTGCAGCAGCGCCTCGGCGTCACCACCGTCTACGTCACCCACGACCAGGTCGAGGCCATGACGATGGGCGACCGGGTCGCGGTGCTGAAGGACGGTCTGCTCCAGCAGGTCGACACCCCGCTGAACCTGTACGACAACCCGAAGAACCTGTTCGTGGCCGGCTTCATCGGCTCCCCCGCGATGAACCTGCTCAAGGCGGACATCACCGAGGGCGGCGCCAAGGTGGGCGACTACACCGTTCCGGTCGCGCGGGACATCCTGTCCAAGGCCGGTAGCGACAAGGACGTCTGGCTGGGTGTCCGGCCGGAGGCGTTCGTCGTCGCCGACGAGGGTCTCCCGGTGAAGGTCGCCGTGATCGAGGAGCTCGGCGCGGACGCGTTCCTCTACGGCACCGCCGAGCACAACAACGAGCACCAGCAGATCGTGGCCAAGATCGGCGCCCGGATGGCCGTCGAGAAGGGCTCGATCGTGCACCTGGCGGCCCACCCGGAGAAGCTGCACCTCTTCGCCACCTCCTCCGAGGACCGCCTCATCGCCTGATAACCAAGGCGTACGACGTACCTTCGGCCCCGGCTCCCGCAAGCGAACCGGGGCCGAAGTGCATCCGGGCTTAGGTTCCGGGGTTAGGTGACGTCGCGGCGGCGGAACACCACGGCGCCGAGCACCACGACGACCACGGTCAGGACTGCCAGATAGACAGCGCTATGCCCGAAGGAGAGCTGCTTCTCGAGAGACTCGCAGTTGAAATAGCCGTCGACCTGGCGGCAGTTCTCCACGTAATACGTCGTACCGTGCTTGATCCAGCTGTCGAAGTTGAGGCGGAGCAGCCAAGGCTGTTGGTTGCCGACCAGGCCCATGAGCATGCCTTCGACGATCACCAGGTAGGCCATCGCGAGCCCCAGCGCGGCCGCCGTGTGCCGGAACAGACCGCCGATCACCACGCCCAGCATCGCCGCGACCGCCGTCAGCAGGGTGACCCGCAGACCGATCTCAGCGAAATCGCCCCAGCGCTCTCCCGTCATTCCCGCGGTCGAGCCGTTCCGGTCGATGATGATCCAGCCCCCGGCGATCAGCAGCGCGACAAACCCGATCGCCATCGGCACCAGACCGGCAAACGCCGCCGACAGTTTGCTGGCGTAGACCCGCAGCCGCCGCGGCTCGAACGTCAGCCAGCTCCCGAGCGCGCCGCTGCTGTACTCGGCGCCGATGAACCCCGCGCCGAGCAGGAACGCGATGAACAACAGCAGGTACGTCCCCCCGAGCAGGTACGACGGCATGGCCTCGGAGAACACGGTCTCCGGTTTGATCCAGTCCTCCCAGCGCGGCGGCACCATCTGGTCGCAGCCCATCGCGGCCGCGGGGTCGGTCTCCTTCTGCTTGGCCTCCTGGAGCTTGCACTGCTCCAGATCGGCCGGGAACGACTTCGAATAGCGATCGAACTCGATCCGGGACGCGGCCACCTGGTCGGCGGGCAACGGCTTGGATTCCTGGTACGTCGCGAACAGCATCAGCCCCGAACCGAGCAGTGCCGCCACCAACCCGATCAGGGTCAATCGGCGAGCGAACAACCGGCGCAGCTCGACCTTCGTCAGGCGGATCATCGGTCACCACCCAGCCCCTCACCGGCGGTGAGTTCGAGGAAGACCGACTCGAGCCCGGCTCGCACCGGCACCAGCTCGGACACGTACAAACCCTGCTGCGCAAGGCGTTTCGTCACTTCGGCCGACTCGCTGGCACCCTCCACGAGGAGGTGCTGGCCGTCGGGCCGGACCGTCAGCCCGCCCTCGGTCAACACCCGGGTGGCGCCGACGAGATCGGAGACACCGACGCGAACCGTGGTGGCCGTGGTTGAACCGATGACCTCCGCGACCGTGCCGGACGCGAGCAGCCGGCCGTGCCCGATGATCGAGACCGTGTCGGCGACCTGCTCGACCTCGGCCAGGATGTGACTGCTGACCAAGACGGTCTTACCCGCGTCACCGAGACCGCGCATCGTCTCGCGAATCTCCCGGATACCCGCCGGGTCGAGGCCGTTGGTCGGCTCGTCGAAGATCAGCAGATCCGGCTCCTTGAGTAGGGTGGCCGCGATCGCGAGGCGCTGTTTCATCCCCAGCGAGTACGTCTTGAACTTGTCCTTGCCGCGATCCCCGAGCGCCGTCTCCTCGAGCACCTCGCCGACCCGGCGCCGCGGCGTCCCGATCGCGTCGGCCAGTAGCTCCAGGTTGCGGCGGCCGCTGAAGGCCGGGAAGAACTTCGGCGACTCGACGATCGCGCCCACCCGTGCGACGACCTCGGGAAGGTGCTCGGGCACCGGCCGGCCGAAGACCGACATCGTGCCGGCGTCGGCCCGGATCAGGCCGAGCAACATCCGGATCGAGGTGGTCTTACCCGAACCGTTCGGCCCGAGGAAGCCGTGCACACCTCCCACGGGCACCTGCAGATCCAGCCCCTGCACCGCGACGACGCGTTTACCGCGCAGCGTCCGATAGGTCTTCCGCAGCCCGTGTGTGTCGATTGCGAGCTCTGACGTCGCCACTTCCACCGCCTCATCCCAAGAACACCGCACCGGCGCTCCTGAAAGGAGACGCCGGTACGGCCCATTTTGTTGCTCCTGGTCACGAACCAATTGCTACGGGCGCTGACCAACCCTGTTGACGATGGACTCGCGCTGGGTCGACAGCGTCAGTACGTCGCCGGCTTTCTGCCCGTCCTCCGGGAAGTCCCGCAGCAGTACGTCGCGATCGCCCCGGTATTCGCCGGTCGCCGGATCGACGATGAACTCGATCCACTTGACGTCACTCGCCACCCCGAAGGCAATACCCCGGCGGCCGGCGAGATCCTTGGTCTCGACCGCCCGCAAGCCCGGGAACTGGGCGACCGCACGGAAGATCGTCGTGCGTACGTCGTTCGGAATGGCGGGATTGCCGAACAGGTCGGCGATCTCACGGATCGACTGGGCGTCACTCGTCATGCCGGACCACCTTGCCCGCCGGCACCGGCACAACCGGCCAGACCTTGTCCGCAATCGCCAGCAGCCGCGCCCTCGAAAGGAGGCGGGCCTCATCCGCTACGGACGCTGCCCCATCCCGTCGACGATCACCTCCTGAACAGAGGTGCGCTCAACGATTCCGGGCGGGCCCGCGTAGGCGATCTCGATCCTGTTGGCGGTTCGTTGACCGAGATAGGCACCTGTCTTCTCGTCGACGATCATGTCGATCGCCCAGTCAGTCGTCTCATAGCGGAACGCCGTTCCGATCCGGCCGGACTGGTCCGCCACGTTCTCGACGACGCGGAGATTCGGCAGCAACGCCAGCGCACCCAAGAGCGCCCGCCGTACATCCGCCGGCATCCTCGGCATCTCGAGGAACTGGCGTAGCTCGTGCAGGACCATGGAGTCCCGCCGGCCCGCTGGGCCCGCGCCCGGCGCTCGAAGCTGTGCGAGCAGCTTTTCCGGATCCCTCGGCAGCTTGGCCAGGAAGTCCGGCGTCGCCCGACCCAATCCGTGCTCCCTGCGGCAGCTCGGCTTTGAGCCCCAATCTCCGCAAGGCGCCTCTTTGATCTCGACCTTGGGCTTGCGGTAGGGCGGCGGCGAGGCAGTCGATTGAAAGTGCTGGTCGCCGTAGGTGTAGACCCTGCGCCAGGTATCGGTCATCCGGGCCGGCACCCAGTACTCCGTCTTGTAGACATAGTTGATCGTCCTAGAGGTTGCCCAATCACCCGGATCCGGCGAGACATAGGTCCCGGGCGGGGGCGTGGTCATCAACCGGGCCGGCGGGGTGTATCCCTTGGCCTGCTGCACGCTGTGGTTGTACCTCCTGATGATCAGATAGGAGTACTGGCCCGCGCGCGGAGCCGGCAGGGGCTTGATCCTCGCCGCGGCGGCCATCAACCGTTCGCGCGCCTCGGTCCCGCTATCGCTCGGGTCAGGCCTATCCGCGGAAATCACCTGCTGTACGACGACCGCGCTACCGATCAGCGCGAGTACTGCGGCAGCGGCGACCAGCGCGCCACCCCAGCCGCCCCAGCGCCGACTCAAGCCCACGGGCGCGTTCGACACCTTCGCCACCAGGGCCTGCCGGGCGCTCGCCAGGTCCGGCTCTACTCCGCGTTCCGCTCGCAGGGCGCCAAGCGCATTGTCGAGGTCGTCGTCCGACCAGATCGGACGTACGTTCTTGTCGGTCATCACGCTTCGCCTCCGTCCGGAGAGTTCGGGGAGTTCAGGGGTGCCGTGGCACGCAGCCGCCGGCGGACTCGGTGCAACCGGGATCGCACCGTGCCGACCGGGATACCCAGCGCCTCGGCCACCTCGACCGTGCTGAGCTCGGCCCAAGAGGTCAGCAGCAGTACGTCGCGGTCGCCGTCACTCAGATCCGCCAACGCCGGCGCGAGTTGTCGCGCCATCGCCTGGGCGTCGACCCGATCGGCCACCTGACCGTCATGCCCCGCCTGGGTGCCCGCCCGACCGTCGACCTTCGCCAGGGCCCGGAGCGCGCGAACCTCCTGACGCGCGTGCCGGCGAGCCAGGTTGGTGGCGATGCCGTACAGCCAAGCACGCACCACCGCCGCCTGCGGGTCGTACCGTCGCCGCTGCCGGAAGGCCGCCAGGAAGGTCTCGCTGACCAGGTCGTGCGCGGTGTCGGCACCCACTCGGCGGCTCAGATACCGATACAGCTGATCGGCGTACGTATCGAAGAGGCGGCCGAACTCCCCGGCCGAATCGGGCCCGGCGAGATCGGGGCGGTCTTCGCCGTACTGGGTGCCGATATCGACCTCCGAAGCGCCGCGTTGGGTCATCGTCATAACCCTCCTTGCCCGGACACCTCGCCCGCGTTCACGCGGAATCCGGCCAGGTTGCCACCCCGATTGGGTCAGCAGACTTGCGCGGCATACCCTGAGGGGGTACCGTAACGAACGTTGGTCGATACCCCCACGGGGTAATCAACACCGCCAGACCTGGGAGGAACACCATGACCACCGAGCACACCCACGGCTACAGCGCCGAGAAGACCAGCCACCTCAAGCGGCTGCGCCGGATCGAGGGCCAGGTCCGTGGCCTGCAGCGGATGGTCGAGGAGGACAAGTACTGCATCGACATCCTCACCCAGGTCTCGGCCGCGACGAAGGCGCTGCAGTCGTTCTCGCTCGAGCTGCTCGACGAGCACCTGCAGCACTGTGTCGTCGAGGCCGCCCAGCGCGGCGGCTCCGAGGCAGAGGAGAAGGTCCGCGAGGCCTCCGACGCCATCGCCCGCCTCGTCCGTAGCTGATCGATCCCTGAAAACCACGAGCTAGGAGAAGAACTGTCATGGCAACCACGACCTACGCGGTGAACGGTATGACCTGCGGCCACTGCACCTCCGCCGTCACCGAAGAGCTCACCAAACTGGCCGGCGTCCAGGAGGTCACCATCGACCTGGTCAAGGGCGGCACCTCCGCGGTGCACGTGGTGAGCGAGACCAATCTGGACGAGTCCCTCGTGCGCGCCGCCGTCGACGAGGCCGGCTACGAGCTGACCGCGTCATGACCCGCGGCGTCGCGCTCAAGCTCGCGGGTTTCGCCGGTGCGCTACTGCTCGCCTTCGGCGGTGCCTTCGCGCTCGGTGGTGCCTTCGATCCGGTCGCGGACGCCGCTCCCGAGGCCGCGCCGCATACCGAGACCACCGAAGGTCCGGCACACGGCGAAGGGCACAGCGAGACGGGCGGCTCGACCCAGCCGCCCGGTCTCGCGATCTCCGAGGCCGGTTACACGCTGGTCCCGGCGCAGACGTCGTTCGCCGCGACCGGACCGATCCCCTTCAAGTTCAAGATCATCGGCCCGGACGGCAAACCCCTCACGTCGTACCAGGTGACACATGAGAAGGACCTGCACCTGATCGTCGTACGGCGTGACCTGGCCGGGTTCAAGCACGTGCACCCGACGCGGGCCGCCGATGGCACCTGGAGCATCCCGTTCGACTTCACCGCCGGCGGGACGTGGCGGGTCTTCGCGGACTTCGCGCCCGCGGCCCTCGGGCGGACGTTGACGCTGGGTGCGGACGTTACCGTGGCGGGTCTGTTCAAGCCCGTCCCGTTGCCCCGGGCAACCACTACGACCAATGTCGAGGGGTACGACGTAACGCTGGCGGGTAGTCCTGTCGCCGGCAAGGAGTCGGAGCTGACTTTCACCGTACGACGCAATGGCGCGCCGGTGGCCGACCTGGAGCCGTACCTGGGCGCCTACGGGCACCTGGTCTCGTTGCGCTCTGGCGATCTGGCCTACCTGCACACGCACCCGACCGAGGATGCCGTTGCCGGCGGCAAGGGTGGTCCGGAGATCAAGTTCGGCACGACCTTCCCGACGGACGGGCTCTACCGGCTTTATCTGGACTTCAAGCACGGCGGCGCGGTCCGGACGGCCGAGTTCACGGTCTCACTAGGGGCCTCGGGCAACCAGCCGATCCCGACGCCCACCGAAGACACGACCCCGCACGGGCACTGACCCAGGTATCACGAGAGGAGGACACATGACCAACCCCGCGGCCACTCCCGGCCACAGCATCGAGCTCACCATCGGTGGCATGACCTGCGCCTCCTGCGCGGCCCGGGTGGAGAAGAAGCTGAACCGGATGGAGGGCGTCACCGCCACGGTGAACTACGCCACCGAGAAGGCGAAGGTCAGCTACCCCGAGGGCATCAGCACCGACGACTTGGTCGCGACCGTCGAGGCGACCGGCTACACCGCGGCACTGCCCGCAGCGCCAACCGAAACAACTGAGGCTGTTGAGACCGATGAGCTGAAGCCCTTGCGGGACAGGCTGATCACGTCGATCGTGCTGGCGGTTCCGGTGATTGCCCTCGGCATGATTCCGGCCTTGCAGTTCAACTTTTGGCAGTGGACATCGCTGACACTGGCGGCTCCGGTCGTCACGTGGGCCGCCTGGCCGTTCCACAAGGCCGCTTGGACGAATCTGCGTCACGGCGCCGCCACGATGGACACGCTCATCTCGCTCGGCGTGATCAGCGCGTTCGCCTGGTCGATCTACGCCTTGTTCGTGGGCGGCGCGGGTGAGCCCGGGATGACGATGCCGTTCACGCTGATCCCGTCACGTGGTTCCGGCGCCGAGGAGATCTATCTCGAGGTGGCCGCCGGCGTCACGACGTTCATCCTCGCCGGGCGGTATTTCGAGGCCCGGGCGAAGCGTCGTTCCGGTGCGGCCCTGCGGGCATTGCTCGAGCTCGGCGCCAAGGATGTCGCGGTTCTGCGCGATGGCACCGAGGTGCGGATTCCCGTTGACCAGTTGGCCGTTGGCGACGAGTTCGTCGTACGGCCCGGCGAGAAGATCGCCACCGATGGCGTGATCGTGACCGGCAGCAGCGCGGTGGACGCGTCGATGCTGACCGGCGAGTCCGTCCCGGTCGAGGTCGGCGCGGGTGACGCCGTCGTCGGCGCCACTGTGAACGCGGGCGGCCGCCTGGTGGTTCGCGCGACGCGGGTCGGTTCCGACACCCAGCTCGCGCAGATGGCCCGCCTGGTCGAGGACGCGCAGAACGGGAAGGCGGCCGTGCAGCGTCTGGCCGATCGCGTCTCGGCCGTATTCGTACCGATCGTGATCGTGCTGGCCCTTGCCACGTTGGGCTTCTGGCTCGGCAACGGCGGCACTGCCGAGATGGCGTTCACGGCCGCGGTCGCGGTGCTGATCATCGCCTGCCCGTGTGCGCTGGGCTTGGCCACTCCGACCGCGCTGCTGGTCGGGACCGGCCGAGGCGCGCAGCTGGGCATCCTCATCAAGGGTCCCGAGGTGCTCGAATCGACTCGTCGCGTCGACACCGTCGTACTCGACAAGACCGGCACCGTGACCACCGGCCGGATGGCGTTGGTCGACGTACTGCTCGCGGACGGTGAAGACCGCGCCGAGGTGCTGCGTCTCGCCGGCGCCCTCGAGCACTCCAGCGAACACCCGATCGCCCAGGCCATCGCCACTGGCGCCATGGCCGAGGTGGGCGCGCTGCCCGAGGTCGAGGACTTCGGCAACGTGGAAGGCCTTGGGGTTCAGGGCATCGTCGACGGGCACGCCGTTCTCGTCGGCCGGACGCGACTGCTGGAGGAGTGGAGCCAGTACCTGCCGGACGCGCTCGCGCATGCGAAAGCCCACGCCGAGACCGAGGGCAGTACGGCGGTCGCAGTCGGGTGGGACGGTCAGGCCCGGGCAGTGCTGGTCGTGGCCGACACGGTCAAACCCAGCTCCGCCGAGGCCATCCGCCAGTTCCGCGCGCTCGGGCTCCGGCCGGTGCTACTGACCGGCGACAACGAGGCCGTTGCGAACTCGGTGGCGGCCGAGGTCGGCATCGACGAGGTGATCGCGGAGGTGCTGCCGGCCGGCAAGGTCGACGTGATCAAGCAGCTGCAGAGCGAAGGCCGGATCGTCGCGATGGTCGGCGACGGCGTGAACGACGCGGCCGCCCTCGCCCAAGCCGATCTCGGGCTGAGCATGGGTACGGGCACGGACGTGGCGATCGAGGCAAGCGACCTCACCCTGGTGCGAGGCGACCTGCGCTCGGCGGTCGACGCGATCCGGCTGTCCCGCAACACCCTGCGCACGATCAAGGGCAACCTGTTCTGGGCCTTCGCCTACAACGTGGCCGCCCTCCCGTTGGCGGCCGCAGGGCTCCTGAACCCGATGCTCGCCGGCGCCGCGATGGCCTTCAGCTCCATCTTCGTCGTCTCCAACTCCCTCCGCCTCCGCCGCTTCACCCCCCTCACCACCCCAGAGCCCTAACCGTGTGACCGTACGCCGACATTCCGAAATGTCGGCGTGTGGTCACATCTTGTATCCCGTTCATCGGACCCTTGTGACGCGGCGTGTCGCCCATCATCGGACTCTTCTGACCAGGGCGACGGGCCCTTCCGCACTTTGCATTCATTCGTCGGAATCCGCCCTCACCCGTCTGCTGGCCCGCACCGTTTCGCCTCACCCTGTGGACCTGGCGATCCGCCTGGCCGAATCGCCGTGCAGGCACTGCCTGGCATGCAAAGTGCGGCATCCCGATGGTCACAAGGGTCCGATGATGCGCGACACGCCGCGTCACAAGGGTCCGATGACGGTTAGCGGAGCCAGGCCGTTGTGTCGGGGGGGAGGTGGCCGGCTTGGAGGGGGGTGCTGGTTAGGAGGACTTGGGTGTGGGGTGGGAGGGGGACGGGGGTGGGGCTGAGGTTGGTGATGGAGGTTAGGCCGGAGTTGCGGGTGAAGGCGAGTACGTCTGGGGGTGTGGGGAGCCAGGTGAGGGTGCCGTCGCCCAACTCGGCGCGGCGGATCCAGAGGGCGGCGCGGTAGAGGGAGAGCATCGAGCCGGGGTCGGGGGTTTGGACCTCGACGGTGAGGTTCTTCCAGTCGACGGGTTGCGGGAGCCACGGCGTACCACCTGGTCCGAAGCCGAAGGGCGGTTCGGCCCCGGACCAGGGCAGCGGGACGCGGCAGCCGTCGCGGCCGCGGTCGGTACCACCCGAGCGGTGCCAGATCGGGTCTTGCAGCAAGGCGTCCGGGATGTCCTCGACCTCGGGCAGACCGAGTTCCTCGCCCTGGTAGACGTACACGCTGCCCGGCAGGGCCATCGCGAGCAGCGCGGCGGCGCGGGCGCGACGTACCCCGAGCTCAAGGTCCGTCGTCATCCCGTGTTTGCGATCGGCGTGGCTGAACGACGTATCGGGCCGGCCGTACTTCGTCACCGGACGGGTCACGTCATGGTTCGAGAGCACCCAGGTCGGCGGGGCCTTGATCGGGATGTGCGTGTCGAGGGTCAGGTCGATCGACGCCCGCAATTCGTCCGCCCGCCAGGCTCGCGAGAGGAAGTCGAAGTTGAACGCGGTGTGCATCTCGTCCGGCCGCAGGTACAACGCGAAGCGCTCCTGATCCTCCATCCACATCTCGCCGACCAGGAAGCGCCCGTCGTACGAGTCGGTGATGCGGCGCCACTCGCGGTAGATGTCGTGCACGCCGTCGTGATCCGTGTACGACTCGGCCGCACTGTCGAGGTCCTTGATGAGTACGGCGGCCGAGTCGATCCGGATGCCGTCGACGCCACGGTCGAGCCAGAACCGCAGTACGTCGTGGAACTCCTCGACCACCTCCGGGTTGTGCCAGTTGAAGTCGGGTTGTTCCGGCGCGAAGAGGTGCAGGTACCACTCGCCATCCTCGACCCGGGTCCACGCCGGGCCGTTGAAGATCGACTGCCAATCGTTGGGCGGGAGCACCCCGCGGCCGGGGCGGAAGATGAAGCGCTCGCGCTCGGGCGATCCAGGTCCGGCCGCGAGCGCCTGGCGGAACCATTCCTGCTGGTCGGATCCGTGGTTCGGCACGATGTCGATGATGGTGCGGATACCGAGGGCGTGCGCCTCCTCGATGTACTTCTCCGCCTCCGCCAGCGTGCCGAAGGCCGGTTCGATATCGCGGTAGTCCGCCACGTCGTACCCGCCGTCGGCCATCGGCGACGGGTACCACGGGTTCAGCCAGATCGCGTCGATACCGAGCTCGGCCAGGTACGGCAGTTTCGCCCGCAAGCCCGCGAGATCACCGATCCCGTCCCCGTTGCCGTCGGCGAAGCTCCGCAGGTAGACCTGGTAGATCGCCGCACCACGCCACCAAGCTTGGGACATGCCTGCTCCTTAGAGGTTGGGTTCGGGGATCAGCCCTTGAGGCTGCCGGCGGTCAGACCCGCCATGATGCTGCGCTGGAACACGAAGAAAACAAGGATGGTCGGGATACTCGCGATCACCAGCGAGGCGATCAGCACGTTCTGCGGCATCTGCGCGGACAGCGAGGCGATACCGATACTGATCGACATCTTCTCGGTCTCGGGCAACACCAGCAGCGGCCAGACGAAGTCCTTCCACGTCGTCACCACCGACAGGATCGACACCACGCCGAGGATCGGACGCGAGATCGGCAAGATGATCGACCAGAGGATCCGCATCGGCGACGCGCCGTCGATCGCGGCGGCCTCCAACAGCTCGCGCGGGATCGAGTCGAAGAATCGCTTCAGCAAGAAGATGAAGAACCCGTTAGCTGCCGCAGGCAACCAAATCGCCCACGGGGTGTTGAGCAGATCCCAATGGAAGATGGGTACGTCCTTGGCCACCAGGTACGTCGGCAGCAGCAGCACCATCGGCGGAATCATCAACGTGGCCAGCATCAACGCGAGGATCAGCTTGCCGAACATCGGCCGCAGTTTTGACAAGGCGTACGCCGCGGTCACGTCGACCATCAACGTGAAGATCCACGCGCCACCGGCGTACACCACGGTATTGCGCAGGAACGTGCCGAGCTCGAGTTGTTGCCAGGCCTCGACGTAAACCCCGAAATCCAGGGACTTCGGGAAGAAGCTCGGCGGGATCTGCGCCAGCTCGTCCGGCGACTTCAGCGCCCCCGTCACCATCCAGTACAACGGAAAGACGAAGACGATGGTGAAGCCGACGACCACGACGGTCAGCACGGTCCAGTAGATCAACTTGCCGTGCCAGGTCAGCAACGACATCGGCGAGACGATACTCCTGGTCTCCGCCGAAAACGCCCGCCCTGCAGGCCTTTTCGACGTACGGCGCCGACCACGCGGCGGCCCGGGTTCGACCGGCACGGGCAGCGGTGCGGCCACGGGCGGTCCGGGTTGCAAGGTGACAGACATCTGAGCGCTCTCCCCCTAACTCTGGTTGTCCCGCGAGACCCGCAGGTAAACGGCCGAGAACACCATCAGTACGAGCATCAGCATCAGTCCGAGCGCACCGCCCGCACCGAAATCGCCGAAGTTGAAGGCGTACTGGTACATCAGGTAGGCCACCGTCACGGTCGCGTTCTCGGGCCCACCACCCGTCAGCAGGTAGGGCTCGATGAACACCTGCATGGTCGCGACGACCTGCAGCAAGAGCATCACCAGCAGGATCAACTTGGTCTGCGGCACGGTGACGTGCCAGACGCGGCGGAACAACCCGGCGCCGTCCAGCTCAGCCGACTCGTACAACTCGCCAGGGATGCTCTGCAACGCCGCGAGGTAGATCAGCGTGCCCGTGCCCATGTTCATCCAGGTGGACACGATCACCAGCGAGATCAACGCGGTATCGGTCGAATCGAGCCAACCCAGTGCGGGCAACCCCGCGAATCCCAGCACCTGGTTGAACAGACCCGCGCCCGGATCGTAGAACCACTTGAACAGCAGTACGCCGACCGCCGGCGGCAGCATCACCGGCAGGTAGACGACAAACCGCAGATACGCCTTCGCGTGGCGAAGCTCGTTGAGCACGATCGCCGCCACGAACGGCACGACGTACCCGCAGAGCAGTGCCAAACCGGTGAAGGCCGCGGTGTTCAGCCAGGCCGCGCGAAAGGCCGAGTCCGCGAACACCGTACGGAAGTTGTCGAAACCGACCCACGTCGGCGGATCGACGAAGTTGGTCTGCTGGAACGAGAGCAGGAACTCCCGGACCATCGGATACCAGGAAAAGAAGGCGAAACAGATGAGCGCGCCGCAGAGGAACCCGTACGCCGTGAGGTTCCGCCCGACCGCCCGGCGCGCCACGCCAGGGGAGCGGCGCGCCGGCGGTTTCGCGGTCAGAGTGGCCATCAGCTCAACTTGTCGAGGACCTTGTTGGCCTTGGACTCGGCATCGGCCAGCAACTTGTCGATGTCCGCGTCCTGCCGGGTCAATACGGCCGACATGGCCACGTCGAGGATGGCGTACAGCTCCTGGGCCTTCGGCGGCTCGAGCTTGTTGGTGACGTTCGCGTTGCCGTCGACGTACGGCGTGAAGTGCTCAACCGGGATGGTCGCGTACTTCTTCCGCAGGGTGGCGATCTCCTCGCCCGGCGCGGTCTTGCCGTACAGGTCCGGGATCGGCAGGCCGACCGGACGGCCCTGCGCCTTGGACCGCTCGTAGTTGAACTGGCCCTTACCCGGCGTCAGCTCATGGAACTCCAGCCAGAGCAGGCCCGCCCGGATCTTCTCCGGCGTGGCCTTCGCGTTGAACATGTAGCCGTCGCCACCACTGAGCGAGGACTTGCCGTCGGACTCGGGCAACGCGGTCACGCCGTAGTCCTCGAACTTGCCCTGGAAGTCGTTGTTCACGGACTGTACGACGTCCGGCGCGCCGATCATCATGCCCAGCTTGCCGCCACCCATCATCCGCATCAGGTCCTCCCACTGCAGGAGCTGCTTGGCGCCCATGCTGTTGTCGGTCCAGCGCATCTGCTTGAGGTTCTCCAGTACGGCCTTGCCCTCGGGGCTGTTGAACGCCGCCGCCTTGCCGTCCTCGCTGACCATCTCGCCGCCACGGCCGTACAGCGATGCGGCGAAGTGCCAGCCGCCGGTGTTGCCCGCGCTGTACTCACCGAAACCGACGTACCCGCTGCCGAGGCCGGCGATCTTCTTCGCGGCTGCGTGCACCTCGGCCCACGTCTTCGGCGGGCTGTCCGGGTCGAGCCCCGCCTGGGTGAAGAGCTTGCGGTTGTAGACCAGGCCGGTGGAGTAGTTGCTGCGCGGCAGGCCGTACGTCTTGTCGCCGTCCTTGAAGACGCTGATCACGTCCGGCCGGATGTCCTTGAGCGCCTTGACCTGGCCGACGTACTCGCTGATATCGGCGGCCTGCTTGTTCGCCACGATCTTCTGTACGTCGGTGTAGTAGACGTAGAAGACGTCCTCCACCGTGCCGCCGGCCAGCTTCGCCTGGAATGTGTCCGGGTTGATGCAAGGGAAGGCGTCCTTGCTCTCGATCGTGATGTTCGGGTGCAACTTCTTGAACTCCGCGACGTCGGCGTCCCAGGCCTCGCGCTCCTTGGCGTTCGACTTCGGCGGCTGGCAGCCGACGGTGATCGTCACCGGCGCGTTCGGGTCCGCGGGGCCCTGCGCCTCGTCCTTCTTCCCGTCCGACCCACAGGCGGCGGCCGTCAGGCCGAGTCCCGCCACAAGCAACAGGCCCACTGTCCTGCGGTAGCCCGATCTCCTCATCGATCTGCCCTTCTTCATGTCCCGCCATTGGGCGATTGCCCGCCCCTGATGTGCAGCACACCGTAGGCAACTTGACCGGAAGAGCGCAATACTTCGATCTCAAGATGCAAAAACGTGACTAGAGGCAGGAAGTGTTCGGGCAAACGAAAGGGGTGGAGCAGGCTCGCGCCTACTCCACCCCTTAGTGATCGGGTGATTACTCGCTGCGTGGATTCATCCTTGCCGTGGACGCGCGGACGACGAGCTCGGGCTCGAAGAGCAGTTCGTCGGCCGGTACGACGGCCTTCTCGATCCGGGCAACGAGCAGATCCACGGCGGCCCGGCCCATCGCGTCGATCGGCTGGCGGACCGTGGTCAAGGGCGGGTCGGTCGCGTTCATCATCGCGGAGTCGTCGTACCCGATGACGGACACTTCCTCCGGCACCCGCAGGCCGGCCCGGCGGACCGCGCGGATGACCCCGAGGGCCAGGATGTCGCTCGCGCAGACGATGCCGGTGACGCCCTTGCGGATCAGCCGGGTCGCCGCCGCGTGGCCGCCCTCCAACGAGAACATGGTGTGCTCGATCAGGTCCGCATCCGCCTCGGGACTGGCCATGAACGCGTCCAGCTTGCGCCGCGACGGGATGTGGTCGCGCGGGCCCATCACCATGCCGATCTTGGTGTGGCCGAGCGCGCGCAAGTGCCCGATCGCCATCTCGGCGGCCACCACGTCATCGGACGAGACCTGCGGGAAACCGAGGTGCTCGACCGCGGCGTTCACCAGCACACACGGCAGCCTGCGCTCGAGGATCAGCTTGTAGTGCTCGTGCGGCGCATCGGCCTGGGCGTAGAAACCACCGGCGAACACGACGCCCGACACCTGCTGCTGCAACAGCAGATCGACATAGTCCGCCTCGGAGACACCACCGACTGTCCGCGTGCACAGCAGAGACGTGAAGCCTTGCTGGGCGAGCGCGCCCCCGACCACCTCGGCGAACGCGGGGAAGATCGGGTTCTGCAATTCGGGCAGGACGAGACCGACCAGCCGGGCGCGATCGCCACGCAGCTGGGTGGGCCGCTCGTACCCGAGCACGTCGAGCGCGGTCAGCACCGCCTCACGGGTGGCGTCGGACACTCCGGGCTTCCCGTTCAGCACCCGGCTCACCGTCGCCTCGGAGACGCCTACCTTTTTCGCCACCTCTGCAAGCCGTCTTGTCATGCCGCAAACAATACGCCACATAACGCAAGTTCTTGCAACCACTTGCGCTCACCCCCTTCTCTTTGCGTTCATTCGTCGGAATCCGCCCTCTCCCACCGCCGACCTGTGCTGGCCCGCGGACCTCAGAGGGCGGATTCCGACGAATGAACGCAAAGAGAAGTAGCCAGAACCTGAGCGGACAGGTTTTCCGGGGCGGGAGCTGCAAGACTGGGGGCGTGCCTCGATTCGTCGCCACCCGCCCGGACACCGGTCTGCTCTCGTTCCCCTGGGATGTACCGCTGGAGGAATGGCCCGAGGACCGGCTGGTCGCCCTCCCCCGCGGTATCTCCCGGCACGTCGTCCGGTTCGTCCGGGTCGGCAGCCAGGTGTACGCCGTGAAGGAGGTGCTGGAGCATCTCGCGATGCACGAGTACCGGCTGCTGCGCGACCTCGAACGCCTCGACGCACCTTCGGTCGAGCCCGTCGGCGTGATCACCGACCGGGTCGACCGCAACGGCGAACCGCTCGACTCGATTCTGGTGACGAAGCACCTCCAGTTCTCCCTGCCGTACCGCGCCCTCTTCTCCAGCACGTTGCGCCCGGACACGGTCAACCGGCTGATCGACGCACTCGTCGCGCTGATCGTGCGGATGCACCTGACCGGCTTCTTCTGGGGCGACTGCTCCCTGTCGAACACGTTGTTCCGGCGCGACGCGGGCGCCTTCGCGGCGTACCTGGTGGACGCCGAGACCGGCGAGCTGCACCAGGACATCTCCGACGGCCAGCGCGCGCACGACCTCTACACCGCCGAGATCAACCTGTTCGGCGAGCTGTCCGACCTCGAGGCCGGCGGGCTGCTCGACGAGTCGATCGACCCGATGGAGACGATCCAGTCGATCAACGACCGGTACGAGGCGCTCTGGTCGGAGCTGACCGCGCCGGAGGAGTTCCACACCGACGAGCTGCACCGGCTCGACTCGCGAATCCGACGGCTGAACGAGCTCGGCTTCGACGTCGCCGAGATCGACATCATCACCGACTGGGACGGCAGCCAGGTCCGGATCCAGCCCAAGGTCGTCGACGCCGGCCACCACAGCCGCCGCCTGCTCCGCCTGACCGGGCTGGACGTCGAGGAGAACCAGGCCCGCCGCCTGCTCAACGACCTCGACTCGTACGCCGCGTCGACCGACCAGCAGAACGAGGACGAGGAGATCGTCGCGCACGAGTGGCTGACCGACGTCTTCGAACCGGTCGTCCGCTCCGTCCCACGCGACCTGAGCCGCAAACTCGAGCCCGCCGAGGTCTTCCACGAAGTGCTCGAACACCGCTGGTTCCTGTCCGAACAAGCCGGCCGCGAAGTCGACACCATGAAAGCCGCCCGCTCCTACGTAGACGACGTCCTCAGCGCCAAACCCGACGAAAAACTAGCCCTCCCCACCACCCCCACCGACTGACCGGGCGTACGCGCCGATCTAGTAGTGGATCCGGGCCCGGACGGCGCGGTGGTCGGAGTAGTGCCGGTCGGCGCGGTCGCCGCCGGTGTAGTGCGCGTCGGCCCGGCCGGCCTCCTCGAAGCCGACCGTGTGCACGGCGGTGATCGCCGGCATCCCGCCCGGCTTCCTGGCCCACAGGTAGTCGATCCGGTTGCTCCCGCCGATCGTCCAGTTGTCGCGCAGGCACTCCTGGCGCGGAGCGGTCACCTTGCCGCAGTGGTGGTACATCGCGTCCCGGTACCCCGCGCGGCCGCCGAGGTCCCCGTTGGTCTGCCGGTACCAGGCCTTCCAGTCGCCGGGATTGCCGGCGGTGATGTTCGCGTCCCCGCCCCAGATCATCAGTGCGCCGCCCCACCCGGAGACCTTCGCGGCCGCCTCCCGGGCGTTTTCCGCGGCGCACGGATGGCCGCCGCTGTTCTTGGTCGGCCAGTGCGTTGACGCGACCGTGAGGTCCTTGCCGGCCAGGGTGTCGCGGAGTTTGAGCCGCAGTGCCGTCGCCCGCGTCTGGCCGGTGTTCTCGCAGCCGCTCGCGGTTTGCCGGTCGGCTCTCCAGGTGTCGGCCTTCAGCACCCTGAACCGGTCGGCGTTGAAGATGATCGCGGTGGTCTGCTGCTTCTTCTCGCCGTCGCACCGGGCCGGCTGGATCGGCGGGTCGGCGATCGCGATCCGGCCGGTGTACTTGCGCCCTAGCTTGGCCTCCATCGCGCTGAGCAGCCGGGTCAGCTCGGCCCGGTTGCTGATCTGCTGGACCAGGAAGATGTCGGGCGCGGGGTCGGTTCGCTTCATCGCGAAGATGAGGTCCTGCCAGTCCCCCGGGCAGACGGCGTCGACCGTCTTCAGGTTCTCCACGTTGTTCGCGTAGACCTGGACGTATTCCCGCCGTGGCGCCTCGGCGACTGCCGCGGGTGCGGTGGCGTCGTGGCTCCCGGACGGGGCGAACTGGCCGGCGATCGCCGCTCCGGGAGCGGACAGCAGCACACCGGCGGCCAGGACGGCTGCGACCAGGTGCCGGCGGGAGCGGAGCAGTCGGAACGAGACAGACACGGCGTCCTCCTCGGGGCGGTTCCGGCCCAGGCGGACCGGCCGAGCGTGGCCGAAGGCTAGCGCCGTCCGGGGTCAGATGTGACCACTCGCGCAAAAGAAAGAGAGGACTGGCGGGGCATCTTTGGGCTCGGGTGCAACGTCTGGGGGGTGGGGGGCGTGTTGTTGGTATGGAGGTGGAGTTATGGAGGCGGACGAGGTGCCGCGGTTCGAGGCGTGGGTGCGGGAGCGGGGTGCGGCCATGTTGAGGTTCGGGTATCTGGTGACGCGGGACCAGGGCCGGGCCGAGGAGGCGGTGCAGGACGCGTTGGTCGCGGCCTATCCGCGGTGGGCGCGGATCTGCCGGCAGGGTGATCCCGAGGCATACGTACGGCGTTCGATCGTGAATGCCGACATCTCCCGCTGGCGGCGGTTCCTGCGCCACCGCGAAACGCCGATCGAGGACGGCGCGGAAAAGCCGACGCCGGATCACGCGGCCGGGCTCGCCGAGCAGGACGCCGTCTGGGCCTTGTGCGCCACCTTGCCGACGCGGCAGCGCGCTGCCGTCGTACTGCGTTATTACGAAGGCCTTCCGGACGCGGCCATCGCCGAGATCCTCGGCTGTACCGCCGGAACGGTCCGATCCCAGATCCATCGCGCACTGGCCACGCTCCGCACCAGGCTGAGCGTCGCCGAGGAGGTCGAAGCATGACCAGATATGAAGACCCCACCGAGATCGTGCTCGAGCGCAGCCTCAACAACCAGGCCACCAACGCTCCGGGCGACGACTTCCTGCTGGACCGGGTGCAGCACCGGATCAAGTCCCGCCGCAACGCGAAGGCCGTCGCGGCCGGCGTGATCGCGGCCGGCGCGACCGTCGCCGTCATCCTCGGCGTCACGGCCACCCTCAACGACCCAGCGCCACCGGTCGCCACGAACGACCCCACTCCGAACATCGCTACGACCGGCCCCACGCAGCCCCCCGCCACGACGGCCGAAAAGGGCTGGCGCTGGGAGTCGTACGGCCCGATCGAAGTGCAGGTGCCGGCCGATTGGGGGTACGGCGGAGGCGTTGGTTACCCGCCTTGCCTGATCACGACACCCCAGAAGCCGCAGGTGGCAAGGCCTGGCCCGGTGCCGGCGATCGCTTGCGGGCCGGGTCCGATCAAGCTGCCGTTCCGGGCCGATTCGCTCACCTTTGACGCCTTCGACCGCAAGGCCGGTGTGCAGCAGATCGACCATGGCTGGGTGGAGGAGACCAGGGTTGTCGCTGGCATGAAGATCACCGTCTTCACCAAGGATGCGGTCCTCCGCGAGCGCATCCTGTCCTCGGCCAGGCCGATCAGTGGCACCGACCAGCACGGGTGCGCCGCAGACCATGCGTTCGTCGCCAATCCGTCCCTGCGTCCGGCGGCCGGCAGCGGGCTGGCGTCGGTGGGTGCGGTCGAGTCGATCAGCATCTGCCGGTACAAACTGGATCTGGAGGACACGGTGAACACCCACCCGCTGCGCTCCAGTGCGAAGTACACCGGCGAGCGGGCCGCCACGCTGATCGCCACGATCATCGCCTCCCCCACCGGCACCGGGCCGAACGGTTTCGGTACCTGCGTCGACCCGTATGGCAGCGAGATGGTCTCGATGGCCGTGCGAGGCAGCACTGGCACTCAGGAGGTCTTCCTTCGCTTCTCGGGCTGCGACCACAACAGCTTCGACGACGGCAGAACCCTCTGGAAGCTGACCAAGCAGAACCTCCGGCCGGCTCTTGCCGAACCCAACAAGCCCAACCAGGGCAATGCGGCGATGTTGCTGCTCAACTGACGAACCCGAAGGACCTTGCGCACAACAGCGCAAGGTCCTTCGTTATCAGCGTGGGGGCATGCGGAGGGCGCCGTCGAGGCGGATGACCTCGCCGTTGAGCAGCTGGTTGGCGGCGACATGCTCGACCAGGGCGGCGAACTCGTCCGGCCGGCCGAGGCGCGACGGGTACGGGATCTGGGCTGCGAGCGCCTCCCGGACCTCCTCGGGGAAGCCGGCCAACATCGGCGTCTCCATCGTCCCAGGCGCGATCGTCACGACCCGAATCGCCTTGTCCGCAAGGTCTCTCGCCGCTGTCAGCGTCAGACCAACGATGCCACCCTTGCTAGCCGCGTACGCCGCTTGGCCAACCTGGCCGTCGTACGCCGCGATCGAAGCGGTCATCACCACGACGCCACGGTCACCGTCCTCGGTGGGCTCGAGAGCGGCCATCCGCTCGGCGGCCAGCCGCAGCACGTTGAACGTGCCGATCAGGTTGACCTCGATCACCTGGCGAAAGCTTGCCAATGGCAACGGACCCTTGCGGCCGATGACGCGGCCCGGCGTACCGATCCCTGCACAGGTCACCACCAACCGCAGCGGTCCGTCCGCCTGGTCGAGCGCCGCGGCGACCGCCACCTCGTCCGTGACGTCGGTCGGCGCGAACACAACGCGATCGCCCAGCTCCTCGGCCAGGGCCTTGCCCGCCGACGACGGCAGATCGCAGATGACCACGCCAAGCCCAGCGGCGGCGAGACGCCGTACGGTCGCCTCACCGAGGCCGGAGCCCCCGCCGGTGACCAGGGCGACATCGGACGGGCTGAACTTCATCGAGCACTCCTCAACAGGTCGCGGCTGATCACCAGTCGCTGGATCTGGTTCGTTCCTTCGAAGATCTGGGTCACCTTCGCCTCACGCATGTACCGCTCGGCGGGGAAGTCCCGGGTGTAACCGTAACCACCGAGCACCTGGACGGCGTCGGTCGTGACCTTCATCGCGGCGTCGGTGCAGACCAGCTTGGCGATCGCGGCCTGCTGCGTGAACGGGCGGCCGAGATCGCGCCGACGAGCGGCGGTCAGGTACGTCGAACGGGCCGACTCGACCGCGGCCGCCATATCGGCCAGCAGGAACTGCATGCCCTGGAAGTCCGCGATGGCCTGGCCGAACTGCTTGCGCTCCTGGCTGTACGACGCGGCGACGCCGAGCGCGGCCTGCGCCAAACCCGTCGCGCACGCGGCGATACCGAGGCGGCCCGAATCCAGAGCGGACAAGGCGATGTGCATGCCCTCGCCCTCCGCGCCGATCAAGTTCGACGCGGGAATGCGGACGCCGTCGAAGTTCACCAAGGTGGTGGTCGAACCGGTCAGGCCCATCTTCCGCTCGGGCGCGCCGAACGAGAGCCCAGCCGAACCAGCCGGCACGTGGAAGGCCGAGATGCCGTGCTTCGGGTCCGGCGACGTCCGCGCGAACGTGGTGTAGAAGTCGGCGTGCGAGCCGTGCGTGATCCA
Source organism: Kribbella sp. NBC_01245 (assembly GCF_036226525.1). Taxonomy (NCBI): domain Bacteria; kingdom Bacillati; phylum Actinomycetota; class Actinomycetes; order Propionibacteriales; family Kribbellaceae; genus Kribbella; species Kribbella sp. NBC_01245. The sequence goes on from NZ_CP108487.1 coordinate 4,583,018, forward strand.
GGACTTCGTGCCGGTCAGCACGTACGAATCGCCATCGCGAACGGCCTTGGTCGTCATCGAGCTGATGTCGGAACCGGCCTGCGGTTCGGACAACGCATACGCGCCGAGCAGTTCGCCGCCGATCATGTCGGGCAGCAGTCGCGCCTTCTGCTCGTCGGTGCCGAACTTCGACAGCGCGTAGCAGGTCATCGTGTGCACCGAGAGGCCGACGCCGACCGACATCCAGGCGGCGGCGATCTCCTCGAGCATCTGCAGATACACCTCATACGGCTGGGCGGCGCCGCCGTACTGCTCGTCGTACGGCAGGCCGAGCAGACCCGCTTTGCCCAGCGTGCGGAACGCCTCGCGCGGGAACCTCTCCGCCTCTTCGGCCTGCGCGGCATGTGGGGCGAGCTCGTGCTCACACAGCTCCCGCACCAGGCCCAGCAACTCGCTGGACTCCTCCGTGGGCAGCAAACGGTCGACGTTCATCTCGGCACCTTCCTCCCTGCTGAGATGATACTGCACACGATACTGTGGGCCATACTTCAGTATCGTTCTATGCTATCTCGATATGACAACGGTCGTGCCAGGACGGCGTACGCGGCGGCAGTCCGAACTGCTCGACCGGCTGCTGTCGCTTTTCCTCACTCAGGGCTTCAGCCGCTTCACCTTGGATGACCTCGCGGCGGAGCTGCGCTGCAGCAAGACGACGCTGTACGCCCTCGCCCCGAGCAAGGAACAACTCGCCGTCGAGGTGGTCAAGCACTACTTCAAGAACGCCACCGCCGAGGTCGAGTCCACCGTCGCCCGGCAAAGCCGCCACGACCGGCGCATCGCGGCGTACCTGAACGCCGTCGCCGACGCGCTGCGGCCGGCCAGCCGGACCTTCCTGGACGACGTCTCGACGTTCGCGCCGGCTCGTTCCGTGTACGAGCGCAACACCCGCATCGCCGCCGACCGCGTCCGCGCCCTGATCGAAGACGGCATCACCAGCAACGCCTTCCGCCCGGTCGACATCAACTTCGCCGCCGAGATGATCGCCACCACCATGCAGGCCATCCAACGCGGCGACATAGCCCGCCGCACCGGCCTCAACGACGCCGAGGCCTACCGCGAACTAGCCTCCTTCGTCCTCCACTCCCTCCGCCTGGACTAGCCCGGCCAACCAGGCCCAGCCGGAACCACCCCCTGCGGACCGGCACCCCCTCAGCCCTGCGTCGATTGGTCTGGATTCGACCGCTCGCGCGGCGGGTCACCCTGGCCGGCTCGAGGCCGCGGGCGAATCCTGACCAATCGACGCTAATGCCGGTCCACGAATGACCCTCCCCGGATGGTTTCGGCGTACGACGGCCAGAACGATCCGGGTGGGCGGCGTCCAGGGCAGGCGGAAGCGTCGAGTGGTCAGGATTCGCCCGCGGACCGTTCGCCTGCAAGCTGACCCGCCGCGTGAGCGGTCGAATCCAGACCACTCGACGCAGGGCTCACGGGGTGCCGATCCGCGGGGGTGGTGCCGGCGTTGGCCTGGTGACGCCCGTCGGCAGGAGGCGGGTGGAACTGAGACTGAATCGCAATCGTCTCGTGAGGGTTTTCCCTCGCATGTGGACGTAGAGTGCTCGACCCCTTGCGCACGGTGTGCGGTGGTGGGGTAACACTGAGTCGGTAAACGGTGTCACTAGGGCAGGTCGCCCCAGATCTGCCCTCATCGTGAGGAGGCTCACCGTGAAACTCCAGCCCGCCCATCGCATCACGTCGATCCTGGCCATCGCCGGGCTTATTGCCGGCGCAACCCTGACCACAAGTCAGGCGACAGCCGCACCAACCGCACCTGTTCAGCCAGCCGCCATCACCGCCGCACTGGCCGATGAGGCCAGCATTCCGGGCACCGCCTGGATGACCGGCCAGGACGGCCGGGTCATCGTTTCGTACGACAGCACGGTGACCGGCGCCAAGTTCGCCGCGCTCACCGCCGTCACCAAGCGGTTCGCCGACCGCGTCACCCTCGAGAAGCTGCCCGGCGTGCTGAGCAAGCGCATCAGCGGCGGTGCGGCGATCTACGGCGGCCAGTACCGCTGCTCGCTCGGGTTCAACGTCCGCAGCGGCACGACGTACTACTTCCTGACCGCGGGCCACTGCGGCAACATCGCGTCGACCTGGTATGCCAACTCCGCCAAGACCCAGATCCTCGGCAACGTCACCGGCTCGAGTTTCCCGGGCAACGACTACGCCATCGTGCGGTACTCGAGCAGCTTCACCGGCACCCACCCCGGCAACGTCACCCTCTACAACGGCTCGACCCAGGACATCACCAGCGCCGCGAACGCGTACGTCGGTGAGCCGGTCAGGCGCAGTGGCAGCACCACCGGCCTGCGAAGCGGTACGGTCACGGGCCTCAACGCGACGGTCAACTACGCCGAAGGCACCGTCACGGGTCTGATCCGGACCAACGTCTGCGCCGAGGGCGGCGACTCCGGTGGCGCCCTCTTCGACGGCACCAGGGCACTCGGTCTCACCTCCGGCGGCAGCGGCAACTGCTCCAGCGGTGGCACCACGTTCTTCCAGCCGGTCATCGAGGTCCTCAACCGGTACAGCGTCAACGTCTACTGACCAATAACGTCTCCTGACCAATAGCGAAACGGCCCGGCGCTCAAGCCACACCGCGCCGGGCCGTTCCGTGCGCTCGCCGCGGGTTGAGGCACCTCTGTAGCGTTCCGCCCATGGAAGGCCTGCTGCTGGGACCACTGTTGCGGTACGTCGATGAGCGGTGCGCGACGGTTTGGGTGGAGACCTCGCGGGCGGGTGAGGTCGAGGTGCTCGGGTATCGGGCCAAAACGTGGGCCGTCCACGGGCATCACTACGCGCTGGTGCTGATCGAGGGACTGGAGCCGGGCACCGAGACGGCGTACGAGGTGCGGCTGGACGGCGAGCTGGTTTGGCCGCTCGCAGACAATCCGTACGGGCCGAGCGTGATCCGCACGCCCGCGGCCGCGACCGACTTCCGCTTGACGTTCGGGTCGTGCCGGCGGTCGGCGCCGTTCGACGCGCAGGGGTGGAAGGAGTTCGGGCCGGACGCGCTGGTCGCCTTGGCCGAGCGGATGGCGGCGGATACGGATCGCTCGCACTGGCCGCACGCGCTGTTGCTGCTCGGGGATCAGGTGTACGCCGATGAGCCGAGCGAGTCCGTCGTCGAACGCCTGCGCGAGGCCCATGGCGGCCGGCCCGGGTCGCACGTACAGGACGAGATCGGGAACTTCGAGGAGTACACCTGGCTGTACGACGACGCGTGGACGTATCCGTCGGTGCGCTGGCTGTTCTCGACTGTGCCGTTGTGCATGTTGCTCGACGACCACGACCTGCGCGACGACTGGAACACCTCGCTGACCTGGCGCCGGTGGGTGACGAGTCAGCCCTGGTGGCATGACCGGGTCGTCGGCGCCTACGCGTCGTACTGGGTCTATCAGCATCTCGGCAATCTCAGCCCGGGCCAGTTGGTGAAGGACCCGACGTACCAGGCGATGCTGGCGATCGAGGACGACGAGGAACGTACGGCGTACCTGGAGGCCTTCGCGGCCGAGGCGGACGCGGATCCGGCCTCGACCCGGTGGAGCTTCTACCGCGACTTCGGCGCCCGGAGTAAGGGCGTGCGGCTGATGGCGGTCGACTCGCGCTGTTCCCGTCATCTCGAACCGGACGAGCGCGCCATGGTCGACGGGCACGAGTGGGAGTGGGTCCGGCGGCATACGGTCGACGCGACGCAGCCGATCCACCACCTCTTGCTGGCCTCGACTCTGCCGTTCCTGCTCGCGCCCGGGTTGCATCATCTGGAGGGCTGGGACGAGGCGGTGTCGGCCGGTGCCTGGGGCAACCAATTCGCCAAGTTGGGCGAAAAGATCAGGCAGGGCGTGGATCTGGAGCACTGGGCCTCGTTCCGGAAGTCCTTCGACGACGTAACGGACCTGCTCGCGGACCTGGTTCGCGCGGACGAGCCGCCGACGACCATCCTGATGCTCTCGGGTGACGTGCACTGCAGCTATCTGGCCAGTGCCGAGCTCCGCGATGTCCCGCATCCGCGGACGGCGATCCGCCAGTTCACCATGTCGCCGTTCCGCAATCCGATCGGCAAGCACATCCAACTCGCCAACAAGCTGCTCGACTCAAAGGTGCTGACCACCTTGTTGCACAAGCTGGCCCGGAAGGCAGGCGTGCGGGACGTCGCCATGGACTGGCGGATCAGCGACGGACTCTGGTTCGACAACGGAGTGATGACGGTGACGATCGAGGGCGACGACGCGGACGTCCTTGTCGAACATGCCACCGCGACAGGCGGTCGGCAGATTCTCCGGCGGACACTGCAGCGAGAAGTCGGTTAGGCAGGTGAGCTACTTGGGGCTGTGCAGGAAGGCAAGGAAGGCCTGGCGGAAGGTAGAGGGTTGCATTCCCGCCTCGTCATAAAGCACCTCTTGCGCGTGTCCCGAGCCGGCCGGCAACAAGATCAGACGAGACGCACGGGTGGCCTTCCGTAGTGCGGTGATCTCTGCAACTGACGAAGCCGTATCGTCTCGCGCCAAGACATACAGGACTGGCACCCGCAGAGCCGTAGCGATCGAGGTGGCTGCGACATCTGGCGCGTCCGCGGTTCCAAGCGGGGCAGCGAGATTTGCCGCAGACAGCGAGACCACGGCCGAGATCCCGGACTTCGGCCGCGCGGCGGCAATCAGTGGAAGGGTTCCACCTGCCGAAGCGCCGACCACAGCGACTTGAGTCGCGCCGCGGCTACGAAGCTCAGCCACCACCGAGATGAGGTCGTCCACCGGCCGGGACACACCCGGGCACGCACTCTCTCCGACACACGCTTGGTCATATCCGACAACGTGCAGACCAGCTTTGGTGAGCCAACCGATCTCCTTCGCCCAGTTGCACAACCCGCGCGACCCCGAGCCGTGCACCAGCACCACGCCGAGGCGCCCTCGGCCGGCACCAACGGCGTACAACTGCCGATCGCGAGCGGTCGTGATGACTCGCGCTGCGGTCCCTGCCTGCACCCCCGCCAGGCCACATCGCTCATCCAACGGCATCAGGTCGACGTGCGGCGACGCCGACGGTGTCGTCGCCGGCGCAGTTTCAGGACGGGCCGATGTCGGCGCCGGCTCCTGGGTGCTTGGCCCACCCGATCCGCCGCACCCAGCGAGGACCAGGGCCAGACAACCCAGGACCGTCGTGACCAATGCGTCGCGAGTGGTCAAGGCGGCTCCCTCCGGCTGAAGTCCACGCATCGTACACCGAGAAGCAATTCACCAACTTTTGAAACGGACACTTTGTTCGAGGCTGCCGAACTCCGCTGGGTAGTCAAGGGTTGACTTTGCGCATTACCCCCGCATAATCGTTGGTGCGGCCATTCTCCGGTATCGAGATGGCCCAGGGGGAACACTTATTTCGTATTGCCGTGTCGCGCCTGTGCCATGGCATTTTCGTGCTGCCCCCGACACCGCCCATCGAGGGGATCAGCCTCTCGAGTGAAGAATTCCGGGGGGAATTCAAATGCGCACTGCCACCCGTTGGCAGCGGACTTCCGCTGCCCTCATCTCCGCCCTCGCGCTGGCCGCGGCGACTCTTGCCGCGACCGGTTCGGCGGCCTCAGCAAGTCCGGTGCGACCCGCGGCACCTGCGGCCAGCATCGGCACCACGGCACCGGTGACGAACGACGCGTGGGTCGCCGGCCGCCGCGCGTACGGCACCAAAGCGACCGCCGCGGACGCCGTCCGGGCCTACTGGACGCCGGAGCGCATGCGCTCCGCCACTCCGATCGAGGACTCGCCGCAGTACCTTGCCGCGCTCCGCAAGCTCCAGCAGGACGGCCCGCCGGCGTCCACGCCGGACACGTCCGCCGGACGGCAGGCGTTCAACCCTGCCACCGGCCAGATCAAGGCGCCACCGAGCGGTTTCGGCACCCAGGCGCACAACCCGAACTACCCCGTCGGACACCCGACCGCGCGGACCAGCGGCAAGGTGTTCTTCAGCCAGGGCGGCGGCAACTTCGTCTGCTCCGCCACCGTGATCAACTCCGAGGGCCAGGACACCGTCTGGTCCGCCGGGCACTGCATCCACAGCGGAAGGGGCGGTGTCTGGTCCAGCAACTGGCAGTTCGTCCCGAACTACGACGACGACCTGGCCAACCCGCGCCCGTACGGCACCTGGGTGGCTTCGAACCTGTGGACCCGCACCGCATGGGTCAACAACTCGGACTTCAGCCAGGACTTCGGCGTGGCGATCATGAACACCCTCAACGGCAACCACATCGTGTCCTACCTCGGTGGGCAGGGCCTGATCGTGAACGCCGGCACCAACGTGTGGATCAACGCCTTCGGCTACCCCGCGGAAGCCCCGTTCGACGGTGGCAACCTGTGGCAGTGCTGGGGCGGCTCGTCGGTCTTCTCGGGCCAGACGATCAAGATCCCGTGCAACATGACCCGCGGCAGCAGCGGCGGTGGCTGGTTCTACAACTGGGACGGCAACTGGGGCTGGCTGAACGGCGTCAACAGCCGGATCGACCGGATCGTGAACCCGACGATCATGATCAGCCCGTACTTCGACAATGACGCGCTCGACCTCTACAACGCGACCCGGCACCTCTAAATAACACAATCGGTGGTCCGGCGGGCGCCCGCCGGACCACCCTTTTATACTCAATCAATCGACTGACATTCAATTTCTCAACCGTTCCACATTTAACGAGTACCGATGGAATTGATCAAAGATCAATTCTGCAGCTGCTCGGCGAAGTGCGTGCGAAGCTGCGCCATATGCGTTTCGGTCCAGTCCGTGCCATCGGCGCTGAAATGGGCCGAAAGGGCACCTTCAGCGGTCTTTCGGGCACGAATCCCGAGCGCGCCGGCGAGTCCGGTGTCCTTGGGCCCGGCCGCAGCGACGACGGACCCGGTCACCCCGCCGAACTTGTAGGCCTCGGGCCACCCCTGCGCGACGTACTCGAAGAACGGTGTCCGCGGGCCTTGGGCGATCTCGCTCTGTGGGAAGCGCGCGTACCGGCTGCACCCGACCACCGAGTCCCGTACGGCGGCCAAGTGGTCCCCGGTCGACGCCATCGGCACCACCAGGTACGACGGCACGATGCAAGGCCCGAGGACCGATTGCCAGGCGGGCCGATCGCGTTTGCCGAAGAGGGTCGAGAAGACCATCGTGTCGCCCGGTCCGGCGTACGGCGTCATCCCGTCGGCGAGAGCGGTGAGCAAGGAGACGAGCATCGTGCTGCGTTTGGCCTTGATCAGGTCTTCCGCCCGGGCCGTCTCTGCCGACGTCAACAGTTGCGCCCGGAACGCGAAGGGATCGCCGGCCGGGCCCGAAGGTGGTGCGGCTGCCTCGCCAAGGACGGTCTGCCACCAACGTTCGGCGGCGTCCCGGTTGCGTCGTACTTGCTCGGCCTCGTCGAGCGTGTAGTCGGCGTACTGCGCGGCCGGCGGCGGCAGTTCCGACGCCCAGAGGCGAGCGGTGTAGCAGGCGGCCAGGTCCGCGAACGCCGCCCACAGCGTCACCGGGTCCGAGATGAGGTGGTGGAGGTGCAGCGCGATCCGGTCTTCGCCGATCCTGAGACGTACGGGCGCCAGCCGGTCAACCGGCGCATGGATCTCCGGTGCCTCTTGGAACACTTCGAGCGGCGATAGGGGCTCATCCGCGACCACCTGGAGTGGCTCGTCGTCGACTGTGGTCCTTAGTACGTCGTGGCGCCGTTGGAGGTCATCGAAGGCTCGGGCGAGTACGGCGATATCGACCGGGCCATCGAGCTCGACCATCGCGTTCATTGTGAACCACGGGCCTTTCGCGAACCCCGGCCGCGCCTTGTCCAGGTCCAGCGCGAAGGTCTGCCACAAGGAGGCCGGCGTCATAGCAACGCCCGCGAGTAGTCCGCTGGGGAGGCGGCCAGCAAAGCGGTGTGCAGGTCCTCTAGAACGTCTGTGGCGAAGTCCTTCGCGGCCCAGTCGTCGAAGGCGATGCCGAACCCGAGGTGCTGCCACAACTCGGCATTCCGTTGCTCATGCGGGCCGAACGGTTCGAGCAGTACGGCCGGAGTCGCCGACCAGAGGGAGTCGAGCAACGTGCCGCCGCCGGGTTTGCTCACCGTCGCCAGTGCCCGTCGTGCGAGGTCGAACGACCCGTGATGCCCTTCGCGCTGCGCGAAGACCGGCACCTCATCCGGTACGACCGGGCCGAACGGCGGATAGCCGTCGTCCAGCCACGGATGCCACTCGGGGTCGATCATGAAAAAGCGCACGCCATCCAGCTCGGCGAGATCGCGATTCTCGTAGGCGACGACGTCCAGCTCGAAGCCGTGCGTTAGCAGCTCGGGAGCGCGCTCGCGGTACGTGCCCATCCCCCAGCCGCCGCCGTGCACGAGCAACCGGTGGTCCCGGTCGGTCCAGGCGAGTGGCTCCTCGCGACTGACCGGAATGCTGCAGGGGATGCGTTCGTTGGCCGCGTCGGCCAGCCAAACGTGCTCGACCGCCAGGGTGGTCGGACCGGCCTTGTCGAACGACGGCGACTGGACCGAGTCCACGTGGCAGACATCGACCGGCACCCCGTCAGCTCCCGCGGCGTACCGCTCGACGTATCGCTCGATGATCGGGAGCCAGAATCCGGAGAAGACCACGAACCGGCTGACCTCGCGCGCACGCCAATCCCGCAGCAGGTCGTCCACCGCCTGGGCGTCGGTCGCGATCGAGGCATCCCGGGCGAGCTTCTGCCCGGCGAGCGCGACCCGGAAATCCCGGTGGAAGGCCTGTTTCGAACGGGCGGTCGTGGCGAGGGTGTGGGCCGGCATGAGGCGTTCCAGCACGGTCACGCGGGCGGAAGCGCCTTGTTCCCTTAAGCGATCCCGCAACAGTAGACCCGGTACATGGACGCCGAGCGCGACGCCGGACGTGAGGATCTCGATCACAGCTTGGCCAATTCCTTGAGCAAGTGCCGGTTGACGAGACGTCCCAGCTGCTCGTGGTCAGGCCCTTCGTAGCCGCGCGGCACGACCTCGATCGTCATGATCAAGTACAGGTAGACCCGGTAGAGCGGCAGCAGCGTTTGATCCAACTCGCCGTAGCCCGCGAGCAGTTCGGGGGCGACCGTGCTCTCGAAAAGCGTGAGTGAGACGAACTCCGCCACGGGGTCGCCCCAGAAGGCCCGTTCGCCGTCGATCAAGCCGGTGATCCGCCCGTTTTCGACCAGGATGTTGCCGTCCCACAGGTCGAAGTGCACCAGCGTGGGGGTCCGGACGGCGTCCAGCAGGGGCAGTCGGTCCAGCACCAGCTGCCGGATGGCCTCGGCCGGACGCGGCAGCTGTACGTCGTACGTCGCGGCGTCGGCGAGTAGGTCGTCCATCATGGCGAGGAATGCGGCTCCCCACGTGCTGGTCAATCCCCGCTGGGGGTAGCCGAAGCTCGTTCCGGTCACCTCGTGCAGGTCGGCCACGATGCGGCCGAGGTCCTTCCGCAACCGCGCGCGTTCATCGCCCTCGATGTCCTGGGAGTGCCAGGTCCTGCCGGGGATGGCGGTCATCAGCAGGAAGTCGGTGTCTGCGTAGACCACCTCGGGCACCGGCGCTTTGCCACGGGCTGCCGTGTAGAACTCGGTCTCGGTCCGGATCAGGTCGTGCTCATGCGACAGCACGGGCGCGGCCGGATCCGGCGCGTATTTGAGCATCAGGTCACCGTCGGGCAGGCCGATTCGGTAGACGGTGTTGAAGGTTCCCTCCGTCAGCTCCTGATATGACCGCACCTGTGCCGGGTCGAGACCGGCGAGCCGCAGGAGTTGTTCCAGACCCGCACGATCCAACTGCCGTTTGTTACTCATGCCTGCTCCGAGCGTCGCGGTAGATGTCGTCCATCAGTTCGATCCGGCGGATCGCCGCCGATAGTTGCCCTGGCCAACTAATCGGATCGCCCGCGACCAGCGTTCGGATCCGACTGAGCTGGCGTTCGTAGTACGAGACCGCGGGGAAGGCGATCACCCGCCGGCGGGTCTCTTGCACCACCACGTTAAGCGGCAGTGTGCCGGCCATCGGGCGCAGGAAGTTCCGCATCTTGACCGTCGCCCGCTCGAACACGAACAGGTGATCCGACACATGCCGATCGCCAAACCTCGCCGTGAGCACGGCCTCGGCGCCTCCCGGCCAGCGCAAACTCGCACGGAACACGTAGTCGATGCCATGAGGCCCTTCGAAGTCCGAGCGGCCTTCAACCACCACGTCGTCATCGTCGAGTCCGATCGTGCTCTGCAGCGCCTCCAACCAGTAGCTCGCGGCGTCGAAGAAGATGCCCCCACCAAGCTCCGGATAACGCCGGTAGTTGCCGTCCACCGGGTCCGCGAAAGCCATCGCCGTCTCCACCCGTTGAAGCCTTCCGTACGGCTCGTCGACCACCATCGCCCGTACGGCCTCCTGCCACTCCTGGCCTGCGGACGCGACGGCCTCAACGACTTGCACACCACCTTCGGCCGCGGCGTACTCGATCTCGGCGACCTCGTTAGCCGTTAAACACAAGGGCTTTTCGACGATCACGTGCTTCCCGGCGAGCGCGGCACGGACGGCCCAACGATGATGGGCCGAGCTGTGCAGGGAGACGTAGACAGCGTTGATCTCCGGATCGGCCAGCAGTGCGGAGTAGGTCTCGTGCACCACCGGAATGCCGTGCGCCGAGGCGTACTCCTTTGCGCGAACCGGATCACTCGCCGCGACAGCGCGGACTTGGGAGGCGCACAGCACGCGCTGGGCGATGGCGGTCGCGCCGATCAGGCCGAGCTCAAGCGGCGGCATCCGTCATCCCCCGCGGAACCAGGCCCGCCGCGCTGACCTCGGCCACCAACCGCTGCCGCCATTGGGCTACCTCGTCGGCCGGGCAGAACAGGCCGACGTACACGCGACCACCCGGCGCCGCGAGCGTGCTGCCGCTGAGCACGCACACCCCTGGATCGGCACCACCCCGATAGGCGATCGGCTCGATGGCGGCGACCACGTCGGCGATTCCCTTGCCAAGGGCAACGTTCAGCTCGAGCTGGCCGAGATGCCCACGCAAGCCGTGGTGACAGACCCGGCGATCGAGCAGTACGGCGAGCAGGCCGAGCGACTTGCGGGCGTTGATCTCGAGTACGGGTATAAGCGAGCCGTCCTCGAGAACCATCGCGTCGACCCCGACCGGACCCCAATAGCCCGCACTCGTCAACGCCGGTACGACCCGGGCGATCGTCTCGCCGTACGCCTGCTCGTCGACCAAACCAGGCTGGAGCGGACCCGAGGCCAGATGGCGGAAGCCCCGATTCGTCATGCCTTGCACGCCGACGAACTCCCAGCGGCCGTCGGGCTCGAGCAACAGATGACCCGAGAAGTCGTACGCCTTGGGGAACTTCTCCTGGACGATCAGCTCGACCCGACGGCCGGCCTCAACCTGCTTGCGCAGCACGCGTTCGATGGCTCGGAGTACGCCGGGGGTCGGGATCTCGAGTAAGGCCCGGCCCGAGACGCCGTACGGATCCTTGACCAGCGCCCGGAAACCGAGGGCTCCAACCGCGCGGACCAACTCCTCGACGGAGCGGACCACCACGCCGGCACCGGGTAGGCCCAGCTCTCGAACCAACTCGTTCGACCAGGACTTCGAGTTCACTTGAGCGACAACCGTTGCCGAGGGCAACCCTTCGGCACCCATTTGAGGAAGGACCGCGTACGGCTGCGGCTCGTACCCTGCGGGCAACTCCTGCCCAGGATCACCCAGCTCGAAGGTGATGCCCGCAGCGGCCAGGCCGGAGCGGACCGCGTCGGCCATCGGGTGCCGGGTGATCAGCAGGTCACCCGGCGCGCAGAATCCCGCCAGCAACTCGTCCATCGCTTCGACGTCGCGGCCACCACCTCCGAACGCAGGCAGGGCGGCCAGGTCGTCCGGGCGCCAGTACGACTCCGCGTCGAAGGTGCCGAAATGTACCGCTGGTCTGGTCACTGGACAGGTGCGGCCAGACGCGCGACGAACCCGCTGAACTGCCGCACCGAGCGGAGATCGTCCAGCTGGAGCGACGGATAGTCCAGTTCCAGGTCGAACTCGTCCTCGATCGCGAGCAGGAAGGTGATCGTCTGCAACGAGTCCAGTCCGTACTCGGCGACCAGGTCGGCCTCGGACCCGATCTGCTCGGCGGTCAGCCCGTTGTCCAGCACCTTGGCCAGCACGAGCTTGACGCGGTTCTCGATGTCCATCTGGTTCACACCCCGTTCAGGTAAAGGAGAATGCACTTCGAGCAGACCGGCATCATGCCGTTCTCGGACATGATCCGGCGGACCTCGCGGAACGACTGGCTCTGCCACAGGTCGTCGACCGACTGTTCGTAGAGGTTGCCGACCACGAACTCCGGGAAGAACTTGCACGAGCTCACCGCGCCGTCCGCGTGCACCTCCATCCGGTTCGAGACCGCGAGGCACTTGCTGCGGTGCTGCGCCGGCCGCGACGTACCGAGGATGAAGTCGGTGACCTCTTCGTCCTCCAACTGCGGCTGATACCGCAGACGGACGTTCCAAGCGCGGGAGGCCAGCCGGGCCATCGACTCGCGCAGCACCGGCAGCAGCTCCTCTGGCAGCCGGTAGGTGTAGGAGTGCCAGGTCGGCCGCTTGGTGTTCGTCTCCGGTTTGAGCCAGGCGAAGCTCTGCTCGTAGAGACGGTCCATCTGGTCGGCCACCTCGGGACTGATGAACCAGGGGAACTGGAAGTAGACGGTGTTCACCCCGAGCTCTTCGGCCCACTCCATGAACTCGTACATCTTGGTGACCGTCACGTGCGAGACCATGCAGGACAGGGACAACTCGCCGTCCCACTCGCCGGACTTCTTCAAGTCCAGCATGAGCTTGATGTTCTCCATGGTGCGTTTGAAGGTGCCACGCCCACGGAGAGCCTCGTGGTCCTCCCCGAGCCCGTCGAGGCTCACTAGCAGGTTGAGGTTCTCCCCGATCTTCAGGAGGTCGTCCAGCTTGCGCTTGAACAGCAGGCCATTCGTACACATGTTGACCGTCCGCGGGTACTTCTGCAGCAGGTCAGCCACCTGGTCGAACTTGGTGTGCATCAAGGGCTCGCCACCCCACAGGAACAACTTGGACTTCGTAGTGGCGGTAGTACGCAGCACGTCCTCGACAACCGAGACGTCGAGCTCGGTGCGCTGTCGCTCCGAGCTGAAGTCCCGGAAGAAGCCCTGCTCGTTCCACTGGTAGCAGTGGGTACAGCGCAGGTTGCACCGGTACGTCAGTTGCAGGCTCACCTCCTGGGGCAAAGGCGCCGCGTAGCTCGGGTCGATCAGTAGGTTCTTGCGAGCCTTGGACCGGATCGACACGGTGTGTTTGATATCGGCGAACTCCTTGGTGTTCAGGATTCGCGTGGTGGTGGGACGCATTCGCTAACCGACCTCCTCTGTGACCCGGTCGGCAACCTGGACATCGCCTGCCGGGGAAACCTGGTTGACCAGCACGACACTGCAGCCGGCCAGTACGCCGCCGACGGCCAGCACCACCACCAGCCCCGCCGACGTACCTAACTGACGGCTGAGTACGTCGCCCGCGAGGCCGCCGAGGAGAGCGCCGAGTGGGATGGTGGCCGACGTCAGCGTTCGCGCTGTCGCGTGCACGGTGCTCTGCATCGCCGGCGGCGTCACGGCCTGCCGGAGGCTGGTGGTGAGGATGTTCCACATCGGCATCCACACCGAGGCGCAGATCCGGATCACCACCAAGGCGATCACCGGCGCGGCCACGAGGCAGAGCGGAATCGCCAGCCAGCAAAGGCCTTCGAGCCCGGTGAGCAGCAACGCCCGCCGCATTCCGAGGCGGCCGGCGAGCTTGTTGGCGATGAACGCGCCGAGTAGACCGCCGATCGAGCCTGCCGCGATCAGCAAACCGCCTTGCAGGCTGGAGAGGCCGAGAGCGCGATAGGCGAACAGCAGCAGAACGGCGTCCACCATGCCGATACCGAGACTTCGAACGGCCGCGGCCCCTACCAACTGCCGCAATAGGTCATGCCGCCAGACAAAGCCGAGGCCTCTGCGGATGCGGGCCGGCATCGCCTCCACCGGTAGTTCGAGGGGCGGCTCGATCGCGCGGATCCGGGTCCGGCCGAACGCCGACGCGAGGAACGGCACAGCGCTCAGCAGCAGACCGACGTACGGCCCGGCGAGTTTGAGCGCGGCACCGGCGAGCGCAGGACCGGCCAGTTTGGAAAGGCTGTCCGAGCTCTGCAGGCGCGAGTTGGCGCCGACGAGGGTTTGGCGGTCGACCAGGGCTGGCAGGTACGACTGGCCGGCGATGTCGACGAATACCGTCGCGGCGCCGGCGATCCCGACCACCACGAACAGCTGGGCCGTCGTGACCCATCCGCCGAGCGCGGCGAGCGGGATGGTGACGAAGGCGGCGAACCGGATCAGCTCGCCGGCGATCATCACCGGGCGGCGCGGCAGGTGCGCGAGAACGCCGCCGGCGACCAGACCGAGCGCGGGATAGGCCAGCCAGCCCACGGCGGCGAGCGCACCGACCTCGGCAGCGCTCGCGCCGAGCGCCAGGATGGCGATACTCGGGACCGCGAACCCGGTCAGCCGATCGCCGGTGAAACTCAGCGTCTGACTGGTCCAGAACCAGCGGAAATCCCGGGCCATCCCGACGGTCGCGCCGGCTGTCGCCACCTGCATCCGACCCCCAGTGTCGTCCGCCCATGGATTGAGAGCGCTCCCAACCAGCCGCTCGCCCGAAACGGTGCCAGCAACGCCCCAACCCCCACAAGACATTTGTCCGGACATCCCAGGACGTGGAACGGTTCCGGAACCTACTCACCAGTCCCCCCCCCCCCCCTTTTTTTTGCGTTCATTCGTCGCAATCCGCCCTCTCAGCCCCGCCGACCTGTGCAGGCCAGCGATGGGAAGAGGGCGGATTGCGACGAATGAACGCAAAAAAAGACGAAGGACCCGGCGTAGTGAACCGGGTCCTTCGTCTGGTTGGAGCGGGTGGATCAGGTGGTGCGGCGGCGGGCGATTTCGTAGAGGGCGACGCCGCCGGCGATGCCGGCGTTGAGGGATTCGGTCGCGCTGGTCATCGCGATGCTGACGATCTGGTCGCAGTTCTCGCGGATGAGGCGGCCGAGGCCCTTGCCCTCGCTGCCGATGACCAGCACCAGCGGCTCGGTCGCGACGTCCAGATCGGACAGCTCGACGTCACCGTCCATGTCGAGGCCGACGACGGTCAGACCGGCGTCACGGTACGACTTGAGCGCGCGGTTGAGGTTGGTCGCGCGCGCCACCGGGATCCGCGCGGCCGCACCGGCCGACGTCTTCCAGGCGGAGGCGCTCATGGACGCCGTACGACGCTCGGGCACGAGCACCCCGTGCGCGCCGAAGGCGGCCGCCGAACGCGTGATGGCGCCGAGGTTCCGGGGATCGGTCACGCCGTCCAGCGCGACGATCAGCGGCACCTGGCCCGCGTCGAGGGCACGACGCAACAGGTCGTCGGGGTGGGCGTACTCGTATGCCGGGATCTGCACGGCCAGGCCCTGGTGGGCTCCGCCCGAGGTCAGCCGGTCCATCTCGAGCCGGGTGACCTCCAGCAGCGCGATGCCGTGCTCGACCGCGATCAGCATCGCCTCCTTCAGGCGCGGGTCGCGCTCCGTACCCTCGGCGACGTACAGCGCGCTGACCGGGACACCGGCCCGCAGCGCCTCGACCACCGGGTTACGGCCGTAGACCCACTCGGGCGTCGGCTCGGCCGAACCCTTGCGATCGCCGCCGCGACCGCGGGCGGGCGCGCGCTTCTCCGCCCGCTCCTTGGCCTTGGCGCGCTTGTACGCCGGGTGCTTGGTGCGCTCCACGGCCGGTGGCGTCGGGCCTTTGCCCTCGAGTCCTTGGCGGACCCGGCCACCGGATCCGGCGGTCGGGTTGCCCTTGGGCTTCTTGCGGATTGCACCGCGGCGCTGGCTACTGCCTGGCATTTCAGATTCCTTCAGCTGGGGTGGACCCGGCGACCGTCCAACGGGCACCTTGGGGGGTGTCCTCGACGACAACGCCGAGTGCCTTGAGCCGGTCGCGGATCTCGTCCGCGGCGGCGTAGTCCTTGCGGGCCCGGGCGGCCTGGCGCTGATCCAGCAGCGCCTTGACCAGACCGTCGAGCACCTCGGTCAGTTCCTCGCTGCCGCCGGTCCGGGAGACCCACGGCTCGGCCAGCGGGTCGAGCCCGAGCACGTCGAGCATCGCCCGGACCGCGGCCAGATTCTCCCGCAGCGCGGGCGAATCACCGTCGGCGAGCAGTTTGTTGCCATCCCGCACGGTCAGGTGCAGCGCGGCCATCGCGGCCGGCGTACCCAGATCGTCGTTCATCGCGGTGACGAACGGCTCCGGCAGGTCGGCGGCCGGGGCAGCGCCGCCGGTCACCTCGGTGGCCCGGGTGACGAAGCCCTCGATCCGCTGGAAGCTGGTCGCGGCCTCCTCCAGCGCACCGAAGGAGAACTCCACCACCGAGCGGTAGTGCGACTGGACCAGGTAGTAGCGCAGCTCGATCGGCCGGACCCGCTCGACCACGGTTCGCACGATGGCGCCGTTGCCGAGTGACTTCGACATCTTCTCGCCGGCCGCGGTGACGAGCGCGTTGTGCATCCAGAACCGGGCGAACTTCTGCCCGACGGCCGTGGACTGGGCCAGCTCGTTCTCGTGGTGCGGGAACCGCAGGTCCAGCCCGCCGCCGTGGATGTCGAACTCGTCGCCGAGGTACTTCCCGGCCATCGCGGAGCACTCCAGGTGCCAGCCCGGGCGGCCGCGGCCCCACGGCGTCGGCCAGGACGCCGTCCGCGGCACCCCGTCGACGTGGCCCTTCCAGAGCGCGAAGTCGCGCGGATCCCGCTTGCCCCGGGGGTCCGCGTCGGGCGCGGCCTCCATGTCGTCGATGCGCTGGTTCGACAGCTCGCCGTACGACGGCCAGGACTTCACGTCGAAGTAGACGTCACCGGAGCCGTCGGGCGCGACATACGCATGCCCGCGCTCGATCAGCTCACCGATCATCTCGAGCATCTCCGGGATGTGCCCGGTCGCGCGCGGCTCGTACGTCGGCGGGCGGCAGCCGAGCACGTCGTACGCCCAATGCAGTTCGCGCTCGAACTGGTAGGCATGCGCCCACCACGGCACGCCCCGCTCGGCGGACTTGGTGAGGATCTTGTCCTCGATATCGGTCACGTTCGCGATCACGGTGACCTCGAAGCCCGAGCGCTCGAGCCAGCGCCGCAGGACGTCGAACACGACCTCCTTGTAGATGTGCCCGACGTGCGGGGCACCCTGCACCGTCAGCCCACAGTGGTAGATCCCGACCTTGCCCGGCTGGACCGGTTCGAAATCCCTCACTGCTGCTGTCGCGGTGTCATACAAGCGAAGTGTCACCGATCAAGGGTAACGGTGCGGAGTGGATGCCCCGAACCGTTCCCGCTCCTCGTCTGATAAAGAACCCGGATCCAGGGGCCTGGACCGCCCGGGCGATAGCGTTTCCGCCCAGGAGGAACCTTGTCGAACTACCAGCAGTACGGCCCGCCGCAGGGCCCGCCCCACCAGCCGCAGCAGCCGTTGCCCCCTGCCTTCCCGCAGCACCAGTACGGACAGCAGTACGGCGCACCGCAGCAGTCCGGCTACGGGTGGGGGCCGCAGTTCGGGCCGCCCGGTATGCCTCCGGGCCCTCCCGGCTGGCAGCGACCGCCTCGGCCGCCCAAGCGGCGTAATACCGGTCTGCTGGTCTCACTGGGGATGCTGGGCGTTCTAGGTGTCGTGGCGCTCGTCACGGTCATCGGCGTGGCCCTGAACAACAAGGGTGGCGGCGACGACCCGACGACCAGCCAGCCGAACTGGACGCCCACGGCGACCCCCACACCTCCGCCGGAGCCGACGTACTACCCGACCAGTACGGCGAGCACCGAGCCGCCGCCGACCGTCCAGCCGACGACCACCCGGCCGACGCCGACCCGGCCGACCACGCGGCCGACCACGCCGCCGCCGGACAAGCCGAACGACCGGCAGATCGTGACCAAGGACGGCTTCTACTACATCGGCCTGCTGCCCGGGTCGAACTGCCGCGAGTCCAAGGGCCGGCAGACCGCGATCGGGCCGGCGGCCGTGTACATCGGCACGCTCAAGAAGTGCCTGGACCGGAACTGGGCGGCTCCCGTACGTCGTGGCCGGGACAACTTCCGTGCGCCGAGCCTGGTGGTCATGAACGGCACAGTCGGCATGACGCCTTGCGGTGGCGGCAGCGCCTTCCGCTCGTTCTACTGCTCTACGAACCAGACGATCTACATGGACGCTCTGACCGGCATCCGCCAGTACAACAAGTCCTCGCAGTACACGAACGCCGCCCAGGTCCGGATGTTCGTACGGATGGCCACTTCGCAGACGATGGCTCACGAATACGGGCACCACTTGCAGGAGATCAGCGGCATCCTGCCGGCGTACTACAACCTCAGGTACGAACTGACGTCGTACGACGCCAAGCTCGAGTTGAGCCGTCGTAAGGAGCTCCAGGCCAGCTGCTTCGGCGCCGTCTTCATGGGCGCCAACCGGAATACTTACCCGGTCACCGGTGCGGCACGCCGCGAGTGGAACTGGCTGGTCATCCACAGCGGCGACGAGTACGACACCGAACGAACCCACGGCAGCCGCATCGTCCACAGCTACTGGTCCCAACGCGGCTTCAACTCCCGCAACACCAACCTCTGCAACACCTTCACCTCGGGCTCCTCCCTAGTCCGCTAACCCACCACCTAAGCCTTGCGTTCATTGGTCTGAATTCGCTCGCCCCTAACAGCGACGGGTCAGGTGGAAGCGGACGTAGGCGGGCGCATTCGGACCAATGAACGCTAATCGCCGGCCCGGGATCACGCCTGCCCGCGATCGTTGTACGGCGAAAAGCATGCGGGGACAGTGGTGCGTGGTGCTGGATTAGCGTTCATTGGTCCGAATTCGCCCGCCTGGGCCGGTGGCCACACGACTCGCCGCTGTTAGGGGCGAGCGGATTCAGACCAATGAACGCAGGGTTCAAGGGTGTCGGGGAAGCGGACTCGGGGGTCTCGGAACTTTGTCACCAGTTTTTTTGTTTTCGCGTTAGTTTCTGGCGATGCACGGGTAGAACCTTCACGAGCACTCCTCTCCGCCCCTCCTGGAGGTTCTCGTGAAGTCCCTACTCACGGCTGCCATCGCCGCCTTCGGCCTGGCGCTCGTCCCAACCGCAGGCGCCGCCGCTCCGGCCCCTCACCAACCCACCCCCGAGGCCAAGGCCCACGGCATCACCAAGGCCGGCGACGCCTACCTCGGCTGGCGTCAAGCCCAACCCACCACCACGACCACCACCCCCACCTACGCCCCAGCAGCCTCGGTCTACGGCATCGACGTCTCAAGCCACCAGGGCAACGTCAACTGGACGTATTGGTGGGGCCAAGGCAAGCGGTTCGCCTACGTGAAGGCGACCGAAGGCAACTACTACCGCAATCCGTACTTCTCCCAGCAGTACACCGGCTCGTACAACGTCGGCATGATCCGTGGCGCCTACCACTTCGCCACGCCGAACGACTCCAGCGGCGCCAACCAGGCCAACTACTTCGTCGATCGCGGCGGCGCCTGGTCCCGCGACGGCCGGACACTGCCGGGTGCGCTCGACATCGAGTACAACCCGTACGGCGCGACCTGTTACGGCAAGACCCAGGCCGGAATGGTCAGCTGGATCCGCGACTTCCTGAACACCTACAAGTCCCGGACCGGCCGTGACGCCGTCATCTACACCAACCTCGACTGGTGGAGCCGCTGCACCGGTAACAGCACGGCGTTCAACCAGACGAACCCCTTGTGGGTCGCGCGCTACGCCTCGGCCCCGGGCACGCTGCCGGGCGGCTGGGGTTTCTACACGTTCTGGCAGTACAGCTCCAGCCCGATCGACCAGAACGTCTTCAACGGCACCCAGGAACGACTCGTCGCCCTGGCCAACGGCTGAGCCCGGTGCGCCTGACGGCCGAAAACCACTTGCTCGCAAACGAAAGGAGGCGCATAGGGTCGAGAGGTGACCCTTAGCCTGCCGATCGAGACCGACCGCCTGATCCTCCGCCCCTACCGCGAAACCGACTACGACGACCTGCTCAAGTTGCTGTCCAGCGACGAGGTCTGCCGCTATCTCCTGCATGGGCCGAAAAGCCCCGAGGAGGTGCGGGAAAGCCTGGCCAGGCGAATGGACATCCCGCCGCTGGACACGAACGGCCAGGATCACACCTTCGCGGTGGAGCTCAAGGAGACCGGGCAGCATCTCGGCGAGGTGGTGTTCTTCCTGATCAACACCGAACACCGCCTCGGCGAGATCGGTTTCGTCTTCCATCCCTTCGCCCAGGGCAAGGGGTACGCCGCCGAGGCCTCGACCGCCGTACTGCGCTTCGGTTTCGAGTCTCTCGGGCTGTACCGGATGATCGGCCGGCTCGACGCCAGCAACACCGCCTCCGCCGCATTGCTCACCCGGCTGGGTATGCGCAAGGAGGCGCACTTCGTCCGGAACGAGAAGGTCAAGGGCGAATGGACCGACGAGGCTGTTTTCGCCATGCTCGATGACGAGTGGAAAGCCTTGTAAACAAGGGATTTCCGCCACCTCGAAGGGCTGGGCGAACAGCATCGACGGGGTCTATCGTCGGCAGGTATGACCACTCGCCTGCTGACCGCCCTGCTGTCGGGAGCGCTGGCGCTGGGCCTCACCAGCGCCACTGCCGTCACCAGCACAGCCGCTCCCTCCTTGACTACCGCTCTGGCCGCAGTCAAACCCGCCGAGCCCCGGGATATCGCCCATCGATCCTGGACCAGTACGGCCGACTTCGCCGCGGGGCTGCACCTCGGCACCGCGGCGTCCCAGGGCGCGCTGACGTTCGCCCGGGCGAGCGGCACCACGTCGTACGTCGATCCCTTCGGCAACGGGACGGCCAAGACGTACGACCAGGCCGTCTGGACGTCGCCGACGGTGCGACCCGGTTTCGGTCTCACCGAGCTCATCGCCTCCTGGAACGCGGATACGCCGCCCGGCACCTGGATCGAGGTCGCCGTCTCGGGCCGGACCGACCTTGGCGCGACCTCGAAGTGGTACGTCCTCGGCCGCTGGGGTGCCGGCGATGACACCGCCAAGGGCGATATCCACCGCACCTCGGTGCCAAGCCAGGGCGACACCAACGGCTACGTCGCCGTCGACACCTTCGTCGCCGCGTCCGGCCGTTCGCTGACCGACTGGCGCCTGCGGGTGACGCTGAACCGCCTCGCCGGAACGCGCGCCGTCCCGGTCGTCCGCTCGGTCGGCGCCATGGCCTCCCGCTTGCCCGACGCGAAGACCGTACCGGTCAGCGGCCCGGGCGGAGCCTGGGGACAAACCCTGAACGTGCCGACGTACTCCCAGGAGACGCACATCGGCCACTACCCCGAATGGGACAACGGCGGTGAGGCCTGGTGCTCGGCCACCTCGACCGCGATGGTGCTCGACTACTTCGGCGCCGGGCCGACCGCTGCCGAGACCGCCTGGGTGGATCCGGCCGACGCCGACCCGCAGGTGGACCACGCCGCCCGGATGGTGTTCGACTACGCGTACGACGGCGCCGGCAACTGGCCCTTCAACACGGCGTACGCCGGTACGCGCGGGCTCGACTCCTTCGTGACCCGGCTGCGCTCGCTCACCGAGGCCGAGGCGTTCATCCGCGCGGGCATCCCGCTGGTCGCCTCACTGTCGTTCAAGTCGAGCGAACTCGACGGCGCCGGCTACGGCACCAACGGCCACCTGATGGTCATTGTCGGCTTCGCCCCGAACGGCGACGTCATCGTCAACGACCCCGCCAGCCACCTCATCCAGAGCAACGACCAGGTCCGTTTCACCTACAACCGCGCCCAATTCGAAAACGCCTGGATCCCCCACAGCGGCGGCCTCGTCTACGTAATCCACCCCACCACCACCCCCCTCCCCACACCCCCACCCCAAGCCAACTGGTAAAGGGCGCAGCCGGCCGCGCACATCCTTTGCATTCATTCGTCGGAATCCGCCCTCTCAGCCACCGCGGTCCAGTACAGGTCAGCGGACGGAAGAGGGCGGATTCCGACGAATGAATGCAAAGGACCCCAGGTGAGGCGGCGTGTCGGAGGAAAGCGCGGGTTAGCGGGTGAAGAGGGCGCCCGTGAGGTTGGTGGTTAGGTTGCGGAGGGAGTCCGGGAGGTACTGGAGGTGCCAGCCGGCGGGGCCTCGGTACCAGTTGAAGCCTTCGTCTTCGTCGGCGTCGTCGTCGGTGGCTACGAGGGCGTCGATCCAGCGGTCGGAACCGCCGAGAACGACGGCGTACGGCAGGGCGCGGGAGCAGAGGTCGGCGTGCTGGTCTTCCGGCAGTTCGCGGATGTCCATCTCGAGCAGCTCGCCACGGATCGAGGCGACCTGGCCGAGGACGCGACCAGCGGCGGGCGCCTTCGACGGCATGTGCCGGCCGAGCACCAGCAGGCCGACGCCGACGGCCGTGACCGCGAGACCGAGCAGGCCCCAGGCGGAGAACAGCGCGAGCAGGACGGTCAGCACCACGCCGATCACGGTGGCCGCGATTCCGAGGGTGTTCCACAGCGACCTGGTCCGGTCGGGCCGCTCGACGAACCAGCCGCGCTTGACGACATCGTCGTACAGGGCGTCCTGGACCTCGCCGAGCGCGGCGCGGACCTGCTTGCCCATTTCGGAGACCCGGACCGTGTCGGTATCACCGAAGAGGGCCCGGATCATGACGTTCTCGTAGCGGTGCAGCTGCTCCGAGGGCGCGTTCGCGACCCGCTTGAGCTCCCAGTCGGGCCGTGCGAACTCGTTCTCGTGGTCGAGCTCGGTGATGGTCAGGTGACCGCGGACCGCGAGGTCGACGATGGTCGCGGTCACGTCGACCGGGTCGATCCGTTCGTCGATCAGCGTGCCGACCTCGCCGGGACGTAGGTCCGACGGCGGGGAGAAGACGATCTTGGTATCCGTACCGAGGCTGAACAGCGACGCCGGTACGACGCGGCGGACGTCGACCTGGTCGCGGCCGCGGGTGCGGTACAGGAAGTACAGCGCGGCCGCGCCGACGAGCAGCACGGCCAGCACCGTCAGCAGCTGGGCCGGGTCCGCGCTGAACGAACGGCGGAACGACTTGCGGTACTCGATGATCTCGTTGGCTGCGATCTGGCCCTCGGGGAAGCCGATGGTGATGCGCATGGTGTTACCCGGCGGCAGCGCGAACTGCTTGAAGATGGGCGCCGACGTCTCGGAGATCTGCGCCAGCGTGCAAGGCGTGTTCGCGTCGATCGCGCCGGCCGAGCACTGCACGTGCGAGACCTGCGGGACGCTGAACGTGACGGTCGCCGTGCCCACCTCGACGGGCAGCCCGTGCAGTGGTGACCAGCGCAGCTCGGTGCCGTTCAGCGTCTTGGCGACCGCGCCACGAACCGTGTAGGTGAAGGTGAGTTCGGCCACGTTGTCGACGTTGCCGACGGCAATCGACGTGACGTCGCCGGACGTACTGACCTCGGCGTCTTTGGCCTGGTCGCCCGCCTTGACCTCGAGCTCCTCGACCTTCTGCACGTGGTCGACGTCCGCGGGCAGATGCTCGCGCGTGACGATGTGCCGGGTGAACGTGCCGGTGTAACCGGTCAGCTTCCAGGTCTCGGCGACGCGCAGCAGGCCGTCCCGCTCGACCCGGACCTCACTGTCGTACGCCGTGATGACCGGAGCCGTCGCGGTAACCGGAGCCGTCGCGCCTGCGGGCAGCGCCGAACCGGCCGCCAGGCCGATCGCGAAGGTGAGGGAACCGAGTGCGCACAGGGAAGCCCCGAGCATTCGTAGACGCATCGCTCAATCACACCGTATCGAGGGGTCAGTCGGAAATCAGCCAGTGCGGTGCGCCATCCGGACGAACACCGGCACTCCGGAACGGATCGCCCCGGCGATGGGTCTGCGACGCAGAGACTACTGTGCGGCTGGGCCGCCCCCGCAATGCCACCCCGAGGTTTGGGATTTGGCGTCGGATACGGTCTTGCCCGGAGCGTACGCAGACCAGCGGGAGAGCACGTGTCGAACAACCAGTGGGGTAATCCCGCCGGGCAGTATCCGCAGCAGCCCCCGCCGTGGCACCCGAATCCCGCCCAGTACGGCGTTCCGCAGGGCCCGCCCGGCCCGAACCAGCAGCTCCCGCACGGCCTCGGCTGGGGCCCGCAGTACGGCGCCCCCGGCGGGCCGCCGGGATACGGCGCCCAAGGCAACCAAGGCGGCCTAGGCGGTCCAGGCGGTCAGGGCCCGTACGGCGCACCCGGCCCGCGTGGTCCCGGCGGCCCGTTCCGTCCGCCCAATCGGCGGCGGAACAACGGCGCCATCGTCGCGCTCAGCCTGGTCGGCGCGGTGCTGATCAGCCTGGTCGTCGTCGGTGCTGTGATCTCGCTCATGGTCAAAAACGCCGCCTCCGACGTGGCCGAGCCCAACCCGACGTACACCTCGTCGTCCACGCCGACCGAAGAGGAGTCCGGCCCGACCCCGCCCCCGGTGTCCCCGACGGGCGGCGCGACCACCGCGCCGACGACCGTCCCGACGACCCGGCCGGTGACGACCCGGCCGACCGCGTCGAGGCCGACCCAGACGAAGACCACCAAGCCCCCGCAGACGCTCACGCCGTCCCAGGTGGTGAGTCGCAGCCGGATCTACGCCACCGGCCGCCAGGCCTCGGTCGGTTGCCGCGAATCGTCCGCACGACCGTCGAATCAGGCCGGCGCCACGGCGTACTACGCCCGGCTGAAGTTCTGCCTGGACAGGGCCTGGCCGCGGCAGGTGCGGGCGGCGGGCTTCACCTTCCGGCAGCCCCGGCTGCTGACCTGGGCCGGCTCGGTGAACTCGCCGTGCGGCACCGTCTCGAACGCGAACTACCCGCCTTTCTACTGCGGGGCGAACGAGACCATCTACATGAACCTCGGCGAGGACACCGGCTGGTACAACAAGTACGCGGACAACCCGCAGGGCAAGATCTGGGCCCGGATGTGGACCACCCACCAGGTGGCGCACGAGTATGGCCATCACATCCAGGCGATCACCGGCATCCTGCGCGCCGACGTCGAACTGCAGTACGAGGCGCCGACCCGCTCGGCCGAGCTCGAGATCAACCGGCGCAAGGAGCTGCAGGCCTCTTGTTTCGCCGATGTTTTCCTTGGTTCGAACAAGGGCAGCTATCCGATCAAGGGTGCGGCGCTGCGGGAATGGAAGTGGCTGATCGGCACCGTGACGGACTATGGCAACGATCACGGCGACGGCAAGAACCACAAATACTGGGCCGAGCGCGGCTTCTTCAGCCGTAATCCGGGTCTGTGCAACACCTATGTGGCGGGATCGTCGTTAGTGGAGTGAGCCGACTCACCTGGGCTAATCAGCAGACGGGCGGACCGTCGGCTAGATAGCCTGGCGGGCGTGCCGCCGCCGGTGGCGCGCGGGGAACAACGGGGTCCGGGGGGACGAGGAGCAGAAGTGTCGAACAACCAGTGGGGACTGGCGCCGGGTCAATACCCGCCGCCGCCCGGCCCGCCGGTCAGCGGCCCGCCACAGCCGTCGTACGGCAGCCACCCGACGCAGCACGCTCCCGCCTTCGGCTGGGGACCGCAGTTCGGCCCCCAAGGACCGCAGCCCGGGTACGGCGCTCCGGGTGGCCCGGGTCCGCAGGGTTTCTACACGCCGCCGCGGCGCAGCAACCGCAAAGGTCTGGTCATCGGCCTGTCCCTCGTCGGGGTGTTCGGCGTAGTCGTGCTGGTCGGAGCGGTCCTGGTCGGCCTGGCGGCACGTCCCAGCGACAGCCCGACGACTGCACCGAGCCCGCCGGCCACCGCGCCGACACCCGCGCTGCCGACGGAGACCGAGGACACGCCGGCGCCGACCGTGCCCACGGTCAGCCAGCCGACCATCCGGCCGACGACAACCAAGCCGACCGTCAAGCCGCCCCCGAAGCGGGTGTCGCCACAAACCGTGGTCACCCGGGATGGGTTCTACTTCACCGGTCTGCAGGCCAGCGTCGGCTGCAAGGACCCGGGCCTGCCGATCAGCAACCAGCGCAATACCCAGAACTACTACGCCCTGGTCATCCAGTGCCTGAACAAGGCCTGGCCGCGCCAGGTCTCGGCCGGCCGGGACCAATTCCGGGCACCGAAGCTGGTGTTCTGGTCGGGTTACGTCCAGTCGCCCTGCACGGGTGGTGCACAGGTGTCCTTCTACTGCGGCACCAGTGAGACCATCTACATCAAGTACAGCGACGACATGGCCATGTGGCGCACCCGGACGGACACGCTGAACAGGCGCTACACCCAGCTGTGGGTCACCTTCACCGCCGCCCACGAGTACGGGCACCACCTCCAGCAGGTCAGCGGCATCCTGCCGGCGACCTACGAGCTCGGCTACGACAGTCGTGCGCCGAAGGAACAAATGCTCGCCATCAGCCGTCGGATCGAGGTTCAGGCGTCTTGTCTGGCCTCGGTCTTCCTGGGCGCGAACAAGTCGTCGTACGGGCTCACCACCGGTATGAAGGCGCGAGCCTGGACGTTCCTCCGGGACAACACCGGTGACGAGAACAGGCCCGGCGGCGACCGCGACCACGGTAGCCGGGCCAGTAATGCGGCGTTCATGCGTCAAGGGTTCGCCACCCGCAACAACGCCTACTGCAACACGTTCACGGCTTCGGCCAGCAAGGTTTCGTGAGGAGTTTCGATGTCGGAGAACTGGAATCCACCGCCGGGCGGTCCCCCGAACGAGCCGGGACGGGAAGAGCCGAACAAGCAGTGGTGGACCCAGCCCAGCGATGAGCCGGACGACTTCCTGTCGCCCGGCCAGCCGCACCCGTACCAGCAGCAGGGTCCCGGGGGCCAGCAGCCGCCGTACCCGCCGCACGGCCAGCCTCCGCAAGGACCTCCGCCCGGACCGCCCCCTGGCCAGATGCCGGGGCAGTCGCCGTGGCAGCGTCCCCCGCAGCAGCCGCAACAGTTCCCGTACGGCGGACAGCAGCCGCCGGGTCGGGGTGGTGAGGTACCGCCGGGCTGGCAGTACCCGCCGCAGGGCCACCCCGGCCCAGGTGGCCAAGGTGGTCCCGGTGGCCCTGGTGGTCCGCCGATGATGGCGCAGATCCAGATCCCGCGCCCGCCCGGTCCGGGCCGTCGGCGCAAGCCGCGCCGTGCCCCCAAGGCGCTGGTGATCGGTCTGGTCGTGCTGGCGGTCCTCGCCATCGCCGGTGGGGTGACCGCGTTCGTGACGATGGGCAAGGACGACGTACCGACGACCGGTCCCGAGGTGTCGGCGACCCCGACACCCACGCCCACGCCCACCCCCACGCCCACGCCCACCCCGACGCCGACGCCGACCCCCAAGCCGACGCCGAAGCCGAAGCCCACGCCGAAGCCGCCGACACCCGCGCAGGTCGTCACCCAGAACAAGCTTTACGTGACCGGGCTGATCCTGGCCTCGCGCTGCCCGGAGCCGACCTTCCGGCCGACCACGCCGCTGGCCACCAAGGCGTACTACAACCGGATGCTGCCGTGCCTGAACAAGTCGTGGTACCCGACCATCAAGAAGGCCGGTTTCAAGTACCGCGCGCCGAAGGTCGTCGTCTACGCAGGCAGCCTCAAGTCGCCGTGCGGCATCCAGACCGGATCGCGCGCGTACTACTGCGGCAGCGTCGAGACGATCTACATGCCGTACACCTCGGACAACAAGAACTTCAAGGCCAACCCGGTGTACGCGCGGGCGCTGATGGCCAACACGTTCGCCCACGAGTACGGGCATCACGTCCAGTTGGTGACCGGCATCCTGGCGGCTTCGTTCCAGCGTGAGCGGAAGATGCCGAACCGCGAGGCGCGACTGCAGGAGAGCCGTCGCCGCGAGCTGCAGGCCTCGTGCCTCGGTTCGGTCTACCTCGGCGCCGACAAGCAGTGGTTCCCGATGACCGGCGAGCTGCTCACCGCCTGGCAGTTCGCGGTGAAGAACTCCGGTGACGAGTTCAACCCGGCCAAGGTTCGCGACCACGGCAACAAGAACAACCACGGCTGGTGGTCCCTGCGTGGCTACAACTCGAAGAACCCTGGGATGTGCAACACCTTCACCGCTTCGGCGAAGGTCACCAGCTGACCCCTGGTCCGATCTGGACCGGGTTCGTGGCAGGATCACGGCCGGTAGAAGTCCCCGATCACGAAAGTGAACGTATGACGAATCTCCGCAGCCTGATCAGCCCGGCCCGGTCCGCCCGGACGGCGGCCAGGCGAGGACTGGTGTCCCTGCTGGCCGTCACGACGGCGTCCGCGGTGACGCTGGCCGGCGTCCAGGGCGCCGCCGCCACCGGACCGGATCAGCCCGAGCCGGTCAGCGCGGCCACGACCGCGGATCACGTCGCGCCGAAGATGGCCAGTGCCGACGCGGGGACCAGCTCGGCGGCGTCGAGCTACAACACCGTCCGGTACAACAAGCTCTACAAGACCGGCCGACTCGGCGCCTCGAAGTGCAAGATGCCGGCTTACCCGCTGACCACCGCGGGCAACGTGAAGGCGTACCACCTGTCGTTCCTGCACTGCCTGAACAACGTCTGGGTGGGCAAGATCCGCCTGGCCGGCAAGACGTTCACGAAGCCGACGCTGGTAGTGCACGAGAAGGGCGTCAACTCGGCCTGCGGCTTTATGCCCGCGGACAACGCGTACTACTGCTCGGGCTCGCGCGGTATCTACATCCCGTGGAAGCGCTACGCGAACATGTGGAAGACCCAGGGCGCCGGCTACGCCCGGGCGTACGCGATGCAGATCGTCGCGCACGAGTACGGCCACCACGTGCAGGCCATGACCGGCATCCTGCAGGCGTCGTACTACCGCCAGCAGTACGTGCACAAGACCACCGCCAAGCGTCTCGAGGAGAACCGCCGGATGGAGCTGCAGGCCTCGTGCTTCAGCGCCGCCTACCTCGGCGCCGACCGGGCGTACTTCCCGATGACCGGGGCCATCTACAGCAACTGGCGCTGGATGGTCGCGAACATGGGCGACGACGCGAGGCCGGGCGGTCCGCGTGACCACGGCTCGATGTCCAGCCACAACTGGTGGTCCCTGCGCGGCTACAACAACATGACCTCCGCGTCCTGCAACCCGTGGACCGCGGCGTCCTCGATCGTCGACTGATCCTGCCGTTCAACCTTTGTTCAAGGTTTGTTACCGGCCGGTCGCCGACTGCTTGCCTTGGGCAACCACTTTTTCCCGCCGTCGAAGGGAACCATTCGGCCGTGACGACCCTCTGAGATGCAAGAGTCGGAGACGTACGGTCCCCTTCGACAGACAATCCGCCCCCTGCACGAAAGGTTCAACCACCTGATGTCCTCATCCATCGTTCGGCGCGGCCTGGTCTCGCTGGCCGCCGTCGCGCTCACCGCTGTCACCGCTTTCTCCGGTGTCGGCTCCGCCACCGCGAAGCAGGACGTGGCTCCCGCGCCGCAGGTCGCCCAGGCGCCGCAGGTTGCCGCCCAGCCCAGTGACCCTTCCACGACGGGAGGTGAAGGCGACTTCAACATGTTCGCCAAGGCGGACGCCGGCCTCGCCTACGGCACCGCGTGGACCTCCACCAGCGCGTGGAACACCGTCAAGTACAACCGGGCCTACAAGACCGGTCGAATCTACCCGAGCCAGTGCGGTCAGCCGAAGTACGCGCTGAACGGGTCCAACAACATCCTGGCCTGGCACCGGTCGTACGGCTACTGCCTGAACAAGAGCTGGGTCGGCAAGATCCAGGCCGCCGGCTACAAGTTCGTCGCGCCGACGTGGGTCATCTACACCAAGCCCTTCAACACCAAGTGTGGCTGGGCCAACGGCACGCGGGCGTTCTACTGCTCCGCCACGAACGGCATCTACATCCCGGTGAACCCGATCGTGCAGGGCTACAAGTCGAACCCGCGCTTCAACCTGGTTCGCGTCATGCAGACCGCCGGCCACGAGTACGGTCACCACGTCCAGAAGCTGACCAACATCCTGAGCGCCTCCTGGTACCGCCAGGCCTACGTCATCCCCACCACGGCCAAGGACCTCGAGGAGAACCGCCGCGTTGAGCTGCAGGCCACCTGCTGGTCCGCCGCCTACATCGGCAGCAACCGTGGCTACCTGGGCATGACCGGCGCCCGTCTGTCCGACTGGAAGTGGCACATCGCCCACATCGGCGACGAGTACAACAACGGCGGCCCCCGCACCCACGGAAGCCGCAGCAGCAACAACTGGTGGGCCACCAACGGCTTCAACTACATGAACGTCGGCTCCTGCGCCACCTGGAACGGCTCCTCGTCCATCGTCGACTAGCCTTCCTGCTCTACCAGCACCACGCACCACGAACCGCCCGGGCCCCACGGCCCGGGCGGTTCCTTTATGCCCCCACAACGCCACCCCGCCAACACCGGCACCACCCGGCGGATCGGCATCCCGTTAGCCCTGCGTCGATTGGTCTGGATTCGCCCGCTGCAAGGGGGTTGAGTTTTCGGAATGAGGCCGTGCGGGCGAATCCTGACGAATCGTCGCTAATGCCGGTCCACGAATAGCCTTCCCCGGATGCTTTTCGGCGTACGACAGCCAGAACGGTCCGGGCAGGCGGGGTTCGGGGCGGGCCGTTAGCGTCGATTCGTCAGGATTCGCCCGCGCGGCCATGGTCGGAATACTCGACGCCCTTGCAGCGGGCGAATCCAGACCAATCGACGCAGGGCTAACGGGATGCCGATTCACCGGGTGGTGCCGGTGTTGGCGTGGGGACGTGGAACCGCCCGGGCCAGTCGTGCGTGGCCCGGGCGGTGTAGGGAGAAGCGGAGGTTAGTCGGCGAAGAGGCGGCGGGAGGTGGTTAGGGAGCCGCTTACGGCGGTTACGAAGTTGGTGAGGGACTGGCCGATGTCGGAGAGGTGCCAGTTTTCGGGGCCGGAGTACCAGCCGATGCCGGCGTCGGGGTCGTCGTCGTCATCGGTGTTGGCGATCTCCAGGGCCCACTTGTCGGTCAGCCCCAGCACCGCGGCGTACGGCAAACACCGGGAGGCGAACTCGAGTCGGTGGTGCTCCGGCAGGTCCACCGACGACTCGTCGCGGAGGTACGCGCGCAGGCCGGAGATGCGGCCCAGCACGGCCGAACCCCGCGCCGTACGAGCGGGCGCCACCTGGCCGGCCAAGGTGAGCGCGACGCCGGCCAGCATGACCGCGAGGCCGCCGAGGGCGAACTTGGTGGCAATAGCCAGGATCAGCGTGAGCACACCGCCTGCCACGATCAGGGCGAGACCGGCGGTCGTCCAGCGGTTGCGGACGGCGTCCGGGCGCTGGGCGAACCAGCCCTGGGTGACGACATCGGCGTACAGGTGCTCGCGGATGGCGCCGAGGCGCGGCCGCAGGGTCGGGCCGAGTGCGGACACGACGACGCTGTCGCCGTCGGCGAAGACGGCGTCCAGCACGGCCTTCTCGTACGGCAGGAGCTCGGGCCCGCCGGCGTTCATCCGATCCAGGCGCCAGTCCAGCCGGCCGAACTCGGTCTCCCGCGGCAGCTCGACGATGGTGAGGTAGTTGCGCACGGCAAGGTCCAGGACGGTCGCCGTGATGTCGACCACGTCGGCCGTCTCGTCCACCACGGTCCCGACCTGGCCCGGGCGGATCCCGTCCGGCGCGGCGAACTGCGGACCGGCCTCGCTGTCCAGCACCGGGCGTGCGGGCATCCCGGCGGCGGGGTCGACCTTGGCGGCGTCCCGGCCGCGGACGAACCAGAGAGCGGCCGCGGCGAGGATGCCGAGGCCGAGCAGCAGGGCGCTCAGGCCGACCGTCGAGGAGTCGGCGGTGAAGGCCCGGCCGAGGCTCCAGCGGGTCGAGTAGTCGGCGTTCGGCACGACCGTGGCCTGGGAGTTCAGACCGGCCAGGAAGGTCAGGCGGCCGCCGGCGGGAATGCCGAGCTGCTCGATCTCGATCCCGGCCGACTCGCCCAGCTGGGACGACGTACACGGCACGCTGGAACCCTGGCGGCCCGCGAAGCAGACGATCCAGGAGGCGAACGGCACGGTCAGCGAGACGTTCGCGCGCGTGATCGAGGCGTCGAAGCCCTGCACGATCGGCCAGCTGACCTCGCGGCCGTCGACCGAGTCGGCGACAACACCGCCGACCTCGTAGCTGTAGACGACCTCCGACTCGCCCGAGCCGTTGACCGAAATTTTCCGGGCGTTGTCGCTCTCGACGTTCTCGAAGCCCTCAGCCGGTTTACCGTTCACCGTGGCTGTGACGTTCTTGACGTCGTAGTTGCGATCCTCGTCGGCATCGGAGCGCACGCGTGTCTGCAGCGTGCGCACGATCTTGCCGGACACAGGCATGACCTTGACGGTCTCTTTGACCTTCAACACCCCAGAGCCGTCCAGAGTGGCCTCAGCCTTGTACGCCGAGATTCGCCCGTCAGGGACGGCCGCAGCCATCGCGGACGCCACGGGGACTAGTGAGACCAGGGACAAGATGAGGGCTGCCGGGACCAGGCGGCTCTTCAGTGACATGCCCCGAGAGTAGTCTCGTGCGGGTTCGTTCAGTGCGAGGAGGGCAAGGACACGTGAGCAACACCTACGGGTATGGCGCACCCCCGGAGCAGCCGGGCCAGCATCCCGCTGTGCTGCCACCACCGCAGGCCGCCCCCTGGCCCCAGCAGTACGGCACGCCCCAGCAGCCGTACGGCGGGCAACAACAGCAGTATGTGCCGCAGCAGTTCCCGGGCCAGCAGTACGCCGGGCAGCAGTGGCCCCAGCAGTACGGCGGCCACAACCAGTTCAACTCGTTCGGACCGCCGCCGCGCAAGTCCAACGGCATCCGGCTCACGCTGATCGCGCTGGGCGTCTTCCTGGTCGTGGGCGTCGGGCTCGCCGTGGTCGTCGGTACGGCGCTACGGCCGTCGGACGACAGCGTGGCGAGCGGACGGCCCGGGCAGATCGGTCCGTCGGTCGTGCCTTCCCCGACCACGAACCCGCCGGAAGGCTCGGCCGAGGACCACCTGGTCAACGCCCCGATCTTCGGCGCCGGCGCTCTCAGCGAGATGTCCTGCAAGGCCGAGAACCTCGGCGACGGCTCACTCGCGGCACAGAAGCGGTACTACGAGAAGCTCTTCAAGTGCCTGAACGACGGCTGGCGGCCGGTGCTCTCCAAGGTCGGTATCAACAAGCCCGACCCGGGTCTCGTCGTCTTCGACAAGCCCGTCGTCACCGCCTGCGGCAACTTCAAGCCCAAGTCGGGCCGCGTGCTCGCGTTCTACTGCTACGGCAACAACGTGATGTACACGGACGTGCTGCAGATGCAGAGCGCCTTCGGGCCCAAGGAGGACCTGGGCTTCCTGATGGTGATCGCGCACGAGTACGGCCACCACATCCAGGGCGTCAGCGATCTCTTCTACGCCCGGCAGGCGTACTTGCAGGATCACCCGACCGAGAAGCTCGACAGCTCCCGCCGCAACGAGCTGCAGGCGTCGTGCTTCGCCGGTGTCTTCAGCCGGTCGATCGAGAAGAGCTATCCGCTGACCGGCCGGATGGAGGAGTTCGACTTCACCGCCAGCAACAGCTTCGGAGATTCCCCGGACACCCCGGCGGAAGAGCGGACCCACGGTCTGGCGACCAGCCAGGGCTTCTGGATCATGAACGGCTTCAACGTCGGCGAAACGAAAGCGTGCAACACCTTCGCCGCCCAGCCGGATATCGTCCGCTGATTGAGCACAACCTCCACCAGATGAACAACTGATGGCCGGATCGTCTGCAGCTAAGACGATCCGGCTTCTCAGTTGTGAAAGTCGTACGATGCCCCGGTGACTTTGCGACGAGCTGACCTGGCACCTCCCGCCCGGACGCTCGTCGACATCCTGCACAGCACGGCCACGCGATTCCCGGACGAGCCCGCGCTCGACGACGGCACCGTGACCCTCAGCTATCGCGAACTCCTCAACCAGGTGGCGGCCTTCGCGAACCGGTTGCACCAGGCCGGCGTCGGTCCCGGCGACCGGGTCGGGGTGCGCATCCCATCCGGTCACAACGATCTGTACGTCGCGATCCTCGGCACCCTCGAAGCCGGCGCGGCCTACGTACCGGTCGACGCAGACGACCCGGAAGTGCGCGCCACCCTGGTCTTCGGCGAGGCCGCCGTCCGGGCGATCGTCACCGAAGGCCTGACGATCACGGGTCACGAAGGCACCAGCGTTGAGGCCAGCGGACCCGAGCTACACCACCACGCCTGGATCATCTTCACCTCGGGCTCGACCGGCGTACCGAAGGGCGTGGCCGTCTCACATCGATCGGCAGCCGCCTTCGTTGATGCCGAGGCGCGGCTGTTCCTGCAGCAGGAGCCGATTGGCCCCGAGGACCGGGTGCTGGCCGGGCTGTCCGTCGCGTTCGACGCGTCCTGCGAGGAGATGTGGCTGGCCTGGCGGTACGGCGCATGCCTGGTGCCGGCGCCACGCTCACTCGTTCGCAGCGGGATGGACCTCGGCCCCTGGTTGGTTGCCCAGGGCATCACCGTCGTCTCGACCGTACCGACGCTGGCCGCACTCTGGCCTGCCGACGCGCTGGACCAGGTGCGCCTGTTGATCTTCGGTGGCGAGGCCTGTCCGCCGGAGCTGGCCGAGCGCCTCGCGACCGACGGGCGTGAGGTCTGGAACACGTACGGTCCGACCGAAGCGACAGTCGTTGCCTGCGGCGCCCAATTGACCGCAGACGGGCCAGTCCGCATCGGTTTGCCCTTGGACGGTTGGGATCTCGCCGTTGTCGATGCCGAGGGCAACGAAGTCGCCGAAGGTGAAGCCGGTGAGCTGATCATCGGTGGTGTCGGCCTGGCGCGATATCTCGATCCCGCCAAGGACGCCGAGAAGTTCGCGCCGATGCCGAGCCTCGGCTGGGACCGCGCCTACCGCAGCGGCGACGTCGTACGGCGGGACGAGGCCGGCCTGTTGTTCGTCGGCCGGGCGGATGAGCAGATCAAACTCGGCGGCCGCCGGATCGAGCTCGGCGAGGTCGACGCCGCCCTGCAGGCCCTTCCCGGGATCACTGGTGCGGCAGCCGCCGTGAAGACCACTGCCGCTGGTAACCAGGTGCTCGTCGGGTACGTCGTACCGGCCGAGCCCGACGCGTTCGACCAGAAGGCGGCGACGACCCGGCTCCGCGAGGCGCTCCCGGCCGCCCTCGTACCGTTGCTCGCCACGGTCGACACCCTGCCCACTCGCACGTCAGGCAAGGTCGACCGGGCGGCACTCCCCTGGCCCCTGGCCGGCGCCTCGGACATGGACGAACCAGTCGAGCTGGAAGGCACGGCCGCCTGGCTCGCCGAGAAGTGGACGCAGATCCTCGGCTCCCGGGTGGCCGGGCCCGACGACGACTTCTTCATCCACGGCGGCGGCAGCCTCGCAGCCGCCCAACTCGTCTCGATTTTGCGCGAGCGCTACGCCGGCGCGACCGTCGGCGACATCTACGACTATCCGCGACTGGGCGCGATGGCCGATCGGCTCGACTCGTTCATCGCGTCGACCGAGCCGGTGGAGATCCGTACGGTCAAACCCACGCCACGGTTCACCCAGTTGTTCCAGACGGCCCTGACGCTCGTGTTGCAGACCGTCGTCGGCGTGCGCTGGATGGTCTGGCTCTTCACCCTGAACAACCTGCTCGGCCTCAGCGGCGAACACCCGTGGGTCCGGACCGTCTCGTGGTGGTGGATCCTGGCGGGCTGGCTGCTCCTGATCAGCCCCGCGGGCCGGATGGGCATCGCCGTCGTCGGCGCACGGATCCTGCTACGCGGGGTCAAACCGGGCGTCTATCCGCGCGGCGGCATGGTGCACGTCCGGCTCTGGGCCGCGGAGAACCTGGCCGACGCCGCCGGTGCCGCCAACCTCGCCGGCGCACCCTGGATCGCCTACTACGCAAGAGCCCTCGGCGCGAAGGTCGGCCGCGGTGTCGACCTGCACACGCTGCCGCCGGTGACCGGATTCCTGTCGCTCGGGCGCGAGGCCTCGGTGGAACCCGAGGTCGACCTGTCCGGCTACTGGATCGACGGCGATCGCCTGCTGCTCGGCACGGTGACGATCGGCGCCGAGGCCGTCGTCGGCTCCCGCAGCACGCTGCTGCCCGGTGCTGAGATCGGCCGTGGTGCCGAGATCGCCGCCGGTTCGGCCGTCTCCGGCGTGGTCCCGGCGGACGAGCGCTGGTCCGGATCCCCCGCCAGCCGCGCCGGCCGGGCCCGCAAACCCTGGCCGGACGAGCGACCCGCACGAGCGCCTTGGTGGGTCCTCGCGTACGGCGCCGCCTCCGCGCTCATGTCGTTGCTACCGCTCGCGGCCGCCGGCGCCGCCGTACTGGTGCTGGACCGGGCCGTCCGCGACGCGGGCTCACTCGGCGAGGCAGCCCTCGCGGCGCTGGCCGCCGTACCGCTGATGACCGTCATCGGTTTCACCACGCTTGCCGTGCTGACGTTGATCGGCGTGCGGCTGCTCGGCCTCGGCATCAAGGCCGGGCACTACCCGGTGCGAAGCCGGATCGGCTGGCAGGTCTGGGCCACCGAGCGCCTGCTCGACTCGGCGCGGACCCTGCTCTTCCCCTTGTACGCAAGCCTTCTCACGCCCTGGTGGTTGCGCGCGCTCGGCGCCAAGATCGGCAAGGACGTCGAGGCGTCGACCGTGCTGCTGCTGCCGAAGATGACGACTGTGGGCGACGGCGCGTTCCTCGCGGACGACACGATGATCGCGTCGTACGAGCTGGGCGGCGGCTGGTTGCACGTGGCCGGCGCCAAGGTCGGTAAACGCGCGTTCCTCGGCAACTCGGGGATGACCGCGCCCGGGCGTTCGGTACCGAAGAACGGGCTGGTCGCGGTGTTGTCGGCCGCCCCGAAGAAGTCCAAGTCCGGCACCTCCTGGCTCGGCAGCCCGCCGGTCAAACTGCGCCGGCAGGCGGTCAGCGGCGACCAGACGCGGACGTTCAACCCGCCGCTGCGGCTGAAGATCGCCCGCGCGCTGGTCGAGTTGTGCCGGTTCGTGCCGATGATGTGCACGGTCGCGATCGCCCTCGGCGTCCTGGCCGCGTTGCAGGCGATGGTGATCACGATCGGCCCATGGTGGACGTTCGTGCTGGCAGGCGGGGTCATGCTCGCCGCCGGGGCGGTCGCGGGCGCGAGCGCGACGATCGCGAAGTGGACGATCGTCGGCAAGACCCGGGCCGTCGAATACCCGTTGTGGAGCTCGTTCGTCTGGCGCAACGAGGTGGTCGACACGTTCGTCGAGATGGTCGCCGCGCCCTGGTTCGCGAACGCCGCCGCGGGCACACCGGTGCTCGCGCTCTGGCTGCGTACGCTCGGCGCGAAGATCGGCCGGGGCGTCTGGTGCGAGACCTACTGGCTGCCCGAGGCGGACCTGATCGAGCTCGGCGACGGCGTCAGCGTCAACCGTGGGTGCGTGCTCCAGACGCACCTGTTCCATGACAGGGTGATGGCCATGGACACGGTCACCTTCGCCGCGGGATCCACGTTGGGACCGCACGGCATCATCCTGCCCGCGGCATCGGTCGGGGCGGGCGCCACCGTCGGGCCGGTCTCGCTGGTGATGCGGGGCGAGAGCGTGCCCGCCGGGAGCCGCTGGGCCGGCAACCCGATCGCCCCGTGGACCACGCGCTGATGGTGCCCAATCAACAACCGTCGCCCGGTGCCACTTCCGCCGGTGACCCCTACGTACCGGACCACGGCAACGGCGGTTACCGCGTCGAGTCGTACGAGCTGGAGCTGGACTACCGCGTCAACAGCAACCGTCTGACCGGCAAGGCGAAGATCACCGCGATCGCGACGCATGGCCTGATGCGGTTCAGCTTCGACCTGGTCGGTCTGCGCGTTTCGAAGGTCTCGGTCAACGGCCGCCGCCCGGTGCGATTCGCGCAGCGTGGCGGCAAGCTGCACATCTGGCCCGCGGCGGATCTACCCGCGGACCAGCCGTTCGTGGTCGAGATCGCGTACGGCGGCAACCCCAAGCCGTCCGACAGCCCGTGGGGTGAGCTCGGCTGGGAGGAACTGACCGAGGGCGTGATCGTCGCCAGCCAGCCGAGTGGTGCCGCCACCTGGTACCCGTGCAACGACCATCCGGCCGACAAGGCCCGCTATCGGATCACGATCAGCACCGATTCGCCGTACCACGTGGTCGCGAACGGACGACTCGTCTCCTGCCGGACCAAGGCCAGCCGTACGACTTGGACCTTCGAGCAGCAGGCCCCGATGGCGACGTACCTCGCGACCGTGCAGATCGGCCGGTACGACGTACTCGAGCTGGCCGCCAACCCGGTCGCGACGCGGGCGGTGTTGCCGCGGCACCTCGTGCCGGTCTTTCGGTCGGACTTCGGGCGGCAGCAGGAAATGATGGAGCTGTTCGTCCGGCTGTTCGGGCCCTACCCCTTCGGGTCGTACACGCTGGTGGTGACCGACGACCCGCTGGAGATTCCGCTGGAGGCGCAGGGCATCTCGGTGTTCGGCAGCAACCACCTGGACGGTCATCGCGGCTCGGAACGGCTGGTCGCGCACGAGCTGGCGCATCAGTGGTTCGGCAACAGCCTGACGCCGTCGGCCTGGAAGGACATCTGGCTCAACGAGGGCTTCGCCTGTTACGCGGAGTGGTTGTGGTCCGAGTTCTCCGGCGGCCAGACCGCCAACCAGCACGTCGCGAAGTGGCACGGCCGGCTGGCCGGGCTGCCGCAGGATCTGGTGATCTCGGATCCGGGGCCGGAGAAGATGTTCGACGACCGCCTCTACAAACGCGGCGCCATCACCCTGCACGCGCTCCGCCTGGCTCTGAAGGACGACGCCTTCTTCGACCTACTCCGCACCTACACCGCGCGTTATCGGCACGGCAGCGTCACCGCGTCCGACTTCATCACCATGGCCAGCGATGCCGGAGCACCCCCAGACCTCTTCCCCCGCTGGCTCGACCGCCCTGCGCTACCCCCGAAACCTCGGCGCTAACACTTTTCATTCATTCGTCGGAATCCGCCCTCTTCTCGCCGCCGACCTGTACCGGTTCGCTGGCCTGAGAGGGCGGATTCCGACGAATGAATGAAAAGTGTTTCTAGTACACAAGGGCGGTGGCGATGGCGGCGATGCCTTCGCCGCGGCCGGTGAGGCCGAGGCCGTCGGTGGTGGTGGCGCTGACCGAGACGTCGGCGCCGCAGGCCGCGCTCATGGCTTTCTCGGCCTCCTCACGGCGGGCCGCGAAACGGGGGCGGTTGCAGATGACCTGGACGGCGATATTGCCGATCTCGAACCCGGCCGCCCGCACCCGGCGAGCCGCCTCGGCCAAGAGCGTCGCGCCGGAGGCACCGGCCCACTCCGGCTCCGACGTACCGAAGTTGGAACCGAGATCGCCCAATCCGGCCGCCGACAGGATCGCGTCACAGGCCGCATGGGCCGCGACGTCGCCATCGGAATGACCACTCGGCCCGTTCGTCTCCTCGGGCCAATGCAACCCCGCCAGCCACATCTCGCGACCGGCTTCGAGCGGATGTACGTCGATACCGTTGCCGACCCTGGGTTTCATCAGGTAAGCCTCGCAGCCAGCAGCGCCTCGGCTAGCAGCAGGTCCCGCGGGCGGGTGATCTTGAAGGCGTCCTCGGAACCCAGCACGGTCTGCACGGTCACGCCGAGCCGCTCGCACAGCGTCGCGTCATCGGTGGCGCCGTCGGCCGGACCGGAATGGGCCTTGCGCAACAACGCGGGCTCGAATCCCTGCGGGGTCTGGACCGCGACCAGGCTGTTGCGATCGGGCGTGTCGACGACCTTGCCGTCGGCATCGACCCGTTTGATCGTGTCGGTGACCGGCAGCACCGGCACCACCGCAGTCGCGCCGGCCCGCACCGCGAACACGACTCGCTCGATCACCTCGACCGGAACGAACGGCCGGGCCGCGTCGTGCACCAGGACACAGTCAATGCCGTCGGCATCGATCACGTCGAGCGCCTGCCGGACCGAGTCGGTGCGCTCCTTGCCACCGGCAACGCAGTGCAGCTCGGCCGAGCCGACGAGCGGCTCGAGCTGGGCGTGGATGTCCTGCTCGGTGCCGGCCGGAACCGCCACCACCAGACAGCAAAGGTCGATGGCGGTCGCCGCGAAAAGTCCACGAACCGCGTGGACCAGCAGCGAGTCGCCACCGACCTCTCGAAAGGCTTTCGGTGCCTCACCACCCAGCCGCAATCCGAGACCGGCCGCCGGGATGATTGCCGCAGTGCTCATGGAGATGAACCTACGCAGGACGGAACGGTCTCGCGATTCCGGATCAGGAAGCGAGGACCTCGTCGAGGATGGCTTCCGCCTTGTCCTCGTTGGTGTGTTCGGCCAGGGCCAGTTCGGAGACGAGGATCTGGCGCGCCTTAGCCAGCATCCGCTTCTCACCCGCGGAGAGTCCACGGTCACGCTCTCGGCGCCAAAGATCGCGAACGACCT
The DNA here is from genome assembly GCF_036226525.1 of Kribbella sp. NBC_01245. Classification (NCBI taxonomy): domain Bacteria; kingdom Bacillati; phylum Actinomycetota; class Actinomycetes; order Propionibacteriales; family Kribbellaceae; genus Kribbella; species Kribbella sp. NBC_01245. Next base: position 4,623,498 of record NZ_CP108487.1, read on the forward strand.
CTGCCACCTTCATCACGTCACCTGAATGCAGCTTCTCCAGGTTCGCCTTGTAGCGACGCGACCAGTTGGTCGGCTCCTCGGTGTGCGGAGCCCGCAGCACGTCGAAGACGCGCTCCAGACCAGCCTGATCCACGACGTCGCGAACGCCGACGAGATCGAGGTTGCACGCGGGGACCCGGACTACCAGGTCGTTCTGAGCGACGATCCTCAAGACCAGATAGGTCTTGTCCTCACCTTTGATCTGACGGGTCTCGATGTCCTCGATGACGGCCGCACCATGGTTGGGGTAAACAACCGTCTCGCCGACTGTGAAAGTCATATGTCACGTGCCCCTTTCCTCCTCTAGAGTACCACGCGGCCGCTGGTCATCTCCGGGCGTTTGCGCTGGTCAGAGGCCATTTCCCGCCTTGACAAACGAACTTGGCCGTGCCATGCGCACGAAAAACGGGGTACCTGATGACGGGTCCGCCGATCCCGATCGGTAGGCTGTGGCGGCCCGGGCCCTTGCTCTGCGGCATTTCATCAGTGTGTAGGAGAGGGAACACCAGTGCCCATCACGTTGACCTCGCGCACCGTACGGCGGACCGGCCTGCTCGGGGCCGCCGCACTCGTGGTGAGCACCCTCACCGCCTGTGGCGCCGGCTTCAACGCCCAGTCGACCCAGCCCTACCAGGCCGCCGAAGGCAGCAACGCGCAGTCCGGCGAGATCCTGGCCCGCAACATGCTGGTGCTGGCCGACGCCGAGGGCAAGGGCGAGCTGCACGCCGCCTTCGTCAACAACGGCCCGGAGAACGACGTACTGAAGAGCGTCGAGCTGGACCCGTCGCACCAGGGCATCGAGATCACCGGCATGCGCCCGTTCACGCTGCGCCCGGGTGCGCTGCTGTCGGTGCCGCCCACCACCGGCAAGCCCGTCGTGATCACCGGGGCCAAGCCCGGCACGATGCTCAAGATGACCTTCAGCTTCAACGAGGCCGGCCCGATCACCACCCAGGTGCCGGTGCTGGCGCACGACCACTACTCGCCGACGCCGCCCACCGAGACGGGCGAGCACCACGGCTGAGCACCTCGCTTGATCATGGAAACGGCCGGCCTCCCCTCAGCGGGAGGCCGGCCGTTCCTGTTTCTGCGGGTGCTGACTGACTACTTGGCTGCCTCGGCGGCCTTGGTCAGACCCGGCAGGATCTTCTCGAGCACCCACGGCACGCTGAGCACGCTGACCGCGCTCATACCGGAGACGACCTGCTTGTCCTCCATCAGGTAGACCGAGCCCTTCTTCGAGGCGCCGAGCGCCGCGTAGACCGGGTCCGCCTTGAACTTCGCCGCGGTCAGGTCGTCGACGTACGCCACCACGACGTCCGCGTCGATCTCCGCGACCTTCTCCTTACTCACCGTCATGTAGAACTGCTTCTGCTTGTTCGCCTTCTCCAGCGCCTCGACGCCGGGCGAGTTCACGAAGCCCATCTCGTTCAGGATCTGCACCCGCGGGTCGTTCGGCATGTAGACGTAGTTCTCCGCGCCGAACGACGCGACCGTGATCGTCTTGCCCTTGAACTCGGGGTGATCGGTGGCGGCCTTCGCCGTCAGCTCCTTGATGCCATCGACCAGCTTCCGCGCCTCGGCCGACTTACCGAGCGCCTGACCGATGATCGTGGTCTGGTCCTGCCAGCTGGTCTGCCACGCGGCACCCGGGTACGCCACGGTGGTCGCGATCTCGCTCAGCTTGTCGTACGTCGCCTTGTCGAAGCCCTCGTACGGCGCGAGGATCACGTCCGGCGTGAGGGCCGCGATCTTCTCGAACGGGATGCTGTCCGTGGTGTCGAACAGCGTGGTCTTCGCCGGGTCGAAGTGGCTCTCGTCCCAGGCGGTCGTGCCCGCGGCGGTCTGGCCGTACGTCACCTTGGGCATGCCAACCGGCGTCTCGCCGAGCGCGTAAACAATGTCCTGCGCGTTCCAGCCGAGCGTGACAATCCGCTCCGGCTTCTTGTCGATCACGGCATTGCCGAAGGTGTTCTTAATGGTGACCGGGAACCCGGCGGCGGCCGGCGCACTCGGTTGGTCACCTGCCGCCTTGTCGTCGCTGCCGCAAGCGACCAAAGCACTCGTAGCCAGCAAACTCACCAGCACAGCAGCCACCGGACGAGCAGCACGCGGACGGGACCAGAACATGGGCGGATCTCCTTAGTAGCCATACACCAACTAAGGCCAGCCTAACCTCATTTCCCCACCCTCTCTGCCCACCCCCATGTCAGATCCCCCACACCCCACACCCCGCCAAGGCCGGTACAACGCTCGCGGGCCGCACCCCCTAAGCCCTGCGTCGATTGGTCTGGATTTGCCCGCTCCCGCGGCGAGTCAGTTCGGCCGCCCACAGTCCGCGGGCAAATCCTGACCAATCGACGCTAAACCAGCACAACGAATAACCCTGCCCGGGAAGTTCTTCCGCCGTACGACGCCAAAACAATCCGGGTCGACGTGATTAGTGGCAGGCGATTAGCGTCGATTGGTCAGGATTCGACCGCAGACCGTTCGTCCGCAAGGTGACCGCCGCTGGAGCGGGTCGAATCCAGACCAATCGACACAGGGCTTGGGGAGGTGCCGATCCCCAAGCCCTGTGCAGGTGTTGGCGTTTGTGAGTCGGGTCAGGCTTCGAATTTGTAGCCTAGGCCTCGGACGGTGAGGAGGTGCTGGGGGTTTGAGGGGTCCTTTTCGAGTTTGCTGCGGAGGCGTTTTACGTGGACGTCGAGGGTTTTGGTGTCGCCCACGTAGTCCGCGCCCCAAATGCGGTCGATCAACTGACCTCTAGTGAGGACCCGACCGGTATTACGCAGCAGCATTTCGAGCAGCTCGAACTCCTTCAGAGGCAACCGGATCTCAGCACCCGAGACCGTCACCACGTGCCGCTCGACGTCCATCCGGACCGGACCCGCCTCGAGCGTGTCCGGCAGGAGCTCCACATCGGCTCCACGCCGGAGGACGGCTCTTATACGCGCCAGCAGCTCTCGCGGGCTGTACGGCTTGGTGACGTAGTCGTCCGCGCCCAACTCGAGCCCGACGACCTTGTCCACCTCCGTGTCCTTGGCGCTGACGATGATCACCGGCACGTTGCCGCGGCTGCGCAGCGCGCGGCAGACCTCGGTTCCGGACAGGCCAGGCAGCATCAGGTCCAGCAGCACGATGTCCGCACCGGCGCGGTCGTACTCCGCCAGAGCGTCCGGGCCGGTCTCGGCCACGGCGACCTCGAAGCCCTCCTTGCGCAGCACGTAGGACAACGCGTCGCTGTAGCTCTCTTCGTCTTCGACGACCAGCACTCGGGTCACGAAGCTGCCTCCTTGGAAACTGACGACGGGGTCGGCGTCTTGATCAGGCCGGGCGACACCTCGAAGATGTCGCCGGCAGGGTGCCCGGTTGCGGGATCGAGCCGCAGCGGGAGTCTGATGGTGAAGGTGGAGCCCTGGCCCTCGACGCTCCACACCCGCACATCGCCGCCGTGGATCGACGAGATGTGCTTCACGATGGACAGGCCGAGGCCGGTGCCGCCGGTTTCGCGACTACGGGCCCGGTCGACCCGATAGAAGCGCTCGAAGATCCGCTCCAGCTCGCTACTCGGGATACCGACGCCCTGGTCGCGGACGGTGATCTCGACCAGGTCCCCGATCGGCTGGGCGGTGACGGCGACCCGGGTCCCGTCGGGGCTGTAGTTGACCGCGTTCTCGACCAGGTTGCCGATCGCGATGGCCAGCTGGTCCTCGCTGCCGAGCACCTCCAGACCGGGATCGGTCTTCACGACCAGGCTGATGTCGCGGTTCTCCGCGTCCACCCGGCAACGGTCGACGGCCTGCTCGACCACGTAGCCGATATCGATCGGGCCCGGGTTCTCCAGCGGGTCGTCGCCCTGCAGGCGGGACAGCTCGATGATCTCCTTGACCAGCCGGCTCAGCCGGGAGGCCTCGATCCGCATCCGGCCGGAGAACCGCTGCACCGCCTCGGGATCGTCGGAGGCCTCGGAGACGGCATCCGCGAGCAAGGTCAACGCCCCGATCGGGGTCTTCAGCTCGTGGCTCACGTTGACGACGAAGTCGCGGCGGATCGCGTCCAGCCGCTTCTCCCGGGTGCGGTCCTCGGCCAGGACGAGCACGAGCTGGCTGCCCAGCGGCGCCACCCGCGCACTGACGTACTGCGTGGCGCCGAGGCGGCCGCGGACGATCTCGAGCTCCCGCTGCTGGATCTGCCCGTCCCGCCGCACCTCTCGGACCATCTCGAGCAGGTCGTCGACGACAAGGCGATTCCCGCGCACGATGCCGAGCACATGGGCCGGGGCACTGGCCTGGAGGACCTGGTCCTCGGGGCCCATCACGACCGCGGAACTGCGCAGGACGGAGAGCACGGTGGCGACGCCAGGCGGTACGACCGGGTCGGGTGAGACCGGGACCTTGGTCTGGGATCGCTCACTGAAAACGACCGCGGCAACGGACAGCGCTCCCAGGGCGACGCCAGCGACGCCCCCCAGCACCGCTGCCAGCGTGGAGTCCACATCTAAGATCGTACGCATACCGTGACCGGGTTAAGTCCGTTTTCGCCAGCACTGAGCCTGACGAGTCCTAACTGTTCACCACCCGTTCACCACTCGTCGCCAGGCGGCAACCTGGGCGGCATACGGTCCACGCTGGCGGCCTGTGCGCGGGCGCCAGGCCGTACCAGACACCACAGATCGGAAGCAGACACGATGCGCGACACCTATCACGAGCAACTCGACGACATCCTCGCCGAGCTCGAACGCATGACGCGAACGGTGTCCACCGCCGTCCGGCGCTCGACCACGGCCCTGCTGACGGCCGACATCCGTCAGGCCGAGGAGGTGATCGCCGCCGATGTCGAGCTGGACGCCAGCGGCGAGGCCGTGGAGGACAAGGTCTTCGACCTGATGGCCCTGCAGGCGCCGGTCGCCAACGAGCTGCGGATGCTGGTCGCCGCGCTGCGGATGGTGGCCGACCTGGAGCGGATGGGCGATCTCGCTGCCCACGTCTCGAAGATCGCCCGGCTCCGCTACCCGCAACCCGCCATCCCCGCCGAGCTGCACAGCGTGCTCGAGGAGATGGGTGGAGTCGCGGGCAAGATGGTCGACGCCGCCGGTGACGTGATCCGTTCCCGCGACGTCGAGGCGGCCCAGAAGCTCGAGGCCACCGACGACGAGATGGACAAGCTCCGCAGCAGCCAGTTCCGGCTGATGATGGACGACTCCTGGCCGCACGGCGTCGAGGTGGCCGTCGACATCGCGCTGCTGGGCCGGTACTACGAGCGGATCGCCGACCACGCCGTCTCGATGGCCCGCCGGGTCGTGTACCTGGTCACGGGCGAGCTGCCCGTAGCCGTCGGCGGCACGGCAGCCGGCTCCGGCGCGGGCGCCTCGGCCCCGACGGTCAACGGCAACGACTGACACCACAAAAGCGAGCCGCCTGCCCCATCAGGGACAGGCGGCTCGTTTTTTGTTGCTCGAAAGGCTTGGCTGGATCGTGCGGTCGGCGTACTCTCGAACACATGTTCGATGACGACGAGGTGTACGCCCTCAGTCACGCCAGGCTACTGGTCGAGCTCGCCGAGGCCGGGGCGGGACTCGCACAAGCCCGGGCGGATCTGCGCGAGATCATCGCGGATCACCCGGACCTGCAAGAGCGGCTGCCCGAGCTGGAAGGGCGGCTCGACTACTACGACGCGGAGGAGGCCGTATTCGCAGCTATCAGCGGCCCTGGTTCTTGACGGCCTCGATGGCGGCCTGTGCCGCGGCCGGGTCGAGGTATTCGCCGCCCTTCTTCAGCGGGCGGAAGTCCTCGTCCAGCTCGTAGTACAGCGGGATGCCGGTGGGGATGTTCAGGCCGACCACGGTGGCCTCGTCCAGGCCGTCGAGGTGCTTGACCAAGGCGCGCAGCGAGTTGCCGTGCGCCGTGACGAGCACGGTCTTGCCGTCGCGCAGGTCCGGCACGATCGAGTCGTACCAGTACGGCAGCATCCGCTCGACGACGTCCTTGAGGCACTCGGTGGCCGGCAGGATCTCGCTCGGCAGGCCGGCGTAGCGCGGGTCACCCGACTGGTCGAACTCGCTGCCGCGCTCGATCACCGGCGGCGGCGTGTCGTAGGACCGGCGGAACAGCATGAACTGCTCCTCGCCGAGCTCCTCGAGGGTCTGCTTCTTGTCCTTGCCCTGCAGACCGCCGTAGTGGCGCTCGTTCAGCCGCCAGGACCGGCGGACGTCGATCCAGGACCGGCCCGCCACCTCCAGCGCGATGTTCGCGGTGCGGATGGCCCGGTGCAGGACCGAGGTGTGCAGCACGTCCGGCAGCAGGTCACGGTCGCGCAGCAGCTGGCCGCCGCGGTGCGCCTCCTCGACCCCCTGGGCGTTCAGGTCGACGTCGACCCAGCCCGTGAAGAGGTTCTTGGCGTTCCACTCGCTGTGGCCGTGACGAAGCAGGATCAGGCGGTAGGTCATACCCGCACTCTATCGAGGCTCGAGCCAGCCTTTGAACGCGTCCAGATTGCGGGTGGACTCGCCCCGGGAGACGCGCCACTCGTACTCCTTGCGGATGGACGAGGCGAACCCGAGTTCCAGGATGGTGTTGAACGACGAGTCGGCGTACTCGAGCACCGAACCGAGCAGCCGGTCCATCTCCACCGGGGTGACCGCGTGCAACGGCATCCGCCCGTCCAGGTGGATGTCGCCGAGATGGTCCACCGCGAACGCCACGCCGTACATCTTGAGGTTGCGCTCCAGCAGCCAGCGGTAGACGGCCTCGTGGTTCTCGTCCGGCCGGCGCGCGACGAACGCGTGCACGGTCAGAGCCTGCGTGCCGACGGTGAGCGAAACCGTGGTCTTGAGCTTCTTCTCGCCGGGCAGGTCCACCGTGAACTCACCCGGTTCGGCCTCGGTGAAGTCCAGCTCGTTCTCGGTCAGCACCTGGCGGATCACGTCCGCCGCCGACACCCTCATACCGCCACCTCTCGTCGTCGCACCCTGGTCTCAGGCCCTGTGTCTTAGGAAGGCGCGAGCTCCGCGGCCACCTCTGCCGCCAGGGAATCCTGGGCCAGACCGTACGCCGCCAGGGTGCGTTCGGCGGTCAGCTCCCAGCCGAATCCGCGCGCGTGTTCGACCGCCGCCCGGCTCATCTTGTCGCGAACGCCCGGGTCCGTCGCGATCCGGCGCAGCGCGTCGGCGAAGTCGCCCACGGCATGCCCCTCCACCAGCAGACCCGTCTGACCGTCCGCCACCGCCGTGGTCAGACCACCGACGGCCGCCGCCACGACCGGCGTACCGCAGGCTTGGGCCTCGAGCGCGACCAGCCCGAACGATTCCGAGTACGACGGAACGCAGACGACCGTGGCGGCCCGATACCAATCGGCCAGGCCTTCGCGGGCCATCGGCTTCACGAATCGCGTCACGTCGTCGACGCCTAACCGGCGGGCCAGCTCGGCATGGGCCTCGGGATGTTCCAGCCCATTGCCGGACGGTCCGCCGATCACCGCGACCACCAGCCTGTCGCGCAGCGTGGGGTCATCGTCGAGCAGCCGCGCGGCCGCCCGGATCAGCACGTCGGGGGCCTTCAGCGGCTGGATCCGCCCGACGAAGGCGAGCACGATCGCGTCCGCCGGTACGCCGACGGCGGCCCGGGCCTTCGCCTGATCACCCGGCTGGAAGATGTCCAGATCGACGCCGGGATTGACCACACCGACCTTCGCCGGCTCCGCGCCGTACAGCTCGATCAACTGGCCGGCCTCGTCATCGGTGTTCGCGATCAGCCGGTCGGCGGACTCGACCACCTGCTCCTCGCCGATCAGCCGGGCGGCCGGTTCGGGGCTGTCGTCCTCGGCCAGGCTGGCGTTCTTGACCTTCGCCATCGTGTGCATGGTGTGCACGAGCGGTACGGCCCAGCGGTCCCGGGCGAGCAGGCCGACCTGGCCGGAAAGCCAGTAGTGCGAGTGGATCACGTCGTAGTGGCCCGGCTCGCGGACCGCCTCGGCGCGCAGGACGGACCGCGCGAACGTACAGAGCTGGGCTGGCAGATCGTTCTTGCTGAGGCCCTCGAAAGGCCCGGCCGCGACGTTCCGCACGGTCACTCCGGGCAGCACCTCGACCTGGCGCGGTTGAGCCGACGATGTCGCGCGGGTGAACACGTCGACCTCGATGCCGAGGCCAGCGAGCTGTTTGGACAACTCGACGACGTACACGTTCATCCCGCCGGCGTCACCCGTGCCGGGCTGGTCCAGCGGTGACGTGTGCAGGCTGATCATCGCGACCCGCCGAAGCGGTGGGCGGTCCAGCCGGGGATCGAAGGTCACCCCTCCAGGGTATGCCCGCCTGCTGATCCGCGTTCGGGCCAGGCGAGCGGAGCAGGCAGACTGGAGGCATGAGCATTGAGGTGAGGCCGATCGCGGTGGTGACGGGTGCGAGCAGTGGGATCGGGGCCGCGTCGGCCCGGCGGCTCGCGGCCGAGGGGTTCGAGGTCATCTGCGCGGCCCGGCGGCTGGACCGGATCGAGGCGCTGGCGAAGGAGATCGACGGCCGCGCGGTCCAGTGCGACGTCACCTCCGCCGAGGATGTCGCCGCCCTGGCCGTTGCCGCGGGCAACGAAGTCGCCGTACTGCTGAACAACGCGGGTGGCGCCTTCGGTTTCGAGCCGGTGGCCGAGGCGGATCTCGAGGCCTGGCGGCGGATGTTCGAGGTGAACGTCATCGGCGTCGCCGCGGTCACCAAGGCGCTATTGCCCGCACTGATCGCGGGCGAGGGCCAGATCATCGTGATGGGTTCGACCGCCGGCCAGGTCGCGTACGAAGGCGGCGGCGGCTACGTCGCGGCCAAGCACGCCGCGAAGGCGATCGTCGACACGTTGCGGCTGGAGCTGTACGACCAGCCCGTGCGGGTGTGCGAGATCGCGCCGGGCATGGTCCGCAGCGAGGGATTCGCGCTGACCCGATTCGAGGGCGACCAGGCGAAGGCCGACGCGGTGTACGCCGGAGTGGCCGAACCGCTCACCGCCGAGGACGTCGCGGACATCGTCGGCTGGGTCGCCACCCGGCCCGCACACGTCAACATCGACCGGCTGACGGTTCGCCCGCGGGCCCAAGCCGCGCAACACAAGGTTCACCGCGTGTAGTCGAGGGCGTGCAATAACACACACGCGGAGGCGGCGATTCGCCGGTTGGCGCTCACTCGCCGTACCATGGGACGGCTGCGCCCGCACCTTTCAGGGGCCCGCCAACGACGTTGCCTGACCCCCGAGTTGCACTGGAGTGCTTTCGCATGCCCACCCGTAATGATCTGCGCAACGTGGCCATCGTGGCCCACGTCGACCATGGGAAGACCACCCTCGTCGACGCGATGCTGTGGCAGTCCGGTGCCTTCGGCGCGCACCAGCACGTCGACGAACGTGCGATGGACTCCGGCGACCTCGAGCGCGAGAAGGGCATCACCATTCTCGCGAAGAACACCGCCGTCCGGCACAAGATGGCCAGTGGCGAGACCGTCACGGTCAACATCATCGACACCCCTGGTCACGCCGACTTCGGTGGTGAGGTCGAGCGCGGCCTGTCCATGGTCGACGCGATCGTGCTGCTGGTGGACGCCTCCGAGGGTCCGCTGCCGCAGACCCGGTTCGTGCTGCGCAAGGCGCTGGCGCGGAAGATGCCGGTGATCCTGGTCGTGAATAAGGTCGACCGGCCCGACTCGCGCATCTCCGAGGTCGTCGACGAGACGTACGAGCTGTTCATGGACCTGCTCGACCACGACGCCGACCAGAGCGCGCTCGACTTCCCGGTCGTGTACGCCTCGGCCCGCGCCGGTCGCGCCTCGCTGAACAAGCCCGCCGACGGTTCGCTGCCGGACTCCGAGGACCTCGAGCCGCTGTTCGAGACGATCATGGCGAACGTGCCCGCCCCGACGTACACCGAGGACGCGCCGCTGCAGGCCCACGTCACCAACCTGGACGCCTCGCCGTTCCTCGGCCGGCTCGCGCTGGTCCGGGTGCACGAGGGCACGCTGAAGAAGGGCGCCCAGGTCGCCTGGTGCCGCCACGACGGCTCGATCTCGCGGGTCAAGATCACCGAACTGCTGATCACCGAGGCCCTCGAGCGGGTGCCGGGCGAATCGGCCGGACCGGGCGACATCTGCGCGATCGCGGGTATTCCCGAGATCATGATCGGTGACACCCTGACCGACCCGGAGAACCCGAAGCCGCTGCCGCTGATCACGGTCGACGAGCCGGCCATCTCGATGACCATCGGTACCAACACCTCGCCGCTGGCCGGCCGGGTCAAGGGCACCAAGGTCACCGCCCGCCTGGTCAAGGACCGGCTGGACAAGGAACTGGTCGGCAACGTGTCGATCAAGGTCCTGCCGACCGAGCGTCCCGACGCGTGGGAGGTGCAGGGCCGTGGTGAGCTGGCGCTGGCCATCCTGGTCGAGCAGATGCGCCGCGAGGGTTACGAGCTGACCGTCGGCAAGCCGCAGGTCGTCACCCGTGAGATCAACGGCAAGAAGCACGAGCCGGTCGAGCGTCTGACCATCGACTGCCCCGAGGAGTACCTCGGCACCGTGACGCAGCTGCTCGCCGTCCGCAAGGGCCGGATGGAGCAGATGACGAACCACGGCACCGGCTGGGTCCGGATGGAGTTCCTGGTGCCGGCCCGTGGCCTGATCGGCTTCCGCACCGAGTTCCTCACCGACACCCGCGGTACCGGTATCGCGCACCACGTCTTCGAGGGTTACGAGCCGTGGTTCGGCGACCTGCGGACGCGTCCGTCCGGTTCGCTGGTCTCCGACCGCACCGGCGTCACCACGTCGTACGCGATGGTGAACCTGCAGGAGCGCGGCACGATGTTCTGCGAGCCGGGCACGGATGTCTACGAGGGCATGATCATCGGCGAGAACTCCCGCGCCGACGACATGGACGTGAACATCACCCGCGAGAAGAAGATGACCAACGTCCGGTCCAACGCCGACGAGTTCGAGAAGCTCGTGCCGGCGCGCAACCTGTCGCTGGAGCAGTCGCTGGAGTTCTGCCGCGAGGACGAGTGCGTCGAGGTCACCCCGACCGCCATCCGGATCCGCAAGGTCGCGCTGTCGCAGGTCGACCGCGCCAAGCTGGGACGCGCCAAGAACAAGAGCTGAGTGCCAAGCGCCGAAGAATCGCCGGCGCCAGGGCACTAGCGCGTCGTTCAAGTGGATGATTGACCAGGGTCACGAAACCGGCGGGGGAAAGTTTCGGTTTCGTGACCTTCTGGGTCGAACCGGATCCACTTGCGCGACGTCTACCTGTTGAACACTCACACAGTTGGGGGAAGGAACGGACCATGAGCATTCTTCGTAAGTTCGGCGCCGCGACAGTCGCAGCGGCAGTGATGGGCAGCGGCCTGATGGCCGCGAGCACGCAGGCCCATGCCGCGCCGACTGGTGGGGCCGTGCCTGCGGCGAAAACTGCTCCGGCCGCGACGACGTCTTCATCGGCCATCGTCAGAGGCAAGCTGCAGATCGACCGGCGGTGCCTGGCCGCGGGCCGCATCCTGTGCGTCAACAAGACCACCCGCAAGGTCGTCTTCATGCTGAACGGCAAGGTGCTGAAGTCGGCCGACGCGCGCTTCGGCGGCCCGGCGACGCCGACCCGGCAGGGCGTCTTCAAGGTGTACCGCAAGTCGCGTCACCACGTCTCCCGGCAGTACGGGTCGGCGATGCCGTACGCGATGTTCTTCAGCGGCGGTCAGGCCATTCACTACTCGGCCGACTTCCGCGCCCGCGGCTACGCCGGCGCCTCCCACGGCTGCGTGAACATGCGCAACCGCGAGGCCATCGCCTGGATGTACGCCCGCACCAAGATCAACGACAAGGTGATCGTCTACCGCTCGTAGTTTCCTGGTCGTTTGCTTTTCATGAAGGGTGGTTCCCCGGTGGGGGGCCACCCTTCATGCTTTTCATGCTTCGGCTGAACGCTTTGACCAGGCGGGGCTCGATCAGGCAGAAGATGGCCTTTTCGACCGCGGTCGGGGTGGTGCTGATGGTCTGTACGGCGATATCGGCGGCCGATTGCGCGGGCCATCCGTAGATCCCGGCGGAGACTGCCGGCAGCGCAAGCGTCTTGAGCCCTAGCTCATCGGCTATCCGCAGGGCGTTGCGATAGCAGGACGCGAGCGTCTCCGGATCCCGCTGGCCGGCGTTGTAATTGGGCCCGACCACATGAATGACGTACGACGCGGGGAGCTCCCCGGCCGTCGTCCATGCCGCTTCACCGGGTTTGATCCCATCGGGATACCGCTCGACGCACTCCGCCAAAATCGCCGGCCCACCGACCCGATGAATCGCCCCATCCACCCCACCACCCCCGCGCAACGAGTGATGGGCCGCATTAACAACCCCATCCACCACCACCGTCGTAATATCCACTTCTCGCACCTCAATCCGCATCCCCCCATCCTGCCCCCGCCACCCCCGGCAACGCCCGCACCCCGCCACCACGCCAACACCGGCAGGCGCTCGCGAGCCGCATCCCCTAAGCACTGCGTCGATTGGTCTGGATTCGCCCGCTGCTAGGGCGTTGAGTATTCCGACCAAGGCCGCGCGGGCGAATCCTGACGAATCGACGCTAACGGCCCGCCCCGAACCCCGCCTGCCCGGACCGTTCTGGCCGTCGTACGCCGAAAAGCATCCGGGGAAGGATATTCGTGGACCGGCATTAGCGACGATTCGTCAGGATTCGCCCGCACGGACTGATTCCGAAAACTGAACCGCCTCGCAGCGGGCGAATCCAGACCAATCGACGCAGGGCTTGGGGGATGCCGATCCACCGGGTGGTGCCGGTGTTGGCGGGGTGGTGCTGGGCGGCAGGGTGGTGGGCGTGTTGTCGGCGTGGCTGCGTGGGGGAAGTTGACGGGTCGGGAATTCTGTTGGGGTTTGGGCAAACCAGATTGGGGTGGGGGGCGTCTTACGTGTGTATAGCGGGATTCGATGGCTTGGGGGCTGGGATGCGGTTTTTTGGGAAGGTGCTGACTACGGCGACGGTGGTTGCCGGGGCGCTGGGGTTGGTTGCGGCGGGGGTTGCCGTTTCTGCGCGGGCGGATGGCGGTCAGACCAAGGCACAAGGACAAACGGAACAGCAGGTGCCGCGGGCTGGTGGGGTGAAGACGGTGCCGTTCGAGGTGAGCGGCGAGTTGCCCATCTATCCGAAGGCGCTCTGGAAGCTCGACTCCAACGGCCTGGCCGTCCGGAAGATCGAGGCCCGGTTGATCCAGCTGAAGCTGCTCGACCCGCAGTACCTGGATGACTCCTTCGGCACGATGACCCGAGGCGCTGTGAAGAAGTTCCAGACCTCGCAGGGCATTCCCGCCCTCGGCTATGTCGACCAGAACACCTGGGACAAGCTCAAGGCCGCCACCCACGAGCCGACGCAGAAGGAGCTGTTCCCGCCGGCGCCGATCGTCAACGGCAAGAAGCTGGACCCGCGCTGCGCCACCGGCCGGGTGCTCTGCATCGACAAGTCCACCCGCAAACTGCGGTATGTCGTGAACGGCAAGGTCATCAGCAGCATGGACGTCCGCTTCGGCGCGAAAGCCACCCGGACCCGCGAGGGCCTGTTCAGCGTGAACTGGAAGAGCCGGAAGCACGTCTCCAAGCTGTACGACTCGAAGATGCCGTTCGCGATGTTCTTCAGCGGTGGGCAGGCCGTGCACTACTCCTCGGACTTCGCCGCGCGCGGTTACAACGGCGCCTCACACGGCTGCGTGAACGTCCGCGATCTGCAGAAGATCGAGTGGCTCTTCGACCAGGTCAACGTCGGCGACAAGGTCGTCGTCTACTGGTCCTGACGCCGGCCACTCAAAAACGAACGTCAGAGCGGGCGGGGTCCACGGCGGCGGCGAATGCCCCAACCGCCTCGGCCCCGCCCAGCGGCCTCGCGCAACGCCGGCCGGGCGTCGACCAGGTAGACCGCGGCGGCGACGATGCCGAACAGGCCGAAGAAGCTGAGCACACCCTGGAAGATGTGCGACAGGCTGAAGGCGGCGAGGATCAGCACCCAGCCGGGTTTGGTGAGTTTGTCCGCCCGCAGGAACACGCTGCGCGGCCGGAAGGCGGCGTCGATCAGCGCAATCAGCTTGAGACCGAGCAGCGCCCACCAGACGATCTCGACCGGACCGCCGAAGCCCGGGAACAGGTTCGGGAAAGTCGCGAGTGAGATCATGACCCGAGCCTAACGCAGTGAAAGGGTTGCCCTCGCCTGCTGGTTGGCAGACAGAACAACCCTTCCACGATCAAAGCTCCAGAACAACCACGATCAGCGATCGGCGCGATGCTCTCAGCGACGAGATCGCGACCACTGAAAAACCGTGATCAGTCGCCGACCTTGGCGGCGGCGTCGGTGGCGGCCTTGCTCGCGCTCTTGGCGGTCTTGCGGGCGCTGGTCACGGTGGACTTGGCGCTGCGGGTCGCCGACTCGGTCGCCTTGCGGGCGGTGGTCCGGGTGGCCTTGGCCTTGCTCACGGTCGACTTGGCCTGGGCCTCGAGGTCCTCGGTGGCCTTCTGGCTGCGGATCCGGGTGACGAGGTCCTTGCCGCGACCGGCCAGCTCGTCGTACGTCTCCTCGGCCTGGCCGAGCACGGTGGTCAGGTTGGCCTGCACGGTGGTCAGGTTCGCCTGCACGATGCCCGGCAGCTCCTTGAGCTGGGCCGGCACGGTCTTGGCCTCGGCGGCGAGGGACTCGAAGCGCTTGGTCAGCTCGGCCTGGGCCTTGGCCAGCTCGGTCTGCACCTTGGACAGCTCGGTCTGCACGGTCTTCGGCTGGTCCTTGAGCGCGGCGATCCGGACGGTCGCGTCGGCGCTCACCTCGCGCAGCTTCTCGACGGCGAGGTCGCCGGCACCGGCCAGGGCGTACAGCGGGGTGACGGTGGACTTGGTCAGCGTGGGCATCAGGCGTTCTCCTAAAGATGGTGTGCGATGGATTCGAACGATCGGCCCGGCGATCAGGCCCGGGGTGAGGTCCGGCCGTTCTTCTTCGTCGTCGCGGCCTTGCGAGGTGCCTTGGCGGCAGCCTTGCGTGGCTTCACGGCGGCAGCAGGGGATGGTTCGGCAGGTGGTTCGCTCGCTTCGTTCTCACGCACGAAGGACGCGTACACATCGAGCAGGACCCGCTTCTGGCGCTCGTTCAGCACCGGGTCGAGCAGCACCGCCTCGACCACGTCGATCCGGCGCTCGGCCGGGTCGGCGTTGTCGTCCGGGTCGAGAATGCCGGCCCGGATGTACAGCGTTTCGGCGGAGATCCGCAGGGCCTTCGCGAGCTGTTGCAGCACATCGGCCGACGGCTTGCGAAGTCCTCGCTCGATCTGACTCAGGTAGGGGTTGGACACCCCGGCCAGGTCGGACAGCTGCCTCAAGGTCAGTTGAGCATGCCGGCGTTGTTCGGCGAGGTACTCCCCCACCGATCCGACGCGATCACCCAACGAGGCCATAGCCCCATCATGCTTGCAGCCTGCTTGCAATTGCAAGCAGGCTGGCCGTGAACTGAGTCACCTCAGGCCGAACAAGCCTGAAACCTCAATGAAACAAGGGGAAAACGTTAACGCTAACCAGTAACGCTGCTAGCAGCGTGGACCGACCCGACCGGCCGACCGCCACCGAGCAAAGGCTCGCGCAGCTGCCCCTCGATCACCGGGCCATCGAGACCGAGGCGTTGCAGCGCCGAGGCCATCACCACCTTGCGAGCCCGGACACCACCGTCGTCGATCTTCAGCGCGATCCCCCGCCCATCCGGTAGCCCAACGGCGTACACCGCCTCGGCACCGGCCTTGCAAAGCAGACCCGGTACGGCGTGCATCAGCTCGGTCTCGTCGCGACGGGTGCCGCTCGCGTACTCGGGGAAGGAGCGGAAGGCGTCGGCGATCCGTCCTTCGAGGCTGTCCGGCGCGGCCGCGGCGAACAGGCCGAACGAGCGGGCCAGCCCGGCCAGGCTGATCGCGAGCAGCGGCGCACCACAACCGTCGATCGCGACAGCCGCGACCTTCTCACCGGCGCTGTCCTCGATGGCGGTCCGGATCGCCTGCTGCACAGGGTGTTCCGGCGCGCGGTACGTCGCGAGGTCCCAGCCGTTCGTCTTGGACGTCGCCAGCATCGCGGCGTGCTTGCCCGAGCAGTTCATCGTGATCGGGTCCTTGCCGTGCCCGGCGCGAATCCACTCATCGCGAGTGTCGTCGTCGATCGGGTACGCCGCGGGGGTCTGCAGCGCCGACTCGTCCAGCCCGACGCCGGCGAGGATCTCCCGAACGCCGTCCAGGTGGATCGACTCGCCCGAGTGGGACGCGCCGGCGAGCGCGAGCAGCCGGCCGTCGAGCACCAGGCCGGAGCGCAGCATGCCGAGCGCCTGCATCGGCTTGTTCGAGGAGCGCGGGAACATCGGCCGGTCCACCACGCCGACGGACCACTCGACGCTTCCGTCCGGGGCGGTCACCACGACGGAGCCGTAGTGATGGCCCTCGACGAAGTCGTTGCGGACGATATCGGCCACGATCACAGGTTCGGTCACGACCAAACGATAGGTGATCGCCTTACATCCCAGACCACTATGGACAGTGGTTCAGCTCACACGAGGCTCACACGGAGCTCACAACCGGGCGCGGACGTGCAGCCCGATCTCGGGATCGACCAGCGCCTCCTGGGTGGCCATCACCGTCGGCTGCTCCTCGGCCACCACCTGCAGTACGGCGTCCGCGGGGGTCGACCGCTTGACCAGCGCGAGCGCGATCGGGCCGAGCTCGTGGTGCCGCGCGGCGGATCCGACGTACCCAACGGTCTTGCCGTCGAGCTGGATCGCGTTGCCATGGGCCGGGAGATGGTCGACCGAGCCGTCGAGGTGCAGCCGGACCAGGCGGCGCGGCGGCCGGCCGAGGTTATGCACGCGAGCCACGGTCTCCTGACCGCGGTAGCAGCCCTTCTCGAGATGGACGGCGACGTTGAGCCAGCCAAGCTCGTTCGGGATGGACTTGTCGTCGGTGTCGAGGCCGAGCCGGGGTGCGCCCGCCTCGATCCGGAGCGCCTCGTACGCCCAGACGCCGGCCGCTGGTCCCTCCAGCGAGGCCAGCTCCGCGCGCGGCAGGAAGACCTCATGCCCGCCAAGCGAATCGGCTGCCGCCCGGGTGACCGGCCCACCGGCGGCAGGCGCTCCCGGTCGCCAGACAATCGCGTAGTCGGCAGTGACATCGGTGATCTCGACCCGCGACATGAACACCATCGAGGTCAGCCAGCCGATCAGGGCAGCACCCGCGCCAGGCTCGGTGTGCAGCCAGAAGGTCTCGCCGTCGTCCACGCCGTACATCGCGTGCTCGACCCGGCCGGTCGGCGACAGCACCAGCGCGGTGGTCGACGTACCGGGCTTGAGACCCTCGAAGAACTGGGTGGTGATCGCGTGCAGCCAGGTCAGCCGGTCGGGCCCGGCGATCGTCACCACGTCACGATGGGAGAGGTCCACGAAGCTCGAACCGGCCGCCAGCGCACGCTGCTCACGCAGGTCGGAGCCGTAGTGCGCCGCCACCCCCGCGTCCAGGCCGTCGGCCTGAACGGCACCGGGCAGATCGAGCAGGGGACTGCGATAGCTGGACATGTCACCAATAGTAGGCCGGTCTCCACCGGGGAGGCCGCCGGTATCGACTGAGGCAAGATCGAGATGCCAAACGCGCGGAAACCTTCGCATCCGGCCCGCACCGCTGCTACGGTCCCCTGCATGTCTGACACTGCCAGGACACAGCTGGAACATGACCTGGAATCGATCAAAGGCTGGTTCAACCCATCCGACCGTCGTCTGTTCAGCTGGCTGCTGAAGCGCCAGCTCGACCGCGGTGAAACCGGCAACCTCGTCGAGGTCGGCTGTTACCTGGGTAAGAGCACTGTCCTGATCGGCGCCTATCTAGCCGAGGGTGAGACCTTCACCGTGCTCGACCTGTTCGGCGCGGATGCTCCCGATGCCTCGAACAACGCCGAGACGAGCGGCTCCTACGCGACGCTGACGCAGGACGCCTTCGAGGCGAACTACCTGCGCTTCCACGACGAACTGCCGGTCGTGATCAAGGCGCCGTCGTTCGAGATCGTCGACCACGTGCCATCCGGCTCGGCCCGCTTCGTCCACATCGACGCCTCCCACCTCTACGAACACGTCGCGGGTGACGTCGACTCGGCCCGCAAACTGCTGCAGCCGGACGGCATCGTGGTGTTCGACGACTTCCGGGCCGAGCACACGCCCGGTGTCGCGGCGGCGGTGTGGGAAGGCGTGCTGACCAAGGGGCTGCGGCCGATCTGCGTCACCGAGTCCAAGCTGTACGGCACCTGGGGTGATCCCGCCGAGGTCCAGGCCGAGATGGTCAAGTGGACCGAGGGTGAACCGGGCGCCTGGGCGGTCAGCCAGGAGATCGCCGGCCACACCGTGCTCCGGGTGAAGGCACCCCTGGTGACTCCCCCGAAGCCCGCGGCCGCCCCGGCAGCACCAGCTCCGGCCGCAAAGGCAACCCCGGCCCCGGCGCCGGCACCGACCGGCCCGGCCGCGCCCAAGTCGGCCAAGCCGACCGCGACGCCGGCCAAGCCGCGGACCGGGTTGCGGCGGGTGGCCAAGGACTGGCTGCCCCCGGTCGTCCACCGCAACATTTCCAAGCAGCTGCGCAAGCGCCGCTGACCACTACTTCCCGCGCAAGGCCTTGCGCAACTTGCGTGCGGGCGCGCCGACGATTCGGCCGATCCGCACGGTTCGCGAGTTGCGCAGGGCCTTGAGGTCTTTCTCGACCTTGGCCTTCTGCGCCTTGGCCGTGGCCACCTCGGCCTTGAGCTTGGTGATCTCCTTGCGCAGCGGCTCGAGCTGCTTCTCCGCGGTCGCCAGCTTGCCCTCGAACCAGCGGGCGCGGGACGCGTTCGACTCCTCGCGCTGCCGGACGCCCACCTCGGCCGTGGCAGTCGTCGCCACCAGCCCGGCCGTCAACCGGTCGAGCACTGCCTGGTCGACCGGCGCACCCCGCATCGCCGCCACCCACGCCACGGCCTCGGGCGCGGTCAGGTACGACGGCCAGGTCCGGCGATATCCGTGCCGCTCGGTCTGATCCACCAGTACGGCGATACTCGCGACGAGTTGTTCCTCAGCCGTGTACGCATTGCCGTGCTCGGGCGCCAATGCGAGGAACGCGTACGCGCCGTCGGTGGTCCGCACGACCTGGTCGGCGCGAGCATGACCCGGAGCCGCGAGCGTGCCGAGCCAGGCGGCGTACGACGCGATCTCGGCGCGAAGGCGCTGCTGATCGGGCGCAACGACGGCCTGCAGGAGCAGATCCGAGACGAGTGCGCCGGACGGCAACGGCTGTCCCCCGCCATACCGCGGCACGCCATCGACGTACCGGATGGGCTCGGCGACGTCGGCCACGTGGGCGATCAGGTCCGGCGACGGCACGATCGGCGTCGATGCACCGGCGACGACAAGCCAACCGCTAGCGAGCTCCTCGAATCGTCCTGCGCGCCAGATACGCCTGAGCAGCAAGTACGGGTCGCGGGCCATCGGGCGGTGCTCGAGGACCTCTGAGGCCCGGGCCGACAGTGCCGCCAGCACGCCCGCATAGGTGTTCCGGTCGACCACAGCGGCCGCAGGACCCCACGCCACAGTGGGAGACGTCAGGGTCGGGTAGAGCGGCCAGGCGGCGGGAGCGCCTACGACCGCCAAGAGCTCGCCTGCGCTTTGCGGACGCGTCTCGTCGGCACTGGACGGCTTGTCCCATGCAGGAGTCGTGTGGTCGGTCTCGGGCTGAGTCTTCGCGGACAACCTGTGCGCGCCCAGCTCGTTCTCGACGGCAAGGACCAGCACGCCGTCTGACGCCAACAGCCGACGCAAGTCCGTCGTACCGGTGGCAAAGGTGGGCTCAGGGCCTTCCGGCGAGTACAGGCGGCGTACGTCGTCCAGTGCGACTACTGCGTCGAAGGTGCCGTCCTTGAACCTCTCGAGGCTTCCGCAGACCACTGTGACCTTCTGGCCGTCGAAACGCTCGGCGAGGGTCTTGGCGTCCGGGATGGACCTAACGAGGCAGGTGACGTCAGTGTCGCTCGACAGGCCGATGGAGAGGACAGCGCCGACCAGCTCGGGCCCGTGCGGTCCGGCCAGCAGGACGCGATTACGGCCGGCCAGGGCCTCGGCGACCACCGGGAACTGGGCACCAGGATGCGGGACCGGCCACGGCGAGTCGAAATCCGACCAGGTCGGCAGCTCGCCACCGATCAGCTGTACGGAAGCCGGAACGTCTTGGTCACTCATCGCGCACTCCACCCCAGTTCGAAAGTCAGCTCGGCCGGGCTCAGGAGGTTGTCCAGCCCGAGCTCCGCCCGCGTCACCGCAGCCATCAGATCACGATCGACGAACGGCTTGTGCAGGTCCGGATACAGCCGCTGCACGTAGTGCTTGGCGTCGAAGCCGCCACGGTCCTCGACGAAGTCCATCGCGGGCCCGTAGACCCCGACATCGCAGCCGACGGAGGCGCCGTAGAACAGCGCGGTCGACAGCCGGTTCGAGGCGACCCGCTCGTGTTTGCGCAGTTCGGCGAGCTGTCCGTGCAGGAATCGCGTGTTCGTTCCCTGCCAGAGAGTGCCGCGCTGGCCATGGCAGATCACCCGGAAGCCCGCGTCCTCGTAGGCGCCGCGGACGTCGGCCATGTCGTACTCGATCCAGTACAGGCAGATCGTCACCGGGCCGGGTTCGGTGGCCCGGATGGACGCGATCAGCTCGTTGTGGTCGCCCTCGACACTGCCCTGCTCCCAGGTGTGGAACGGGTAGAAGATGGTGCCCTCGCGCTTGTCGGGCAGCTCGGTCTCCTGCTCCAGGAGGTAGGCCCAGGGCGATCCGATGACGGCGTAGTCACGCCAGCCGATCGCCTGCCCCCGCCGCCTGGCCACGTCGGACCAGACGTACTTCACGAAGCCGAGCGGTGGCTCGTGCCCCGGCCCGAAGCCGTGCAGCACGTTCCAGCCGTGCTGGAGCACGCCGGCGATCCGTGGCGGCTTAGCGGGATCGAGCCCGCAGTACGCCGACAGGATGTGCGCATGTCCGTACCAGTGGTTGCTCGAGTCCATCAGCAGTGGCCTGCCGGAACGAGCTGAGGGGTTAGAAACACCAAGGCATTCTAGAAGGCGAAAGGGTGGCGACATGCCGCATGTCGCCACCCACGCCGATTTACTTGCTTTAGGAGACGTCACCCGCAAGGGCCGGAGCGGGCATTCCCTTCGGTTCCAGGGGCACATCGCCGGCGTGCGTGTCACCGGCTGCGAAGGCCGCTTCGTCGAACGGATCGTCGCCTGCGAACACCTGCAGCGCCTGCTCCTTGTCGAACAACCCGACCCAGTGGCCGACCAGTACGGTCGCTACGGCGTTACCGGCGAAGTTGGTCAGCGCCCGCGCCTCGGACATGAACCGGTCGATACCGACGATCAGGCCGACACCGTCGACCAGGTCCGGCCGGTGCGACTGCAGACCGCCGGCCAGCGTCGCGAGGCCCGCACCGGTGACACCGGCCGCACCCTTCGAGGCGACGATCATGAACACGAGCAGTGACACCTGCTGACCCACCGAGAACGGCTGGCCCATGGCCTCGGCGATGAACAGCGAGGCCATCGTCAGGTAGATCGCCGTGCCGTCCAGGTTGAACGAGTAGCCGGTCGGCACGGTGATACCGACAACACCCTTCTCGACGCCGAGGTGTTCCATCTTGCCGATCAGGCGCGGCAGGGCGGTCTCGGAGGAGGAGGTCGAGACGATCAGCAGGAACTCCCGGCCCAGGTACCTCAACAGCTGGAAGATGTTCAGACCGGTCACGACGCGGAGGATGGTCCCCAGAACCACCACCACGAAGATTGCACAGGTGATGTAGAAGGCCAGCATGATCTTGGCCAGGCTCACGAGCGCGTCGGTGCCGGTAGCGCCGACCACGGCCGCGATCGCGCCGAACGCGCCGATCGGGGCCACCCACATGATCATCGACAGGATCTTGAAGACGAGCCGCTGGATGTGCGTGATACCGCGCACGATCGGATCACCCGCACGGCCGAGGGACTGCAACGCGAAGCCGACCAGCAAGGCCACGAAGACGGTCTGCAGCACGGCGCCTTCGGTCAGCGCCGACACGATCGTCTTCGGAATGATGTGCAGCAGGAAGTCGGTCGTGCTCTCCGAGCCGGTCGCCTGGCTCTGTCCGGCCTTCGCCGCCTCGGGGGTCAGGTTCAGACCGCTGCCGGGCTTGACCAGGTTGCCGACCACCAGACCGATGCCGAGGGCAACGGTCGACATGGTCATGAAGTACGCCAGGGCAAGGCCACCGACCTTGCCGACACTCGCGGCCTTGCGGACCGAGCCGATGCCGAGCACCAGCGTGCAGAAGATGATCGGGCTGATCATCATCTTGATCAGGTTCACGAAGCCGGTGCCGAGCGGTTTGAGCTCGACCGCGAAATCACGGAACAGCAGTCCGACGCCGATGCCGAGAATGACGGCGACGATGACGGCGATGTACAGGAAGTGCGTTCGGTCGTTACGTACTGGTGTCGGTCGTGGGGCGGTAGTACTGGACATAGGGCTTCTCCTTGGGGCAGCGCCTGGCCTGGGGACCGTTGCTCAGGTAACTGTGACGTGACGCACAGGCGAAGTGCAGATTTCGTTCATATCGTTCGCGTTCTTGTCCTTACTGTCGGCACGCCGACGGTTACAGCGGCACAATGGCGTACGTGATGCGCCGCCCGAGCGAGCTGCGACGCCAGGTGCTCTGGCTCCAGGCGTGGACCGTCGCGCTCCTGATCCTGGTGGTCTGCAGCACCTCGATCGTGCTGGCCAAGGAACAAGCGGACCGCGCGGCCGCCGTCGCCGGCGTTCCCGCGCCGGGCTGGTGGGAGCTGACCCGGCCGGAATTGCGGTCGCTGCTCGGCCTGGCCTGCCTGATGCTCGGCATCTCGATCGCCGGCAACGCGCTGGTCTCGTGGCGGGTTCGCCGCTCCACTCGCGGTAAGGGGACCCAGACGCTCGCCTGGATGCTCGACTTCTACGAGGGCGTGCTGCACGCGGCCCGCGAAGGCCTGCTGCTGCTCGACGCCTCCGGGCAGGTTCAACTCGTGAACGACGAGGCGCGGCGCCTGCTCGGCCTGCACGACGTACCGCCCGGGACAGGGGTTGCCGAGTTGGGTTTGCCGGCCACGCTGGCAAACCTGCTCACCGAGGGCCGCACGGCGTACGACGAACTGCATTTGGGCGCGAACGGCGTGCTCGTGGTGAACCAACTCCCGGCCCAGACGGCCGATGGCGGGCGCATCGTCACGCTGCGAGATCACACCCAGCTGCAGCGGCTTCTCGGTGAGCTCGACGCCGTGCGGAGTCTGGCCGAATCCCTGCAGGCGCAGAACCATGAGGCGTCGAACCGCCTGCATACGGTGGTCAGCCTGATCGAGATCGGCCAGCCGGACAAGGCCCGCGAGTTCGCCGTCTCCGAGTTGCAGTTGGCTCAGGCGATGACCGACCGGGTCGTCGGCACGGTCGGCGATCCCGTCTTGGCTTCGCTGCTGCTGGCCAAACTCGCGCAGGCGCAGGAGCGCGGCGTACTGCTCGGTCTCGATCTCGGCTCGGAACCACTCGATGTCCGGCTGCCGGCGCAGGACGTCGTCACCGTCGTCGGAAACCTGCTGGACAACGCGATCGAGGCTGCCCGAGGTGGTACGGCGCCACGTCGGGTCGAGCTCGTCGCCCGAACCACCCGCGAGTACGTCGATCTGGCCGTCACGAACACCGGTGCGGAGCTGGGGGCCACCGATCTGGCGCGGATGTTCGACCGTGGCTGGAGTACAAAGGCCGAGCCCGGGCATGGTCTGGGGCTCGCGCTAGTGCGCAGTACGGTCGAACGCTGGCAAGGTCAGCTGATGGTCGATCCCGACTCGGAGATCGACGACCTGCCCGCGCTGACCGTGCGGGTCCGGCTGCCGAGGGCGGTGAGCGGTGTCTGAAGACCTGCGCGTGCTGGTGGTCGAGGACGACCCGATCGCCGCCGAGGCCCATCGCACGTACGTCGACCGGCTACCGGGATTCGCCTGCGTCGGCGTAGTCGGGTCGGCAGCCCACGCCATCCAAACGCTCGCCCAGGGCCAGATCGACCTGGTACTACTCGACATGAACCTCCCCGACGGCCACGGCCTGGACGTCGTACGACGTATGCGTGCTGCCGGTCTAGGTACCGACGTGGTCGCGGTGACGTCTGCCCGGGAGGTGGCCTCCGTACAAGCCGCGGCCCGGATTGGCGTTGTGCAGTACGTCTTGAAGCCGTTCGCCTTCGAAACGCTCCGTGACCGGTTGACAGCTTACGCCCGGCAGAGGCGTTCGGCGACGGCTGGGCGGACTGTGGCGGACCAGGACGAGGTCGATCGGTTGTTCCGGCCGGTGGTGCGTCCGGAGAACTCGAGCGTTCCCAAGGGCTTGGCCGGGTCGGTGCTGGAGCGGGTGGTTCGGCTGCTCGGTGATCGCGAAGGCTGGACTGCGGAGGAAATCGCGACAGAGCTCGGCACTTCGCGTATTACGGCCAGGCGGTACTTGGAACACCTGGCCGACCAGGGACAGGCCTTGCGGACGCAGCGCTACGAAGGGCGCAGTGGGCGTCCGAAGGTGGAGTACTCCTGGATTTCCGAGAGTTAGGCGCGGATCAGGGTGGCCCAGAGGTGGGGCTGCAACTGGTGGCCTTCGGCGGCCATGTCGTACGCCCACATCAGCTCGCCCTTGACCAAGCCGTACAGCCGGTGGCCGGCGCTGACCTCTTTGGCCGTGGCCGTGCGCGCGACGACGTCCGTGCGCATCTCGATCTTGGCGCCGTCGATCTCGCCGTACCAAACCTCGGCGAAGCCGGTCGGATGGGCCAGCACGACCTCGAGCTTGCCCTCGGGCTTCGGCCGCCAGAAGCCGGTCTCGACCGCGAGCGGGCGCTGCTTCGTGCCGTCCTCGCCGACGATGTAGGTCTGGCTGACGTAGTGCAGGTAGGGCTTGCCGTTGTGGCTGAAGTCGATCTGCTGCCCGAACTCGAATTTGTCGATGGTCGGGTACTCACCGTGGCCGCGGCCCTCCCAGCGACCGAGCAGCCACGCGAGCGGCATCAGGTCGGGGTGCAGGTCCTGCGGGATCTCGAAGGCCATCAGGGCGCCGATCAGGACCGGCCGCGATAGAGCCGGTAGACGACGAAGGCCGAGAACCACCCCATGAAAAGGGTGACCAGGACCAGCAGCGAGGTGAAGACGACGTGCAGCACGGCCACAGTCTAGGGGATGCGCGCGGCCGGTCCGTGACTACGCTGTGGTGATGTCGCGCACCCTGGTGATCAAACTGACCGCAGGCTCGGACGAGGCGGAGCGGGCCAACCAGGCCTTCACCGTCGCCGCCTCGGCCCTCGCCTCCGGAGCACCCGTCTCGCTCTGGCTCACCGGCGAGGCGGTCTGGTTCGCCGTGCCCGGACGGGCGGAGCAGTTCGACCTGCCGCATGCGGCGCCGCTGAGTGACTTGCTGGCGGCGGTGCTGGCTGGAGGCACGCTGACCGTTTGCACCCAGTGCGCGAAGAGGCGGGAGCTGAGCGAGGCGGATCTGCTCCCCGGCGTGCGCGTCGCCGGGGCGCCTACGTTCACCGAGGAGATCCTCACCCCGGACGCTCAGGCCATCGTTTACTAGCTCCGGCCTAGACCTCCTTGCCGGCTTGTTGCTGCTTGCCGGTCTGCTGGGCGCGTTGGTGGTGCGCGCCGGGGGTCGTACCGGCGTGCGACTGTGCCGATGGAGCCTGTCCTGGCCGTTGGGCAGCGCCTGCGGCCGGGGATACGCCGCCGACGCCCATCTCGTGCAGCCTGTTCATCTCGGGTGATCGGGCCGGCTGAGCGTGCTGCGCTGTGGCCGTCTGACCTTGCTGGTCCTGCAGCCCCTTCCGCCCCGGCTGCTCCGCTCCCGGCTGTCCCTGCTGCCCTTGGCGCAGTTGGGCCTGGGTGAGCTGGGTCTGGCCAGGCTGGTTGTTCGCGGCCTCTTGTGCGGTGACCGGTTCGCCATCGGAGACGTACGGATTCACGCCTTCGTTGTCGAGTTCTGGGCCCTTGGACTCGACCTCTTCGGAAACGTAGGGGGACGGCGCGTTGGGGTCGGTCTCGACCCCGGACGCGGTCTCGGCGTCGTACTCGGAGTCAACGCCGGTCTCGACCTCGGACGCGGTCTCGGCCTCGAGCTTCGTCTCATCGGAGGCATACGGGGACGCCGGATCGGACTCGAGCTCGGTCACCTCCCGCTCGGTCTCCTCCGTCCGGTCGACGGTCTCCTCGGCCTCGGACTGCGCTTCCTTGGTGGTCTCCGGCTCCTTGTCGGCGACCTCGAGATTGGGCCCTGCCGGCGGCTCGTTTGTGTGCGCTTCTTCGACCTTGGCGTCGCGCAGCTCGTCGACCGCCTGGGGGTCGGGCCCGGCTAGGGGCGCGGCCTCCGGCCCGGCCGTGATGTCCCGGTCGACCTGGTCCGGCGCTTCGGCCTCGGGTCCGCTGGTCTCCTGCTCGGGCTCGGTCCGCGCGGGCTCATCCAGCTGGTTATTGTCGAGCTCGCTCTGCGCCTGGAGCGCCGCGGCACCCGCTGCCCCGGCCGCGCCCGCCGCCAGGGCCGGGTCGACGGCGTCGGGGGCCAGGTCGTCCCGCTCGCGGTCGCGTTCGCGCTCCTTGGCCTTCTCGCGCTCGTGCTCGGGATCGCGGCCCGGATCGAGGTCCTGCTGGGCGTCGAGCTCGGGCTGGGCCTGCGGCTGGTTGGTGTCGTCGTTCTCGTTCTCGCTCTCGGCCTCCTCTTCCCGCTCTTCGCGCTGCTCGTCCCGGTCGTCGCCGCGATTCTCGTCCTGGTCCTCGCGCTCTTCGTCCTGGTCGTCGCGTTCTTCCTCCCGGTCGTCGCGCTCTTCCTCGCGGTCTTCCCGCTGCTCGTCGCGCTCCTCCCGCTCGCGGTCCAGCTCGGCCTCGCGCTCGGGGTCAGGGCCGTTCACCCCGTCCCGGGCGTGCTCGCCGAGCCGCCGGTCGTGGTCGGGCCCGGGCGGGTTGTGCCGGTCGATGGTGCGGTCGAGATCCGGGTCACTGCGGCGGCTGTCGCGCAGCCGCTCGCGAACGAAGTGATCGACGAGAACGCGCAGATGGGCCTCCCGCGCCGCTGCCTGCTGCCGCGCCTGGACTCGCTTGTGCATTGCCTTGAGCAACGAGCTCATCCCGCGCCCGAAGGCCTTGAACTCGTTGAAGATCTCCTGCTCGGCACTCATCGCGTCACCTCGGCGGCGTAGACGGAGTAGTTGATCCCGACGGCCCGGGTCGGCGAATCGGCCTCTGGCTGCTCGGCGTACAGGTGGAACTCGGCACCCCGTCGCAACCACACGGCGAGATGCCGCCGCCCGTCGGCGACCTGGCCGGGACCGCCCGGGAATTCCGGCTGCCCGAGCATGCCGACGTACGCCGGCTCGCCCCAATGCCTGCGGGCGAGCTCGACATGACGCGGCCAATATTGGTCCAGCCCCTGCTCGGCGAGCGGGATCTCCGCCGGAGCGATCTGGTACGCCGACCAGCCACTGCGCGGGCTCTCCGGCAACACCACACCGGGATAAACCTGCATCAACGTCTCGCGCCGGGTCATCAACCCCCACGAACTCTGGTCCGGATCGATCTCGGTCGACTCCTCGATCGGCCAGGGCAACCACCCCGTGGCCGCCGAAACCCGCTGCGCCAACGCGACGACCCCTGCCCGCCCCACCTCGACCGGCCCCCAGAGCCGGGTCCAATCGGGCACGTCGGCCAGATCCGCCATCGCACGCTCGTCATCGTCCAGCGACCGATCCTGCGTCTTCACCCGCGCTCCTCCACCCGTGGCAACCGATAGCGCCCACCCTAGGACGCCCGAGGCGCACCCCGGGCTCCCAAAGCCCTTCCCTGTGGATAACTAGCGGAGCGGAGGCAGATCCCAGTCGTCGTCGCGGAGCCGGAGAATCGCCCACCCCACCGCGGCGAATCCGACGGCCTGCAATCCCCAGCCGAACAGGTCGAGCGTGTGGCTCGCGACGATCACCGCGGCCAGGTGGATCGGCTGCGACACGATCGTGCAGACCGCCGCCCACCGACCGACCACCCGCGCCCGCCAGAGCGCGACACCAAGCAGCACGGTCCCGAGGACGTGCCCGAGTACGAAGACCACCCCGGCCACGTCGACCGTCGGATGAATCGTCTCGTACATGCGCGTGATCGCGCCGGCGTCGAGCCCCGCCTTGCCACCGGCCCAAACGTAGTAGTCCGACGACGCGAGCCACGGCAGTGCCAGATAGCCCGGCACAAGCAGCACCAGAGCCGCCGCTGTGAGCCGCGGAGCCCGCCGCCGGGTCAGCCGCCCGACGAAGTACACAGCCGGCACCAGCGTCAGGATCGCGACGAACCCCATCCACAGGACGAACGACATCCGGCCCGGCTGAGCCAACATGTCGCCCACGATCGTCGCGGGGGCGTCGGCCGTGTCGTACGGCAGGAAGTACCGCAGCAGCGCCACCGCCGCCGGCCCGATCGGTAGCAGCAATGCCGCGAACCACCGCGTGGCCCGTCGGGTATCAGCGCCGGCGACCTCAACCACCGTGTCAGTCATCGCGCACCCGCAAACTGCCGCGCCGGCACCAGCACAAGCGCCGTACCAACAACAGCCAACGCAATCGCCAGCCCCGCGACGACCATCGCGGCCGCGGGCA
This sequence comes from Kribbella sp. NBC_01245, assembly GCF_036226525.1. Classification (NCBI taxonomy): domain Bacteria; kingdom Bacillati; phylum Actinomycetota; class Actinomycetes; order Propionibacteriales; family Kribbellaceae; genus Kribbella; species Kribbella sp. NBC_01245. The sequence goes on from NZ_CP108487.1 coordinate 4,652,265, forward strand.
CCCCACCGGCAAAGAACGCCGGTACGGCGGTCAGCGCGGACAGCAGCCGCAACACGATCAACGGCACCACCGCGCGCCGTACGCCACGCCATGCGAGCACCACCAGCACAAGGCTGATCAGCCCGATGGCCGACGCGATCAGCGCGATCGACATCGGCGGGTGCTCGCCGTCGGTCAGCAGCGGACTGGCCAGATCACCCAACGACAGCAGCCCGAAGACGACGAGCCCGGCCCGAAACTTACGAGACATCAGAACCTCCCCTGGACAAACGCCCCTCGATCGAAGGACCTGCCATCACCCTGCGGCGGATGCCCGCACGGCGCCCGGGGCGGCGTTCACCAGCTGCCGGGAGGTTGCCCGGGCTATCCAGGACTGCATTCCCGGGACGCCGGGACACCTCAAGGCGCACACTGATCCACATGACGGCCGGCAAGCGAGTGCTAGCGGGCGGCCTCGGGACTTTCGCCGTCCTCGAGGTCGCGGCAGCGGTCGTTCTGTGCCTGGTGGTCTCGTGGACCTGGCAGGACGCGCTCGAGAGCTTCGTCGTGACCAACGGTCTGATGGGCCTGACCTTCGCCGTCTGCGGCGCGGTGATCGCCTGGCACCGCCCGTCGAACCCGATCGGCTGGCTGTTCGTGGCCGACGGCATCGGCCACGCCACCACCGCCGCCGGCGCACCGCTGGTCCAGGCCCTGCACGACGGCGCCGCGCCGATGGTGGCGCAACGACTGGCACTGACGGTGTTCCAGTGGTCTTGGCCGTGGTCGATCGGGCTGTTCCTGCCGCTCGCGCTCCTCCTCTTCCCGGACGGACGCCTGCCCTCGCGCCGCTGGCGACCCGTTGCCATCGGCATCGTCGTGACCGCGCCCCTCTTCGTACTAGAGATGGGGACGAGCCCTGACAAGCCGTTCGAGGACGGTCCCCGCGGCTACTTCACCCTCTCGTCGTACGACGCCTGGCAGCCGCTGTGGACCGCGACCGAGATTCGCGGCCTGCTCGTCTTCCTGCTCGCGATCATCGCTCTCGTACTGCGCTACCGCCGGGCCTCGGAAACCGGCCGCCGCCAGCTGCTCTGGCTGCTCCTGGCGGCAGTGATCGTGCTTGCGTTCATGACGCCCTGGTCGCTGGTGGCCGGCACTCCGATCCTGGTGCTGCTGGCGATTCCGCTGGTGCCGATCGCGGTGGCAGTGGCGATCGTCCGGCATCAACTGCTGGACATTCGCCTGGTCGTATCCCGCGCGCTTGCCTGGGCGCTGCTCTCGATAGTTGCCGTCGGCTCCTATATTGCCCTGGTCGCCGTCCTGGACTCGTTCATCTCGTCCCAGCTCGGCCGATCCGCCGCCGTGACCGTGATCGTCGCCCTGCTGATCGCACCCGTCCTGCCTCGCCTGCAGCGACTGGTCGACCGAGCGATGTACGGCGACCGCCGCGATCCCGCCCGCGTCGCCTCCCGCGTTGGCGAGCAGCTCTCCACCAACCCGGCCGGCGGTATGCACGGTGTCGTCGCGGCCGTCCGTTCCGCCCTGAGACTGCCGTACGTCGCAGTCGAGGCGGACAGGTCGATCCTGGCCGAGGACGGGGTGGCCGGCACTGTGGTTCCAGTGGATCTCGAGTACGGCGGGACCGCCGTCGGCTCATTGCTGGTGGGACTCCGCCGAGGTGAATCCGAGTTGTCCACAGCCGATCGGAACGTGCTCTCCCTGGTCGCCGTACCGCTGGCGGTTGCCGTGCAAGCGACGCGCCTGTCCGCGGAGCTGCAGACGTCCCGGGAACGGCTCGTCGCCGCCCGCGAGGAAGAACGTCGTCGGCTCCGACGGGATCTCCACGACGGACTCGGTCCCACCTTGACCGGTATCGCGTTCACCGCGGACGCTGCCGCCAACCTGGTTTCCACTGACGCCGCACGGTCGACGGAGTTGCTGAGCATGTTGCGAACGGATGCCCGCACCGCGATTGCCGACGTACGACGCCTGGTCGACGATCTGCGGCCGCCCGCGCTGGACGAGCTCGGGTTGGCCGGCGCCTTGCGGCAGCGGGCGGATCAGCTGTCCTGGCGAGCGGATGGCGCTTCGGTCACGGTCGAGGTATCAGCCGAGGGGTTGCCCGCGTTACCGGCCGCGCTGGAGGTTGCGGCGTACCGGATCGCCACCGAGGCGCTGACCAACGTCGTACGGCATTCGCGCGCCACGAACGCCGTACTGGCACTGCGGTGTGGTGCCGAGCTGGAGATCGAGGTCACCGATGACGGGCCGCCGAACGGCGCGTGGAAACCGGGTGTCGGGCTGCAGGCCATGCGCGAGCGGGCGGCGGAGCTGGGCGGCCGGTTCGAGGCCGGGCCGTCGGAGCATGGCGGCCGGGTGCGGGCAACGCTGCCGCTGGTGAAGTCGTGAACGCCATGGGAGTGAACGACATCAGGGTGGTGCTTGCGGACGACCATCCGGTGGTCCGCGCCGGGCTGACGGCGTTGCTGTCGTCATTGCCCGGGATCGAGGTGGTCGGGGTCGCGACCACCGGTCGCGAGGCGGTGCGCGAGGTCGTCACCACGAAACCCGATGTGGCCGTGCTCGATCTGCAGATGCCCGATCTCGACGGGTTCGCGGCGACTCGCGAGATCGCCCGGGTGGCGCCCGAGGTGGCGGTGCTGGCGTTGACGATGTTCGAGGACGACGACTCCGTGTTCGCGGCGATGCGTGCGGGGGCGCGGGGCTACCTGGTCAAGGGTGCCGAGCAGGAGGAGATCGCTCGCGCGATCCGGGCGGTCGCGGCCGGTGAGGCAATCTTCGGCCCGGGCGTCGCGCGCCGGGTGCTCGGCTTTTTCGCCGCTCCGCCGGCACCCGCCGAACCGTTCCCCGAGCTGACGGCCCGCGAACGCGAGATCCTCGACCTGCTGGCCGCCGGGTTGCCGAACGCGGCGATCGGGCAGCAACTCGGCCTGGCCTCGAAAACCGTCGCGAACAACGTCTCCACGATCTTCACCAAACTCCAGGTCGCCGACCGGGCCCAGGCCATCATCCAGGCCCGCAACGCCGGCCTCGGCAATCCCGATGTTCGTGGGCGGTAAGCGGCAAGGGGGTCCGTTGCGGCGATCCGTGCGTTGTGATGGAAAGCATGAAGCTGCCGTCTCCTCCGAGCGAGGACTCGTTCTCGTCGCCACTGCATCACCCCCGGGTTGCGACCGTGCTGGGGCGCTGGCTCGGGATCGCCGTACTGGTGTGCTTTGTGACCGGCCTGCTGAGCCATTGGCAGCAGGAGACGCCCGCCTGGTTGACGATTCCCAGCCGACCCGCGTCGTTCTATCGCTTCACCCAAGGCCTACACGTCGCGTCCGGCCTGGTGTCCGTGCCGCTGTTGCTCGCCAAGCTTTGGACCGTCTATCCGAAGCTGTTCGCGAAACCGCCTAGTTTCAAGGCCTTCGGGGAGATCCTCGAACGCCTGTCAATCCTCGTACTCGTCTCCGCCGTCGCGCTCGAGGTCTTCATAGGCTTTCTCAACACGCTGCAGTGGTACCCGTGGCCGTTCCCCTTCCGCCAGACGCATTACGCCTTGGCCTGGGTGATCGTCGGCGCGTTACTGGTCCACGTCGCGGTGAAGCTGCCGCTGATCGTCACCCACTGGCGTCGACCGACTCCCTTGCCCGAAGCAACGACCGGGATCAGCCGGCGTACGTTGTTCCGGACGGTCGCGGGCGCTGGCGCCTTGGTAGGCCTCACCGCCGTCGGCCAGTCGGTACCAGCGCTCGGCCCGGTCGCCGTACTCGCTCCTCGTCGTCCGGGCATCGGCCCACAAGGGCTGCCGGTCAACCGGACGGCAAAGGACGCCGGCGTGATCGCCCAGGCCCTGTCGCCGGATTGGCGTTTGACCGTTGCCGGGCCGCGCGAGCTGACGTACTCGCTCGACCAGTTGAGGGCGCTGATCCAGCACGGCTCGGACTTGCCGATTGCCTGCGTGGAGGGCTGGAGCCAGGGCGCCAGCTGGGAGGGCGTCCGGGTTCGGGACCTGCTGCGGTTGTGCGGCGCCGACGTGGGGGCCCGCGTCCGGGTGGTGTCGCTCGAACGCGGAGGCTTCTACGGAACCAGCGAACTCCCGCCACAGTTCGCCGCCGATCCCCTGACGCTTCTCGCCTTGCGGGTCAACGGCGAGATCCTCGACCTGGATCACGGCTTCCCGGCCCGGATCATCGCGCCGAACCGGCCGGGCGTACTGCAGACGAAGTGGGTCCACCGCCTGGAGGTGCTGTGATGGGCCGTACGACCGTCCGGGGTATCACCCGGTGGAGCATGTTGCCTACCGATGCCGCCAGGCTCGCGTTGGTCGGACTGGGATTGGCCGCCGGGCTGTACGGCGCTTGGTTGCTGCTGCACCACCTCGAACCGCCGGCGCTGATCCGCCTGCCGCTCTGGCTCGGCGGTGCTGTATTCGTCGACGACTTCGTCATCGCACCAGTCGTCATCGTGGTGGGCTGGTTGCTCACCCGCCGACTGGGCGGATCGGACGCGCTCGCTTACGTCCGTACCGCGTTGCTCTATATCGGCCTGACCAGTCTGATCGCCCTGCCGCTCTTGCTCCGGCAGGGCATGGGCGCGAACCCGACAGTGCTCGCGCGGAACTACCTCCGCGACTGGTTATTGCTAGAGGCAACCATCGTGCTGGTCACCCTCGCCGTGTTCGCCGTACGGCGACGCGCTAGACGGCCTTCGGATTAAGGAGAGTACGAGCCTCGTCGGGGGCCATCGGCGGGCGTTGGGCCAGAGTGGCGAGCGTTGCGGCGCGCTCGACCAGGTCGGCGTTGTGGGTCACGGGCTTGCCCTTGGCCAGGGTGAGGGTGTCCTCCATGCCGACGCGCAGGTGACCGCCCATCGACAGCGCCGCGAGCGCCACCGGCAGGGTTGTCCGGCCGACGCCCGTTGCCGACCACGACGTCACCGCCGAGGGCAGACCGTTGACCGCGGCAACCAATGCCTGCGGAGTGCCGGGCATCCCGCCGGGCACGCCCATCACCAGGTCGCAGTGCACCTTGCCGCCGTACGGCAGACCGAACTTGTCCAGCAGCCGGTGCAACGCGGCCACGTGCCCGAGATCGAACAGCTCGAACTCCGGCACGATCTCGCGCTCCTGGGTCAGCCGGTAGAGCTCGGTCACGAACGGCCAGGGGTTCATGAAGACGTCATCGCCGAAGTTGACCGTGCCCATCGTCAGCGAGCAGGAGTCGGGAGCGGCGTCGAGCACCCGGAGGCGGTGCTCGAACGGGTCCGTGACGGCACCACCGGTCGAGAGCTGCACGATCAGCGCGCTGTTCTCCCGGACGGCCGCGACGGTCTCGGTCAGCCGGCCCAGGTCCAGCGTCGGCCGGTGCTCGGCGTCCCGGATGTGGATGTGGATCATCGCCGCGCCGGCCGCCTCGCAGCGCTTGGCGGTTTCCACCAGCTCGTCGAGCGTCGTCGGCAGCGCCGGGCAGTCGGCCTTGGCCGTCTCGGCACCAGTGGGAGCCACGGTGATCATCGTCGTCATAGGACGAATCGTGCCAGATGTGCCGCTCGAACGGGAGAATCCCCCGTCAAACCGCCCGATCACCGGACGATCTGGCCCGCTCGGGCGTTCGGGCAGACTGGGGGCATGAGAGCCGTCGTACAGCGTGTCAGCCAGGCATCCGTCACCGTCGAGGGCGAGGTGGTCGGTGCGATCGATCGGCCGGGGCTGCTCGTCCTGGTGGGCGTGACCCACGACGACACCGCCGAAATCGCGACCGCCCTCGCCGCGAAGATCTGGACCCTGCGCATCCTCAAAGGCGAGCGCTCTTGCGCCGACGAGCAGGCCCCGATCCTCGCGATCAGCCAGTTCACCTTGTACGCCGATACGCGCAAGGGTCGTCGGCCATCCTGGTCCGCCGCCGCGGCAGGGCCCGTCTCGGAACCTCTGTACGACGCGTTCTGCGACGCGCTCAAGACCCTCGGCGCCGAGGTGGCTCGCGGCCGCTTCGGCGCCCACATGGACGTGGCCCTCGTCAACGACGGCCCGGTCACCCTGATCCTCGACAGCTGAAACCGCTGGCAACGAGAAACCGGACTCTCCGAACCTGGATCACGGGGATCCTGGTCCGGAGAGTCCGGTGGTGTTTCGGTACTGCTACCTACTACCCAGCTGAACCGGTGAGGTTCGAGTCAGTTGGGCTATCAGCCGACGACAGCGGCCTCGGAGTAGGCGATCTTCACAGTGGTGTTCAGCGCCTTGACCCGAACCACGAGGGCCGTGACGGAGATGCTGCTGCCGCGCTTCTCGACCTTGTTGAAGGTCAGCGAGGCGATGTCCAGCACGTTGACCGTCTTGTTGACGCCCTGCGGAACCGGGATGACCTTGTCACCGACGCGGATCGACAGAACCTTCGACCCGGCCCACAGCTGCGTGTGGGTACCCGTGGTCTTGGAGGCCTTGGCCCAGGAGGTCACGGCCTCGACGACGATCTTGTGATCGCCACTGCCGATCGTGACTCGACCCGTCTTGGCGTTCATCTCGGCCGTCGCGCTGTCAGCCGTGGTGGTGCCGCGCTTGGTGGTGGTGACCGCGCCGGCGTAAGCCAGACCCGGGACCTTCACCTCGGCGACGCCCTGCGTGTGCGACTTGCCGCCGGTCGTGATGCAGAGGGTCTGCAGCGACGTCGGGCTGGACTTCACCAGGTCGCCAACCTTGACCTCGGTGCCGTAAGCCTTACCGCGCAGCACACCACTGACCGGGCCACCGACCTCGGCCTTGGTGAGCAGAACGGCGACCGTCGCGCCCTTCGGCAGGAACTTGTTCTTGATCGTCGAATGGATCAGAACGGCCGCCGAGTTCGCGGTCGCGCTGGACGACGTCGTCGACAGCTTCTGGTAGTTCAGCACGATGAAGCCGAGGCCCGGAACCGAAACCTTGGTGTTCGGGTCGGCCTTGATCAGGTTCGGCACGGTGACGCTGCCGATCTTGATCGCGAGGATCTTGGTGCCGGCGCTGGCCTCGAACTTGCCGTTCTTGTTGACGGCCGAAGACCAGTTCTCGACGCCCTTCAGCGTGAGCAGGTTGCCCAGCTTGACATCGACAGCGGTCGCCTTGGTGATGGAGCCATTGCCCCGCTTGTCGTTCACCGTGTTCGTCTGGGTCTTCACGGTGCGCGCGATCGCCTGACGGTTGACGTTGGCCGTGGCCAGGTCGTTCGTCTCGTGGATGCCGACCTTGGTGGTGCAGGCGTGCTGAGACGAAACCTGCGGGCCACTGTCAGCCAGACCGGTGAAGACGTAGGTGCCGTGCGCGAAGCCGCTGTAACCGAACTTCTGCGCGGCGGTGGCAGAACCCGACGTCAAGGCAATCGTCGAAGCTACGCCAACGGCGGCAACTGCGCCGGCGACGACCAGCTTCTTGTATCCGATGCGGGGTCGCATTGACCCCTCCTCCCTGAGTAATGACTCGACCCGCGTTCGGGCCAGGACAGAAGGGACAACTCGCCCGGTTGCCGTAGGTAACGAGACCGATGCAGACCGAGACCTAACCGTGACAATTGACCTCATCCTGTGAGAAACCAGGTCTTGCGCGTAACCTTCCCGCCTGCATCCCCCGGCGAGTCGCCTTGCCAGCAAGCCTTTTGAGCCATCGCTCTGCCGGTTCCTGCAACCTCGAAGCAAGCCGATGTGACTGACGAAGAAGCTTGTTACCGTCCGCCGGAGAACTCGAGAGAGCTCCGAGCAGAGGGGGAAGTTATGAAACGAGCGCTTCAAACCGTGGCGGTCACGGCAGCCCTGACCATCGCGGCAACGGCACCGGCCGAGGCGGTCATGTCACAGAGGATCAGCTGGAAATTCAACACCGTCGCTTCACCTGTCACCACGGTGATCGACGACAGCGGCAAGTCCCACCTCGGCACGGTGACGGCCTCCAACGGCGGCCAGATCACCACTGTCGCTCCGGGACGAGATGGTGCCGGACAGGCCGTGCAGTTCCCGGCGCTCTGCACCGGGACCGGCTGCCCGAAGGCGATGATCAGTACGCCGGACGAGGCCTCGCTCAACCCGGGTGCGCTGGATTTCGCGTACGGCGCTTGGGTGAACGTGGTTCCGGTCGAGTTGACCGCGGACCACGGCTCCAACCTCTTGCAGAAGGGGCTCTACAACACCGCGCAGTGGAAGCTCCAGCTGGACAAGACCTCCGGGACGCCGAGCTGCGTGATCCGGGAGGCCGGTGGCGCGGACCCCAAACTGGTCACTTCAAGTGTCAGCATTTCGGACGGCCAATGGCACAAGGTCACCTGTCAGCGGATCGCCGGGCAGTTCCAGATCCTGGTCGACTCGATCGACCGGACGGCGGTGCCGGTGACCGTGGCCGCGTCGTACGTGGTGAATCCGGTCGGCCAGCCGTTGACGGTGGGCGCGAAGAGTATCGGCACCGATAACGACCAGTTCCACGGACGGCTCGACGACGTCTACTTCAACGTCGAAAAGCCTGTCCTATAAGGCGACGAAGGGCCCGGACCATAACGGTCCGGGCCCTTCGAAACGAACTGTGTCAGACGGAGACGGAGACCTCGGCCACCTCGCCGTACTGGGCCACTACCTGGCGGTCGACCGGCTCGGCCTTGGGCGCCAGCGTGCGCAGCGTCCAGGTGCCGGGGGCCGCGAAGAAGCGGAAGTGCCCGGTCGCCGAGGTCGGGACCTCGGCGGTGAACTCACCGGTGCCGTCGAGCAGGCGCACGTACGCACCGCTGACGGGCTCGTCGCCGCGCAGGACCTGGCCCTGGATCACGGCTTCCTTGTCAACGTCTACACCCTTGAGGGACAGGCCGCCCTTGGTCGCTCCGCACATGTCAGGCCTGCCCGGGCTCGTCGCCGAGGGCTACCGGTACGCCGACCAGCGAGCCCCATTCGGTCCAGGAACCGTCGTAGTTCTTGACGTTCTCCTGGCCCAGGATCTCGTGCAGCACGAACCAGGTGTGCGCCGAGCGCTCACCGATCCGGCAGTACGCGATCGTGTCCTTGCCGAAGTCCACGCCCGCGTCGGCGTACAGCGTCTTCAGCTCGTCGTCGGCGCGGAAGGTGCCGTCGTCGTTGGCCGCCTTGCTCCACGGGATGCTGACCGCGGTCGGGATGTGACCCGCACGCTGGGCCTGCTCCTGAGGCAGGTGGGCCGGGGCGAGCAGCCGGCCGGCGTACTCGTCGGGGCTGCGGACGTCGACCAGGTTCTTCACGTTGATCGCGTCGAGGACCTCGTCGCGGAAGGCGCGGATGTTGAGGTCCGGCTCCTTCGCCTTGTACTGGGTGGCCTCGCGCTTGACCGTCTCGTCGGTCAGCTCGCGGCTGTCCAGCTCCCAGCGCTTGCGACCGCCGTCGAGCAGACGCACGTCACCGTGGCCGTACAGCTTGAAGTACCAGTAGGCGTAGGCCGCGAACCAGTTGTTGTTGCCGCCGTACAGCACGACGATGTCGTCGTTGCCCACGCCACGCTCGGAGAGCAGTGCCTCGAACTGGTCCTGGTTCACGAAGTCGCGGCGAACCGGGTCCTGGAGGTCGTCCTTCCAGTCCAGTTTGATGGCGCCGGCGATGTGGCCGCCGTCGTACGCCGAGACGTCCTCGTCGACCTCGATCAGGACGACGTTCTCGTCGGACTTGTGCTCCTCGACCCAGTCGGCCGAGACGAGCGCTGATTCCCTGCTCATGTACTACTCCTCAGGTGGTGGTTGCGTGGGTGGAATGCGGCGCGCGGATCCGTTGGATCAGCAGGTATGCCTCGCAGCCGAGGCACAGCCCAACCGCTGCGTTGACGAACGCGGCGACGAGGGCGAAACCGGTAGCGACGACGCCGAGTACGACGGCGCCGCTGAAATAACCCGCCAGCCCGATGACGGCGAAGACCAGACCGACGAGCTGGGCGAACCGCGGCGGTACCGCGGACTCCAGCTCCTTCGGCGGACCCAGCCGGGGCCGGACGAGACGCTTGAAGATCAGGCCGTACGGCGACGCCTGTACGCCGAACGCGACCGCGATCGCGAACACCCCGGCCTGCACCGCGAGCGGCCAGGGGTTGTTCAGGATCAGGGTCAGCGCCAGCACCAGGGTCGTCACGGCCGCGGCGAACCGCAGTCCGCGTGGATCGACCTGTGCCTCTCGGCGCTGATCGACCTGTGCCTGCTGGTCAGTCGACTGACTGGACATGGCGACTCCCGACGGGAGAGGGGTTTTCGAGCTGTTCCGCCACCGTGAACGGGCGGGAGGCGACGTACTGGGAACCGTGCTCAGCGACCGGTTCCGGAGCGCTCGGGACGCCGCCTGGTCAGGGCATACGACACAGGGACGAGCGCATGCGGCAGTTGTCCACTGCCCTGCGCTTCGTCAACCAAGTCGTGTAAGCCACGAGACCGAGAGTACGGAAGCACCTTGGTGCCCGCGACCCTTGGTCCCATTCTGTGAGACAACTGATCACGATGTGGACTCGCGGGTAGTCGGCTAGCTGGTTTGGCGGTCGACGGCGGTGGCCAGAGCGGCGATGACGTCGGGTTTGCGCGGCTGGCCGCTGGCGCGGGTAACGATCGCGCCGGCCCGGTCGAGGACCAGCGTCGTCGGCGTACGCATGATGTCGAGGCGGCGGACCAGGTCCAGGTGGGACTCGGCGTCGAGCTCGACGTGGCGCACGCCATCGACCATCTCGGCGACCTCGGTCAGGGTCCGGCGGGTGGCGCGGCAAGGGGCGCAGAAAGCCGAGGAGAACTGGAGCAGCGTGGCCCTCTCGCCTAGTTGGCCGTCGATATCCGCCTCGGTCAGACGGTCGACGGATTGCTCTTGGGGCACGCTTGGTTCCTGCTCGGTCTGGTGGTTTTGCCCGTTCTGATGGTTCTGCGCGTTCTGATGGTTCTGCTCGCGGCGGTGGACGTCTCGCCGGATCGCGCGGCTGCCCCGGAAACGCCCGTCGTACCGGGCTTTGAGCAGGCTCAGCAGGCCGCCGAGGACGACCGCCACGATGAGCACGCTGATACCGAGGGTCACGATTACTGAGCGTACGCCGCCATGAAAACGCCGTCCCCGTCGTGATCACCCAGTGGACGTGCGTCTCGTGGCCGAGATCACAGGGTTTCGCCGATCAGCGATAGGCGTCGATGGCTTCGGCGACTTTGGCCAGGAATGGGCGGCCGAAGGCGGAATCGCCGTCGACCGTGACGACGGCCAGGTAGCCGTAGAGGCGCCAGAGTTCCCGTCGTTCCGCGAAACCTGGGTCGATCGGCCGGATCTCCTTGTATGCCTCGAACGCCGCGGCCGGGACGGGCTCGAAGTAGTCGAGCAGGGCGAGGTCGATCTCGGGATGGCCGAAGTACGGCGCTGTGTCGATGAGGACGGCGCCGGTTGGCGTGGTGAGCCAGTTGTTCTGCTGGGCATCGCCGTGGAGGAGCGAGGGCGTTGGCTCCGGGCCGCAGAGGGTCGGCAGGCGGTGGATCAGGGCTTCGATTTTCTTTGCCAGGTCCGGCGGGAGATGGCCGCTGTCGACGGCCGAGCGCAGTCGGGGTGTGAGTCGTCGTTCGGCGTAGAAGTCGGGCCAGGTGTTGGTGGTGACTGGGCGATTGTCTTGCGGGAGTGGGCCGAAGAAGCCGTCGAAGGTGTTGCCGAAATGCTCAGCTTGTACGTCGTGCAGCGTGGCGAGGGTCGTCCCAATCGAACGCCAGTGGTCGTCCGTACGGGCTTCCTGGGCCGCCTCGGCCTCGAGCAGGAGCAACGTCCCGGAGTCGGTTTGGGCGATGCCGGTTGCGACTGGGGTCGGGACGCGGACCGAGGGTCGCAGGAGCGAGAGGCCTTGCAGTTCGGCGGTGAAGTGGTCGTGGTCGCCGAGTTTTGCGAAGACTGTCAGGGCGGTGCCGGAGAACAGGCCGCAGGGGTGTGAGGCCAGGTCGTCGAGGTTGGTGAAACCCGTTGCGTGCCAGGGGAAACCGAGGTGGGTCGAGGCGGTGCGTTCGACCTCGCGGATCACGGCCGGGTGCTGCAGCGGATGCATTGGCAGGACTCTAGTTGTGTTGGTGGGCACCCGTCCCCTGAGTTCTTCCGAATTGTCAGGCCGGTTCGGGCCGCGTCAAGGGTTTCATCGGCTGACGCCCACGCATGCGCGCCCTTGACCCGGCCCGAACCGGCCAAGGACAGCCGGCTATTCAGGGGACGGGTGCAGTCTGACCGGGTGGGGGTCTGCCGGGCGCTGGCGCGTCGAGTTGGCGCGTCGGGTTGGCGCGTCGGGTTGGCGCGTCGGGTTGGCGCGTCGGGTTGGCGCGTCGGGTTGGCGCGTCGGGTTGGGCGGACGTGCACGACCACACGACGACCAGTTTTCTGCAGAAACGGGCCCTTTCGGTGCCTCGTGTGGACGTGCACGTCCGCCGCGGATCGCTACACAGCCACAAGTCCGGTTTCCGCCGGGCTGAAGCGCTTCACTCGCGGGTTGTGGCTGCGTAGCGGTCCGCCTGCCCAGCTTTGTGAGCTCGCCGGACGTTTCCGGGGCCGGAAAACGTCCAGCTGGCTCACAAAGACGACGACTGGCCCCAAACCGACGACCCGAGCCACATCGACAGCCGTGCGCGCATCTTCCTGAGCGGACTGGACGTTTTCACGGCCGAAAAACGTCCAGTCCACTCAGGAAGCCGCATTCCGAACGCGAAACGCCCGCTCGGGAAACCCCTCGGGCAGTGGCGCGGCGACGAGAACGCCCCGCCGATCCTCACCCGCCTGCGCCAACCGAACGCGAAACGCCCACGACCAACCAGGACCAGCCCTCCATGCACGGCACCACTCGACGCAACCGGTCACACCTCACCCGGCCCCCTGATAGCCAGCCGCCCTTGGCCGGTTCGGGCCGCGTCAAGGGCGCGTCAGCGTCGCCGCCAGGCGATGAAACCCTTGACGCGGCCCGAACCGGCCTGACAATTCGCAAGACTCAGGGGGCCGGGTGCAACCGAAAAACCCCTCGCCAAACCTTGATTGAATGGACCCCATGGATGACGGCCTGGCGGTGCGCGGCGGGATCGTCGTACCCGAAGCCGAGTTGAACTGGCGGTTCTCGCGTTCGAGTGGTCCCGGCGGCCAATCCGTGAACACCACCGACAGCCGGGTCGAGCTCAGTTTCGACGTCGCGAACACGACCGCACTGACCCCCATGCTGAAGGACCGCGCGCTCGAGCGGCTCGAGTCGCGCCTGGTCGGCGGGGTGATCACCATCGCCGCCTCCGAGCAGCGTTCGCAATGGCGCAACCGCGAGGCCGCGCGGACCAGGCTGGCGGCACTACTCCGCGAGGCGATCGCCGCGCCGCCCAGGAAACGGCGGCCGACCAAGCCGAGCAAGGGCGCGATCCGCCGCCGGGTCGAGGCCAAACAACGCCGCAGCGAGACCAAACGCCTCCGCGGCCGCCCGACCGACTAACCCCACCGATTACCGCAGACCGTTGGAGAGGACCGATGGCTGGTTAGGCTTCGGTCCGTGGCAGACGAGAAGACCCCCTCCCCGACCGGCAGCGCGCCGTCGCCCGAGGAGCCGGTGGTCGAGGAGCGGCTGCCGGAGTCACTCCACGAAGTCCGGGTCAAGGGCCGCTCGTTGCGAACCTGGGTGCTCGGTGCCGGGGCGCTCGCGCTGGCCGTTTCCGCCGCCTTCGGTGGGTTGAAGAATGCGCCCGAGGAGATCCCGCAGGTCGAGCCGGGTACGGCGATCGCGGCCGGGCGGTTCGAGGTGACGATCGACCGGGCTGTCGCGGTCAAGGACCTCAAGCCCGTCTTCTCCCCCGATGAAGGCGGTTTCCTGCTCGTGGTGGTCGCGAAGGTCAAGCTCACCGACGACCTCGGCGATCCGCCCGCCCTCAGCCTGCTGCAGCTCGTCGACGTACCGGGCCTTCCCGCCGACGCGCGCCCGCTGGGCACCGCGAACATGCGCGACAGCACGATGAACCCCATCCTGCAGCCGAATCAGCCGGAAAACGTGGTCTACGCCTGGAAGTTGCCCAAGGCCACTGAAGTCCCGGCCGAGGTGCACGTCAAGGTCGAGAAAACCACGTACGAGAAGGAATCCAAGCTGACCCACTACGAGGTCTGGCGTCAGGACGGCATCGCCGGCGAGACCGTCGTGAAGGTGAAGAACAACCTGAAGGCGGCCCGATGAACCGCCGCCGCGTCATCGATATCGCGCTCACCGGCGTCGTCCTGGTCGCGATCGTCGGCCTCTACCGGCTGACCCCGACCAAGGCCGATTTCCAGCAGCCGGTCCAGGTCAACGGCACGGCCGGCAAGGTCGTACAGACGCCCCGGTTCGAGATCACGGTCGAGGCCGTGCGCGTCGGCAAGAAGCTGAAGGTTCCGCGCACCAGGCCGGATCGGGAGACCTCCACCTCCTGGGTCGTCGTGGACGCGATCGTGACCGCGCGGCAGGACCCGATGCACCTCGGCTCGGTCTTCATCCGCAACACCGACGGCGTCCAGTACCGCGCCACCAATCGCAACGCCATCTCGCGGGTCGATCTGACCGGGTTCGAGTTCCAGCCGGGGATCCCGGTGCGCGGCTCGTTCGCGATCGAGATGCCGGCCGACCAGCTGGCCGGGGCGCGGCTCGAGGTGATCGAGAACGGCGTGTTCACCGCTTTGGAGCCGCAGGCAACGATCCCGCTGCCGGCCGCCGAAGGTGAACAACCCGTGGTCGAGCTCAAGGAGGCGACGGCGTGAGGTACGGCTGGCTGAAGAAGAACGCCGTCGCGCTGGCCTCCATGGTGCTGGTCATCCCGGCGACCGGCTGGTGGGTGACCCGATCCGACTACAAATCCTGGTACGACGCGGAGCCGCGTGACGCGGTCACCGTCGTGGCGGGCGGCACGTCGTACGCCGATGCCACCTGGTATGCGGCGAGCGTCGAGGTCGACCCGGCCCCGAAACGTGCGGGCGCGGACGAGCCGACTCCGGCCGGTACGACGCGAGTGCGGGTCTACCTGCGCCTCCAGGTGGACGATGTCGCGAAGCTCAAGAGCCTCGAGGGATGCCTGATCCACCTGCGCGCGCCCGACGGCCGGATCTGGGACGAGGACCGCCTCGCCGATGCGTACTCCGACCGGCCATCGGGCTGCGCCGGCGGGTCCGACGACCAGTTGCAGACGTGGCGACCGAAGGGTGCCGCCGAGTACTACCTCGAACCGCGTGCGGGCAAACCGTTCGAGACGTCCGCGGTGTTCGTCGTACCGAGTGAGGTCGCGAAGAGCGCCGAGCCGATCGTGACCTGGGCGACGAGACTTCCGCAGTACTTGGCATTCCCGAGGTAGCGCCGGTTGTGGGGATGGCCGGAAGACCATCCCCACGAACCCATGGCGGCTACGGATTCACTGTGACCAGCGTGCCGCCAACCTCGGTGGTGCCGTCGGAGTAGCTGACCCGGCCGAGGTACTTCACCGCCGGGGTGAGGCCGGTCCACGACACCGTGATGTCCGCCGTCCCGCCGACCGTGGCGGTCGCGGTGCTTGACGTCGCCGTCATGTTGCCTACGGCGGCGTCCGGCACGAGCCAGCGGAACAGGGTGTAGACCGCGTCCGCGCCGTCGGTGGCGAAGCCGTGCGCGTATAGGCGGTAGGTGCCCGCGCCGGGCTTGGCGACGTCGATGAGTTCGGCGCTAGTGGCGGTGAAGCTGGCCCCGACGAGGGTCAGCACACCACCGGCGCCGACCCGGTACAAGTACAGGTCGATGTCGTCGTTGCCGTCGGTGAACTCGTCGAACAGCTGCACCCGCAGCAGCGGCGTGCCGCTGGGCACCGCGAACTCGTGCACCTGGATGCCCTGGTTGGCGTCCGGCGCGCCCGCGTCGAAGTTGTCCGTCGGGTCGTCGACGACCGTCCTCGTTTCGGTCGTCGCTGCCACGAGACCCTGCGGCGCAACCTGGAAGCTGCCCGCGTAGCCAAGCTTGACGGAGTACTGGAGCGATCCGGCCGCCCCGGTACCCGCCACGGAGGCCGGCGCGGCGATGCTTACCGGACGAACGACCAGCGGGCTTCGCACACTGTGGCCGGCACCGTCCGACCAAGTCAGCGAACCGAAGCTGTACTCGTCGAAGACCGCAGTGGGGTTCGTCGTGAACGAGACCTGGTACGAGGCTGTGGCGCCGGCGCCGAGGGTCAGCGCGCTCGGAGTGACCACGACGTCAACCCCTGGCGGCGCGGCGACGGAGACCGTGTAGGTCCCGGCCGGGCCGACGTTGCGCACCGTGCGCGTCGCCGTCCGGACGCCCGCGAGCGAGCGGACCGTGATCGTCGGAGCGTTGAAGTCGGTCGGAGCGATGACCGGAGCCGGGGTGGTGCCGAAGCAGAGCGTGCACAGCCCCTGGCTCCGCAGGAATGCCCGGTAGTCGTCGAACCCGGCCGGATAGACGAGACCGGGATCCGCCGCGCTGTTGGGCACGATATGGCCCGCACCGAAGTCGAACGGGTCGGCCGGCGTACTGCCGTCCTCCTTCATGACGTCCTGCCGGGCGCTCGTCATGAGCGCCGACTGCATCATGTCGGGCGTCCAGTTGGGATGGAGGTCCCGCAGCAGGGCGCCGATGCCGGCGGTGTGCGGGCTGGACATCGACGTACCGGCGATCGCCTGGAACAGCTGGCCCGGCGAGCCGACGAACGCGGTCGGGCTGTTGCCGGCCAGGATCTGGACGCCGGGCGCGGTGACGTCCGGCTTCAGCAGGTCACCCGTGCTCCGCGCGCTGTCGACCAGCGGGCCGCGGGACGAGAACGCCGCCATGGTGTTGCCCCCGCCGAAGACCTTCGCGCCACCCGACAGCGCTGCCGTCGGAGCACTGGTCGCCGCGTACGCCTTGATCGCGAGGCCGTCCGAGTTGCGGATGTGGACGGCCGGCACATAGTGGTTGTCACTCAGCAGCGCGTCGCTCTCGGCCGCCGTGTAAAGGATCATCCCGACGCCACCGGCGTTCTTGACCCCCAGGCTCCGCGCGGCCCGGGAGAAGCTGCCCTTGCACAGCACGATCTTGCCCGTCACGGCCGCCGGCGAAAGGCCGGTCAGGCAGCCCTCGCTGCCAGCCGTGGCACCGTCGACCAGCGGCGTCGCCGCGAGCCCCGGCGTGACCGACGCACCTTGGTAGGCCGCGCCGTTGCCGAGCGTCGCCGTGCTGACGAACGAGCGGTTTTGGGTGCTCGCGCCGACCGTCGTCAGCCACGGACCACCGTGGTCGACCGTACTGGCACCAGGTCCCGAGTTGCCGGCCGAGGCGGCGACGAAAACGCCGGCCTGCCGGGCGAACAGGAAGGCGACGTCATCAGCGTCGAGGAAGTCCGGGTCGCTGTCGCCGATCGAGTAGTTGATCACGTCGACACCGTCGCCGACCGCCGCGTCGATCGCGCCGACGAGGTCGCTGACCGCGCAGCCGCCCGGCCAGCATGCCTTGTAGGCCGCGACCCGGGCGCGGGGCGCCATGCCGCTCACCGTGCCGAAGCTGCGTCCGAAGATCGACGCGTTGACGTTCGCGTTGCCGCCGGCGGTCGACGTGGTGTGCGTGCCGTGACCGTCGTGGTCACGCGCCGACATGTAGTCGTCCTTCAGCCCGCCGCCGAAGTGGCCGAAGCCCCTGTGGAAGTAGCGGGCGCCGATCAGCTTGTTGGTGCACTGCTGCTGGCTCCACAGCTGGCCGGACTGGCACGTCCCGTTCCAGCCGGCGGGTACGGGGCCGAAGCCGGCGGCGGCGAAGCTCGGGTGCTCCGGCCAGATGCCGGTGTCCACCACACCGATGATCACGCCTTCCCCAGCACTGGCCTGCCCGCCGAGCTGGCTCCAAAGACCGCCGCCGGCGTTCAGCCCGAGAAAGGTCGGCGTGTTGTCGGTCCTGACCTGCGACAGCGTGTCCCGCTGGATCGAGACGACGCCGGACGTCGTGCGCAGCTTCGCCAGCTGTGCCTTGGTGAGCCTCGCCGCGAAGCCGTTCAGTGAGTACTCGTAGTCGTATTCCCGCACCGCGCCGACGCTGTTCGCCACCTGGGCGTGCCGGGAGCGCAGGTAGTTGACGTACCGCTGGACCTTCGCGTCCTTCTTGTTGAACCGCTTACCGGCCGCCGGCTTCGTCGCCGGGAAGCCGGCGATCCCGCCTTCGTACGCGCCCGCGGGCGCCTCACCGAGTAGCACCAGGTAGACGTCGCTGGCGCCCGCCTTGCCGGCGCCGGCGGCCGGTGCGCCCGGACTCTCTTCCCCCTGTGCCCCGGCGGCGCCCATGGTGGCCGCGATCAGGCACGAAACCAAGACGACAATCCATCCCGCCACGAGTCGCTTCATCGCTCTCCCCTTCGCATCCGGCCGCACAGCGCGGCGGAGTCTGGCGAGGTCGCGACAGTGCCCCCCAGCGTCGTCGCGGTGGCCCCCCTTGCTCCCACCATGCACCCGGTCGGGCGGTCGCGCCAGATGGCAAATGGGTGCACGCGTGGGGCGGGAATTGGGCTACGAGCCTTCCGAAGTACCCGGCACTCCCGAGGTTGCGGCGCTCAGGTCGGTGACACCCTTGTCGACCGGCAGCGGCTTCTGCGGCTCGAGATAACCGGCCAGACCGCCGATCATCCGGTCGTACGCCGCCGCGAGCAGGCAGATCTGCAGCATCAGCCGCAGGGCGTCTACCACCAGCGCGAGCGGTTCGTCGATGACCCGCCAGACCGCCAGCGACTGCGGTCCGATCACGTAGTCGCGCATGCCGATCCAGAAGGCGCCGGCGCACCAGTTGACGACGGCCCAGGCGAGGAAGTACCCGAGCATGGGCCGGATACCGGAGCGCGCGACCAGCCGGAACGCGTCCGCGACGGGCGTCCAGCGGTCCTTCCAGTCGGCGACCATGGTGTTACCCGCCACCCGCACGATCCGCGGCGTCTGCTGCCAGCGATTGGTGACCCGGTCGAACCGCCAGCGGACCGGCAGCGTGCGCTCGGGTTTGTGCAGCACGCGGCCGTAGATGACCGCGGTGATGGTGATCCACATCAGCGGCAGCACCGCCGCGGTCCACAGATCGCCGATCCCGGCCGCTACGAAGCCGGTCGCGGTGTCCCAGACCTCGCGCACGCGCTCGGCGCCGAGCACGTGGTCGAGGGCCCAGTCGTACGAATCCTTGATCCAGACGAAGACCTGCCGGCCCTCCAGCCAGTCCTTGGGCGCTGGGATGAACGCAGTGGCCTGATACGCGACCACAAACAGCCAGAGCGCTTCGAGATAGGCCACGAACAACCGCTGGGCCGGGCCTGCCTTACTCCGCTTCCCGCGCCTCTTGAACAGCAACCGCAGCAGGTACGCCGTTACGCCCAGCCCGATGAACAGCCAGGTCGATAGCGTATGCAGGCCTTCCGGGCGCTCGGCGACCGTGCCACCGCCAAAGATGGTCACGGCATCGGCGTTGATCCGGTGCACCAGGCGTAGGTACTCGTAGTCGAGCGCTTCCTGCTCGAGGAACTTGTACGCCGCGTAGAACGCCAGGAACGGCAGAAGCGCGTGCGCCAACGCGTCGAGCGGCCGGTTCTCCTCGCCCGCGACCTGCCCGTCCGGCGCGAGCTTGCCCTCTTCGACGGCCCGGCGGTGGTACGGCAACTCCCCACGCAAGACCAGGAACATCACGACGTACATCGCGAGTGTGATCAGGGCCAGCAGCGCCAGCAGGGCGATACCGCCCGCATCCACCTTGGCGCCGGCCCGGACCGCGACCCACTGGACCGCGAGGTGGGTCAGCTCTGCGATGAAGAAGACGGCGAGCAGGCGCGGCCACGCCTTCGCGAACAGCCCACCGGCCCGTCCAACGGTGGTGAGCAGTGTCCCCGAGTCCTGTGCCACGGGAGGAATCTACCCGTGGCAGGGGCCTATCCCCCGGCGAAGGGAGGCAGTACGTCGACCACGGAACCGTCTGCGAGCGCGACGTCGCCTTCGACCCGGTCGCCGTTCAGCAGGAACGAGCTGATGCCGAGCACTCTGGCCAGTTCCGGACGTCCGTCACCGAGTGTTGCGACCAACTCGGCCACTGAGGCCGCCTGAGCGCTCTCAACCGGCTCGCCGGCCGCCGCTCGCGCCGCCGCGAAATACCGCACCGTGACCGTCGCCACTGGGACACCTGCCTCATATGTCGGGACTTGGAGTATCCTTTCAGAACCTTTACCTGCTGTTTCAACCAGTGTGTCTCGGGCCCAGGGCAATGACGCCCCGGGCTCGACGTGCATCAGGACCGGGTCCACCCCACGGATCCGACGACCAGCACAAGGAGACAGCGTGAGCACGTTGCTTCTGCTGACGAACGCGCTGCAGGCCTCGACCGAGGTGCTGCCCTCGCTCGCCCTGCTGCCCCACCAGATCCGCATCCTGCCCTCCGAGGTGGCCGCGCTGGTGGACGCCCCGGACGCCGACGCGGTGCTGCTGGACGCCCGCCGCGATCTCGTCAACGTCCGGTCGGTGTCCCGCCTGATCCGCACCACCGGGATCGACGTACCGCTGATCCTGGTCGTCACCGAAGGCGGTCTGACCGCGGTGAACGCGGACTGGGGCGCGGACGACGTACTGCTCGACACGGCCGGCCCGGCCGAGATCGAGGCCCGCCTGCGGCTGGTCATCGGCCGGCTCGCGGCAGCCCGCGACGAGGACCCCGACACCAGCCTGATCCGCAGCGGCGACGTGGTCATCGACGAGGCGTCGTACACGGCCAAACTGAACGGCCGGGCGCTCGACCTGACGTACAAGGAGTTCGAGCTGTTCAAGTTCCTCGCGCAGCACCCGGGCCGGGTGTTCACGCGTGAGCAGCTGCTCCAGGAGGTTTGGGGGTACGACTACTTCGGCGGCACCCGGACGGTCGACGTGCACGTCCGGCGGCTGCGCGCCAAGCTCGGCCCGGAGCACGAATCCCTGATCGGAACCGTGCGCAACGTCGGCTACCGCTTCGTCATCCCGCCGGCCAAACAGGACCGCGAGACCGCCGATTCGAACGCCTGATCGGACCCTTTCAAACCTTCGCGGGCTGTGATTATTTCGCTGGTGTGCGTTCGCGCGGCTGGTGCTACCGTGCGTATTCGGTCACTGTCTGATGGTGGCCGCGTACGGAAGGTGTCCGATGGCTCACGCAGCCCATGCCCGTAGTACCCCTCGCAGTACCCCGCGCTCGGGACCGGTGCTGACCGCGACCTGGCTCGGTCTGACCTTCGGCCTGCTGCTCGGCGCGGTCGCGGTCGGCCAGACCCACATCGGTGTCCGCGCGGGCGCCGCCACCCTGCTGGTGATGCTCGCCCCGCTCACCATCGCCGTCTACGTCCAGGCCATCCGCCACGGCTTCGGCTCCAAAGCCGCCGCCACCCTCACCGCCCTGGCCTTCGTCACCACCTTCCTCCGCGTCGCCCTCCTCTAGCCCGCTGACTCTGCCCGCTGACGTGAGTCAGGGCGCGAGCTCCCAGATCGCGCTGATCGGCATGGCCCTCATGCGGGGACCAAACGCCTGCGTCCGTTCGCCGGTGTACAGCACCACGCCGGCGAGCAGATCATCACCGAGCCGCTCCGCCAGGTGAGTCAGTCCGCGAAAGTCTTCGGCGCGGACCGTCGACGAGGCCTTCACCTCCACACCAACCACCTGGCCACGGCGGTTCTCCAGAACGGCGTCCACCTCCACCTTGTCGCGGGTGCGGTAATGCGACAGCTCGGCCCGTTCATCGGACCAGGTCAGCTGACGTGCCAGCTCCATCAGTACGAACCCCTCGAGCAGCGGACCGAAGACGCTTCCCGGGCGCTTGAATTGCACGACATCGGCGTCAAGCAGGTTGGCCGCGATACCCGAATCGACCATGGCCACCTTCGGCGTACCGGTCGCCCGGCTACTGAGGTTGCGCGACCAGGCCGGTACCCGCTTGATCAGGAACACTTCTTCCAGCAAATGCAGATAGCGGCCGACCGTTCGATGGTCCAGGTGAACCTCGTTTCCCAACGCGTTGGGAACCAGCAAGTGACCCGAGCGAGCCGCGAGAAGCCGGATCAGGGCTCGCATCTCACCGATCCGCTCGATCTCCGAGAGCTGGCTGACGTCCCGTGCGATCAGATCGTCGACGTAGGAATCGAAGAACCGGCCTCGCCGCCTCGGCTGGGTTCTTGCCACCGCCTCCGGATAACCGCCTCGTACGACCCGATCGGCGTAGTCCGCCCGATTCAGGCTGGAGTGATGTTCCAGCTCAGCTCCATGCGCGAAGATCGCGTCCACAAAACGGTCCGGCGTTCCATCGATCTCACCTTGAGAAAAGGGCCAGAGCTCGATCGTCTCCATCCGGCCGGGCAAGGCGTCCGGAAGCGTGCGCAGACCGAGGACGCGCGCTGAGCCGGTCAGCAGGAATTGACCGGGCCGCGGGTCGGCATCAACTTTCTCCTTGATCGCCAGCAAGAGGTCTGGCGCCCGCTGGATTTCATCAATCACCATCGGCGAACCGAGCGCGACAAAACCCGTTGGATCCTCCTGGGCGGCCTGCCTGCTGGTCTCGTTGTCCAACGTCTGCCAGCTTGCCTCGCGAGCGGCTCCCGCGATTCGGACCAGTGTGCTCTTACCGCCCTGGCGGGCTCCATTGACCAGGACCACACGTGTATCGGCGAGCGCTTCGTCAATCAATCGCTGAGCATGGCGTGGCACCACCCGGCCGAGCGGCAGTTCAGCGTGACTCATGCCTCGATTGTGCCATCTTTTGACCGCGGTGTGCCCAATCTGCCGCAAGGTCTGTGCCCAATCTGCCGCAACTGGTGTGCCCAATCTGCCGCAGGGCCAATGGCCAATTTGCCGCGCATGCCAGCGGCCCGGCCTCTCGCGTGGAGGGGCCGGGCCGTTGGTGGGTGGGTTAGGGAGCGACGGTGATGCGGTCGGTGGGGCCCGGGGTGTAGGGGTCGTGGGCGGTCAGGTAGTTCGCGAAGGCGTCGATGTCGAGGCCGCCGAAGAACTTGTTGGTCGCCGTGGCGAAGGCCGGGAAGCCGTCACCGCCGTCGGAGAGGAAGTTGTTCGTGACGATGCGGTACGTCGTACCGTCGACGAGCGGCTGACCGGCGATCTTCACCGAGTCGGCCACGACCTCCTTCGTGCCCGGAGTGGCGCCCGCCTTCCAGCTGTAGGTGATACCCGACACCTGCAAGACCTTGTTCGCCACCTGGTTGAGCCCGGTGAACTGCTGGGTCAGCAACGCGCGAATCTGCGTACCGGTCATGTCCATCGAGACCAGGTAGTTGTTGAACGGCTGCACCGTGAAGGCCGCGCCAAACGTCACAGCCCCATTCGTGGCGACCAGGTCCGACCGGATACCGCCCGGGTTCATGAACGCGACCACCGGGGTCTGGCCGCCCGTCACGGTCGACGGATCGGCCAGCTGCGCGTCGGCGATCAGGTTGCCCAGCGGCGACTCACCCGAGTCGTCGGGCGTACGGCTCACCAGCGGCGTGGTGATGTGGCCGATCACCTTGGACTCGATCGGCGCGACCAGGGCCTTGTACTTGTTGATCAGGTCGGTCACCTTCGGCGCCTTCGGCACGTCCTGGGTGACGATCAGGTTGTTCGCGATCGTGTTCGCCCGGTCGACGTCACCGGTCAAGTTGTCGATGCTCACCCGCATGTCGGTGACCAGCCGGCCGAACGAGAACGCGCTCGTCACGAGTCGCGGCGCACCGGCCGGGTCGGCGATCGAGCAGTTGTAACCCTGGTGGGTGTGACCGGTGATGACGGCGTCGATCTCGGCGTCGAGGTTCTTCGCGATGTCGACGATCGGGCCGGAGATGCCCGGGCAGCTGTTGTACGCCTTCGGGTCGGCGGGGATGCCGCCCTCGTGCAGCAGTACGACGATCGCCTCGACGCCCTTCTCCTTGAGCTTCGGCACCAGCGCGTTCGCGGTCTCGACCTCGTCGGTGAACTTGAGGCCCTCGATACCGGACTTCGTGACGATGTTCGGCGTGTTCTCCAGCGTCATGCCGATGAAGCCGATCTTGCGGCCGTCCTTCAGCTTCTTGATCGTGTACGGCGCGAAGAGGGTCTTGTCGTTCTTCTCGAAGAAGACGTTCGCGGACAGGAAGTCGAAGTCCGCGCCCTCGAACTCCTGCTCCGGGTCCGGGCAGGAGTTCTGGTTGTTGGCGCCGTCGCCGTCGGGCAGGCAGCCGCCCTTCTGCATCCGGAGCAGCTCGCGCCAGCCCTCGTCGAACTCGTGGTTGCCGACCGAGGTGGCCTCCAGGCCGATCAGGTTCATCGCCTCGATGGTCGGCTCGTCGTGGAACGCGGCCGACAGCAGCGGGGAGGCGCCGATCAGGTCACCGGCGGCGACCGTGATGCTCTCCTGGCCGTTGGCCCGGGCCGCCTGGCGCAGCTGCTGCAGGTGGGTCGCGAGGTACTCCGCGCCACCGGCCGGCGTGCCGTTCACGTGGCCCGACGAACTGGTCGGGGCGTTCGGCACCAGGTTGCCGTGGAAGTCGTTGATCGACAGCAGGTGCACCTGCGTGTGCGTCGGTTTCGGCTTGTGCGAATCCGGCGCAGCCTGGGTCACGGTTCCCCCCGTGGCCATGCCGAGCGTCACGGCTGCCGAAGCCGCCACCAGGGCCAAAGCCCTGCGGCCGCGCAGCGACGTCTTGTCTCGTCCTCTGAAGGCCATCTCTAAACTCCGTTGTCTGAGCGGTGTTCACACTCGTCTTTTGAGCGGCGAACAGGCGCAAATTACCCGACGGTTCTGGCCACACCAAGGCCTGAACGGGTCTGAAGGGAAAACTCGCACACAACCCCCTACGGTGGTGGGCGTGACCGTCGAAACCGTTACCGCACCGTTGCCCAAGGCCACCATCGCCGCCATCACCGAACTCGCACGCGCCGCTGCGGACAGCGACGGCGTACAGCCTTTGAACGAGGCCACCCGGCTCAACCTGGCCGCCGGTGGCGAGGGTGGCGTTCACCTGCTGCGGTACGACGATGAGGCCCTCGCGGGTTACGCCCATCTCGACCCGGACGGTTCTGCCGAGGTGGTGGTGGCCTTATCCGCAAGGCGAAAGGGCTTCGGCACCGAGCTCGTGCGGGCCCTCCTCGACGCGGCCGGTCCACGATTGCGGATCTGGGCGCACGGCCGGCTCCCCGGTGCCGACGAACTGGCCGCGCGACTCGGCCTCATCGTGACGCGCGAGCTGTTCTTCCTCGCGCGGGATGCCGAAACGGCCGGCCCACTGCCCGAGTTCGCCATGCCTCCGGCGTACGACTTGCGCACGTTCCTACCGGGTCAGGACGACAAGGCCTGGCTGGCCGTGAACGCCCGCGCCTTCGCAGACCACCCGGAACAGGGCTCGTGGACCCAGGCCGACCTGGACGAACGCCTCGGCCAGGAGTGGTTCGACCCGGCCGGGTTCTTCCTCGCGATCGACCGCGCCTCGGGCGAACTGGCCGGATACCACTGGACCAAGGTCGAAGACGGCGTCGGCGAGGTCTACGTAGTCGGCGTCGACCCCGCCCACCAGGGCACCGGCCTAGGCAAAGCCCTCACCCTCGCCGGCCTCCACCACCTCCAAGCCCGCGGCCTCCCCCGAATCGTCCTCTACGTAGACGGCACCAACACCCCCGCCCGAGCCCTCTACACCTCCCTAACCTTCACCACCGCCACCCTCGACATCCAATACACCCCCGCCTAACCCACCCCCGCACACGCCCGCCGTGGCAGGTGGGCCCGGCGGGTGATGGGGGTCACAGAATGTGCATGGGAAGTCGCGTCATGAACACGGGGCGGGGTCGTCTCATCTGTAGCCAGGAGCTGCACGGCCTCTACCCCCCAGTCGGGTGGCTCCTGGCCCTCCCCCAAAGGTCGCGTCCGGCCGGCGCCGCACCCGCCGCCGGACGCGATCGGTATGCCCGGACCTGCCCTGCAATGCCCCAGCATTCACCGCCACCAAAGACATAAACTCAATGTCGTCAGGGGCTGTAGCTCCTGGAAGTGGGCCTGGCAGCTCTCCGGACGGTGAGTCGGCCGGGCTTCGCGTTTCCCCTGCCAATCCCGACCGCCTCGATGGCCAGAGCCGAGGTCCACCGCCATTCCTCGCCGCCAGCCAGTAGGCCCACACGACGGATGAGTGGGGCTGAATTAGGCAATGATTCGGGAAATTAGCTGATTCCGTTGCCAACGGAGGTATGGTATAACCCGAATGCGGAGGAGGTGACCACCGTGAGCAAGGACGATCCACCCCAGACCGACCGAGAGCTGTACGAACGAGGCCTCGCCCTCCTCAAAGAGCGATTGCCCGAGCTATGGCGAGTACAAGAGCTGCATTCGGAGACCGACGGGCCGGACGGCCTGCTCGTGATCACCACCGACGACGGCGAGGCCACCAATGCCGTAGTCGAGGTGAAGCGCTCGGTCGGGCGCAGGGACCTGGCCGCTGTCTGGGAGCACCTTCGGTCGTTTGCCGACCAATACCCGGACAGCACCCCCATCCTCTTCAGCCGCTACCTGGCACCGCCCGTACGCGACCGACTCACCGACGCCGGGGTGTCGTTCGTCGACGCCACCGGCAATATCCGGCTCCAGGTCAAACGGCCCGGTCTGTTCCTTTTCCTGTCCGACCGTGGCGCCGACAGCGACCCCTGGCGCGGCCCTGGCCGGCCGCGAGGCGATTTGAGAGGACCTGTCGCCGCCAAATTGGTGCGAGCGCTGCTCGACTTCGACCGCAGTTGGCGGATCACCGAGCTCGTCAACGAAGCGCGCACCTCGACCGGGTCGGCGTACCGCGTAGTCGAGTTCCTCGAGGAGGAGGAACTCATTCAACGGACCGGTCCACGCATACAGGTGCCGGATTGGGAACGGCTACTCCGCCGCTGGAGCCAGGATTACATCTTCGTCCGAGACAACCGGACAACCCGTTGGCTGGCGCCACGCGGACTCGAGTCCCTCCAACGCCGAATCGCCGCCACAGGTGATCTGACCTACGCGGCGACCGGAACTATCGCGGCTGCAGAGTGGGCTCACTATGCACCCACCAGGGCCGCAATGATCTACACCACCAATCCCTCGGCGGCCGCCGAGGCGTGGGACCTCCGGCCGGCCGACGTCGGCGCGAACGTCGTCCTCGCCGAGCCCGCCGACGACTTTGCTTTCGCACGCACCGTGGTGGCCACCAGCTGGGGCGGCCAGCTCGCGGCACCCAGTCAGGTCGCGGTGGACCTGCTGACTGGTCCTGGGCGGAATCCGTCCGAGGGCGAAGAACTGATCGGATGGATGGAACAGAATGAACGCACCTGGCGCAAGTAGCCCGGATCTCCTCGTCCCGGCCCGCGGCGCCCTACTCGACGCCTTGGTCGCCCTGGAGCAACACCGCGACGCGGTGATCGTGATCGGAGCACAAGCCGTCTACCTCCGGACCTCGGAGATCCGGGCACAGGTCGCACTTGCGGAAGCAACAAAGGACAGCGATCTCGCAGTCGATCCACGAGAACTCGCCGAGGAGCCGCTACTCGAGCAGGCGATGACCCGGGCCGGGTTCATCCCCAACCCCGATCCACGCAAGAAGCAGCCGGGCGCATGGGTCAACAAGGCCGGGTTCGAGGTCGACCTGATGGTGCCGGAGGCACTCGCCGGAGGCGGCGGTAAACAAGCCCGCGGTGCGCGGATTCCGCCCCACAGCAAGGGCGCCGCACGCAGGGCCCGCGGACTTGAGGCTGCCCTGGTCGACTACTCCCCCATGGAGGTCGCTGCCCTCGACCCAGCTGACAATCGCCGCTACACCGTCAAGGTTGCGGGACCAGCCGCTCTGCTGATCGCCAAGCTTCACAAGATCGCCGAACGTGTCGATGACCCGAATTCCGATCGTCTCCAGGATAAGGATGCTCACGACGTCTACCGTCTGCTGACCGCCTATGAGACAGACGGCCTTGCCGCGCGCATTAAGCAATTGCTGGCTGAGGAGATCTGCGAGTCAGAGACCAGGGACGCACTAGACCACCTTGAGACGCTGTTTTCTGCAGGGCCCGATGCGACGGGATCGACGATGGCCGGGCGAGCCGAGGAGGGAATCGGCGAACCACTGACGGTTGCTGCCAGTACGGCAACACTGGCGGCGGACCTGTTGCGGGCACACCGGTAGACCCCGGCCGACCAGCGAGGGCAGTTGGATTCACTGCCCCGGCATGCCCCGCAATGCCCCAGCGCCAAGGTTCCGTTACGTGGGTGGGCGGAGGTGGGATTGGATGGCGGTGGTTATGCGGCGGCGGGCGTGGAGGGTTTCGTCGGCTAGGACGAGGATGTTGGCGAAGCCGTGGACCATGGAGCGTTCGCAGTGGTGTTCGACCTGGACGCCGGCCGCGGTGAGCTTTTCGGCGTACTCGTTGCCCTCGTCGCGGAGCGGGTCGAAGCCGGCGGTCACGATGTACGCGGGGCAGAGACCGGTGAAGTCGTCGGCCAGCAAGGGCGAGACGATCGGGTCGGCGCGGATGGCCGGGTCGGGCGTGTAGTGCTCGCGGTACCAGGTGATGTCGTCGTCGGTGAGGAAGAAGCCCTCGGCGAAGAGGTCCCGGCTCGGGCGGCGGCCGACGAGGTCCACCGCCGGGTAGATCAGCACCTGCAGCGCGGGCGGTACCAGTCCGCGGCGGACGCATTGCTGGGCGACGACGGCCGCGAGGTTGCCCCCGGCGCTGTCACCACCGACACCGACGTACGACGGATGGGCGCCGAGGTCCTCGGCGTGTTCGACGGCCCAGCCGAAGGCGGCGATTGCGTCCTCGGCGGCGACCGGCGCCTCGGCTTCCGGGGCGAGGCGGTAGTCCACCGACAGCACTCGCACGCCCGCCTCCTCGGCCGCGTCGCGGCAGAAGGCGTCGTGGCTGTCCAGGTCACCGACGACCCAGCCACCACCGTGGAAGAAGACGAGCAGGCCGCCGTTCGACATCGGGGCCGAGCGTGGCACGTACAGCCGAGCGCCGAGCTGGCCGTCCGCACCACGCACGGTGAGGTCGGTCACGCGGTGCAGTTCACGCTGCGGGCCGGCGACGAGCTTTGCCGAGGTCAGCAGGTTGGCCCGGGCCGTCGCGACCGAGACCCGGTCCTTGGATTTGCCTGGCAGCAGCCCCTCGAGGCGCAAAAGCAGCTGGAGATCGGGGTCGAGCACGTTGCCGTCGATCTGGATCGGCGCCCCGGCCAGGCGGTGCCGCAACGAGGCGGGCAGCGCGGTGACGGGCCGCAGGGCGCTGCCTTGCACGGTATCGAGCGCAGTCCGCAGCAGGGTGTCGACTCGTCTGTTCACAAGGAGTGACGATAGCTTGGATCGGCGGCCCGCCGCGCTGGCAACCTCCTGTTCATCCCGAGGTGACATGCTTGGACACGTGGCAGAGGACTTGCTGGCTTCGCACAACCGTGAGTACGACGTCGAACCTCCGTATGACATCGCGGAGGCCGGCGACCTGCCCGCGGACCGGTTCTCCGACCGCGAACTGAGCTGGCTCGCGTTCAACCAGCGCGTGCTGGAGCTCGCGGAGAACGAGCTGGTCCCGTTGCTGGAGCGCGCCAAGTTCCTGGCCATCTTCGCCAGCAACCTGGACGAGTTCTTCATGGTCCGGGTGGCCGGTCTGAAGCGGCGTATCGCGGCGGGTGTCGCCGTGCCGGCCGCGAGCGGGCTGCTGCCGCGGGAGGTGCTGGACCGCAGCCTGAGCCGTAGCCGGGAGCTGATGGACCGGCAGGCCGAGAGCTGGCGCAAGGTGGTGCTGCCCGCGCTGGTCGAAGAAGGTATCGACATCCTGCGTTGGGACGAGCTGAACCTGTCCGAGCGCGACGACATGAGCCGGTTCTTCGCCGAGCGGATCTTCCCGGTGCTGACGCCGCTGGCGGTCGACCCCTCGCACCCCTTCCCGTACATCTCGGGCCTCTCGCTGAACCTCGCGGTCGTGGTGCGCAACCCGACCACCGGCGGCGAGCACTTCGCCCGGGTGAAGGTGCCGCCGCTGCTGCCACGCTTCGTGAAGGTCGCCGAAGGCCGGTACGTTCCGCTCGAGGACGTGATGGCCGAGCACCTGGGCCAGCTCTTCCCGGGTATGGAGGTGACGCAGCACCACACCTTCCGCGTCACCCGGAACGAGGACCTCGAGGTCGAAGAGGACGACGCGGAGAACCTCCTCGCCGCGTTGGAGAAGGAGCTGCTGCGGCGGAAGTTCGGCCCGCCGGTCCGGCTGGAGGTCGAGGAGTCGATCGATCCGCAGGTGCGGGCGCTGCTGCTGTCCGAGCTGGGCGTGACCGAGGCCGAGGTGTTCGAGCTGCCCGGCCCGCTGGATCTGCGCGGGCTGTTCGCGATCGCGAGCCTGGATCGGGCCGAGCTGAAGTACCCCGGTTTCGTGCCGTCGACGCACCCCCATCTGGCCGAGGTTGAGACGGCGAATCCGGCCGACATGTTCCACGCGCTCAACCAGCGGGATGTGCTGGTCCACCATCCGTACGACTCGTTCTCGACGTCCGTGCAGCGGTTCATCGAGCAGGCAGCGGCCGACCCGCAGGTGCTCGCGATCAAGCAGACGCTGTACCGGACATCGGGTGATTCCCCGATCGTCGACGCCCTGATCGACGCCGCCGAGGCCGGTAAGCAGGTGCTGGTGCTGGTCGAGATCCAGGCCCGCTTCGACGAACAGGCCAACATCAAGTGGGCCCGCCAGTTGGAGCACGCCGGCTGCCATGTCGTGTACGGCGTGATCGGGCTGAAGACGCATTGCAAGTTGTCGATGGTGGTCCGCGACGAGCCGGACGGTCTGCGTCGCTACGCGCATCTCGGCACCGGCAACTACCACCCGAAGACCGCCCGGCTGTACGAGGACCTCGGCCTGCTGACGTCCGACCCGGTGGTCACCGAGGACGTCGCGCACCTGTTCAACCACTTGTCCGGGTTCTCCCTGCGCAGCGGTTACCGGCGGCTGCTCGTCGCGCCTCAGGGCGTTCGGACGGGCCTGCTCGAGCGGATCGAGCGCGAGGTGCAGCATCACCTGGCCGGGCGGCCCGCGCGAGTGCGGCTCAAGGTGAACTCGCTGGTCGACGAGGCCCTGTCGGACGCGTTGTACCGCGCGTCCCAAGCCGGCGTACCGGTTGATCTCTGGATCCGCGGCATCTGCACCATCCGGCCGGGTATTCCCGGGCTGTCGGACAACATCCGCGTTCGCAGCGTGCTCGGGCGGTTCCTGGAGCACAGCCGGATCTTCTGGTTCGAGAACGGCGGTGAGCCCGTGGTCGCGATCGGCTCGGCCGACCTGATGCACCGCAACCTGGATCGCCGGGTCGAGACGCTGGTCTGGCTGAAGGAGCCGGACCACCTGACCGAGCTGGGCGACCTGTTCGACCTCGGGTTCGACGAGGGCACCAGCTCCTGGTGGCTGCAGGCCGACGACACGTGGGTCGCCCACCAGACCGACGACGACGGCAAGCCGCTGCGCGATCTCCAGGAACGGCTGATCGCCACCCGCGGCCGGCGCCGCCAGACCGAGCCGATCAGCTAGGTCCCGGACGATGAACGAGGCGGCGACGGTGATCGCTGCGGGTGGCGTCGTCTGGCGTGAGGTCGACGGCCAGCGCGAGGTGCTGCTCGTCCATCGCCCGCGGTACGACGACTGGTCCCTGCCGAAGGGGAAACTCGACGGCGGCGAGCACGTCCTGGTCGCGGCCCGGCGCGAGATCCAGGAAGAGACCGGACAACTCGTCACGCTCGGGCCATCGCTGGGGATCCAGCGGTACGACGTACGCAAGAACGGGTCTACCGCGCCCAAACTGGTGCATTACTGGTCCGCAAGCCCCTGCGGTAAGCCGCAGCCCTTCGTCCCGAACGACGAGATCGACGAGTTGGAGTGGCTGCCGGTCCCGAAGGCCCGTAAGCGGTTGAGCTATCCCCGGGACATGGAGATCCTCGACGCCCTCGCGGACGCCCTACCCGTCGAGTCCTCGGTGGTGGTGATCCGGCACACCAGTGCGGTCAAACGCAAGGAATGGGACGGCAAGGACCAGGACCGGCCTCTCACGGCCGAAGGCGCCCAAGCCGCGCAAGACCTCATCGGCGTACTGGGCGCACTCGGGGTGAACAGGATCATCACCAGCGACGCGGAGAGGTGCCGAGCCACGATCGCGCCGTACGCCGCTGAGGCCGATCTGACCATTCACGAGCATCCGGAGATCTCCGAGCGCGGATACGGGAAGGACCCGGACGCGTTGACCGATCTGCGCGGGTGGAAGCCGGGCAAGGTGACGGTCATCTGCTCGCATCGCCCAGTGCTGCCCGCGTTGAGCCGTGCGCTCGACCTCCGCGTCGGCAAGTTCTCCCCTGGCGCTTTCGTGACCGCCCACCGCACCCCGGCCGGCCAGTTCCACGAACGCTTCCGCAGCCCCTGACGCCGGGCGTGCACCAAACAACGTGCACGATGCTGTTATGGACGCCCTGATGCCGCCCGTGCTCACGCCCGTGATTCGCCCGGCCGAACCGGCCGATACCGAGACCCTGCACCGCTTCATCGTCGAACTCGCCGACACCGAGGACTTCCCTGGCGAGGTGACGTCTCAGCCGGAGGATGTCGCGAACGCGCTGTTCGGCCCGAACCCACTGGCCGAGGCAGTGGTCGCCACGGTCGATGGCGAGCCCGCCGGATTCGCCTTGTACTACTCGACGTACAGCACGATCGTCGGCCGCGGCGGTATCCACCTCGAGGACCTGTACGTCGCACCCGGTCATCGCGGCGCCGGGCTCGGCCGGATGCTGCTGGCCCATCTCGCGCAGGTGGCCGTCAACCGCGGCTGCGCCCGGCTCGAGTGGTGGGTACTGCGGACCAACGAGCCGGCGCTGCGGTTCTACCGGCGGCTGGACGCGCGCGGGCTGGACGAGATCGAGATCATGCGCCTGGACGGGGTTGCATTGGCTGATCTGGCCGCTTCTTAAGAACTGCTGCCGCGTCGCGGGCGATCTGGTCGACGGCGGGGTTGAGGGCGGCGAACTCGGCCGCGTGCCGTTCGACGATCGCCTGCTGGATCTCGGGCTGCCGCTTGTCGATTTCGGCGAACAATCCGGTCCGAACGCCGCAGCGCACAAAGGCCACCGCGAATTTTACCTCGGCCGCCGTTGGAATATATTTGCGCGCCGGCACTGGCGGCTCTATCTGCACACCTGCGGAAAGACCTACCGGACGCCGAAAGGGCGGCGCCACAGGATTCTCGTGCGTACCAGTTTGAATTCCGAATTGGCTGAGATCGCCGCGTGCCGAGAATTGCTCGCCAGACTTCACCCGATAACCCTGAGCAGCGAAACACGCGGTCAACTCACCACTTTTACCGTTGATGATCTCGGTGGTCCGCGCGCTGCGCTCCTGGACGAGCTTGTTGCCGAGGTCGGCGTACAGACTGCGAACCCGGCCGACCTCGTCGGGCGCGCCGAACATCGCCCGGGCGGACCGCTCGCAACCCCGCGCGGCCTGGGTGAACGCCGGGTCCTTGCGGACGACGTTGGCGGGTTGCGCCAGCAGGGGCGCGCCGAAACCGTACTTGCGTGCGTCGGCCTCCGTCCGCGGACTGAGCGGTGCCGCCGCCAGCGCGGGTAGCACCGGCGCAGGACCGAGGCTGACCTCCCGCTCCTGCGGGTACCCGGCGGCCGCCAGGCAATCGAGGAAGAAGGTCAGGTCGGCCTTCTCGATCGTGGCCAGCGCATCGCGCCGGAAGTGGTCGAAGGGCTGCTCGGCACCGGCCGGCAAGGGCGGCAGCTCGGCAACGGCGGCCGGGCCTGGTGCCGTACCGCATCCGGTGGTGAGCACGGCCAGCAGACCGAGAGCGGCCAACTTACGCATCGAAACTCCCTTACCTGGTTAGCCTTTCGGACCTGAGCATGGGTGGAGCGAGCTGGGGACTCGCTCCACCCACACGGCTATCAGCAGTTGGCGCGAACGTGCTTCGCGTTCTCGTCGTTCAGGTCGCCGGCGAAGTTCGACCAGCTCGTCGACCGGGCCGGGAACTGCCAGCTGTCGTTCGTCCAGTCCCCGGACTCGGTGACGCACACGTTGCTCACGCTGTCGCGGTTCTTGATCGAGCTGGCGTTGTGGTAGAACGGCACGCCGCTGGACATGTTGCCCTCGTTCGCGTGATTGGACGAGCTCCCGTAGAAGTGCCGCTGGCCACCGGCGCCGTCGTGGTGCTCCGCGAAGCAGATCTCGTAATAGTTGCACTCCAGCTTCTCGTCGCCACGGTCGACGGCGTTCGCGGCGGCGGTCCCGGCCAGCGCCAGACCGGCCACCATCGACAGGCCACCGATCATCTTCACAACCTTGCTCATCGCTGTTCTCCTCACGGTGTGGAATTACCCTTGTCGCAGCAGCGGCGACAAGGACAATTCAACCGGTGGAGTCACGCGCCGTCCCGTGTCGAATGGACAAGCACACCCTGTCCATTCGACCCCTGTCCGAATGAGCATTCGCCGAATAGCAGACCTGCCCGAACGGCCAGGTTGACAGCATGCGCGCGATTCTTGGCCTGGAATTTCGTGAGCAGATTCGAGACGTGGTATTTCACCACGCGTTCACTACGCCGGAGCCGGGTGGCGATCTCGCGATCGGTGAACCCGTCCGCCACCAGCAGCAGTACGGCCTGCTCGCTCGCCGTCACCTGGCCGCAGATCGCCCGGCGCAGCGACGGATGCGGCAACTGCTGGACGTTCTCGGTGGCGCCCTCGCGCAGCACGGCCGCACCGAGGGACGGACTCACCCAACCGCCATCCGCACGGCCGGAGCAAACGGCCCGGATGCCGGTGGCGATGTCGTCCGCGGTCGAGACGATCGCGTCCACCTCCGCCTGGGCGTACGCGCGCAGGTCCTCGACGGCCGGCATCTCGCCGGTCACCAGCGCCACGATCGGCACCTTCGGGATCCGCGCCTCGGACCGGCTCCGGGTCAAGGCCACCAGACCCTGCCGGAGCACGGTGTCGACCAGCAGCACGTCCGGGCGGATCGCCAGCGAGCCGAGCGCGCCCTCATCCGGCACCGTGGCGACGACCTGGATCCCCGGCTCGCGGGCGATCAAGGTCGCCACCCCGGCCCGGACCACCGGGTTCGGCGCGACGATCACCACCCGCACCGGCCGACCGCCCGGCTCTCCCAGCGCGAACATTCCCCGGGCGACCTTCATCCGCGACTCCCCAGCCGTCACCGCCGGTCACCGAGAATGACCGGCTGATTCTGAACGGTCATCATCCTGAGGCGGCCGTGCGATCGGGACAATGGTTTTCGGTCAGGGGAGAAAGCCTCCTGACGGCCCGGCCGATCCGCACCAGGTAGGGTCGGCAGGAGCGTTGTCTGGCGACTCAGCGGACGCCAGCTCACGGAGAGGCCCGGCTCGGATGACCACGTTGCGAGACCTCACCCTGATCGGGATCCGGATGGAATCACCCGGCCACGCGCCGGTGATGATGCTCCGGGAGACCGACGGGTACCGGTACCTGCCGATCTCCATCGGCTCGGTGGAGGCCACCGCGATCGCCTACGAGGAACAAGGCCTGCGCCCGTCCCGTCCGCTCACCCACGACCTGATGCGCGACATCCTGGTCGCCCTGGAGACCACCGTGCTCGCGGTCGAGATCGTCGAACTGCGCGACTCCGTCTTCTACGCCGAGCTGGTGCTGGCCAACGGCGCCCGCGTCTCCGCCCGCCCCAGCGACTCGGTCGCACTCGCCATCCGCCTCGGCACCCCACTGCGCTGCCGCGAGGAGGTGCTGGCCGAGGCCGGCGTCGCCACCCCCGAGGCCGAGCAGGCCGAACTCGAGCGCTTCCGCCAATTCCTCGACGGCATCGCCCCCGAAGACTTCACCAGCTGAACTTTGCAGGAACCTGCAATCAATAACGCTTCCCGGCCACCCAGCCGATGAGCTAAGTTCAGCCGACGTCGGCGGGGGATCGATCAGCCGGCCTGGGGAACGGGAATCTCGATGAACGTAAAGGGCAGCGTCATGCCCAAGTCCGGCGTAGCCCTGCTCGCCGTCGGACTCATCGCCGGCCACTTCGTCACCGGCAGCACCGACGAGGCCACCGCGGCCGCCCCCGTGAACGTGGGCCTCGCCTGGGCCGACGGCGGTGTCCGGGTCACCTGGCCGACCGATTCCGCGCCGAACCTGCTGCGCGCCACCGATGCGCAGGGCACGGCCTTCGAGCAACTCGTCCCAGCCGCCTCGGCCGACTCGATCGTGCTGCCGGTCAGCCGTTTCCCGGTCTTCCGCGAGCTCACGATCACCGTCTACACGCGCGCCTCGGACACGGCGACCACCCCGGACGCGGCCGTCGGCCAATCCCCGGCCTTCGACACCGATCGCCGCATCACGGCCACCGTGACGAAGCGGCAGCCGAACGGCAATGGCACCTTCAGCCTCGGCTGGACCGTCGGCACCGCCCCCGACTACACCCCGAACGACCCGCTGGACGTATCCCCCGTCGCCACGGCAACGCCGTACGTCAGTGATCGCGTCGGCTGCGGCTGGACCGCCCTCGCAAGTGTCCACGGCAGCACCGGCACGGCGACCATCCCCGCGCGCGTGCGTCCGTACCGGGTGTTCCTGCGGTCCCCGAACGAGTGGGGCACGGTTGATACCAACGCCTTCGAGGTGGCCGATTACGTCGTCAGCAGCAGAGTGCCGGCGGCGAGCACCTATGGCACCCGCATCTTCGTCACCGGCCGAGTCCAGCTGAACCGGCCGAGCCGTTGCGTGGCAGGGAAGACGCAGGCCGTCTATCGCGATGACGCGATCGGGTGGGTCCAGGTGCAGGCACGGAACACCAGTACGTCGGCGTGGTCGACGGTCAGTTCCTGGCGGACGGATCCCGATGGCACGTTCGAGGGCTATGCGTCCACGCCGGGCACACGGCAGTACCGGGTGCTGATGCCGTCGGCCGCGAAGGCTCCGCAGTACGGCTTCGGCGACGTGGCCGCGTTCGTCGCCGGCTCGAGCGCTTCCACGTCGATCGCCCGCTATGCCTTGCGGACGGCGCGGATCGACTACCCGCAAGCGACATACGGCCGCAAGGTGTCGGCGCTGCTGACCGTTGCCCCCGGCACCAATGTCCGCGCCACCCTGCAACGCTGGAACGGCAGCACCTGGGCGAACGTGAAGTGGGTCTACACGAAGAACGGCGTCGGCTCGTACTCGTTCACCGCGGCTCCACGTGGCGTCCATGCCTTCCGGTACGTCGTACCAGGCGCCTACTACGCGGGCCGCTACATCACGGGTATCACCACTCCCACCTTCCGGATGACGGTGCGCTGACATGAAAACGCCATTCCTGATCGCGATCTCGCTCACCGCCGGCCTGCTCACCTCGGTACCGTCCGCCGCCTCCGAGATTCCGCCCGCGCCGACCGGCGTACGCATCAGCTGGGCCGACAGCACCCACGAACGCATCCGCGTTACCTGGACCGACACCGGCACCGGCAATCGGATCCACGTCAAGACGCTCAGCGGGAGTACCAGCAACGACGCGGTGATCGATGTCGTGGACGCCTCGGCTCCGAATCAGCTGGTGTTCAGCAAATACCGGCTGCCCGTCAACCGTGAGGCCGTCGAGCTCCAGGTGACCTCCGGTTCCTCCGCTGGTACGAGCGCGCCCGCACGGTCCGTCCGCTTCGACACCACCTACGCTCCGGCGACCCGGATCACGTACGCCATCCCGCAGTCC
The DNA here is from genome assembly GCF_036226525.1 of Kribbella sp. NBC_01245. Classification (NCBI taxonomy): domain Bacteria; kingdom Bacillati; phylum Actinomycetota; class Actinomycetes; order Propionibacteriales; family Kribbellaceae; genus Kribbella; species Kribbella sp. NBC_01245. The sequence continues at coordinate 4,689,898 of NZ_CP108487.1, forward strand.
GACGGCAAGGTCCGGCTCAGCTGGACCCGCGCCGCGATGCCGATCGACCGCAACCCGGGCGATCCGCTCGATGTCGCCTTCGATCCCGATCTGCTGACGCCCACAGTCCTTGGTGACAAGGCGTATCCCGTTCCGTCTGGAACCCGGTCCTTCGTCCTGCCCGCGCGACCGGCCGGCTATCGGGTCGCCGTGGCGAGCCGGAACGAGTGGGGTGAATCTCCCAGCGCGGACCTGAACCACGTCGAGGTCGGCCGGATGCAGCCGCAGATGTTCAAGATCCCGAGCTACTCCAACTACGGCTTCAAGCATGAGTTCGAGTTGCTTCCCAGGGTCCTCCTTTGCCCGGCCACGCAGAGCTGCGAGGGCAGCCAGCCGCAGTGGCGGACCGGATCCGCCTCGGTGGCGTTGCAATTGCAGGCCAGGAACAACGCGAGCGCCCCGTGGCAGATCGTCGAGCGGAGTAACTCCGGCTTGAGCCAGATCTTCACCACGGCGATCGGGACGCGCCAGTATCGCGTCGTCGTGCCAACCTGGGCCCCGAAGTACCCGGTCCAGGTCACGCCCTGGATGGCCACCGGGCCGTACACGGTCGCCACCGGCTTCATGGTCTACCCGGCACCCTTCAACGACGGCAACCATGTAAGTCTCGGCCGGCGGGCTACCTCGCTGCTGAAGGTCGAGCCCGCGGTGAACCTCAAGGTCGCCCTGCAGAAGTGGACCGGCAAGACCTGGGCCCACGTGCAGTACGTCCAGCTCAGCAAGGGCGCCGGCTCCGCCACGGTCACCGCGACCAAACGCGGCGAAACCCTCTACCGCTACGTCATCCCGAACACCACCTGGGCCGGCCGCCCCATCACCGGCCGCATCGCCCTCGCCAGGCTGACCGTCCCGAGCTACCCATGATCGCAGTGCAGGAGTCGTTCATGCGCAGACGAATCGCCCTGATCGCCGCGGGCGTCACTGTCGGCCTGGTCACCGGCGTCTTGACCGCTACGACGGCATCCGCCGCTCCGCCCGCGCCGACCAACGTGAAGGTGGAGTGGGCCGACTCGACGCACAAGATGGTGCGGGTCAGTTGGACCGATTTGGGTGAGGCCAACGAGATCGAGGCGATCGTGTTGTCCGGGCAGCCGCACGATATTCGGGTGCGGGAGTACACCGCGGCCGGGGCGCCGAACGAGGTGCTGCTCGAGCCGCGCTGGTTCAACTGGAACCACCCGGAGCTGGAGCTCCAGGTTCTCTCGACCAAAGGGTCTGACCGGAGCGCACCCGGCAGGTCCGTTCGATTCGACACGTCGCGTCCGCCGCAGACCGTGATCCAACGGGCGGTGCCGCGCACGGATGGCCTGGTGCAGCTGACGTGGACGCAGAGCGCGGTGGCGAAAGACCTGAACCCGGGTGATCCGCTCGACCTGCCGTTCGATGCCGAGGTGGTGTCGGCGGGGATCAACCCGCAGTACCCGGACCCGAAGACCTTCGCCATCCCGCGCGGCGCCCGGAGCTTCCTGTTGCCGAAGGTGGCTCGGCCGTACGACGTGGCGATCCTCGGGCGCAACGAATGGGGCAACCAGTACCCCATCCGGGCTGTCCAGGTGTACGACATGGGCGTTCAGCTCAAGGTCCAGGCCTCAGCACCGTTCAATCGGCCCGTCGACATCCGCGCCACCGCCGGACTTGTCTGCGGACCTGGCTGTTTCAGGAACCCCGATCTGCTCGACCGACCCGCGGAGGTGCCGTGGCAGCTACAAGGGCGTGCCAACGCGAACGCGCCCTGGTCCGTGGTCACTTCTGGCAAGGACCTGCGCACGATCCAGCCTTTCGTGGGGTCGATCGGCACCAGGCAGTTCCGCATCGTCGTACCGACCTGGTCTCCGGTCTATCCGGTCCAGGTGTCGGGGTGGATGGCGACCGCACCGAGGACCTCGGTGACGACGTACAACCTGCAGAACGCCAACCTGACCACGACCCTGGTCAAACCTGGCGCTCCGGTGGGGGTCAAGCTGAGCGTGGCGCCGTACGTCAACGGCAGGGCGCTGTTGCAGCGATGGACGGGTACGACGTGGGCCGGGATCACGTGGGTGCCGTTCACCAACGGCAAGGGTTCAAAGAGCTTCACCGCGCCGACTCGTGGTTACTACGCCTACCGGATGGTGGTTCCGGGCATCACCTATCAGGGTCGTTCGATCGCCACAACGGTCTCGTGGAAGTCGTATTTGTCGGTTCGCTAGGAATTTTGCAGGTAGCTGCAATAGGCAGTGCTTAACGGCCGTCATCCCGTGGGTGTCAATTGTCGTTTCGATGCCAATACCGGCAAACGCCCGGAAGGGAAAGCGGGCCGGTTCATGTGGCGTTCATTTCGCGCCGTCGTACTGACGTCGACCACCGAGAGCCGGTGGCTGGGACGGAGGAACGATGAAGAAGAGACTCCTTGCGGTGTTGGCGATGGCGGTCGCGCTCGTGGTCGCGACCGCATTGCCGGCGGCCGCGCGGAATGTGAATGACACGCATTCCTACAGCAACTGCACTTTCAACTACCAGCTCAAAGATCATGGGCTCGGTAAAGAAATCGGTTATGCCGCGCTGATCTGGGTCCAGATCTTTCCCAGCCGGTCCACCAAGACCACGCCTGGCTGCAGCCTGAAGCTGCGCATCCTTTACAAGCAGCCGCAGACCGAGGATTGGGCCGTGAAGAACCTCCTCTTCACCCGGAGGGTCGACGAGGTGGTCAGCTTCACCAACGACCGCTCCTCGGTCGGGGTGATGCGGGTCATCGCGACCGTTTGCAAGAACGGGTCCTGCGGCACGTCGAAGGTCACCACGGCACAACAGTGAGGTAACGGGTCCGGCGCTGACTTGACCGCGGGGCGCCGGACCCGCTTGCCTGATGACCGCGAACGTCCAGGAGCACCGCCGGACTACCGGCTGTGTTCATCTGCTGGCTGCCTGACATCAAGTCAGTGGTCGCCATCGCGACCAGCATCGTTTACTCGCTGTTCACCAAGGTCCGGGTACTCGGCCATCTGATCTCCCTAGCCTCTGTGGGGAAAAGGCATCACATCCCCGCAGAAGGGCAACACACTCGTGTCCGTCAACCGTGTGCTCCGCGCCGGCGTTGTCGCCGTGGCCACTCTTGGTGTCCTGGCGCTCAGCGCCTGTGGCAGCGACCCCGAGCCGACCGGCTCCTCGACCCCCTCGTCGTCAACCGGCGCCGATGGCGACTGCCCGTCGGGCACTCTGAACGCCGAGGGATCCTCGGCGCAGAAGAACGCGATCGAAGAAGTCATCGCGAAGTACAACGAGAAGTGCGCCGACGTCACGGTGAACTACAACCCGACCGGTTCCGGTGCGGGTATCAAGCAGTTCAACGCGAGCCAGGTCGACTTCGCCGGTTCCGACTCCGCGCTGAAGACGGAGCCGAAGGACGGCGTGATCGAGGCTGACGCCGCCGCCAAGCGTTGCGCGAACAACCCGGCCCTGAACCTGCCGATGGTGATCGGCCCGGTCGCACTGGCCTACAACGTGGCCGGCCTGGACAAGCTGATCCTGGACGGCCCGACGGCCGCCAAGATCTTCCAGGGCACGGTCAAGACCTGGAACGCGCCGGAGATCGCCAAGCTGAACCCGGGCGCCAAGCTGCCGGCCGCGCCGATCTCGGTCTTCTTCCGTTCGGACGAGTCCGGCACCACGGAGAACTTCGCCAAGTACCTGAAGGCCTCCGGTGACGGCGCCTGGAAGGGTGAGCCGGCCAAGAAGTGGACCGGCACCGGCGCCGGCAAGGAGAAGTCGGCCGGTGTGGCCGAGGCGACCAAGTCGACCCCGAACTCGCTGACCTACGTCGAGTGGTCCTACGCCGTCGACAACAAGCTCGGCGTTGCGCAGGTCGACACCGGCGCCGGCCCGATCGAGCTGACCCCCGAGTCCGCCGCCAAGGCCCTGGCCGAGGCGAAGGTCAAGGGCAAGGGCAGCGACCTGGCGCTGTCGGTCGACTACGGCACCAAGGCGGCCGGGGCCTACCCGATCATCCTGGTGACGTACGAGATCGCCTGCAGCAAGGGCCTTCCGGCCGAGAAGACCGCGCTGGTGAAGGGCTTCCTGAGCTACTTCGCGAGCACCGAGGGCCAGGCCAGCCTGGGCGAGCTGAACTACGCGCCGCTGCCCGAGGAGATGCGCACCAAGGTCGAAGCCGCCATCAAGGCCATCAGCTGAGACCTGCCGTGATCGTCGCCCTGGCCCCGCTCGCTTCGGTGAGCGGCGGTCAGGGCGCAGTCGCGCCAGAGGTCGAAGCTTCCGCCCCCTTGTCGCCAGCCGCCGGGAGTCGGCTACCTCATGAGTGATCCAACCAGCCCGCCCAGCTCCGAACCGCGGGACGCGGGCAGTACCAAGCTCGATCTCGGGCCCGTCGGCCATCTCGGCGACCGGCTCTTCGCAGGGCTGGCCCGCGGTTCCGGCGGCCTGGTGGTCGCCATCGTCGCGTTCGTCGGTATCTTCCTGCTCGCCCTGGCGATTCCCGCGCTGGCGGACAACGAGGGCAACTTCCTCTTCTCCCGCACCTGGCTGCCGGGCGGGGAGCACCCCGAGTTCGGCATCGCCGCGCTGTTCTATACGACGCTGGTCAGCTCGATCATCGCGATGGCGGTCGCTGTCCCGATCGCGGTGGGCGTCGCGCTATACATCACGTACTACGCCCCAGCCCGGCTGGCCCGCCCGGTCGCGTACGTCGTCGACCTGCTGGCCGCCGTACCGTCGATCATCTATGGCCTCTGGGGCATCCTCTTCTTCGCGCCCGTGATCCAGCCGGTGTCCGGCGCGATCTCGGACGCGCTCGGCTGGATCCCCGTGTTCAACGAGGCTCCCGGCGCCGACCGCGGCACGGTGTTCACCGCCGGCCTGGTGCTGGCGATCATGATCCTGCCGGTGATCACCGCGATCAGCCGCGAGATCTTCGCCCAGACCCCGGTCACCCATCGCGAAGGCGCCCTAGCCCTCGGCTCCACCAAGTGGGAGATGATCCGGATGGCCGTGCTGCCGTACGGGCGCTCCGGCGTGGTCAGCGCCGCGATGCTCGGTCTCGGCCGGGCCCTCGGTGAGACGGTCGCGGTGATGATCATCCTGTCCCAGCCGAACCCGATCGCGCCGTGGACCTCGTCGATCTTCGCCGGCGGCGAGACCTTCGCCTCCAAGATCGCCTCCAGCGCCGCCGAACTCGACACCCCGGCCAAGACCGGTGCGTTCATCGCGGCCGGCCTGGTGCTGTTCGTCGTCACCTTCATCGTCAACTCCACCGCCCGCCTGATCGTCGCGCGCAGCGGACCGGGCAACCGCCGCCCCCGCCGGACCAAGGCCTCGAAGCAGGGAGCCGCCGCGTGACCACTCTCGCCGCGAACAAACCGGCGTACGACGGAACGACGCTCGACCTGACCGGCAAATCCGGCAGCCGGGCCGTGCGCAACATGCTCGCCACCATCCTGATCAGCCTGTGCTTCCTGATCGCGGTGATCCCGCTGGCGTGGATCCTTTGGACCGTTGTCAGCAAGGGCTATCACCTCGTCCTGGACGCGAACTGGTGGTCCCAGTCGCAGCGTGGCATCACCTCGCGTCGCGCGGGTGGCGGCGCGTATCACGCGATCATGGGCAGCGTCATCATGGCGCTGACGTGCGCCGCGATCGCCGTACCGCTGGGGGTTCTCGGTGCGATCTACCTGATCGAGTACGGCAAGGGCAGCAAGGCCGCTCGCGCCGTTAGCTTCATGGTCGACATCCTCACCGGTGTGCCCTCGATCGTCGCGGCCCTGTTCGTGTACGCCGTCTGGATCACCATGCTCGGGCAGAACCGAATCGGTTTCGCGGTCTCGCTATCCCTTGTGCTGTTGATGATGCCGGTCGTGCTGCGTTCCACCGAGGAAATGCTCAAGCTCGTACCGGATGAGTTGCGCGAAGCGGCGTACGCGCTGGGCGTGCCGAAGTGGAAGACGATCCTCAAGGTCGTCGTACCGACCGCCTTCGGTGGCATCGTCACCGGCGTCATGCTCGGCCTGGCCCGGGTGATCGGCGAGACCGCGCCACTGCTGATCCTGGTCGGCTATTCCAAGGTCATCAACCTGAACCCGTTCGAGGGCTTCATGGGCGCACTGCCGACGATGATCAACAACGACCGCGGCGATATGGCTCTGCCGTCGGCCGCGGACCGGGTCTGGTCGACGGCACTGACGCTCATTCTGCTGGTCCTGGCCCTTAACCTGATCGCGCGGCTGATCGCGCGGTTCAGCACCATCAAGTCGAAGTAGTGAGGATCTGAGTCGATATGGCAAAGCGCATCGAGGTCAGCGGCCTCAACGTCTACTACGGCGATTTCAAGGCCGTCGAGGACGTGTCGATGACGATCGAGCCCCGTTCCGTGACGGCGTTCATCGGCCCGTCCGGCTGTGGCAAGTCCACCTATCTGCGCACGCTGAACCGGATGCACGAGGTGCTGCCGGGCGCGCGCGTCGAGGGCAAGGTGCTGCTGGATGAGCAGGACCTGTACGCGCCGGGCGTCGACCCGGTGGCGGTCCGCCGGGTGGTGGGCATGGTGTTCCAGCGGCCGAACCCGTTCCCGACCATGTCGATCTTCGACAACGTCGCGTCCGGTCTGAAGCTGAACGGCGTGAAGGACAAGAAGAAGCTCACCGAGGTGGTCGAGACCTCCCTCAAGGGCGCCAACCTGTGGAACGAGGTCAAGGACCGGCTGGACAAGCCCGGCGCGGGTCTGTCCGGCGGCCAGCAGCAGCGCCTGTGCATCGCCCGGGCGATCGCGGTCGAGCCGCAGGTGATCCTGATGGACGAGCCGTGTTCCGCGCTGGACCCGATCAGCACACTGGCGATCGAGGACCTGATCGAGAAGCTGAAGGACCGGTTCACCGTCGTCATCGTGACGCACAACATGCAGCAGGCGGCCCGGGTCTCCGACCAGACGGCGTTCTTCAACCTGGCCGCGACCGGAAAGCCCGGCCGGCTGGTCGAAATGGGCCCGACCAAGCAGATCTTCTCGAACCCGAACGAGAAGGCCACCGAGGACTACATCACCGGCCGCTTCGGCTGATCCGAACCGCGCGGGCGTGGGGGTGCGTGACCAGTGGGCCCTTCAGTCGATAACCTGCGGTGATTCCTAACAGGCTTATGAAGGGACTGCGGTGAGCACTCCGACGCCACCTGGCGATGACCCGAACACCCCGGACGAACCCGGTTACACCCCGGGTCAGCCGGGCCAGCCGGGTCAACCCGGTCAGCCGGGTCAGTACGGACAGCCGCCTCAGCCAGGCGGACCGTACGGCGGCCAGCCCGGTCAACCCGGCCAGTACGGCGGCCCCGGCGGCCCTGGGCAGTACCCGGGCCAGCCTGGCCAGCCCGGCCAGTACCCCGGTCAGCCGGGTCAGTACCCCGGACAGCCGGGTCAGTACCCGGGTCAGCCCGGGCAGTACCCCGGCGGACCGGGCGGCGGTGGCTACGGCTACGGCACGCCGGGTCAGCAGCCGCCCAGCAACACCCCGATGATCCTGTCGATCATCGGCATCGTGTTCTGGTTCTGCTGCCAGCCGGTCTCGATCGTGCTCGGCCTGATCGCCCAGAAGCAGTACCGCGAGCAGGGGCAGCCCGACACGCTGGCGAAGGTCGCCTGGATCGGCGGCATCGTGTTCCTGGTGATCGCCGTGATCCTGCAGCTCACCGGTGCACTCGCCGGACTCACCAGCAGCTGATCTCACAGTAGAAACGACGGTAGGCCCCGGGTGTTCCGGGGCCTACCGTCTTGTTTAGAAGAACTTTTCGCTGCTGGGAACCGGTTGGCGATCGGCGGAGTCGGAGGGCTGTCAGAAATTACGCAGTACGCCGAACAGGACCATGCCCGCGATACCGACTTTCAGCAGCACGTCCATCGTCCGCCGGCTTGGGCGCAGTCTCGGCAACCGCACCAGCCGGGCCCGTTCCAGCAGCCAGGCCAGCAATTGGTAGCCGACGGCAACACCGATCACCGGGCTGAGCAACAGCACCACCGGGTTGAAGTGCCAGGCCGCGTCCAGATCGCCACGCAACAAGGCCGCGGCCATCCGGGTCGATCCGCAGAGCGGGCAGTCGAGACCGGTGGTCACATGCAACAAACACGGGATACCAAGGCGGCCACCGGAAAGCTGGTAGACCGCGGCGAGGGCGAGACCACCCACACCCACCCACGCGACACCGATCACGCGGCGGTCCAGCGGTTCGACCGGGCCCTGCGGGTGCATCTCGATCCTGGCGGCTGTCATCGACACCTCCCTACGGTAACCCGCCCGGGTCCGTTGCAACTTTGAGCTTCGTACTGACTAGTCTGCTGTTCACTCCTCAACCATTAAGAAGGGAACGTCGTGAGCACTCCGACGCCGCCAGGCCCCTACGGTCCGCCTGGTCAGAACCAGCCGGGCCAACCGGGCCAGCCGGGTCAACCCGGTCAGCCGGGCCCGTACGGTCAGCCGGGCCAGTACGGCCAGCCAGGGCAGTACGGCCAGCCGGCTCAGCAGGGCGGTCCGTACGGCCAGCCCGGCTACGGCCAGGTCCCCGGCCAGCAAGGCCAGCCCGGACAGCCAGGCCAACACGGTCAGCAAGGCCCGTACGGCGGTCAGCCGGGGCAGCCCGGTCAACCCGGCCAGCCCGGTTACGGCCAGTACGGCGGCGGTCAGCCGGCAGATCCGTACGGCTACGGCTACGGCGGCCCTGCCGGTATGGGCAACCTGGCCGAGTGGCTGCCGCGAGTCGGCGCCTCCCTGATCGACAGCGTCGTCACCGGCCTGCCGCTGCTGATCGGCTACATCGTCTTCTTCGTCAGCCTCGCGAGTGCCACGACTGACGGCACCCTCGACGAGGCGGACACCGGCGCCCCGATCGTCGCTCTGATCTTCCTCATCCTGGGCATCCTGGGCACGATCGGTCTGACCCTGTGGACCCGCGTGTTCCAGCAGGGCAGCACCGGCCAGAGCATCGGCAAGAAGGTGCTGAAGATCAAGCTGGTCGACGCCAACACCGGCCAGACGATCGGCGCGGGCAAGGCATTCCTGCGCGAGATCTGCCACGCAGCCGACTCCGCGATCTGCGTCCTCGGCTACCTGTGGCCGCTGTGGGACGTCAAGAAGCAGACCTGGGCCGACAAGATCTGCGACACCCTCGTAGTCGAAGCCTGAGTTCAGTTGTCAGCAAGGCCCTGCCGGTTCGTCACGGCAGGGCCTTCGCCATGTCAACGAACCGCCCGTCACGCAGCACCGGCACCACCTGCGCCACGTCGTACTCCCCGGCGATCTCAACGTCCTGCTGGTAGCCCAGGGCAACCAACTCGCGTCCACCGGCACAGCCCAGCAGCCCCTCTCGTACATCTCCTAGCGCCTTGAACGCCCCAAGAGCCGCTCCCGCCTCCGGAGACAACTCCTGCGCGTCTAACGCCGCCAGGAAGGCTCCGGCGCCCCACAGATCCTCTACCCCCGGGCGCAACTCACCCCCGGGCCAACTCTCACCACCAGCTATGACCGTCACCACGCCTTCCTGCGCTCGCACCCACTTCGCGGCGGCCGACGCGTTCCGAAGCGATACGGCGACTACTGCGCACCCCAGCCCTGCGACGTACTGCGAGATGGTCGAACCATTAGGCGACGGCAGTACGACGCTGTCGATTCCCTGTGCGGCTTGAAGCGTCACGGGCGACAGGCTTATCTGCCCAGGCCTAGCGGCGGACCTACCAACTGCAAGTTCTGCCCGATGTTCAGCGGCGTATGCGACGGCAGACTCGTCACGCCAGCGATAAGGCAGTACGTCGATCCCACGTTCGACGGCAACAGTCGTCGCAGTCGTGAAGGACAAGACGTCAACCACGGCGACAACCGAAGAGCCGGGAGCGCACTCCTGGGCTCCGCGCAGCCCCCAGTCGAACCGGACGGCATACCCGTGCTGGGCGTAGACGCTCACGTCAGCAGCAGGGCGGCGCAACCGACGGCCCAGAGCACACTCGTGAAGGTGCCGATGATGAACCGCTCCGCGACCGCTCGTGCCGCACCCGGATCAGGCTTGTCGGGATCGATCTGGTCCGGATCGCTCAGCTCGGGATAGCGCGCCAATCCCTTGATGGCCAGCGTGATCGCGATGCCCTCGGGCCAGCCGGCCACCATCGACCCGAAGATCGCGCCTCGCTCGAGCGCACCAATCAGGGCGCCGCCACGGAGGATCTCCCCGGCCCGCTGGGTCGAGAGCGAGCGGGGATTGCCCCGGTCGACCAGTGCGAGCACGGACGTCGTCAACGGACCGCCACCGGCGACCGCGAGACCGCCCGCGACCAGGATCAAGGTCGCCCGGACCTGCTCATCCCAGCCGGAGGTATCCGTCGCGCGGAACAGCAGCAGAACACCGACAGCGGCCAACGCGACAACCATCACGGCGGTCAGCACGCCCTGCGCCTTGGAGCCGGATCGCGGCAACCAGGCGAACCCCGCCAGCACCAGGCTCACGCCGGTCACCACCAGCACCACAACGGTCATCGAGCCCTGCTCCCTCTGTCAGTTGATACGACCACGTCGGCGCCGCCGAGCAGTTCGGCCGCGAGCACGCGCCCGCGCACCTCTTCGGCTATCCCGGCCGCCTGCGATCGCTGCGTCACCGCCGACTGGCTGATGCCGAGCTTCGCGCCCACCTCGGTACGGGTCATGCCGTCCGCGAGCAGGTCGGACACCTCCCAGCCGCGCTGGCTCCGGCGGCGCAGCACCGAGGCGATCAACCAGAGCACGGTCTCGACCTGCTCCGCCTGATGCTCGTCGCTACCTTCGACATTCACGTGATACTGGCTCGACTTGGCGCGGGTGACGGCCTCCCGCGCATGCACGAACGCGGCCCCCTGCCCGGCCCGCGTACTCCGCGGCAACGGCTCCAGCACCGGCCCGGCACCAACTCCGATATTCCACCGGTCGGCCCGCAAAAGCTCCACCACGACGTCGATCGCGGCACCCGGATCCGAGAAGACGCCCTGCACCTCATCCCCCGCCGTACGCTCGAACCGCCGCATCAGCCCCACCCGCCGGGGTCTCGAGTTCAACCGGGTCAGCAATTCCGGCACCAGGTCGGCCGTCCGCCGGCTGTCCCGCTGATCCACCGTCAGCACGAATACCATTTTGCGGCCTCCCTTCAGCCGGTCGAATTAAGCCTACAACCTTACTCCGATCCATTAAAGGGTTCAGCCTTAAGTCAAGCCAAAGCCGGGCCTACCGCAGCAGGCCCGGCTCCAAGTATTACTGGACCACAGGCAGGTATACCTGGGATTTGTTGGCTACGAACGTGTCCGACATTTCCTGGAACCCGGCCTCGATGGCTTCGGTGGAGGTCAGGCCGCGCTCCTCGGCGTACTTGCGAATGTCCGCGGTGATCCGCATCGAGCAGAACTTCGGCCCACACATCGAGCAGAAGTGCGCCGTCTTCGCCGCTTCAACGGGCAAAGTCTCGTCGTGGTAGGACCGAGCCGTGTCCGGGTCCAGCGAGAGGTTGAACTGGTCCTCCCAGCGAAACTCGAACCGCGCTCGCGACAGCGCGTCGTCCCAGGCCTGCGCGTTCGGATGGCCCTTGGCCAGGTCGGCGGCGTGGGCGGCGATCTTGTACGTGATCACGCCGGTCTTCACGTCATCGCGATCCGGCAGCCCGAGGTGCTCCTTCGGCGTGACGTAGCAGAGCATCGCCGTACCGAGCCAGCCGATCTGGGCCGCGCCGATCGCGCTGGTGATGTGGTCGTACGCCGGCGCGATATCCGTTGCCAACGGCCCCAACGTGTAGAACGGCGCCTCGCCGCAGAGCTCTTCCTCGAGCCGGACGTTCTCGGCGATCTTGTGCATCGGGACATGCCCGGGCCCCTCGATCATCACCTGTACGTCGTGCTGCCAGGCGATCTGCGTCAACTCGCCTAGCGTGCGCAATTCGGCGAACTGGGCCGCGTCATTGGCATCCGCGATACAGCCCGGCCGAAGCCCGTCACCGAGCGAGAACGTCACGTCGTACTCGCGCAGGATCTCGCAGAGCTCGGCGAAATGCGTGTACAGGAAGGATTCCTGGTGATGCGCGAGGCACCACGCGGCCATGATCGAGCCACCGCGCGAGACGATACCGGTGATGCGCTGGGCGGTCAGCGGCACGTACCGGAGCAGCACGCCCGCGTGCACGGTCATGTAGTCGACGCCTTGTTCGCACTGCTCGATCACCGTCTCGCGGTAGACCTCCCAGTTCAGCGCGGCCGGATCGCCGTTCACCTTCTCCAGCGCCTGGTAGAGCGGAACCGTGCCGATCGGGACCGGCGAGTTGCGCATGATCCACTCGCGCGTCTCGTGGATGTTCTTGCCGGTGGAGAGGTCCATCACCGTGTCGGCGCCCCAGCGGGTGGCCCAGACCAGCTTCTCCACCTCCTCGGCGATCGACGAGGTGACGGCGGAGTTGCCGATGTTGGCGTTGACCTTCACCAGGAACTTCTTGCCGATGATCATCGGCTCGGACTCGGGATGGTTGTGGTTCACCGGGATGATCGCCCGGCCCCGGGCCACCTCTGCCCGGACGAACTCGGGATCGAAGCCTTCCCGGGCCGCGACGTACCGCATCTCCTCGGTGATGGTGCCGGCCCGGGCGTGCGCGAGCTGGGTGAGCCGTGGCCGGCCCTCGACCCACTCGCGCCGCAAGGGCGGCAAACCCTTCTGTACGTCGATCTCGGCCGCCACGTCGGTGTACGGCCCCGAGGTGTCGTACACGTCGAAGTGTTCACCGTTGGTCAGGTTGACCCGCCTCGACGGCACCCGGAGTCCGTCGTACTCGGTGTAGATCTTGCTGGAACCCGAGATCGGCCCGGTGGTGACGGACGGCTGGACAGGCTGCTGAACTGATTTCACGATTCGTGCTCCCTACGCCGGAATTACCCGGACAGGTTCGGCGGTCGGCGGCGCCGGTTTGATCCAGCCGCCCTCTCAGCCCACTACGGTGCGAGCTCCCGCGTTATCAACTTGTCGTGGTCGACTGTATCCCGGACGGCCCGGCCATGCCGCGACGCGCGTCACGCGACCGGCAGGTGTGGCGCAGACGCGCGGCAGGTAGCGTCAGGTCATGCGCGACATCGTGTACCCACCGGTCGTCCTGGCGGCCAAGACGGCGTTCAAACTGATGAACGTGACGTTCCGGCTGACCGGGACCGAGCACATTCCCCGCTCGGGCGGTGCCGTCGTGGCGGTGAACCACATCAGCTACGCCGATTTCGCTTTCGGCGGGTTCGGCGCCCAGCCGAGCAAGCGGCTGATCCGGTTCATGGCCAAGGAGGCGATTTTCCGCAACCGCATCGCCGGTCCACTGATGCGCGGAATGCACCACATTCCGGTCGATCGCGGCGCGGGCTCGGCGTCCTACCGCGAGGCGCTGCGCTTCCTCGGCGAGGGCGAGCTGGTCGGCGTGTTTCCCGAAGCCACGATCAGCCGCTCGTTCGAGCTGAAGGAATTCAAGTCGGGCGCGGTCCGGATGGCCGCTGCCGCCGGCGTGCCGGTGATCCCGATGGTGCTCTGGGGCACCCACCGGATGATGACCAAGGACCACCCGCGCGACTTCTCCCGCGGCAAGACCGTCGCCATCACGGTCGGCGAGCCGATCACGGTCACCCGCAAGGACGACGCGACCGAGGCCACGGCCCAGCTCCGCAAGACGATGGCGGGTCTGCTCGACCAGACCATCCGGGCCTACCCGGCCGAGGAGCAGCCGCCGGGCTCTTGGTGGCTGCCCGCGTCGTACGGCGGTAGCGCCCCGACGCCGGAGCAGGCGGAGATCCTCGACCAGGAGGAGCTCCGCCGTCGTGCCAAGAAGTGACTACTCCTTCTACTCCAGGAACAAGTGCGCGATGAAGTAGGTGAGCGCGGCAACCGCACCGGCGGCCGGGATGGTCAGGACCCAGGCGGTGACGATGCCCCGGGCAACGCCCCAGCGCACGGCCGAGAGGCGCTTGGTGGCGCCCGCGCCCATGATCGACGTGGTGATGGTGTGCGTGGTGGAGACCGGCGCGTGCAACGCGATCGCCATCACGTACAGCACGGTGGCCGCGGTGGCCTCCGAGGCGAATCCGCGCGGCGGGTCGAGGTGGATGATGCGACGGCCGAGCGTGCGCATGATCCGCCAGCCGCCCGAGTAGGTGCCCAGCGAGATCGCGGTCGCGGCCGAGAGCACGACCCACAGCGGGATCGGGTCCTCGGATCTCACATGGCCGGCGGTCAGCAAGGCCAGGAAGATGACGCCCATGGTCTTCTGCGCGTCCTGCAGACCGTGCCCGAAGGCCATCGCGGCCGCCGAGACGCCCTGCGCGATCCGGAACCCGCGGGTGACCCGGCCCGGGTTCTTACGCCGGAAGAACCACAGGATCCCGGTCATCAGCAGGAAGGCGCCGACAAAACCGACCAGCGGCGACACCACCATCGGGATGACGACCTTGTCCAGGATGCCCTTCCACAGCACGGTGCTGGAGGAGGCGATACCCGCGCCGGTCAGACCGCCGATCAGCGCGTGGGACGACGAGGACGGCAGGCCGTAGTACCAGGTGATCAGGTTCCAGACGATGGCACCGATCAGCGCCGACAACACGATCACCAGGCCGTGCGTGCCGGAGGGGGCGGTGATGATGCCCTTGCCGACCGTGGCGGCGACCCCGGTACCGACGATGCCGCCGGCGAAGTTCGCCACGGCGGCCATGATCAGCGCGACCCGCGGTGTCAGCGCGCGGGTCGACACCGAGGTGGCGATCGCGTTGGCCGCGTCGTGGAAGCCGTTCGTGTAGTCGAACGCCAGGGCGATCGCGATGACCGCCACGACGAGTGCGAGCTCCACCCGTCAGCTCTCCTTGACGGCGATCTGCTCGACCGTGTTCGCGACGTGCTCGAACGCGTCGATAGCCGCCTCGAACAGGTCGACCACGGATTTGACCTTCATCACGGTCAGCGCGTCGAACTCGCCACTGAACAGCTTCGCGATGATCCGGCGGTGCACCGCGTCACCGGTGTTCTCCAGCCGGTTGATCTCGATCCAGTACTCCGCGAGGTCCTTCATCGTGCGCAGCCGCGGCATCGTCTCCGCGGTCAGCGACGCGGCCCGCTGCAGCACCTCGATCTGCTCGGCGACCTCGGCCGGCAGACTCTCGAGACCGAAGAGGTGGATCGAGTCGACCGCCTCTTCCATGTAGTCCATGACATCGTCGAGGTCCGAGGCGAGGCGGTAGATGTCCTCGCGGTCGAACGGGGTGACGAAGGTCGAGTTCACCCGCTTGATGATCGCGTGGGTGGTCTCATCCGCCGCATGTTCGGCGGCCTTCATCTGTTTGGCGATCTCGCCGCTGGCGTCAAGGCCGGAGCCTGCGCTGGTGTTCAGCAACTCGGCGAGGATCCGGGAGCCATCAACGAGATGGTTCGCGGATTCGGCGAAGAGATCGTAGAACGTCGGGTCGTTCGGACGCAGACGTAACGGCACTTCAAACTCCGGGTGAACGAGGGACAAGCCGTGAACATGCTAGGGGCAACGGACCGCTGACGATGCATCTGCCCGGACAAATTACCCCGAGCTGATGAATTCCCCGCCTGAGACCGGTCCAAGCGTGACAACGTCGTCTCAGCGTGTTACTACCGCGTAGAGGTCGAAAAGGCCCACGGTGAGCACAATTCCGGCCGCCAGGCGGAGCACGCGTTCCGAACCGAGGTTCGGAATCTGCCTCCCGTGGCTCAGGCTCCGGTAGACCGCGCTGACCGCCGCCCAGCAGCACAGGGCGAGGATCGCCACCACGATTCCGAGCCCCAGGCGCACCGACGACGTGCCGATGCCGGAGGCAATCAGCAGTACGGCGTTCGCCACGAGGCCGAGGGCTGTTCGCCGCCAGGCGAGCAGCGTCCGCTCGGGCTGCAGGCCCGGGTCTCTCATCTGAGGATGCTGAAGATCAGGCCGGCCAGACCGACCAGCCCGATCGTCACCGCGAACATCAGCGGCAACCGGCTGGCCGGGAGCGGCGCCCCGGACCGCATGGCGACCGTGTTCTTCCGCCAGCGCTGCCAGGCGCCGAGCGTGGCGACCATGCCGGTCAGGACCAGCACCACGCCGATCACCTTGGCCAGCGTCCGCTCGCCGTCCACGTCGAGGAACTGGACCGCCGACAGGCCGCCCGCGTAACAGGCCAGCGCCGTCCGCAGGTAGGCCAGATACGTCCGCTCGTTGGCCAGCGTGAAGCGGTAGTCGGGCTCGTTCAGGTCATCCACAGTCGACCAACTCACGGCGTTCCTTCAGCGCGAGGACCCGCTGAACGCTCTCGGTCAGCCGCTTGGCGAACGCCGGATCGTCCCCCGCCTTCGCGACCAACGCGTCCACCATCGGCCGGACCAAACCCGCGTCGGCCGTGATCACGATGTCGCCGCCCGCCGCGACGAACCGGGTGGCGCGCTGCCCGACAGGCACCGCTTTCACCTCGGCGGCAACGCCCAGATCGTCCGAGATCACCACTCCGCCGTACCCGAGATCGCCGCGTAGCAGCTCGCGGATCACGATCGGCGAGAACACCGCCCGCTGGTCGGGATCGATCCGCTCGTACGTCGCGGTCGCGATCATCACCATGTCCGTCCCGGCCGCGATCCCCGCCGCGAATGGCGCCAGCAGCGGATCGTCTCGCCTGGTCACCCGGTCGACCACGCCAGCCGAGAAGTCCGTGTTGCCCCGCACCCGGCCAAGACCTGGGAAGTGCTTGACCGACGTCATCACGCCAGCTTGGTTCATTCCACGGACGAATGCCGCAACGGGTCCACTGGTGGCGTTCGCCGTACTGCCGAAGTTGCGGTCGAGGGCGCCGATCGGCTCGTTCCGGTCACCGATCGAGTCCGGTACGACGTCCGCGACGGGTGCCAGGTCGACGTTCACCCCGACGCCGGCCAGCTCCCGGCCCCAGGCGGCGGCCTTCGCGGTCAACCGCTCGCTGGTCCAGCCGCCTTGCTCTCGCGCCGAGGGGATGCGCTCGAAGCCGCTGCCCTTGAGCCGTTGCACCTTGCCGCCCTCCTGGTCGGCCGCCACCAAAGGCTGCACGCCGTACGCCTGGCCGACCGCGGTTGTGGCGGTGTCGACGACGCGTCTGACCTCGCGGACGCTGCCGCCCGCGCCCATCAGGAGTACGCCGCCGGGCTGCTGGGCACGGAGGACTGCCTTCTCGGACGAGCGGACGCCGGTGGCGCGGACTCCGGACATGACCAGCTGGGCCGCTTGGTCGCGTAGAGGCATGGCCGCGATGACCTTGCTCACGCAGGCGGACGGGCTGCCCGGCGCGCTCGTCGTACTGCTTGCTGTCGGGCTCGTCGGGCCTGTCGGGCTTGTCGGACTGCTTGCGCCTGTCGGGCTGCTTGGGCTGGTGCTGGCGCTTGGTTGGCTCGGGCTTGCGGTGGTGCCCGGGGATGAGCTGGCGCCGGGGTCATCCGCGCATCCGGTGGCGACCAGGGCAAGCAGGAGAACCGGTACGACCGGCCGACGGCGCCACGCGGAGAAATTCACCACTACTGCCAGCGGGCCATGTCGTAGGTGCCACCGGCCTCGCCGGCCAGAGTGGCGCAGACATCGTGCAACTGGGTGACCTGCTCCGGCGACAGTACGTCGAAGATCAACTGGCGGACGGTCTCGACGTGGCCCGGCGCAGCCTCACGCAACACCTCGCGGCCCTTGTCGGTCAGCACCGCCTCCTGGCCGCGGCGATCGCTCTCGACGTCCTGACGGCAGACCCAGCCGTTCTTCTCCAGCCTGTCGACCGCATGGGACAACCGGCTGCGTGAACCGAGTGTGGACACCGCCAGCTCGCTCATCCGCAACCGGCCGTCCGGCGCCTCCGAAAGGCGCACGAGGATCTCGAAGTAGGTATGCGGCATACCGGAGTCGCGCTGGAGCTGCTGCTCGATCTTGCTGTTGATCACCCGCTGCGCCGCGATGAAGGCACGCCAGGCCCGTTGCTCGTTCTCATCCAGCCACCGCGGTTCCGCCATCCTCGAAGCCTAACGACTTCTCGACAGGTTGTTGATTCCCGGCCCGTCGGGTCTACCCCTTGGCCCGTCTGGCGAGGGTGAGGCCGACCAGACGCGAGACGACCATGGCGACATATCCCAAGCCTGCAAGCTGTTCCAGCATCACCACGGACCGGCCGTACGGTGTGACCGGCACAACATCGCTCAGCCCCGTACTGGACAACGTGGTGAAGCTGAGGAACAACAACTCCATCCAGGTCCGGTCGGCCGTCGGGTTGACCGCCGCGATGAAGCTGCCGGGATCAAGCGCCTGCACGAAGACATAGAGGTACGCCCAGCCCCAGGCGAGCAGGGTGAAAGTAGCGCCAGTGGCGAACAGCTCGTCCGTACTGACTTCGTGGTCCGACAGCATGTACCGCAAGAGGCTGTACGCCGCGTAGAAGTAGAAGATCGCGTGCAGCATCGCCGACCAGGGCACGAGTGCGGTGTTCGGCTGGGCGGCGTCGATCAGCGACAGCACCACCGCCGGCAGACCGAGGCAGACGCTGACCCAGGTCAGACCAGGCGACTTCCGCACCGAGAACACCGCGAGCGCCAGCACGATGATGCCGAGAATCTCGAAAGCCACCCGCCCGGCACCACTGCCGCTGCTCTCCATCGCGGGATAGACCAGCACGCCGAGCAACTGCACCACCAGCAGTACCGCCGACGGATGCCTGCGAGCCCGCGCGATCAACTCCATGGCAGCGGACCCTACAGACCTAGCGGCCCTCCTGGGCGCGGGAGGCGATGATGGCGGCGCGGCGGGCGAGTCGGTGCTCACGCCGGATCTCGGCCTCGCGATTACGTCTGCGATCGGTCTCGGTCTCGGGCAGTACCGGCGGCACCGGCCGCGGCTTGCCCTCGGAGTCGACCGCGACGAACACGAGATAGGCCGTCGCGACATGCACCTGCGGCGTCACCGAATCCCACCGGTCGGCCGTGATCCGGACGCCGATCTCCATCGAGCTCGAGCCGGTCCAGTTCACCTGGGCGCTGAAATGCACCACGTCGCCAACCCGGACCGGCACCAGGAATGTCATCTCGTCCATTGACACCGTCACCGCGGGACCTTCCGAATGCCGCGCGGCGACGACCCCCGCGACCGAGTCGACCAACGTCATGATCACGCCGCCGTGCACGGTCCCGACCAGGTTGGTCTCGTTCTGGGCGGTGATGTGCGACAACGACAACCGAGCCGCCGACGTAGGCCGCGCAGCCAGGACCTCACCCATCAACAACCTCCAAGACTCGTGCTGACACCGCCTCGCACCCTACGGCCCTGCCCTGGAGCCGGTTGTCCACAGGGGTTGAAGTCGTCCGGAAACGCGGGCCCTTCGCTCGTACCTTCCCTGGCAAGAAGGAGGTGGACCATGTTCCTCAAGGGACCTACGCTCGATCCGGTGCTCGCTCCGCTGTCCATGGCGGAGGCGGAGCGGCTGGTGCGACTTGCCGAGGCGGCGGCGACCGCGCGTGGGCTTCGCGTGCGGTACGACGGTGCCGGCGCGCTGCTCACGTCGGACGGCGCCGTGGCGGGGCTGACCAACCTGGCCCGGGCGGTGTGCGGCCAGCCGGCACCACACTGGCGGGAGATCGTCGACGAGCACTTCGACCGAATAGTCCGCTGGGTCATGCATCCCCCGTCACCACCGGCCGATCCAGAGCACGAGGTGTACCTGCGTCTCGTCACCGCGCAGAACATTCCGCCCGACTGGTGCGCCCAGTTGCCGGAGTTCCTGCCCGGCGTGCACACCGTGGCCGCGACCCGTGCCGACGGTGCCATCGCGCTCCACCTCGAACCGGAACACCTCGGCCTCACCCAAGCCGAGGCCACAATCGCCGGCCTGGCCAATCTCCGCGGCCTGACCGACGAGGTGGACTACGTGATGTTCGACGGCGCCGTCGTCGCACAGCTCAGCGGTTCACCTTTCGCCGCCTCGCGAGCGCTCGTCCTCGACACCGTGCTGCGCGAGTCCCTGCAAGCCGAGAACCCGTCGTACGGCGTGCTCGCCTCCATCCCCGCCCGCGATCGCCTACTCCTGCACGTCATCCGCGACGAATCCCTGGTCGCAGCGCTGTCCCTGATGACCTGCCTCACCACCAAGGCCTTCGCGTGCGACCCCGGCCCGATCAGCCCGCACATCTACCACGTCCACTCCGGCGATTGGGAGCGCCTGACCGACACCGACGGCCACACCCTCCGCCCCGACCTAAGCCCCCACGTCCTCAACACCATCCAACCTCTCCTGGAATAGCCCGCAGTGATCCCCACAAGCCGGGAGTGGCCCTTTGGCGGAAGCGCCCCTCCCACCGGGTGGCCGGCCTCCCCCCAACGCCGGCCACCCGGCTTTACGCCCGCCCTTCGGTGACCACTGCGCCTGCCCGTCCGCGAGTTGCCATTGTGCTGCCAGCTCAAAGGGGCTGGTACCGACATTTGGTGGCGCCCGTCGGGACCTCCGACGGCAATCGGCCCATGCCAGACAGGCACACCTATCCTCTCCCAAAGTCTGGCGATTTCCCTTGTGGATAAGGAGAATCGCAGTTCTTGACGCTGTATAATCGCTAGTATGTTCGATAACGGTGTTGATGAGCTCGACGTGGACCAGACCCTGGACCGCGCCGCCGCCTCGCGCGCCCGCATCGCGGCCGACGAAGCCGAGTCGCTGCTGCTCGCCCTGCACTACACCGACCTCAACGCCACCGTCGAACCCCCACCCGGCGGCGAGATCGTGCCGGGAGTGGAACGGCTGCGCGTGTATGGCGGTGAGGGCTGCCCGCCGATCGCCGAATTCTGTGCCCAGGAATTCGGCTGGCGGCTCGGCATGTCCCACGGCGCCGCGGCCGCCTACCTCGGCGAAGCCCTCGCGCTGCGCCACCGGTTCCCGAAAATCCTCGCCCAGGTCCTGGCCGGCAACGCCGAAGCCTGGCGGGCCCGCTCGATCGCCCGCACCTGCCTCTCCCTGAGTTTGGCGGCGGCCGGCATCGTGGACGCCAAGATCCACGCCATCATCAACACCGTCACCCCGTCACGGCTGAAGGTGTTCGTGAAGGCGGCCAAAATGCAGGCCGACCCCGCCAAGGCCCAAGCCGACGCCGACCTCTACGCCCGCCAACGCGGCGTGTGGCTGGGCCAATCCAACGACCACGGCACGAAATCCGTCATCGCCCGCACCGCAACCGGTGACGCCATCCGTTTCGATGCCGCCGTCGACGAACTCGCCGAGATCATGGCCCAGGAGGGCGAGCCCGGCTCCCACCAGCAACTCCGCGCCAAGGCCGTCGGACTGCTAGCCGACCCCGCCGTCGCCCTAGACCTGCGCGAACACGGCCGCCGCAAAGCCCGCAAGAACGCCGCCCAGACCACTGAGGGCTTCGCAGAACACTGCACCAGCGGCAGCGGCAGCGACAGCGACCACGAATACAGCGACGGCGAGCACGGCAACGGCCAGGGCGGCAACAGCGAGTACGAGTGCGGCCAGGGTGACATCGGCGGCGACAGTGCGCGCACTGCCGATACACGCGGCCCGCAGCAGGCGCCCGGCGGCCACACCGCCGATGGCGGCAGCGGCAGCGGCAGCGGCAGCGGCAGCCACGAATACAGCGACGGCGACGGCGACGGCGACGTGCCGGTTGACCGGTTGGTTGCCGGCTTCAAGGCCCGTAACCGCAGCCGCGGTCTCGGGCGGGCACCGCACACCTTCTACGTACACATCAGCCAGGAATCACTCGCCAGCGGTCAAGGGATCGTACGGGTCGAAGGCATCGGCCCGATGCTGGTCTCAGACCTGAAAGAACTCATCGCCGGTGACGCCGTCACCCTCAAGCCAGTGATCGATCTGCGTGAACAGCTCAGTGCTGGTTCCTACGAAATTCCGCAGCGGATCAGGGAATGGGTGAAACTGCGCTACCCAACCCCGATGGAGCCCTGGTCCACCGGCGAAACCACCTTCTCCACCGACCTCGACCACGTCGTGCCCTACGACAAGAACGGCCCACCAGGCCAAACGAGCACCCGGAACCTGCTTCCGGTGACACGCACACCCCACCGGGCCAAAACCCACGGTGGCCTGCGTAATGCCCTCCTGCCCGACGGCAGCGTCGAATGGACCACCCCACGCGGCGCCCGCTACCTGGTGGTCGACCACACCGGCACCCACTACCTCGGCCAAGTCAACCTCACCACCGGCGAACTCACCCCACCACCACGGCAGAAGAGAGGGAAATCAGCTGGCAAGACCAAACGGAAGACAGGCAAGAGAATCGGCAAAGACCAGCCGAGCCGAATCGATTTCACCACAAAGGAGACGCCAAAAGACTGCAACTGATAGATGAAGGGACAGCAAAGCCGGGGCATCGCTGGGCGTGCCGGTCGGGCGGCATCCCCGTGGAATGCCGCCCGATGGGGTGGTACAGGCCGCCGCCCTGGGCTCCGGTGGCACCGTCAGGCTGGGGGCATGAGGACGGTGTCGATCAGGTAGACGGTTGCGTTGGCGGTCTTAACGCCGCCGCAGATGACCTTGGACTTGCCGATGGTGAGGGCGTCGGTGGTGCCGGTGACGGTGAGTTCGCCGCCTTGGACGGTCTTGTGTTTGCCGGCGATGGCGTCGGGGGCGATCTGGCCGGGGAGCACGTGGTAGGTCAGGATCTTGGTCAGCGTTTTGTCGTCGGTCTTGAGGCCGTTGACGGTCGCCGGCGGGATCTTGGCGAACGCGGTGTCGACTGGGGCGAAGACGGTGAAGTCGCCGCCGTTGAGGGTGTCGACCAGGTTGACCTTCGGGTTCAGCTTGCCGGAGACGGCGGCGACCAGCGTCTTCAGCAGCGGGTTGTTGCTGGCGGCAACGGCTACCGGGTCCTGGGCCATGCCTTCGACCGAGCCCTTGCCTGCCGGTACGGCCTTGGCGTAGGCGGCGCAACCCGGTCCGACCAGATCCGCCATCGGGTCGGCCGTGGTCGGCTCCGAGGAGGGGGCCGACGAAGGTGCGGAGGACGGTGCCGAGGTGGGAGCGGTCGAGCCGCTGCCTGCGTTGCCGGCGTTGTCCTCACTGCCACACGCGACGGTGGCGAAGAGCAGGGCTACTGCCGAGGCGGCGATACCGGCGCGGCGGATGGTGGCCTGGCGGATGGTGGCGCGGTGGATGGTGTTCGACATGACGGTCGTTCTCCTTAGGTTGAGGTCGTACAGGTGGGAGGTGCGCTTGCGGCGGATCGTGGGGGCGCGCGGTCGTGGGGCGCGGCGTGGGGCGCGGCGTGGGGCGCGGTCGTGGGCGCGGGCGTGGGCGCGGTGGTGGGCGCGGT
Organism: Kribbella sp. NBC_01245; assembly: GCF_036226525.1. Lineage (NCBI taxonomy): Bacteria > Bacillati > Actinomycetota > Actinomycetes > Propionibacteriales > Kribbellaceae > Kribbella > Kribbella sp. NBC_01245. The sequence goes on from NZ_CP108487.1 coordinate 4,713,249, forward strand.
GGTGGGTGGTCATTCGGCGGTCACCACGACGTTGTGTTGGCCGGTTGAGCCGTTGGGGCGGGGGCGGGCGCGGTCGGCGGTTTGGAGTTGGCCGTCGCCGTCGGTGGCGCGGACGGTGAGTTTGTGGTTGCCCGGGGTGGCGTTCCACTGGAAGGTCCATTGGCGCCAGGTGTCGATGGAGGCCTCGGCGGCGAGGTTCGCGGGCTGCCAGTCGCCGTCGTCGACCTGAACCTCGACCTTGGTGATGCCGCGACGTTGGGACCACGCCACCCCGGCGGCGACCGCGGCACCGGCCTTGATGGTCGCGAAAGCCTTGGGTACGTCGATTCGGGAGGAGGTCTTGATGGGTGCTTCGACGGCCCAGTCGCGTTCGGTCCAGTAGGCGGTGAAGTCGGCGAAACGGGTGACCTCGAAGTCGACGATCCACTTGGTCGCCGAGACGTATCCGTACAGACCAGGCACGACCATCCGGACCGGGAAGCCGTGGTCGAAGGGCAACGGCTCGCCGTTCATGGCAAGGGCGAACAGCGCATCCCGGCCGTCCCGTAAGGCCGCGAGCGGAGTGCCGATGGTCAGGCCGTCCACACTGGTCGACTTGACCGCGTCGGCGCCGGGGCGTACGCCTGCCTCCTTGAGGATCTCCTCGATCGGTACGCCGATCCAGCGCGCGTTTCCGACGTACGGGCCGCCGACCTCGTTCGAAACGCACGTCAGGGTGATGTCGCGTTCGACCAGCGGGCGGCCGAGCAGGTCGGCGAACGACAGCCGCAGTTCGCGATCGACCATGCCGTGAACGCGGAGTTCCCAGTCGCGCGGGTCGACCTTCGGCACGGTCAGCAAGGTGTCGACGCGATAGAAGGCCTTGTTCGGCGTGACGAAGCGGCTCACCCCGTCGACGTCGACCGAAACCCCTGCTGGCAAAGGCGGTGCGGCACTGGCTGGCCGGGGAATCCGGATGCCGGCTCGTACCGACTCGTCCGTACCACCCGGCACCAACCGAGAGACCCCGAATCCACCAACACCGGCCACACCAAGCGCCATCGCCGTCGCGAGAAACCCACGTCGATCGAAACCTTCCGGAGCAGCCGCATCAGCGACGACCGGCGCGGATTGCTTGCCTCGAGCAAAGAGTTGCCGATGGCCGAGCGCTCGCAGCACGAGGAGGATGCCGATCGACGCGACCACCAGGGTGACGAAACCCGGCAGCAGGCGAGTGACGAGATTGCCCGCGAGGCTTCGCCCGGTTGCCGCCGCGAGGATCGCCGCGAGGCCCAGGGCAACGGTCATAGTGAAGGCCAATCGGGGGCGTCGTACGCCGAGATAGCCTGCCAGTAAGGCGAAACCCGCGACGGCGAGGAGCACCCCGCCGATCAGGATGGGCTTGTCCGCTGTACCGAGGTTCTTGACCGCCCAGTCCTTCGCAGGGCCGGGCGCCCGGTCGATCAACTGCGTGCCGACGCCGACGACGGGTGAGGTGCCACCCGCCAGCGCAGCGCTCAGTTCACCGAGGCCAAGACCAGCTCCGGCGGCGAGCAGACCACCCAGACCACCCAGAGCACCCAGCCGACGGGAGCGGTCTGGCGTGGTCGTGTGGTGTGCTTTCGCCCTGGTCATGCGGGTGCTTCGGAGCACCTCCACGACCGGATGGGCCGGATCGCGAGAAAAGAATTTCCTTAGCTGTCAGGCGAAAAGTGCCCGGGCCAGTCGGCGTACCGAATGCGGGCGATCGTCTTGACCTCGCCGATCGTGCTCCACTCGTCCTTGCCGAGGCGGGCGAGAGGACGCAACAGACCGATGGACGGGTGGTCGCCGTCCAGGACGGCCGGGTCGATCGCGAGGTGGCGTACCCGGCCGATCACCACGGTCGAGTCGCCCAGTTCCAAAGTGGTGTGCAAGCCGCATTCGATCGCGACCGGCGACTCGGCCACCCGGGGTACGGCGACGGTCAGGCCGGGTTCCGGCGTCAGCCCCACGGCGGCGAACTCGTCCACCGTCGGCGGGAAGTTGGTCCCGGTCGCGTTCACCCGCTCGAACAACGGCTCGGCCGCGAAGTTCACCACGAACTCGCCGGTCGCCTCGACGTTGTTCAGGCTGTCCTTGCGCCCGACCGAGGTGAACTGGACCATCGGCGGATTCACGCACGCCACCGTGAAGAAGGAGTGCGGAGCCAGGTTCGCCACCCCGTCAGCCGAAACCGTCGACACCCAGGCGATCGGTCGCGGCACCACGATGGAGTTCAGCAACGCGTAGAAGGCCCGAGGGGCGACCTGGTCGGGGGAATAGTCGATACGCACCCGCCCAGGCTTTCACGCCGACCGAGCGCCCGGCCGACCAACTGCTTACATGCTGAACCGGTTGAGCAATCAGGCACCGGAGATGGCAGACTCAGCGGACGTGACTGATTACGTAGCCGCTTCCGATCGGTATGACGACCAGATGACCTACCGCCGGACGGGCCGCAGCGGCCTGCAGTTGCCGGCCATCTCGCTGGGGCTCTGGCACAACTTCGGTGACGACAAGCCGAACGAGGTGCAGCGGGACATCCTGCGCCGGGCGTTCGACCTCGGTGTCACGCACTTCGACCTCGCGAACAACTACGGCCCGCCGTACGGATCGGCCGAGACCAACTTCGGCACGCACTTCGCCCGCGACTTCCGGCCGTATCGCGACGAGCTGATCATCTCGACCAAGGCCGGGTACGACATGTGGCCCGGGCCGTACGGGCAGGGCGGCGGCTCCCGCAAGTACCTGCTGGCCTCGCTCGACCAGTCGCTGGGCCGGATGGGCCTGGACTACGTCGACATCTTCTACTCGCACCGGTTCGACCCGGACACCCCGCTCGAGGAGACGATGGGTGCGCTCGACGCCGCCGTACGGTCCGGGAAGGCCTTGTACGCCGGCATCTCGTCGTACAGCGCTGAGCGGACGGCAGAGGCGGCCGCGATTCTCAAGGAACTCGGTACGCCGTTGCTGATCCACCAGCCGTCGTACTCGATGCTGAACCGGTGGATCGAGGAGGACCTGCTCGACACCGTCGGTGAGCTCGGGGTCGGCGTCATCGCGTTCTCGCCGCTGGCGCAGGGGCTGCTGACGAACCGCTACCTGAACGGCGTACCGGAGGACTCGCGCGCGGCGCAGGGCAAGTCGCTCAGCACCGAGATGCTGACCGAAGAGACGCTCAAACATGTCCGCGCGCTGAACGAGATCGCCAAGCAGCGCGGCCAGTCCGTCGCCCAGCTGGCCCTCGCCTGGACGCTGCGCGACGACCGGGTCACCAGCGCGCTGATCGGCGCGTCGAGTGTGGCCCAGCTCGAGGACAACCTCGCCACGGTCAAGAACCTGGGTTTCTCGGCCGAAGAGCTGGCCGCCATCGACGCCGACGCGGTCGAAGCCGGCGTCAACCTCTGGAAGAAGAGCTCAGACGCCTAGTGTCCCGTTAACGGGACACTAGCGGTTACAAAGAGTGATTACGGACGGTACCGGGGCAGTTGCGCTGGTACCGTCCGCGGCGCACTCTGGAGGTGTACCAAAAGCCCCCAGGAGGTGACCGGAGATGTCGGTCTCCACGCTCGAGAAAGCCCTCAGTTACGAACACCTGATGATCCGCGAGCTGGCCATGCCGGCCCACCGGTCGAACGCCGGCGCCCCCGACCGGCGGCACGAGACCGACTGGTTCTACGCGATCACCGCCCAGCACCTAGCCGCCGCGGAGGACGTCCTGCTCCCCCGGATCCGCGACCTCGATGACGGCAAATCCAAGGTGACGGCGTACGTCGAGAACGCCCGGCTGCTGGAGAAGAACCTACGCCGGCTGAAAGGCCGGATCTACGGCGATGGCCGCGCGCAGCACTTCCGGAAGACGGAGCTGTGGCAGCGGATCGACGAGCTGATGGACGACCACGAACGGATCGAGACCGAGTACGGCGCGATGCTGTCGGCCGAACTCGACGGCCCGGACATCAGCGACCTCACCGAGCGGCTGCTCACCGCCGAGGAACACGCACCTACCCGGGCCCACCCGGTCTCACCGCACACCGGCCTGGCCGGGCGAATGGCCCATCGGGCCTGGCGGCTGGCCGACCGGACCTGGGATGCCGCCGAGGGGCGGGTCGTGCCGACGCACTACCACCGCCACCCCAAGCACGATTCGGCGTGGTCGGTCTACCTCCGCGGCGACATGATGCCGGGCGCCGAGGAAGCAGCCGAGAAAGAAGCAGCCGACCAAGCAGAAACGGAACCACGTCAAAGCTGAATCGCCCAGAACGGCGAACACCCTCCCCCGCTGCGCCTGGTGTTGCGGGGGAGGGTGGCTCTGTGGGCCGAAAGGAACTCAGCCGAGTGCGTCGATCGCCTTCTGCGCGCCCGGGTGCATCGTGACCGGGGTGACCTTGGTGGCGTCCTCGAGCTTGATGCCCTTGGCAGCGGCATTGACCTGAACGAGGGCGTCCTTGTTCTCGTAGAGCAGCTTGGTCAGCTTCTCCGCCAGATCAGCGGGCATGTCCTTGCGAACCAGCAGCACGTTCGGTACGACGATCGTAGACACGTCGGCCGGCTGCTTGTAGGTCGCAGCCGGGATGTCGCCCGCGGCGTAGACATCGCCGTACGTCTTCTGCATGGCAGGCAGTACGTCGGCCAGCGAGATCAGCTTGACGTCCTTGCCCAGGCTGGTGGTGAGGTCGGTGATACCGCTGGTCGGCAGACCGCCGGACCACACCAGCGCGTCGATCGTGCCGCTCTTCATCGCGTCGACCGACTCGGGCAGACCGAGCCGCTGGGCGGTGATGTCGCGGGCCGGGTTGAGACCGGCGGCCTCCAGCAGGCGCCGGGCGATCACCTCGGTACCGGAGTCGGGCGAACCGGTCGAGACCCGCTTGCCCTTCAGGTCGGCGATCGTGTTGATCCCGGACGAGGCCCGCACCGCGACCTGGGTGTAGTTGGAGTACAGCCGGGTCAGCGCGACGACCTCCTGCTTGACCGGGAACTTGCCCTTGCCATTGACGGCGTCGGCAGCGGTGTCGCCGAGCGAGAAGGCGATGTCGAAGTTGCCCGCGGCCAGGCCCTGGATGTTCTGCACCGAGGCGCCGGTCTCACTGGCCGTGGCGCGGTAGCCCTCGAGCTTCGACGAGATCAGCGAGGCGTACGCGCCACCCAGCTGGTAGTAGACGCCGGTGGTGTTACCGGTCGCGATGGTGAGACGGCCACCGGCGGGGTCGTCCCCGGTGTTCGCCTCACGTTGGCCACCGCAGGCGGCCAAGGTGATGGCCGTGGCGATCGCGACCACCGCAGTGGAGAGGCGACGGATTCTCATGTCGGGACAGATCCTTCCGTTGTACTCCGCAGGCGCTGTCGCCGGCCGAGGTTGATGACCAACGCGACCAGTAGCAGGCCTAGCCCGATACCGATGGTGGTTGGCGCAAGGTACAGGAGCAAGAGGGCAGCCGGTGCGCAGATGACCCGCTCGAGCCAACCGGTCCGGACCACGATCCAGCCACCGGTCACGATCGCCAGCGCAGCCACCGCGAGCGCCGAGACCAGCAGTGTCCAGACCATACCGAGCAGATCGCCCTGACCGAGCAGACTCGCGCCGTTATCGGTCAAGACGAACGCGAACGGCACCAGGAATGCGGGCAGCGTGTACTTCCACGCTTGCCACATTGTCGCCATCGCGCGGCCGCCGGTGATCGCGGCCGTCGCCACCGCGGCCAGGGCGGTCGGCGGTGACACCTCCGAGAGTACGGCGTAGTAGAAGATGAACATGTACGCCTCGGGCTGCGTCACGCCGAGCTGCATCAGCGCCGGCGCGATGATGACCGCCGCGATGATGAACGACGCCGTCACCGGCACGGCCAATCCCAGCAGCAGGACGGCGAACGCCGACAGCACCACGGTCAGGATCAGCACCACGGTCGCGTTCTCCGACACCGCGGCGGCGGCCGAGACGATGATCTCCGCCAGGTTGAGGCCGAGACCGGTCTGGGTGGTGACCGCGACGATGATGCCCGCCACCGCACAGGTCGCCGCGACCGGCAGCACCGAGCGGGTGCCCTGAGCCAAGGCGGTGAACAGCCGGTCCGGCATCAGCCGGTGCTCCTTGTCCAGGAACGACAGCGCGATCTGGATCAGCGTCGCGTAGACCACGGCCTTGAACGGCGGCACGTTCACCGCCATGAAGCCGATGATCACGAACAACGAGATGAAGTGGTAGCTGAACCGCAGCAGCAGCTTGCCGGCCGACTGGGTCGACGGCTCCCCCGCCCCGGTGCCATGCCGGCGGGCGTCGATCTCGATCGCGAGCAGGATGCCGAGGTAGTAGAGGATCGTCGGGATGACCGCGAAACCCAGCACGGTCAGATAGCTCGTCTGCAGGTACTCGGCGATGATGAACGCCGCCGCGCCCAGGGTGGGTGGCGACAGGATCGCGCCGATGCCGGCCGCCGCGAGCATTCCGCCCGCCGGTTCCGCCGGATAGCCCGCCTTCCGCAGGATCGGCCAGGAGACCGTGCCGAGGGACACCGCGGTCGCCGTACCCGATCCGGACACAGTGCCGAGCAGGAAGCCGGCCAACGTGACAGTACGGCCAGGAGCGGTGCGACTGCGTTTGAAAGCCGCGAATGACAAGTCGATGAAAAACTTTCCCGCACCGGATGCGTCGAGCACCGCGCCGTAGATCGTGAACAGCACGATGTAACTCGCTGCAACCGCCAGAGGTGTTCCGTAGAACCCGGAAGTGCCCATGAAGAGCTGCGCCACGATCGACGAGAAGTCGAATCCTTGGTGGGCCAGAGACCACGTGTACGGCAGGAAGCCGCCGTAGTAGGAGTACCCGATGAAGGCCAGGCTGACGATCGGAAGAACCCAACCCGTCGTACGTCGGCAGGCCTCCAGCGTCAGCAGCAACAGCAGGGCCCCGGCGATGATGTCGAGCGTGTTCGGGGCCTGCCGACGCTCCAGGAAACCGTCGAAATCGAGGATCGGATAGAGGGCCGCCGCGAACGACACAACCGCCAGAACCCAGTCGAACACGCCTGGATTGTCGTCCACACGGGGGCGATTCCGGAACGGGTTCATCACCGCGGGGACTTTCCAGCCGCGGTAGCAGAGCAGGGTGATCGGCAGGACGGCGGCGAGGAAGAGGACAAGGTAGTACTGCGTGCCGGTAGGGATCGGGAAGAACACCTGAAGCAGCACGCCAACACTTACGGCGGCACACCAGACAGACACCGCCAGGTCCAGGACCCGGTGCAGATTTCGCGCCGGACGTTCCTGCTCGAACCCGGCGATGTCGGCCTCGGACAGCGTTTTACCGCCACCACCTCCGATACCGACAGTCATCGTTCCGCTCCCTCCTGTGCCCGAAGGCTAGGTGTGCCCGACTCAGGGCATGGAGATTACAGATCGGCTCTTAACCAAGATCTGACACACACGTCTTACCGGCGGTGCCCTACGATCACCCCCATGAGCGGCGCCGTGAGGATCTTGCTGGTCGAGGATGATCTCGACATCGCGAATGCGCTCATCCCTGCGTTGAGACGATATGGCCTGGTGGTCACGCACGTGCGGACCGCCGCCGAAGCACTGGCCGCCGACCCTGGCGATCTGGTGCTACTCGATCTCGGGCTGCCCGACGGAGACGGCATCAACGTGTGCCGCCAGATCCGGACCGTCTCCGACGTTCCGGTCATCGCCGTCACGGCCAGGGGTGAGGCAGCTGACCGGGTCCGGGGATTGCGCAGTGGTGCCGACGACTACGTCGTGAAGCCCTTCGCGATCTCCGAACTGCTGGCCCGGATCGACGCGGTACTACGCCGGACCGGCTTGTTGCAGCCGCGTCCGCGGGTCACGGTCGGCGACCTGACCGTGGATATCGAGGCCCGGACGGTCGAGGTGGCGAGTAAGCCGATCACCCTGACCCGGAAGGAATTCGACGTGCTCGCGGTGCTCGCCTCCCACCACGGCCGGGTGGTGCCGCGCGAACAGGTCGCGCTGTACGCCTGGCAGTCGGTGTTCGAGGCCTCGTCGCGGACGATGGACGTGCACGTGGCGAGCCTGCGGGCGAAACTCGGCCGGCCGGAACTCGTCCAGACCATCCGGGGTGTCGGCTACCGCCTGGGCGCGGATTGAGGACCGAGGACTGATCCGTGCGCCGCCGCCTGCTGCAGTCCCTGGTTCCGTTGGTCATCCTGCTGGCCATCGCCGCCTCCCTTCCGTTGGCCAATTACGTGGCATCGGGCGCGTCCCGCACGCTCTTCGTCTCCCGCAGCAACGACGCGGACTGGTTCGCCGACGTGGCCGAATCGCCCTTGCAGTCGGGCGATATCGCGACCCTTCGGCAGCTCGCCGTGCGCTATCACAAGCTCTACAACACCCCGGTCTTCATCGTCGACGTCGATATGCGGGTGATCGCCACCTCGCGTTCCGGTATCAACGTGAAGGAGCCCAAACTCAAGACCGAGCTCGACCGCACCCTGGCCGGCCGGCTGAACGAGGAACCACCCGCGCTCTGGCCCTGGCGGACCGGCGACATGCTCGTCTCCCGTCCGGTGGTGAACAACGGGCGCGTGCTCGGTGCCGCCGTGCTGGTGGTCCCGACCGACGAGGGCCGCGCCGACGTACAGCGCTGGCTGCTGGTCGTGCTCGGCGGTCTGCTGCTCAGCCTCGGCCTCGTCGTGCTGGGTGTGGTCCGGCCGGTCAGCCGCTGGGTGCTGCGCCCGCTCCAGGACCTCGACAACGCGACTCACCAGGTGGCCCGTGGCGCGCTCGACATCCGGGTCCGTACGGACGGCCGCGCGCCCGAGCTGCGGCGCCTGGGCGACAGCTTCAACTCGATGGCGTTGAGCCTGAACCAGTCCCGCCAGCGCGAGCGTGAGTTCGTGGCCGACGCGTCCCATCAGCTCCGTACGCCGCTGACCTCGGCGCGGATCCACATCGAAGGCCTGTCCCGGCTGTCGCCGACCGCGCGGTTCGCCCTCGCGGATATCGACCGGCTCGGCCGGATCGTGCAGCGGCTGTCCCGGCTGGCCGGTTCGGATCGCCCGGTCGACGAGAGCGACGCCGAGGGCATGGACCTGGCCGAGGCCGTCGGCGAGCGGCTGGTCGGCTGGTCCGCGGTGTACGCCGCCGACGACCTCGAGCTGATCGTCGGCAAGATGCAGCCGGGCCGGGTCGCGTCCGAGCTCGAGATCGACGACATCCTCGACGTACTGCTCGACAACGCCGCCAAGTACGGCCAGCCGCCGGTCGAGGTCTCGGTGCTGCGCGATTCCGACGAAGTGGTGCTCCAGGTCCGCGACCACGGTCTCGGCCTCAGCTCGAACGACCTGAAGAAGATCGGCGAGCGGTTCTGGCGCAGCACCCACCACCGTGAGATGCCCGGTACGGGTCTGGGCCTGGCCATCGTCCGGGCGGAAGCGACCCGGGTCGGCGGTCGCGTGGTGGCCACGCCAGGCGCCGGTGGTGGCCTGGTGATCGAGATCCGGCTGCCCGCGCTGGATCCGGCGCCGATGCTGATGCCGTTGGAGGCCCAGCACCGCCGCTGATCCGCTTTAGGTGTGGTTGGCCCGGTACCAGCGCTCGGCGGCGGGGTGCAGCGGGACCGGCATGGTGGCGATGGCGGAGCGCGGGTCCAGCGAGCCGGCCTCGACGTGGAACTTGGTCAGGTCGGCCTGGCGGCGGAACAACGTGTTGACGGTCCACCAGGCCCAGGGGTCGGGCAGGCCGAACCGGCAGAGCAGGTAGTTCGGCACGGACAGGGTGTTGACCGAGCTCGACGTGCCGTAGACCGATGGCGGAATCTGGGTCAGCACGTAGTTGCCGATTCGCCGGCTGGCCACCTTCGTGGCCTGCGGGCCGATGTCGATCAGCTTGAAACCCAGTTGGCTCTGCAAGTCGGTGATCGGATCGGTCGGCAGACCGCCGCTCCAGATCAGCGCGTCGATCTTATCCGTCCGCAGCGCGACCGTCGCAGCCTTCAGATCGAGGTGGGACGGGATGTACTCGGTCGACTTGATGCCCGACATGCTCAGCAGCCGTGTCGCGACCACCAAGGTGCCCGAGTTCAGGGAGCCGATGTTGACCCGCTTGCCGACCAGCTGGGGCAGGCTCTCGATCTCCGACTTGAGTGGCACGATCACGTGCACGTAGTTGTCGTGCGTGCGCGCGAGGGCCCGCATCGGGATCACCCCGGTCTTGAGGAAACCCGCCCTGCCCTCGTAGGCGTCGGCGGCCGAATCGGCCAGGCTGAAGGCGAGATCGGCACCGCCGTTCTGCCCGAGCAGTTTGAGGTTCTCGACCGACCCGTCCGTCCGGATGGTGGACAGCTCCGTGCCCGTCACCTCGGATACGAGCTTGGCCAGACCCTTCCCGTACTTGTCGTAGACGCCATCGGCATTGCCGGTGGCGAGCTTGGCTGCGAACGAGGGGGCTGGTTCGTCGGAGCGGCCACGGGAGCACCCGGGCGTCACGACGGCCGCGGCGCCGGCGACGGCGGCACCGAGGAACGATCGGCGATCCATGGGGCGAGGGTAGTCGGCATTCGCCCCGGCCGCCTCCCCGCGAGAAGAATCCGTGCCGTCTAGACGGGCCCCACCTCGGTGTGACAGCGTTGTCATCGACGAACATAGGTAGGACCATTCCCCGGAGGACTTCGTGCACGACGACCGATCACTCATCGAGGAGCGGCTCAAGCGCGCCCTGAAGGAGCGCATCCGCCCCGCGATCTACGGCGCCGCCGTACCGCTCGACATCAAGGTCTGGCACGCGCCGGGTGAGCCCGTGCCGCCCGCCGAGGCCCTCGCCGCCGACTACGAACCGGCTGCGATCGGTACGCCGTGGGGCCCTGCCTGGGGTACCGCCTGGTTCCACTTCAGCGGGCAGGTCCCGGCGGACTGGGCCGGCCAGGAGATCGAGGCGGTCATCGACCTCGGCTTCAGCGGCGGACCGGGCTTCTCCGCGGAAGGTCTCGTGCACACCACCGCCGGCGTACCGCTGAAGGGGCTGCACCCGCGCCAGACGTACGCCCCGCTCTCGATCCTCGGGCCCGACGGCGATCCGGCCGCGCCGGGTGACTCGGTCGAGTTCTACGTCGAGGCCGCCGCGAACCCCGAGGTGCTCGGCTGGAACGCGTTCGCCCCGATCGAGGACCTCGGCAGCAAGCCGAAGCCGGGCGGTAAGCCCATCTACGAGCTGCGCCGGGCCGATCTGGCCATCTTCCACGCGCAGGTCTGGGATCTCGTCCTCGACCTGGTGGCGCTGGACGGCCTGCAGAAGGAACTGCCGGAGAGCGAGCCGCGTCGTCGGGAGATCCTCCGGGCGATCAGCCGTTCGCTCGACGTCCTCGACTACGAGAACGTCGCGGGAACCGCCGAGGACGCCCGCGCGGAGCTCACCGACGTACTGAGCCGTCCGGCCCATGCGAGCGCCCACCAGCTCTCGGCCGTCGGACACGCGCACATCGACTCCGCCTGGCTCTGGCCGCTGCGGGAGACCAAGCGCAAGGTGGCCCGTACGGTCTCGAACGTCGCCACGCTGGCGCAGGAGTACCCGGAGCTGGTCTTCGCGTTCTCCCAGGCTCAGCAGCACGCGTGGGTGAAGGAGAACTACCCGGAGGTCTGGGAGCGGCTCAAGAAGGCCGTGGCCGACGGCACGATCGTCCCGGTCGGCGGTATGTGGGTCGAGTCCGACACCAACCTGCCGGGCGGTGAAGCGCTCGCGCGGCAGTTCATCCACGGCAAGCGGTTCTTCCTGGACGAGTACGGCATCGACACCCAAGAGGTCTGGCTGCCGGACTCCTTCGGCTACACGGCCGCATTGCCGCAGCTGGTGAAGTTGTCCGGCTCCAAGTGGTTCCTGACCCAGAAGATCTCCTGGAACAAGGAGAACCGTTTCCCCCACCACACGTTCTGGTGGGAGGGTCTGGACGGCACCCGCGTCTTCACGCACTTCCCGCCGATCGACACGTACAACTCGGACCTGTCCGGCCGGGAGCTCGCCCACGCCCAGCGCAACTTCGCCGAGAACGGTTCGGCCACGCGATCTCTGGTGCCCTTCGGGTACGGCGATGGCGGCGGCGGCCCCACCCGTGAGTTCGTCGCGACGGCTCGTCGGGTGGCCAACCTGGAGTCAAGCCCGAAGGTGACGATCGAGTCGCCCACGGAGTTCTTCAGCGCGGCAGAGGCCGAGTACCCGAATGCGCCCGTGTGGTCCGGCGAGCTCTACCTGGAGATCCACCGGGCGACGTACACGTCTCAGGCCAAGACCAAGCAGGGCAACCGTCGTAGCGAGCACCTGCTGCGCGAGGCCGAGCTATGGGCCGCAAGCGCGGTAGTGGCCGGCAAGCTCGACAGCTATCCGTATGAGGAGTTCGACCGGCTCTGGAAGGTCGTACTGCTCAACCAGTTCCACGACATCCTGCCGGGTAGCTCGATCTCCTGGGTGCACCGCGAGGCCGAGGCGACGTACGCCAAGGTCGCCGAGGAGCTCGAGTCGATCATCGGCAACTCTTTGAAGGCGCTGGCAGGTGTTGGGTTCGAGCCGGTCGTGTTCAACGCGGCGCCGCATAGCCGTGGTGGTGTGGCTGCCCTTGGTGCCGGTCCCCGGATTAGCGATGACGCGCCCGTCACGATCGAGGGTGGTGTCCTCGACAACGGCGTGATCCGCGTGACTGTGGACGAGCGTGGTCTGATCACTTCGGTGTACGACATCGCGGCCGAGCGTGAGGTCGTTGCCCCGGGCAACGTGGCGAACCTGCTGCAGATCCACGTGGACACGCCGAACCAGTGGGATGCGTGGGACGTCGACTCGTTCTACAAGAACAACGTCCGCGACATCACCGAGGTCGACTCGGTCGAGTTCAGCGGACCGGACGAGGATGGCGACGGCGCGGCCTCGGTCGTGGTGAAGCGCTCGTTCAACCGGTCCAGCATCACCCAGACGCTGCGGTTGCGCCCGGGCACGAAGCGGGTCGACATCGAGACCTCGGTCGACTGGCACGAGTCGGAGAAGTTCCTCAAGGCGGCCTTCCCGGTGGACATCCACGCGGATCGCTCGGCCTCGGAGACGCAGTTCGGGCACATCTTCCGCCCGACCCACCAGAACACCTCGTGGGACGCGGCCAAGTTCGAGATCGCGGCGCATCGCTGGGTGCACGTGGGCGAGCCCGGGTACGGCGTTGCCGTGGTGAACGACTCGACGTACGGGCACGACATCACTCGCACGGCCCGCGAGGACGGTGGTACGACGACCAACATCCGGCTGTCGGTCATTCGCGCGCCGCGGTTCCCCGACCCGCAGACCGACCAGGGTGTGCACGTCATCAACTACGCGTTGGTGGTGGGTGCGGGGATTCCGGAGGCCGTCGAAGAGGGTTACCGGATCAACCTGCCGGAACGTGTCGTCAGCGGTGCGGCCGCGCCTGCGCCGATCGTTGCCGTTGACAATGGAAACGTCATCGTCGAGGCGGTCAAGCTGGCCGACGACCAGTCCGGCGACGTGGTCGTCCGGCTGTACGAGTCCAGCGGTGGTCGCTCCCGGGCGACGCTGACCGCCGGATTCGCCGCCGCCTCGGTGACCGAGGTGGACCTGCTGGAGCGCCCACTCGCCGACCGCGAACTGGTCGACGGCGGCGTCTCCTTCGAGCTCCGCCCGTTCCAGATCCTGACGTTCCGCTTCAAGCGCGCGTAGTCCCCTTTATCCCGCGAGTGGTCGCGTATGACCACTCGCGGGAAAGGGGTTAGGCGAGTGAGTTCCGGCGTACGTCGGTGAAGGTGGTGTCGTCGTACTCGGGCTGGCCGTCGGACCGCATCCGGACGAGAGCGAGCCCGGTACGGATCCACGCATCGCCGCCCGCCGCAAACTCCGGCACCGACGTACCTCGACACAGGACGGAGCCGGCGTCGTACGGCGGCCGCGCTGCACGTCCACGCGAACACCGTCGACTACCGGCTCCGGCAGGTCGGGCGGCTGACGGGGTTGGACCCGGCCCAGCCTGACCAACTCCCGCGGCTCATCGCGGCAATGGCGGGTCAGTCCTCGTACAGATCGTCTTCCTCGTCCACGACGTGAACCGCGGCCTCTTCCGCGCTGGCGCCCGCGCCGTCGATACCGACGTCCTCGGCGACCAGGTCACTGTCCTCGTCGGACGACAAGCCTTCGTCGGGCGCGACCAGCCGGCCGGAACGCACACCGCCGACCTCGGGACCGCCGACGTTCTCGGTGTCCTCCTCGGCGTACGGGTCGAGCTCGGGCTCTTCCTGGGCAAGCCGCTGGTCGAGCGTTTCCCCTTCCAGCGCCTCTTCCGCGGTGTTGCCGAACCCTTCGGCCGGTGACCACTTCTCGGCCGGGGAATAGCCCTCGTCCAGCACGTCGGCCACCCCGCGGTCGTCCAAGGTGTCCTCGGGCTGCAGCTGGTTCTCGTCGTCGACGCTGTACTCGCCGTTGTTCTCCGTCATACCTCCACCTTGTCCATCCGGGTCGCCGTACGCAAGCGTCCCGCCTACCGTGGAGTGGTGACGACGCCTCTGCTCGACACTCGCACGCTCGATCGGGAAACGGCCCGCGCACTGCCGCCGGGTCCACGGCTGCCGATGATGGTGCAGACGGTCATGTTCGCCAGACACCGGGCCTGGTATTTGCCCGCGGTGCGGCGGCGATACGGCGACGTGGCAACGATCCGGATCGTGCCGCGCGGCCGGGTCTGTGTCGTCCTCAGCGATCCGGTCCATATCCGCGAGTTGTTCGCCCAGCCGATCACCACCGCACATACCGGCGAGGGCAATGTGGTGTTGCGGCCGATCATGGGCGACAACTCGCTGCTGCTGCTCGACGAAGACGCCCACCTGCGCATGCGCAAACAGCTGATGCCCGCGTTCCACGGCCACGCGCTGCGCGGTTATCGCGAGCTGATCGCCCGTCTCGCGGTGGCCGAGGTCGAGAGTTGGCCGGCGAATCAGCCGTTCCGCGTGCACGACCGGATGCGCGCGCTCACGCTCGAGATCATCCTGCAGGTGGTGTTCGGGATGACCGACGGCGATCGGCTGGATCGGCTCCGGCCGCTGCTCGATCGGGTCGTCTCGGTTGATCCCGTCATCATGCTGGGCGGGTTCTATCCGCGACTGCTGAAGTATCCGCCCTGGCGGCACTACGTCGGCGCGCAACGCGAGGCGGACGCGACCCTGTACGACGAAATCGCGGCGAGACGGGTGAGCCCGGATCTGGCCGGGCGTACCGACGTACTGTCCAGGCTTTTGCAGAACGGCGAGTGGTCGGACGTCGAGCTGCGGGATCAACTCGTCACGTTGCTCCTGGCCGGGCATGAGACGACGGCGACGTCCTTGGCCTGGGCGTTCCACGATCTGGCCAGGATGCCGGACGTGATGCGGAAGGCGCAGGATGGTGACGACGAGTATCTGGAGGCGGTGACGAAGGAGTCGCTGCGGCGGCATCCGGTGATCTACCAGGTGAGCCGGCGGCTGGCGGAGGCGACGTCGGTCGGTGGATACGAGTTGCCGAGAGGTACGACGGTGATGGCGGGCATCGGGTTGGTCCACAGCGATCCGGCGCACTACCCCGAGCCGGACGAGTTCCGCCCGGAGCGCTTCCTCGGCGACAACCCGGCCGCCCCCTGGATCCCTTTCGGCGGCGGCGTACGACGCTGCCTCGGCGCCGGCTTCTCCCTGCTCGAATCCACCGAAATCCTCCGAGCCACCCTCACCCGCCATGATCTCCGCGCCCCCAACCCCACCCCCGAACCCCCCAAACCCCGCAACGTGACCCTTACTCCCGCCCACGGCTGCACCCTCACCGCCAGTCGGCGTAGTTGATGATGTAGGCGTGGATCCGGTTCGGTTGACGTTGGAGCAGTTGCGGGAGCTTCGGGATGACGTGGCGCCGTTGGCTGCTCGGCGGTCTCGGGCGTCGATTCGGCGGCGGGTCACCCGGCTGAAGGACCGCGCGTTCTTCGTCGCGCAGTGCGCCCTGGCCGCGGGCGTCGCGTGGGGTCTGGCGCGGTACGTCCTCGGCCATGAGATGCCGTTCTTCGCGCCTGTCGCCGCCATGGTCTGCCTCGGCTTCAGCTTCGGCCAGCGCCTCCGCCGAGTCGCCGAGGTCATGGTCGGGGTGGCCGTCGGAGTAGGCGTGGGCGACCTGTTCGTCCACTTCTTCGGCACGGGCGTCTGGCAGATCATCTTCGTGGTCGCACTGGCCATGAGCCTCGCCGTACTCCTCGGTGCTGGCGGTCTGATGGTCACCCAAGCGGGCATCCAGGCCGCCATGGTCACCACGCTTCTCCCCGACCCCGGTGCCGGCTTCAGCCGCTGGTTGGACGCCGCCCTCGGCGGCGCCGTCGCCCTGGCTGCCGCCACGATCGCGCCGGTAGCACCCATCCGCCGTCCCCGCCAACAGGCGACCGAGGTCCTCAACGAACTCGCCTCCATCCTGCTGGAAACCGCCGACAGCCTCGCGGCCCACGACGGGGACGCGGCCAAAGACGCTCTGCGCCGGGCGCGAGCCAGCGAATCCCTGCTCGACGATCTCCGCAGCGCGGCGGCGGAGGGGGTCGCTGTCGTCCGGATGTCGCCGTTCCGGCGTAGGCATAAGGGGCGGGTCCAGCAGATCGCCGACCTGGTCATCCCGCTCGACCGGGCGATTCGCAATGTCCGGGTGCTGGTCCGCCGGGCGGCCGTGTCGATTTGGCGGGACGAACGGATGCCCGCGGAGTACCCGGCCCTGCTGGAGCGCCTCGCCGACGGCACCCGGCTGATCGCGGAATCCCTGTTCGAGCCGAACGCCCGCGTCGCCGCCCACCGCATCCTCGGCGAGCTCGGCCGCCGTACCGCCGAGATGCCCACGCCGAACTCGCTCTCGGCCGTCGTCGTCCTCGGCCAGATCCGCTCGACCATCGTCGACCTGGTCGAACTCACCGGCGCCACCTACGACGAGGCGCGGGCGCTCGTCCCGCTCCGGCCGGACGGTCTCGACGAGACGTGACCTAGGTCACATTCAAAACCCGCGTCATAGAACCCTAGGTCCAGCCGTCTCTTGGGCATGACGATCCACCGACTGATGACGGCCATCGCGACGGAACCGGTGCAACTGCCCCGGGCCGAAGACGATGCCGCCAGCAACGAATCGCAGCCCGAGCCGGCCCATGCCGGCTGCCCAGACGACCGGCCCAACGTCGCCGCCGAATGACGCGGTAACCGGTCCCGACGAACAGGCGGCGCACCGGCCGGTCTTTCCCACCGAGTCAGACCGTACGGGAGTCGCACGTCGCTAGAGGCGCCCCTGTTGCGCGCGCCGTCTGTTCGTCGCCAGTAGGCCGGCTGGTCATCCGGAGCTCATGCGCGAGGCTCTGGGTGACCAGCCGTTCTCATTTGTCAGTAGCCCGCGACCGTCACCTCGGTCAGCACGGAGTTCGCGATGAAGCACTCCTCGTGCGACCGGTGATGCATCCGCCCCAGCGCCTCCGCGTCCGGCGTCTCGCCCGCGAACACGATCTCCGGGTTGAGCACCACCTTCGTGATGGCGAGCTTGCCCTTCTCGTTCTTCTCCATCTGACCGACCGCGTGATCGGCGTACGAGTCGACCACCAGCCGCTTCTTCGCCGCGATCGAGAGGAACGTCAGCATGTGGCAAGACGACAACGCCGCCACGAACGCCTCTTCCGGATCGACCAGAGCCTCACTACCGAGGTACGCCGGATTGGCCGAGCCGGCCACGGTGACACCGCCATCGAAGCGCCACTCGTGATCCCGGCTGTAGGTCTGATAGGTGAACTCATGCTCACCACGGGCCCACACCACGTCCACCACATGCTCCGACACGACGCCTCCTACCGTTGTAGCGAGTGGTCGCGGCAGCGGGCCGCCGCCGCGACAGGATTGCATCGTACGGCGACCGCGCCGGGCAGTTGCGCCACGAAGTCGCTGTCGTAGCGCGCGGCCATCCCGACCACCGGGAAGTCGGTCGTCACCACCTGCGCGCCGCTGCCGAGCGCGATGCCGACACGGCTGAAGTCCTTAGTCAGGATCGTGCTCATGGGCTCGTCTGAGCGGGTCCGGACCAGGTAGCCCTTGCGCACCAGCCGCTGGATCTCGGTCGCGTTGGCGCCGCGCGGATCGTTCACCATCGTGACGGCCGCATCCGGCTGCCCCTCGGGACCGCGCGTGAAGACCGCCCGGCCCTCCAGATTGGGCCGATCGGCACGGTAGGCGTCCCGGATCGCACCAGGCCCGCCGTTGTCGAAGAAGAACATCACCTTGCCGCGAATGTCGTCGACCTTCGGCCAGCCCTTGGTCAGCACCGACTGCTCCAACGTCAGCCCGGGACGTCGTACGTCGTCCGGCGTGAGCAGGTCGCCGGGCCCGAAGACCGACCGGATCTCGGTGTCGATGCCGTTGAGCTGGGTCGCGTCCCAAGGCGGGCTCTGCGCACCACCGGCCGCGACGATGCGCGGGTCGGACTGCTTCAGCTCGAGCTGGATCACGATCGGCGTGTGCCGGGGGTTCGCGTCCGACCAGGTCTTCACTTGCTGGAGGCAACGAACGAAGGACCGGCAGGTGGTGTTGTAGTCGAAGTCCGCGATGTGCATGACCTTGATCCCGGGCTTGGCCAGCTCGGGATCGGTCAGCGCGGGCAGTCCGGCAAGGCGGCGCAGCAGCGGGTTGGCGTAGAGGCCGCCGGCCGGATCCGGGAACAAGTCGAGCTCCAGCGCGCGAATGTTCTGCGCACCGAGCTGGTCGGGCAGCGAGGCGTGCGAATACCAGATGTTGCCGGCATTCGGATCCTGGCTGAGCTGGATCTTCTTCTCCGCGTCGGAAAGCTCGCGGTGGTAGGCGTTGTGCGCACCGATGAACTGGGTCTGGTTCAGGTGCACACCGCCCGCCGTGCGATCCGCGCTGGGCCAGGCGACACCGGTCAGCGCTACCGCGACCGACACCGCTCCGGCGACCAGAGAACGACGAGACAGCATTTTGGCTCCTATCTCCTGCTTGGGCGGGTTTCAGAAGATCGCACCTCGTTGACGTCCTCCCCTGCCTGAGGGTGGGGGAATCATCCCACTACGCGGAGGTAGCGAGATGTGGTTCACGCTTCAACGGCACAGACCTCGTGCCTCGGCGTGCAGTCACGGCCCGTCCGGCCGCGATGTTCCTAGCTGCATTCACATCAGCATGCGCGGTATGCCCGCAGACAACGCATCGGAACACCGCTTGGCTCTCGCGGTTCTCCGACGCGCAATGCCCGCACTCCGCGCACGTCTGACTCGTATACGCCGGGTTGACCCGCTCGACCCGACCCGGCGCTTTCTGCTCCAACCGAGTGACAAGCAGTCCCCACCCCTGAGCGAGGATGCCCCGGTTCAGCCCGGCCTTGGCCCGGACGTTGCGGCCCGGCTGCTCGACGGTGCCGCTAACCGAGCGGGTCATGTTGCGGATCTTGAGGTCCTCGACCCTGATCAGGTCAAACCAGCGGACGAGGTGGGTGGAGGTCTTCTCGACCCAATCCTTGCGCCGGTCGGCTTCGCGCGCCCGCAGCCGAGCGATGGCTGTCTTGATCCGGGTGCGCCGGTTCGACCCGCGCAGGCACCGCCCGAGTTGCCGTTGCAGCCGCTTCAGCCGCGCCTGCTCGCTGGCGCGCAGCCCGGGACACGCGAGCAGCTCACCGGTGGACAGTACCGCCGACACGGCAACACCCCGGTCCACCCCGACGACCTCACCGGTCCCGGGTGCCGGGATCGGGTCGGGGATGGCGGCGAAGGCGATGTGCCAACGCCCCGTCGAGTCCCGGGTGATCCGGTACGACTTGGCGTCGGGTATCTTGCGCGACCAGCGGAACTTGATCCAGCCGGTTTTCGGCACCAGCACCCGGCCCCACTTACGGTTCAACCGTTCCAACCGCTGGGCCTGCGACCCGACGATGCGGAATCCCTCATGTTGGCCGGCCCTGCGCCAGGTCGGCTTGTGGTGGGTGCCGCCCCAATAGGTTCGCCACGCCTGGTCCAGGTCGCGCAGCGCTTGCTGCTGCACCATCTGCGACCCCGCCGCCAACCACGGCTCCGCCGCCCTCGCCTCGGTCAGTTGCGCCGCCTGGGCCACATACCCTGGTGTGGGTGGCCGTCCCGGTCGCCACATCAACCGTTGTTCCAGTCCCAAATTCCACACATACCGGGCATGGCCGCAGTGCCCCAGCAGCGCAGTCTCCTGCGCCGGGGTCGGGACAAGCCGGTACCTGGACACTCCACCAATGGTGGCGGCTACCACCGACACTTTCCCGAAGGGAGAGACCGGCGTCAGTCGAAGAGGTGGAGGCGATGGGCGGTGGCGGCGGCCTCACCACGGCTGGCGACACCGAACTTTGCGAGGATGTTCGACACGTGCACGCTGACGGTCTTGGCGCTGACGAAGAGCTCGTCGGCGATCTGCTTGTTCGACCGGCCGGCCGCGACCAGGCGCAGCACTTCGGTCTCGCGCTCCGTGAGGCCGGCTGTCCTCTCCTGTTGGGGCTCTGTGGTCGGCAGGGAGAGGTGGCCGCCGCGGGCGAGTGCTTCGGCCTGGCCGCGGAGCGGTTCGGCGCCGAGTTGGTCGCAGCGGGTCATTGCCGACCGCAACCAATCGGCGGCCGCCGTGCGATCACCGGTGGCCAGCGCCTCGGCCGCCGCGAGCACCTCCGCGTCCGCCGTACGTTGCTGGTGGCCGATCGACGCCCAGGCTGCTGCCACGGCGGGCCAGTTCGATCCGGACAGCTCGGCCGCGAAAAGCAGCTGGTACGCCGCGAGCGCGGGCGAGTCGGCCCGCAACGCCTTGGCCGTCTCCTCCAGCGCTTCTTGTTGTACGCCTGCCAACCGTTGGATCCGCGCTCCAGTGGCAACGAGGGCCCAGGCGTGCGGCGGCGTTCCGCGCTCGAGCGCGATCCCCAGCGCACCGGCGACCGTGGCGCGCGCCTCGTCGGGACGCCCTTCGGCAAGAGCCAACTCCGCCTGCTGCCGAACGGCCATCAGGCTCCCCGGCGAGAGATCCGAGGCACCGCCGCCAACCGAACGCGCGAGGGTCAGTTCTTCCCGCGCGGCGGCGAAATCCCCACGCCCGAAGGCGATCTCGGCTCGTACGGTGTGCAACGCGGCCGCGCTCATCCCCGGCGGATCGAGGGCAAGGCCGTCCGCTGCGGCCGCCAGCGCCTCATCCCAACGGCCTAGCGCGGTCAGGGCCGTCGCCAGGCAGGCCGCCAGCACTCCGCCGAATCCCCGGAGCAGTCCGGAGGCGCGCGCCGAGGCAAGACCGATCCGCGCGGCGGTCACCGCGTCGTCGTACCGGCCGGCCGCTTCGTACGCCGTGGCGAGGTTGAGGTCCACCCGGGCGAGCTGGCGCTGATCCCCATCGGCGCGCAGCCGGGCGACCTCCAGCGCGGCGAGCCCCTCGTCGTACGAGCCGAGCATGGTGAGCGCCCAACCACACGTCGTCCGGGCGGCGGCCTCGAGTGGGCGATCACCCAGCTGCGCGGCGATCTCGGCCGCTTCGGTCGCGGTCTCGATGGCGACCGTCGTCCGTCCGCGCAGGGTGAAAACACTGGCGAGCAGGTCTAGCACTCGGGCGCGGCCCAAGGTCGGTGCCTCAGGCAACAAGGCGAGCGCCTCCTCGGCCGCGACCAGAGCGCCATCGCGATCGAGGCTGTGCAGGGCCAGACCACGATGCCCGAACAACATCGCCAGCCGTTCGGGATCAGCAGTGTGATCGACGGCCCGATCGATCAGATCCAAGCTCTGCAAGGGATCCGCGGCCCAGCCGGCCGCTTCGATCGCCTGCTCGTACAACGCCAGCCGGTCCAGCCCTGCCGGGGTCACTTTGTCCCAAAGACTCAGGGCGCGGCCGAGTTGTTGCGCCTTCTCCGCGTACGCCGGGATGCGCCCGGCCTCGTCGGCGGCTTTGATTAGCGCGGGCAAGGCTTTGGCCGCGTTGCCCGACTCGTACCAGTGGTAGGCCAACTCGGCCGCATACCGCTCGGGCTCGGCCAAAGCCGGATCGGCCTCGAGCGCCTCGGCGCAGACCCGGTGCAGGGCCGTTCGCTCGGCGGGCAGCAGCTCGTCGAGAACCGCCTCGCGGACAAGCCCGTGCCGGAATGCGTATCCCGCGCCTTCCGGCAGCAGCACTCGCTGATCCGCCGCCTGCCGCAGCGCCTGGAACAACTCGGCCGCCGGTAGACCCGAGATCGCCGCCAGCAATGGATGCGAGATCGACCGCCCACCGACGGCAGCCCGCTGTACGACGTACCGCGTGGTCTCGTCGAGCTGGTCGATCCGCGCGCTCATGAGGTCCCGGAGGCTGTCGGGCAGGCCGCCGGCTGGTGTGAGGGCGAGTTCGGCCGCCATGAACGCGTTGCCGCCGGAACGCAGGTGCACTCGGTCGATCAGTTCGTCCGTGGCTCGCGGGCCGATCGTTGCTCGTACGAGTTCGGCGGTCTCGGCGCGGGTGAAGGGCGGCAGGTCGATCTTCGCGACCTCCGGGAGGCGGTGTAGCTCGGCGAGGAATGGGCGTAGCGGGTGGTTCCGGTCGAGCCCGTCGGCGCGATAGGCCGGAACGATCAGGACACGGGAGGCCTGGAGCGTACGAGCCAGGTAGCCGAGCAGCTCGCGGGTCGACGGGTCCGCCCAGTGCAGGTCGTCGATGAGCCAGACCAGCAGGCGTTCGCCGCCGAGGTGGCCCAGGAGCGCGCCGAACAACTCGAACATCCGGGCCCGGTCGAGGCCTTGCCCGTCGGCGTACTCCGGCAGTAGTTGATCCAGGTCGCGGAAAGCCTCGGGCAACGGGTGCAGCTGCCGCAAGGCCATGGTCACGGGCGCGAGGGGTAGGCCTTGGGTGCCGAGCTCGATGGCGGCCGTGCGCAGGATCCGGGCGTCGCCTTCACCGAGGCGGTCGGCGAAATGAGCCATCAGGGTCGACTTGCCGATGCCCGCGTCGGCACCGATGACGACCACCTGCGGCACCCCGGCGCCGGCCGTCTGTACGGCCTCGTCGAGCCGCGCCAACGCGTCCCGCCGCCCCACGAACCGCCGCTCGCCCATTGCGGCAGCCTACGTCTTTCGGGCGAGATCTGAGGAGGTACTTAGGACATCTGACCGAGGCGTCGGTCGGCACCTCAGGAACATTCTCGAAGTACTGAACGAACGAGAGGAACCGAGATGACCTACGCAACCTCCTCCGGCATCCGGGAGGCGCATGTGGTGGTGCCACGCCGGACCGATCTGGACACGGCGAGACTGAGTTTCGACAACGGCCTGGAAGGGTTGCACCTGGCCGGTGGCGACGAGCTGGACGGCATTCTCGAGGGCGAGTTCGCAGCCCCGTTGCCGGTGGTCTGGGCGAGCGAGCACAACGTGCATGTCGAGTACCCGCTCGGCGCGCGGTTGCTGCGACGCCCACGCGCCAACACCGTCCGGCTGGCTCGCGACCTGACCTGGTCGATCGACGTCCACGGCGGTGGCGCCCAACTCACGGCCGACCTAGCCGACCTGCGGTTGCAGTCGTTGTCGTTCCACTCCGGTCTAGCCCATGCGCACCTGAAGCTCGGGCCGACTCCCTGCGTCGTACGGCTTGGCTCGGTCAAAGACCTGCGGATCGAACGGCCCAGCGGCGTACCGGTGCGACTGCGCCTCGCCAAGGGCGCCACCAAGATCACCCTCGACGACAACCACTTAGGGGCCATCGGCAACGGTCTCGACCCCGGCACCGACGGCGGCTACGAAGTGCTCATCTCCGGCGGCGCCGACACCATCACGATCACTGAAGGAGCTTCATGATGAACACGGACGATAAAGAAGTACGCGAACTGTTCGCGCAGTTCCTGGCCGGCTGGAACGCGGGCGACGGCACCGCCTTCGCCGCGCCGTTCACCGACGACATCGACTTCATCGGTTTCGACGGCACCTCCTTCACGACCAAGGCGGAGCTGGCGTCCTTCCACCAGGAGCTGTTCGACAAGTTCCTGAAGGGCACGCGACTCGTCGGCGAGGTCAAGGTCCGCTTCCCGCATCCGGATCTCGCGGTGCTGGTCGGCCGAGGTGGCACGATCATGCGCGGCAAGACCAAACCCTCGCCCGTGCGCGACTCGATCCAGACGTTGACCGCGATCCGGACGCCGACGGGCTGGCGGCTGACCTCGTTCCAGAACACCCGGCTACGCCCGATGGGCAAGAACTTCCTGCGTTGGGTCATCACCGACCTGCTCTGGAAAGGAGCAAAGAAATGAAGGCACTCGTCATTGGCGCGGGTATTGCCGGACCGGTGATGGCGATGGCTCTGCAGCGGGCCGGCTGGCAGGCCGACGTGTTCGAGGCGTACGCCGGACCCGCCTACCACACCGGGCTGTTCCTGAACACTGCGTCGAATGGGCTCGAAGCGCTGAAGGCCCTCGACATCGACCTCGCCACTCTCGCGGACGGGCATCCGATGCCGAGGATGGTGATGGTCAACGGAAACGGCCGCCACCTCGGCACCGTCGCGAACGGCCTCCGCTTGGCCGACGGCACGGTGAGCGTCTGCCTCAAACGGAACGAGTTGCAGAAGGCGCTCCGCGACACGGCCGTTGCCCGCGGCATCGACGTCCACTACGGCAAGGCGCTCACGTCGTACGACGTTCTGCCGGGCGGTGTGCGGGCACGTTTCGCGGATGGCAGTGAGGCCACGGGAGACGTACTGATAGGGGCCGACGGCATCCATTCGCGAACGCGCGCGTTGCTCGACCCGAACGCGCCTGCTCCGGCGTACACCGGATTGGTCGGGCTCGGCGGTTACAGCCGGGTTGAAGGGCTGGCGCCGACGACCGATACCCAGCACTTCGTCTTCGGCAAGCGCGCGTTCTTCGGGTACCTGGTGCGCGAGGACGGCGAGATCTACTGGTTCGCCAACCTCGCGCATCCGGAGGCGACGACTGCCGAGCTGGCGGCCGTTCCCGCCGAGGCGTGGAAGCGCCGGGCGCTCGAGTTGTTCGCGGACGACCTGCCGCTGATCCGGCAGATCATCGAGAACACCACCGGCCGGATCGGCGCGCATCCGGTGCACGACATCCCGACCAGCCCGGTCTGGTCGAAGGGCCCGGTGGTGCTGATCGGCGATGCCGCGCACGCCACCTCGCCCAGTGCCGGTCAGGGCGCCTCGCTCGCCTTCGAAGACGCGATCGTGCTGGCCAAGTGCCTGCGCGATCTCCCCGACCCGGCGGCGGCCTTCGCGGCGTACGAGCGGTTGCGGCGGAAGCGGGTCGAGAAGGTGGTCGCGTATGCGCGGAAGCGCGGCAACAACAAGGTCGCCGGGCCGGTGGCGCGGGTGTTCCGCGATCTGATGATGCCGGTGGTGTTGCGGTTCGTCGCGAGTGAGAGGGCGCATGCCTGGATGTACGACCATCCCATTCGCTGGGACGAGAAGGTGGACGTGACCGGCGGGTGACAGCGTTGTCGGTCGATCGGGGGCACAATGGCGCTATGGCGTCCATCTCGCCGGGCGAGCCGCCCGTTCAACTCGAGTACTCGCTGCGCCGGGTGCCGACGCAGGACCGAGCCAGCGCGCAGGTCGAGCGCATCCTCGACGCGGCTTGTACCGAGGTGACCGAGCGCGGCTACGACACCGCCTCGACCAGCAGCATCGCCCGTCGCGCCGGGATCGCGGTCGGCTCCGTCTACCGGTACTTCCCGGACAAACGCGCGTTGATGCAGGCCGTCGAACGACGCAACCAGCGCCGGTACGCCGAGGCCGTCCGGGAGCGGATGACCTCGGTCACCGGCTGGCGCGAGGCGGTCGACGTCACGCTGGACACCTTCCGCGAGATGCACGGCACCGACCCGGGCTTCCGCGCGGTGGCGCTCAGCGGTCTGGGCGATCCCGATCTGGAGACGACGCCCGGCGAATTCGATGACGATCACGCGGCCGAGTTCGGCGACCTGCTGGTCAGCCGGTTCGGCGCCAAGGAGAGCCGCGAGTTCCGGCTGGCGGTGACGTTGTCGATCACCATGGGCGAGGCGGTCGCCCACCTGGCTGACCGCCTGCCCGCGGCCGACGCCAGTCACGTCCTGGTCACCGGCCGCGCCACCTTGCACCGACTACTCGAACCGCATTTGCCGTAGTACTACTGCGACTGCCTCACCTGGTCGGTCTTTCTCGGCCAGTAAGGAATCCGGCCGGTCATCTGACCCCGGCGCGGCTGACGGCAGTCGTAGCTGACGACCACTCGTTCACCTTTGGCGTACAGCTTGCCGGCGCTGACCGGAAACCTGCGAACGGCCTCGAACGGGCCTTCGCTGCCCCGGGTGTAGTACTGCGCCGTGACCTCGATGAACTCGGACGGTGCGCCACCGTCCGCTTGCCCCCGGAGTGGTCCCCGCACCCGGGTGACCACACCCACTGTCAACTCGGAGCCGGCCTTGCGCCTCGGTCGGCCCGCAACGACGTCGGCAATGATGCATGTCGTGATGACCAGCACCAAGCCGAACCCGACAATTACTGCGATCCACATGGCACTCACCCCCGACGCACCGCCGGTTTGCGGCGCTATCGTCGACTAAGGCTTACTCGTCCGGGAGGTCCCGCACAAGTGGTTTGACGCCACACGTACCAAGTCGGTTCCTGCAAGTAATGACAAATTCGATTTCAGTTCTCGAACATGCCGAAGTTGTACGCCGGTGGGACGGGTTCGTCGGTGCCGAGCGCCGTCTGCACGGAGCGCCAAATTTCGGCCAGCTGGTTTGCGCCTTCGCGTAGGCCGGGGAGCTCGATGCCCTGTGCCAGCAGGCTTTCCGCGCCCTTGGCATCGCCTCGCGCCAGCCTTTGCCGGGCCTCCGCCAACAGCACTCGCGGGTCCTGCCGGATATCCGCGGGCAACCGATCGAGCAAGGCGGCGGCTTCTTCCGACGTCCCGAGTACGTCGAGGGCCTCGATCGCCAGCGGGCGGTTGTCCGGCACCAGCTCGACGGCACGCAGGTACGCCGTGGTCGCGTCGTCCGTACGGCCTTCGCTCAAGTAGGCGACGGCCAGATTCCGCAAGGCCCAAGGCGACTCCGCGAGTTCCAGCGACTGCTGCCAGGCCTCGACCGCAGCGGTCTGCTTACCGTCGTACCAGCGGGCCACTCCGCGGTGGTACCAGACGAGCCAGTTGTCGGCCGCTTGCTCTAACCGAGAGGCCCAAGCCACCAGAGTTCCATCGGGCGCCTCAAGCGGATCCGTTTCCGGTAGACGCCCCTGCAACAGCGGGAGCCACGCTAGCTCTCTATCGGTCTGCGAGTCCTCCGCGAACGGCGTACCGGGTGAGACCTTCCAGTCGGTCCGGGCAATCTCCAGAGCTCCCCAACCCGATCCCGTGAACAACGCCTCGCCAGGTCGACCGTCAGCCACTGCGAGCCAACGGTCGTAGCGCTCGGCCAAGTCGGTTGCAGACAGCCGTAGCTCGCAGACCGCGTCCACGCCGGCAGTAGCGGCAGACCAGTCATCAGCGTGTACGACTTCGGGATCCACCTCTAGCCGCCCGTACGCCTCTAGCCAGGACCAACTGGTCTCGGCCGGTAGTGGCAGGTGTTCCATCTGCGTCCGCGCAAGGCCCGCCTGGATCTCCGCGTAGCCGTCGCCACCCATGCCCGGCGCGAGCCACTCCTGCCATCTGCGACCGCCTTCGCTCTCGCCCCAGACGAAGAGCTTCCGGCCGCGCAGGCGTTCCGTCGAGAGCTGGACGAGACCCGTGCCGCTGGCGTCGAGTGAGGCGATCCATGGGCGCTGCTCGGGCGGTAGCTCGAAGAAGAAGTCGACGGCCCGGCGGTGTTGCATGGGATACGTGAGGTCGAACCCGTCGTACTGAGGTACGTCGACCAGGTCCAACCGGCTGCCGTATCCGAACCGCCAGGCCTGATCCGCAGGCGCGACGACCCTGGTGCCGGGCGATTGCTCGACGGCGATGTTCGACCACCAGTAGACGGGTACGACCTGGTCCGACGGGTTCTGGATGCGTACGCCGACGTACAGCAGGTCTGACTCGTTCGGAAGCCAGAAGTCGAGCTGGACGACAAGACCGCGACTACGCTCCCACTCCCACAGGCGAAGCATGGGGCTGCCGTCCGGGCCTTCAACCTGTGCAGCGTGCATTGGGCTGCACGTCCCGGTCCAGTGGCCAGTACTACCCAGGTTCCACTCGACGCCTCCTGCGAACCAGGCGTTCCGTAGGGCCAGGTTGGCCGGCTGCAGTACGGGATTCCGGTAGAGGAGTTCCTGGTCGAACGTCTTGTCCACTAGCGAGTACAGCCGCCCACCGAGACCGGGGAGCACTGTGGCCCGCAGGAAGTCGTTCTCGAGGACTAGTGCGGGTAGCGCCTCTTCCACCCGGGTCCGGCCGTGGCCGTCCTGCTCGAGGCACGGCAAGACGCTGTGGAGGCGTCCGTACTGGACGTTGTCCCGGAGATCTTGGGGAAGCTCGTCAAGGTTCTCGACGTCGTGCAGCTCTTGCACGCTTCGCAACGGCGGCAGCGGGTTCTCCGGCCCGAGAGCGGCTACGGGCAGGACCAAGTCTTCGGGAAAGAGTCTCGTCGTCACACCAACCAGTCTGCGCCTTCGTCATAACTGTCCGCAATCCCGCCTTATGCGCAATATCGCTCAATCTATGGAGTTACCTGAACTCGTACAACCTCAACGCCTCTCCAGACGTCTTCTCATCACCGGGCCGACAATCGGCCCGGCCTCAGGGGGAGGACCCACAATGCACGCCAAGCTTCGCCGTCTCGCCATCTCACTCGCCGCCACCGCGGTCGCCACCACCGCCGCGGTCGCGGGCGCCTCCAGCGCGTCCGCCGCGGGCGATGCGCAGAGCTGCCTCAACGCGCTCACCGGCCCCGGCTCGACCACACCCACGTCGATCACCTACCCGGCGCAGCCCGCCCAGGTGAGCCTCTTCACCTCGCAGTACGCGGGGGATCTCTGCAAGCACCTGTCCGTGTCGATCGGCATCAGCCGCACGGACCTGACTGGTTTCAAGGCCGCCAACGCCAACGACACCCGCTGGTACGACGCGACCCGGCAGCGCTTCACCGCGGGATTCGTGCTGCCGCCGAACCAGCCCGGCACCTGGATGACCCGCCAGATCGCGGTCAAGGACCTGGCCGGCCGGACCGCCGTGAAGACGTTCACCGCAACGGATTCCCCGGCCAAGGTGACGATCAAGCGCGAGTCGTTCCTCACCGGCACGCCGACCGGCTCGGCCATCACGCACGAATACGTGACGGCCCGGCTGAAGGCGTGGAGCTCGGTCGGCACGATGGCGAATCTGGGCAACCAGAACGTTCTCGTCCAGGTCAAGGCGCCGGGCACTACGACGTACCAGACGATCGCTCAGCGCAAGACCGACCCGCAGTACGGCTCGATGGGCATCAGCGTGAACCTGAGCAACTACCCGAAGCACGATCTGCGGCTGGCCTTCGTCTCGCCGTTCCAGACCATCGCGTCCGACTTCACCTACTTGGGCAAAATCGCTTGAGGTGTTGAGGCCGCGCGCAGGATGAGCGGTAGGAAGACTTGTTCGAGCCGGCCCGCGGGGAGGCGGTCCGGCTCGACCAGGGATTGGGCCATGCCGCCTTCGCGAATGGCGACCACCAGCCGGGTCAGCAGGTCCAGATCGACCGATGGCGTCCGGCCCGCGTCGGCCAGCAGGCGTTGCAGCAACCCGCTCAGCTCGGCGCGTAATCGCTCGTCATGCGCGGTGAGGACCTCGGCGGCCTTGGCGTTGCGCGCGGCGTACAGGGTGAATTCCGCGGAGACCAGGTGCCAGAGCTGGTCCTGCTCGTCCAGCGACAGCTTCGCGACCAGACCGCCGAGCGGGTCGTCCGTGCCGGTCAGCTCGTCCACCGCGGCCGCCACTCGCTCGACGATGCGGCCGGTGCGCTGGTCGAAGAGCGCGAAGAACAACTCGTCCTTGCTGGCGAAATTCGAGTAGAAGGCGCCACGGGTGAAACCGGCCCGCTCACAGATCTCCTCGATCGTCGCGGCGTGAAACCCCTTTGCCGCGAACATCTGCAAAGCTGCGTCAAGTAAGCGCGCCAACGTCTCTGGGCGGCGCTTTGTCGGCCCCTTCGGCATTGCAGCTCCCATTGACAGACGCGACCAGCAGATCGAACATACAGGGACGAATCGGATACGTCGATGTATCCGATTGCGGCTGGGCTGCGACAGGGGTTGATGATGGACGCGGATGTAATCGTCGTCGGTGCGGGACTGGCCGGACTGGCCGCAACGGCAGAACTGGCCGACGCCGGCAAGAAGGTACTGCTGCTCGACCAGGAACCCGAGGCCTCCCTCGGCGGCCAGGCCTTCTGGTCCTTCGGCGGCCTGATGTTCGTCAATTCACCCGAGCAGCGCCGCATGGGGATCAAGGACTCGCGCGACCTCGCCATGCAGGACTGGCTGGGCTCGGCCGGGTTCGACCGGCTGGACGACCAGGACAAGTGGGCCCGCCAATGGGCCGAGGCGTACGTCGACTTCGCGGCCGGCGAGAAGCGTCCCTGGCTGCACGCCCAAGGGGTGCGGTTCTTCCCGATCGTCGGTTGGGCGGAGCGCGGCGGGTACGACGCGGCCGGGCACGGCAACTCCGTCCCCCGCTTCCACGTCACCTGGGGCACGGGCCCCGGCCTGGTGGCGCCGTTCGAGCGACGCGTGCGCGAGGCCGTCGAAAAAGGCTTGGTGCAGCTGCGTTTCCGTCATCGGGTGGACGAGCTGACCGTCAGTGGCGGTGTGGTCGACGGCGTCAGTGGCAAGATCCTCGAGCCCAGCTCCGTCGCGCGCGGGGTGTCGAGTTCGCGGGTCGAGGTGGAGGACTTCGAGCTCAAGGCGCAGGCCGTCATCGTCACGTCGGGCGGTATCGGCGGTAACCACGATCTCGTCCGGGCGAACTGGCCGGAGCGTCTCGGCAAGGCGCCCGAGCACATGATCTCCGGCGTACCGGCGCACGTCGACGGCCGCATGCTCGGCATCACCCAGACCGCCGGCGGCCGGGTGGTGAACGAGGACCGGATGTGGCACTACACCGAGGGCATCCACAACTGGGACCCGATCTGGCCGATGCACGGTATCCGCATCCTGCCCGGGCCGTCGTCACTCTGGTTCGATGCCACCGGCAAGCGCCTGCCGGTGCCGTTGTTCCCCGGCTTCGACACGCTCGGCACGTTGGCGCACATCATGAAGACCGGCCACGACTACAGCTGGTTCGTGCTGACGCAGAAGATCATCGAGAAGGAGTTCACGCTTTCCGGCCAGGAGCAGAACCCCGACCTCACCAACAAGGACATTCGCGGCGTGCTCGGCCGCGCCCGCGGTGGTGCGCCCGCCCCGGTGCAGGCGTTCATGGACAAGGGCGTGGACTTCATCATCCGCGACAACCTGGCCGACCTGGTCCGCGGCATGAACGAGCTGACCGGCACCTCGCTGATCGACCTGGCCGATCTCGAACGGCAGATCGTCGCGCGTGACCGGGAGATGGACAACACCTTCACCAAGGACGCGCAGATCACGGCGTTACGCGGCGCGCGGAACTATCGCGGCGACAAGCTGATCCGGGTCGCGAGCCCGCACAAGATCCTCGACCCGAAGGCCGGGCCGCTCATCGCGGTGAAGCTGAACATCCTCACCCGCAAGTCGCTCGGCGGTCTGCAGACCGACCTGGACTCGCGGGTGCTGCGCGCCGACGGCACTCCCCTGCCCGGGGTGTACGCCGCCGGCGAGGTCGCGGGCTTCGGCGGCGGCGGGATCCACGGTTATCGCTCCCTGGAGGGAACGTTCGTCGGTGGCTGCCTGTTCACCGGACGAACCGCGGGTCGCGCCGCCGCCAAAGCCGTCTAGCGATCAGAAGACCTGCACGAGGAGATCGGCGAACAGCTCCTGGTCGTCGATCTCCAGACCACGCGAGGTGAACCACGCGGCCATGTTTCGGCAGTCCCGCATGAGGAATTCCATGCCCTGCGGGTTGCCGACCACGTCCACCACCTGAGGCAGATCGATCATCACGATCCGGTTGCCCTGGGCAAGGACGTTGTACGGCGACAGGTCTCCGTGCGCGAGGCCTGCCCGGGCCAGCTCGCGCATACCGTGGCGGACCTGCTCGAAGTACGACGCGAGCAGGTCGCCCTTCGGACGGGTCTGCGCTAGCCGTGGTGCGGCACCACCCTGGCCGTCGTCGATGAACTCCATCAACAACTCGGTGCCGTCGATCTGGACGGGATACGGAACCGGCACACCGGCGGTCCAGAGCCGGCACAACGCGTTCCATTCGGCGTACGCCCATTGACCGGAGGCCACACTGCGGCCGTGTTCGGTCTTCTTGGCCATGGCGCGGCTGTCCCGGCTGTTCCGGGTCCGCCGCCCCTCGACGTACGACGTGCTGCGGTGGAACGAGCGATGCTCCTCGGTCCGGTACCGCTTGGCCGCGAGCAACGAGCTCTTGGCCGGGTCGGCACCGATCGCCTCGACGGCCCGTTCGACCAGGAAGACGTCCGCTTCCTTACCGGTTTTGAGGATGCCGAGCTCGGTATCGATCGCCGCCTGTGCCGTCACAACCCAGTCGGGCCGGGGCTCCGGGCCGCGAGAACCGCGCTCGACATCCAGCCAGGTGGACCATCGCTGCCCCGCCGCCAGGTCCTCTTCGACCTGCTGGAACTGGAACTGGAACGGGTCGCTGGATTCAGAAAACTCGTAGTTGGTGCTGAAAACGTCCGAAGACATCAGGTGAACTCCTGAGATGAGAAGCGATACGGGCGCGGGCATGCCGCAGCACACTGATGGCCATCCGTCACCCCTCCTCATCTCACGCAGCCTGTTCGGCCGCACTGCCCGCAACTGTCCCCTACACCGCCGCTCCCCGCAACTGATTTAACGCAGGGCCGATCGCGCCGTCGGGCTCAGGCGCAGATGCTGGGGCGGAGCGACCGAGATCCGGTCGATCTCAGGCTGGATCTGGTCGCGCCAGATCGCCGACGAGGCCAGCCACCGGCAGTGCTCGTCGTACGACGCAAAGTCCGCGAAAGTGGTGAGCCAGACCAGCACGGACTCGTCCCGCAGCGGCAGGGCCGGGAAGTTGTTCTCGGCCGGGAAAGTCTCGAAGAGGGCGATTGGGCGAGCGCCCGCCTCGGCCAGCACCGGCTCGATCTGCGTGTTGAAGAAATCAGCGAAGCCGTCGGAAAGGTCCCTGCGGTGGTAGACCGCGCCCGCCACGATCGTGCTTGGGATGTCGACGGCACCGATCGGCGGCCGCTCCGAGCCAGGAACGGGATAGCCGGTTCGCAGCTCTAGAGGCGTGAGCAGCAAGGCGTTGTCGGAGTCGAGCATGGTCTCGTTGGCGGCTCGGCTGTGCGCTTTCCAGATCGGCCCACCGTAAAAGTCGCTCAACGCCAGCCCCCGGGCCTCATAACTCTCGAAGGCGCGCAGCCAGACGAATCGATCGGGATCGTCGAGATCGCGGAACTGCCCGACGAGATGCATGCCGGACGCTTCCTGGCCCTCGACGAAGTGCTCATCGAAGACGTCGATCAGGTCATCCCGGCGGCCGGGGTGAAGCGTGTACTGCCTGAGGTCAACCAACATGACCACAGTAAAGCCGGAAACGCTGACACCTGCTGTCAGCGTTCCGCACAGAAACGCTGACAGCAGGTGCGAGACTTCTTGGTCAGTTGAAGATGCTGACGCCACCAGGTCCGACCAGCAGACCCACGATGATCAGCAACGCACCCGCCAGGATCTGCCCCCGGACGAGCGACACGATTCCCGCGATGACGAGGATCGCCGCGATGATCCAGAGCACAGTAAGCATGGTCGTTCTCCTTCAATCCGGCCGTCTCTGGTGAGACGGCGATGGGCCCCGAGTAACTGCCCCGTGCCTGCTTCCGGTGCCCGCCGATCCCCGATGGCAAACGCCAGGCTTGGGGAGGCGGAGGTGGGGAACCGGGAACACAACGAGATCGAGCATCGAGCGAGGAGGCACACGGTGAAGATCGGATACTTCCTGTCCAGCGAGGAGTACACGCCTGCTCAGCTGATCGAACAGGCGCGGCTGGCGGAGGACGCGGGTTTCGACGGGTTGTGGATCAGCGACCACTACCACCCGTGGAACGACGAACAAGGCCAGAGCGCGTTCGTCTGGTCTGTCATCGGCGCGATCTCCCAGGTGTGCGAACTACCGGTGACCACGGCGGTCACCTGCCCGACCGTGCGGATCCACCCGGCCGTGATCGCGCAGGCCGCCGCGACCAGCGCCGTACTGCTGAACGGGCGGTTCCGGCTCGGCATCGGTTCCGGTGAGGCGCTGAACGAGCACATCCTCGGTTCGGTCTGGCCGACGGTCGAGGTACGGCTGGAGATGCTCGAGGAGGCCGTCGAGATCATGCGCCGGCTCTGGACCGAGGACTTCGTCTCGCATCACGGCAAGCACTACACGGTCGACACCGCGCGGATCTATACCCGGCCGGACTCGCCACTGGAGATCTACATGTCGGGATTGGGGCCGAAGGCAATCGATGTGGCCGCGCGGATCGCCGATGGGTACATCACCACGCAGCCGAATCCCGAACACCTGAAGCGATTCCGCGACAATGGTGGCGGTACCAAGACGGCTCAAGCGGGGTTCAAGGTGAGCTACGCGCCGACCGTCGACGAGGGTGTCGAGCAGGCCCATCGCATCTGGGCGAACTCGGGCCTACCGGGCGAGCTGGCGCAGGTGCTGCCCTCCCCGAGGCACTTCGAGCAGGCCGCCAAACTGGTCACGCCGGAGCAGACGGGCAAGTCCGTCGTCTGTGGACCGAAGGCCGCGGATCACGTGGCCGCGTTCAAGCCGTACGTCGAGGCCGGGTTCGACGAGATCTACGTGGCGAACATGGGCCCGCATTCGGTCGACATGCTGAAGCTGTACGGCAGCGAGGTGCTGCCGGAGCTACGCCATGCGGGCCGACTCTAGTAGTTGAGCCGCGCAGCAGGTAGTGCGCCGGTTGAGGCCACCGCGTGTTCGTACGTCGACAACACCCGGGGCCGGGGCGATTACGACAAACTGCATGTCCATTACTGACCCTCAGGAAGTCTGACACCATGAGCACTGACCCGGAGGTGAAGCGATGCGCACAAAGATTGCTCAGCTGTTGGCCGTCACGCTCTTCGGCCTGATCGCCTGTACGACGGCCGCGGCCTGCACCGGCTCAGGCAGTCACCCGGTCTGCGCCGCGAGTCCGACCATGTCTGACGAGGAGCGCGACAAGAAGTGCTGATCGCCGCCGACCGCCTGCATTGCAACTAGCTGCAATGCAGGCGGTTGGATGGTGACAGTGAGTTCTCAGCGCAGTTCACTTGCCGCAGCCGGCCGCCGCCAACAGGCTCCCTGCACGGCCGGCGAGGGAGGAATGCGCCATGAGAGCAAGGATTCTCGCCGTCGCGACAATGATGGCCGGCAGCACCTTGATCGGTGCTGCCGGTCCGGCTGTCGCCGCCGTTCCGCCGGAGTGTGCCGACTCGGCCCAGAAGCTGGCCGCACTCGGATCGGTGGCTGAAGTCGCCGTACCGGCAGTGTGCGTGCCCGTCGGGGCATCGGTCATGGTGGGTGGATTCGCCCTGAAGGTCCCGCCGGCAGGCGAAGGGGTCGGTGTCTACGACTCGCTCGAGGAAGGTGTGGACCGGCTGGCCGGAGTCGAGGTCGAATCGGGCGATGGAGTGCTCACCGCGAGGGCCGATGGAGCCGGAGATCCGGCTGAGGCGCCAGGCAAGCTGGCAGGCCCTCCAGCGGCTTGTTCGGACACTGCGCGGGCCTGGTCCGGCAAGCGGAACAACGGCTACGAGTACTTCGTCTCCTCGGCTGTGCTGGATGACGGAGTCACCTACCAGATGTTCCTCGACGAGGTGAAGTTCGCCGCCGCCACCATCGACACCGGCCGCAACGACTGTGGTCTGGGGACCGGTGGCCTCGGCATCAACATCACTCACAAGGGCTCGACGACGCTACGAGCCGCCAACGTCGACGGTAGTTGCCCCGGCAGCGACAGTTGGGACGTGATCGACTTCGGATCGCTGCCGGCCGGAGTGCTCGGCCGGACCTGCACCCGCTATACGATTGTCCCGTTCGCTGACGACCGGATCGTCGAGGCCGACGTCCGGCTCAGCAACCGGGCCGCCTGGTTCCGGACGCTCCCGAGTGGTTGCTACAACCGGTATGAGATGGCCGGCGTGCTCACCCACGAGTTCGGTCATGTGTTCGGCATGGATCATGTCAGTGAGTCGAGTCACGGCTTCCTGACCATGAGCACGATCGCGACGCCCTGTTCCTACGTCGACAACACGTGGGGCCGCGGCGACTACGACAACCTCCATGTGCACTACTGATCCAGAGGTGATCCGATGCGGGTAAGGCTGGCTCAACTGTTGGCGCTCACGCTGTTCACTCTGCTTGCCTGCGTCGCGTGCGGCTCCGGCAGCGACGACGCCTGCGCGGCGACCCCAACGCCGACCATGTCGGAGAAGGAAGCCGACAAGAAGTGCTGAGCGCCCGTTCGGCGGTCAGCCAGGGGCCGCAGGCAACGATATGACCGACGGCGGGAGTTTTGTGGATTCGCCGTTTCCCCTGCCTGGTAAAGCGAAAGTGCTTCACCGCACATTCGTCAGGAACACGTCTGACCGGTCGACCCGCCCCCGGGGACTGGGTCACTCAGCGTCCGACCGCTCGGGCCAGCTCGGACTTGTTCATCTTCGAACGGCCCTTGATGCCCTTGCGCTTGGCGTCGGCGTAGAGCTGTTCCTTCGTCCGGCCGCCGGAGCCCTTGTGTGAGCGCTGACCGCCGCGCTTGCTCGAGGACATGTCGTGGGTGGAGGTGCGGCTCTTCTCCTTCGCCTCACCGGAGCGGGCGCGTTCCTTGTTGACCGTACGGGCCGCGATCTCTTCCGCGGTGTCCTCGCTCCGGCCACGCTTCTTCAGCCCGCCCTTGATGTGCTCGTACTGGCGCTCGCGCTTCTTGCTCCAAGCATCCTGAGGCATGTCTCCCACTCCTCCCGACTACTAAGAGCGTTCCGGTACCCGAGGGGTTCGAGCTCAATCCACGTCCAGCAGCCGTATGACGGAACGCTCCAGCGTGCCGTGCACGGACGGCCGGGTCAGGTCATGCGACCCGGCCCGCCGAATGGCCCTCGCGATCGTCCGACCTCGTTCGAACTGGTAGATCACGCGCGGATCGACGTACGACCGGCGGGTCACGGCCGGGGTGTTGCCGAGCTCTTCGGAGACCTCCGCGAGCATCGCCTGGATGGCCCGCTGGGTCGCGCGTTTGCTGCTGGGCGGTTCCATTCCGGCCAGGACCACGGCGGCGTACACCGTCGCATGCCAAGTCCGGAGGTCCTTCAAGAGCAGCTTCGCCTGCCGGACGCAGACGTCGCTGCGGAGCAAGGTGGCGGCACCCCGGGCTGCCGTACTCGTCCGCGTACTGCGTGCCGCCGGTGCGGAACACGCCGTGGTCGAGCATGCGCAGCGCCACCGCCAGGATCCGCTCGCGCTCGAGCCCGGACTTGGCGAGATCGGCTGCGACCTTGTGGCGGAAGGCAGGCAGTCGGCGGACCAGGCGCCGTACCCGCTCGTGCGGATCCGCTCGAGGATTTCGGGGTCAGTGACGGGGCTGCCGTGGGCGTCCAGATAGGTGAAACCGCGGCCGTGGCCCTTCCTGGTCAGGCCCGGTTCGTCCACCTTGCTTCGTCGCAACCGCATGGCCGTCCGGTACCCGGGCGGCGTTCGTTATCCGGGCGTTGAGATACATGGTTCGGGGAGTTGTGGGCACAGCGGTGGCAAGGATTCATCCACCAAGGAGGAACCGATGGGTATCGGGGACAAACTGAAGAATGTTGCCGAAGAAGCCAAGGGCAAGATGAAGGAAAAGGCCGGCGACGCCACGAACAACGAGGACCTGCAGGCCGAGGGCCAGTTCGAAGAGAGCAAGGCCGATCTGAAGCAGGCCGCCGAGAAGGCTAAGGACGCCTTCGACAATCGCTGACACCCGTCCACGCTCGACCGCATCTCTGTCTGGGTGCGGTCGAGCTGTCTGTTTAGCGGCGTTCTCCGGAGTCGGTTCGCTAGTGTCGGGACATGGACTTCGATGAGGCGGCCAGCGAGCTCTACGGCGTACCGGCGGGCGACTTCATCAGCACCCGCAACGACCTGGCCAAGCGGCTGAAGGCAGACGGCGACGCGCTCGGTTCGGCCCGGTTGAAGGCCCTGCGCAAGCCCACGGTGGCGGCCTGGGTGGCGAACTTGCTCGCCCGGGAGAAGCCCGACGAACTCGACGACCTGCTTGCCCTGGGCGACGAGTTGCGCGAGGCAACGGCCGACCTGGACGGCGAACGCCTGCGCGAACTCACCCCACGCCGCCACCAGCAGACCGACGTACTCGCCAAAGCGGCCCACCAGCTCGCGAGTGACGCGGGCGTGAAGGTCAGCGCGGACGTCGGCCAGAAATTGCGCGAGACCCTCGACGCGGCCCTGATCGACCCGGCCGCGGGCGAGGCGGTCCGCGAAGGCCGGTTGAGCAGCGCCTTGCGCCATGTCGGGTTCGGCGTGGTCGACGAGAGCGGCGACCCGTCCAACGTCATGCCGCTCACCGATGAGCGCCGCCAGCGGGCGAAGGAGCGGCGTACGGCCCGCTCCACCTCGGCGCGTGCTGCCTCGCCTGCCTCGGCGGGTGCTGCTGATGCCGTTGAGGTTGAGGCGGATGACGAGGCGGCGGCGCGGGAACGGGCTGAGCGGGAAGAGGCCGAGCGGCAGGAGGAGGAACGCCGCGAGGCGGAACGGGCGGAGGCGCAGCGCGAGGCGGATGAGGCGGTTGCCGCCGCGGAGGCCGCCGAGTCCACCGTCGAGGAGCTGACCGGCGAGCTCGCGTCGGCCCGGGAGGCGCTGGAGGCGGCGCAGGACGAGGTCCGCCGCCTCGGTGACGCGGTGGACGAGGCGCGCAAGGAGGCCCGCGCCGCCCAGCAGACCAGCCGGGACGCGCGCAAGCGGCTGAACCGGCTCGGGCGCAGGCTTTCTTGAATTCGGCCTGAGCGGGTACCGGCCCGGCAGACGAAAGGGGTGCCGCGATGCCACGCGCGATCTGGTCGGGATACATCACGTTCGGGCTGGTCTCCGTACCGGTCGGGTTGTTCAGTGCGACGTCGGAACACGAGGTCGACTTCCACCAATTCCAGCGTGGTACGTCGGACCGGATCCGGTACAAGCGGGTGAACGAGCGCACCGGTCGCGAGGTCGACTTCGACAAGATCGTGAAGGGGCACGACGTCGGCGGCGGCGAGTACGTCATCGTCGAGCCGGACGAACTGGACGACATCGCCCCCGGGCGCTCCCGCTCGCTGGAGATCTCGCGGTTCGTCGACCTGGACGAGATCGACCCGATCCACTTCCAGAAGAGCTACTACCTCGCGCCGACCGACAAGGACAACACCAAGTCGTACGCCCTGCTCCGCGACGCCCTCGCGAAGACCAACCGGACCGGCATCGCCAGTTTTGTCATGCGGGGCAAGGAATACCTGGCCGCGATCCGGGCCGACGGCAAGGTACTCGTACTGGAAACGATGTTCTTCGCCGACGAGATCCGCGATCCGGGCGATATCGGCTCGCTGCCCACGAAGACGACCGGCAAGCAACTCGCGATGGCAACGGACCTGATCGAGGCGATGAGCGGAACCTGGCGCCCGTCCGACTACCACGACAGCTACACCGAACGCGTCATGAAGCTGGTCGAAACCAAACGCAAGGGCAAGGAAGTCGTCATCAACGAGGAAACTCCCGAAGCCACCCACACCGACGACCTGGTAACCGCCCTCCGCGCCAGCGTAGAAGCCGCCCGCTCCCGCCGCTCCACCCCCACCAAGAAGCCCACCACCCCTTCGAAGAAGACCACCACCAAAAAGTCCACCGCGCCAAAGAAGACCGCCACCAAGAAGTCCGCGGCAAGAAAGACCACCACCCGCAAGAAAGCCGCCGCCTAGCAGCCAGTCGGCGACAAACTCAAGAGCGCAGGGTTGGGGACTAGGGCCACGCCGTGTACGGCGTCCCGCGCTCACCACGGTCCGGCAGCACTTCAAGCCCTCGGGCCGCGGCCGCCTTCCTTTGTCCGCGAGTGGTCGCATCTGGTCCCTCGCGCGAGCGGAGCCGGCTATGAGCGGAGGGGCGCTATTCGCTCTTGCGGAGGAGGAAGGCGCCGGGGTCGGCGGGGGCACCGGCGTCCAGCCAGCGGCGGAAGCCTTCGGGGTTGAGGCGTTCGAGTTCGTTGAGGCATAACCGGCGGACTTCGGCGACGGTTTCGCGCTCGTGGGGATCGCTCGTACGGCGTAGGGCGATTCCGCTCTCGCGCCAGACCCGGCAAAGCTCCTCGACCGACATCCCCGCGTCGCCAACGCCACCCGCCAGCGAGTCCGCCCCCGAAGCGCCCGAGCCAGCGCCACCCGAGCCAGGCCTACCCGAGCCGGATCGCCCCGATCCCGATCCCGTTCCCGGCAGGTCCGATCCCGCCACGTCCGGGTTGGGTGCGCCGGAATCGGACAAGCCGGACTTCTTTGGCGGGCGTGGGGAATTCGGGCCGTCGGCGCTTGTGGGTTTGTCGGCCGGGTGACGTTCGGGCGGGTCGTCGGCGCTGGGGCGCAGTCCTGGTGGGAGGTTGTCGAAGAGGTCCGGCGGCTGCGGGCGGTTCCGTCTGAGCAGGTCGACGACCACCGCGATAGTCGCGAAACAGATGGCGACGAGCCAGCCGGCCGCACCCCACGTCAGCAGGCGAATCACCCCCGGCAGCGCGAGCACACCACCGGCGGCGACCAACGCCACCAGCAACGGCGGCCCGTACGACGACTCGACCGCGACGGATCGCACCACCATCGCGGCCGGCCAGACCAGGCAGAAGACGATCGCGAGCAGGAGTAGCGATCCGAACGGCCCGATCACCAGTACCCCGGCCAGACCACCCGCGATGGCACAACCGACCGCGGCGGCGATTGCGCTACGTCGTACCCTCGGGCCCGGCCACATGTCAGCCGGACCGGGTGATGGACACGGTGGGCATGACTTGCACCTTCTGACCAGGAAAGACTGCTGCTCGAGACAAACTGCTGCGATATCCGAGAGCCGTACCCGCCCTCGCCGCCACGTAAACGACGCTCACTGGTCGTGCTGGATAACGCAGAACTCGTTACCGTCCGGATCCAGCAGCACGATGAAATCGTGGTCATCGGGATACGGCCAGTCGTCCGGTTCGGTCGCGCCGAGTTCAAGCAAACGCTCGACGTGACGGTCGCGTTCGGACGTGTACAGGTCGAGGTGTACCGGTGCCGGGTCGGACGGAATCTCCTTCGCCTGATAACCGAGCGCGGCCGTCCAGAAGGCGGCGGCGCGGTCCAGATCGGTCACGTTCACGACCACCGTCGCGAGGTGCAGATCCCCGACCTCGTTCATCGTCTCGTCCTCTCGCCCCGGGATCCCGGGCCGGTACCCAGCACCCGAATCCCGATGCATCCCTGGCATTCTGAGCCGATGTCTTCCGTCCTGATCCGACCGCGCGTTGATGACGATCTGCCGGCGTGTGTCGAGATCCTGCGCAAGGTCCACGACACCGCCGCCTATCCGCTCAACTGGCCTAACGACCCCACGGCCTGGATCACACCAGACGACGCCCTCGGCATTTGGGTCGCGACAGCGGACGGCCAAATCGCGGGCCACGTCGCACTTGCGGCGTACGGCGAAGGGACCCGGGTCGAGCGCCTGTACGTCGACCCGGCTGCTACCGGGCGAGGGCTTGGACGCGAACTGCTGGGCCACTGCGTCATCAATGCGCGGGAGCTCGGGAGGGAACTCACGCTGGAGGTCGCGGACAACGGCGACTCGGCGATCGCGTTGTACCGCCGGGCGGGTTGGCGCGAGACCGGACGCGGACCCGTCGCCTGGGGAGGCGACCGGGTCCGCGAGGTCGTCTACTTCACCGCACCGGACTGACCGCTAAGCGGCAACCTCCACCGGGTCGGGGGTGATGGCGTCGAGGGGATGTGCGAGTTCGTCGGCCTGCATGCGACCGAGCCAGAGGGCGATGAGGCAGGCGATGACCGGGCCGATACCGGCCGCGACGAAGACGGCAGTGACGCCGAACAGGCTGCTGGCCGGACCGGCGAGCGCCATCGATACCGGCATCAGCAGCAACGAGACGAAGAAGTCGAGGCTGGAAATCCGCCCGCGCAGGTGATCGGGGATGCGGCGCTGCAGCAGCGTCCCCCAGATCACCATCCCCACCGACATGGTCGCGCCGACGATCGCGGCACCGATCGCCATCTGCCAGACCTCACCCGCGATCCCGAGCAGGACGAACGGCGCCGAACCGAACCCCCACACCAGCATCATCACCGTCATGTACCGCCGGGGCAGCCGCCGCGAGGAGATCGCCAGCGCCCCGATCGCCCCGCCGATACCGAACGCGGCGAGCACGAAGCCGTACGCACCCGCGCCGCCACCGGTCTGATCCAGGATCGCGAACGGCAGCAGCACCTCCATCGGCCCGAGGATGAACAACACGAACGCCGTACCGAACAGCAACGACGCCAGCAGCCAGCGCGTCTTGCGAACGTAGCCCCAGCCTTCGCGGAAGTCCGCGGCGAGAGCGGCGATACCCGTCTTCTGGTCGTCGGCCGCAGCCGCGGCGGGCGCCGGTCGGACCTGCATGGCCAGAACGCAAGCGGCCGAGAAGAAGTACGTCAGGCCGGCAACGAGGATCGCGACACCCGGTGAGAGCGTTGCGACGGCGATACCGCCAAGGGCCGGGCCCGTCGCTTGTTGCGCGAGTGGGCGCAACGTGCCTTCAAGTCCGTTGGCCGCGAGCAGTTCTTCCTCCGGCAGTAGTCGCGGCACGAGCGCGGTGTACGCCGGGATCAGGAACGCCTCGCCCGCGCCGATGATCACGGCGCCTACGGCCAGGTGCCACACCGCCAGCACTTCCGTGAATGCCAACGCGGCGAGCATGACCAACACGACGCCGCGAACGGTGTCCGCGGCGACGATCACCGTTCGCTGCGACAACCGGTCGGCCGCGATTCCGCCGAACAGCACACAGGTGACCAGACCCACGCTGTACGCCGTGGTGACGACCGACAGTTGGACCGGACCACCACCCAACTCGATCACCTGCCAGGCGAGCGCCACCAACCAGAGGCCACTGCCGATCAGCGCAACGGCCAGGCCCATCCACAGCAACCGGTAGTCCCGGTGCCGCAGCGGCCGAACCGCTCTCCACTCCGCCATGCTTCACACCTCAAGAGTTCACGTGTCAACTATTTACACAAGGACCGTATGCGCGAACAGTTCACGTGTCAACAGTTGCCATTACACTTCCCCCATGGCCACCAAGTCGTCCGCGGACCAGTTGACCGCCTGGCGAGCGTTGTACCGCGCTGACACCCTGCTCTTCGCTCAGCTGGACAACACGCTGAGGGCGAACGCCGACATGTCCTATTTCGAGCGCGAGGTGCTGTCCGAGCTCGACCTGGCCGGCGGCCGGCTGCGAATGGCTCCACTGGCCGAGCGGCTGATGCTCTCCCGCAGCGGCACCACCCGATTGGTCGCGAAGCTCGAGGAGAAGAACGGCTGGGTCACCCGAAGCGCCTCCCCTGACGATCGCCGCGCCACCTGGGCAGAGCTGACCGACGACGGCAAGGCGGCCCTCGCGAAGGCGGCGCCGATCGTGGACGCAGTTGTCGCGGCCTTCTTCGCGGACCGCCTCAGCCCGGCCGAGCTGCGTCGCTCGGCCAATATCCTGAACAAGCTCGCCGATGCCAACCAAGGCATCACCATGGTCGAATGTGACGTCTGATGCCCCAACTCGACGACCTCTTCGCCCAGCGCGTCCACGCCCTCGAGCCCGGCAGCTGCGAGCTCCCGGCCGAGCGGTTGCTCGCGCTCTTCGACGCGCAACTCGCGAGCCGGCACGCGGATCTGGCGGCTCGCTGGCTGCAGTCACAAGGCCAGGGGTATTACACGATCGGCTCGTCCGGCCACGAGGGTAATGCCGCCGTCGCCGCCGCGCTGCGCCCGACCGATCCGGCCTTGCTGCATTACCGTTCAGGCGCGTTCTACCTGGCCCGCGCGGCCCAGGCCGGCGTCACCGACGGCGTTCGCGACATCCTGCTCGGCGTGGCCGCGGCGACCAGCGAGCCGATTTCCGGCGGCCGGCACAAGGTCTTCGGGCGGCACGACCTCGCGGTGATTCCGCAGACCTCCACCATCGCGTCCCATCTGCCGCGCGCCCTCGGCGTCGCCTTCTCGATCGCCCGCGCGACCAAACTCGGCGTACCGTCGCCCTGGCCTGCCGATGCGCTGGTGGTGTGCAGTTTCGGCGACGCCTCGGCCAACCACT
Source organism: Kribbella sp. NBC_01245 (assembly GCF_036226525.1). Classification (NCBI taxonomy): domain Bacteria; kingdom Bacillati; phylum Actinomycetota; class Actinomycetes; order Propionibacteriales; family Kribbellaceae; genus Kribbella; species Kribbella sp. NBC_01245. Next base: position 4,757,635 of record NZ_CP108487.1, read on the forward strand.
CGACGGCCACCGGCGCGATCAACGCGGCCCTGCACGCGTCGTACCAAGGTCTGCCGATCCCCCTCCTCCTGGTGTGCGAGGACAACGGGATCGGGATCAGCGTGCCGACGCCGGCAGACTGGATCAAGCACGCCTACGGTCAACGCCCGGGCCTTCGCTACTTCGAGGCCGACGGCTTCGACCTTGCAGAGGCACTGCGAGTGGCAACCGAGGCGGCGGAGTTCGTACGGCATGCCCGGCGGCCGGCGTTCCTCCGCCTGCGGACCGTCCGCCTGCTCGGGCATGCCGGGTCCGACGTCGAAACCGCATACCGCACACCGGCCGAGCTCCTCGCGGACGAGGAACGCGACCCACTCCTCGGTACGGCGCGCCTGCTGATCGGTTCCGGCGCCTGCACGGCGGATGAGGTCGTACGGCGCTACGAAGCCAAACGTACCGAGGTGATGGGCATCGCCGCCGACGTTCTCGGTTCGCCACAGCTCGACTCGGCAGCAGCCATCGCGGCACCCCTCGCCTATCCGAAGGACGTGCAGGCGCCTGCCCCGAAGGCCCGTACCGCGGAGCGGATGACCCTCGCGCAGGCGGTCAATCGCGCGCTGGCGGAAGGCCTCGCGGCGTACCCGGAAATGATGGTCTTCGGCGAGGACGTCGGTCGCAAGGGTGGCGTGTACGGCGTAACGCGCGGGCTGCAGAAGAAGGCCGGCGCGGCACGGGTCTTCGACACGTTGCTGGACGAGCAATCGATCCTCGGCCTCGCGCTCGGCGCCGGGGTATCCGGCCTGCTGCCCGTGCCGGAGATCCAGTACCTGGCGTACTTGCACAACGCGGAGGACCAGCTTCGTGGCGAGGCGGCGACGCTCAAGTTCTTCTCGAACGGCCAGTACCGCAATCCGATGGTCGTGCGGATCCCGGGATACGGCTACCAGAAGGGGTTCGGCGGCCACTTCCACAACGACGACGCGATCGGCGTCCTGCGGGACATCCCGGGCATCGTGATCGCCTCACCGGCCCGGCCCGACGACGCCGCGGGCATGCTCACCACCTGCCTGGCGACCGCGCGGGCCGAGGGCACGGTGTGCGTATTCCTCGAGCCGATCGCGCTATACCACCGACGCGATCTGCGCACCGAGGGCGATGAAGGGTGGCTGGCGGAATACCCGGCCGAGCAGGTGCCGCTCGGGCGTGGGCGTACGCACGGAGACGGTCACGATCTCACGTTGGTGGCCTTCGGCAACGGTCTGGCGATGAGCTTGCGGGTGGCGGAGGACCTCCGCCAGCAGCGAATCGGCGTACGCGTGCTCGATCTGCGGTGGCTTGCGCCGTTGCCGGTGGAGGACTTGTTGCGGGAGGCAAGTATTACCGGACGCGTGCTCGTGGTTGACGAGACTCGGCGCTCTGGCGGGGTCTCCGAAGGCGTACTCGCGGCACTCGTCGACGGCGGCTATACGGGGCGGATGGCGCGCGTTACCAGCGACGACTCGTTCATCCCGCTGGGCGCTGCCGCCAACCACGTGTTGTTGGCGGAGTCGACCGTCGAGGGCGCCGCGTTGCGCCTACTCGCCGAATAGCTACTCGCCGAAGAGCGCCCGGCGCCACCAGGTCTTGCGTTTCGGCTCGGCCGCCAACGCCGCCGCCGCGGTCTCGGCCTGCTGCCGACGGGTCTCGCGGGCCTCTTGCCACTCCGCGACCACCTTTTCCACGTCAACCTGCGCGACCGCGACCCACGGCCCGGTGCCGAACCTGATCCAGTCCTGCACCCGCTTGTTGATGCCCTCGACGTGATCGCGGACCTGCTGTTCCTTCCAGAGCGGTTTGACCGTCTCCGAAAGGTGCTCGATCTCGCGGCGCAGCTTCAACGGCTCGGGCAGCAGTTCCTCGGTCGGAATGCCCTCGCGTTTGATGAGGCTCTTGGCCCACCAGTCGGGATCATGTGGCTCGCCCAGGCCCGGAATCGGCTTGCCCGCGCCCTCCAGATCATCGAAGGCGCCAGACCGTTCGGCATGCTTGAGCTGCTGCTCGGTCCAGGTCTCGAAACTCATCCCGGGCGGTTTGCGCTGGGTCATCCGCACCTCACCTGTCGATCCGACACGGTTCTGGAACGCTTCCAGTTTACCGTTATCCACAGGTCAACCGGACTGGGGTTGCGAGCCGGTGCCGGGTGACGGAGGCTGGGCGCACTCAGTCGTCGAGAGGACTCACCCGTGACCAGCATCCTGTCCGTCGTGGCCGGCCAGCGGATCGGCGATCCCGTCCGCACCGTGCCGTCGACCAATCCCGCCAACACCGCCGACGTGCTCGGCACCATCGGCCTCGCGCGCCCGGACGACTTCGTCCGCGCGGCTCGAGCGGCCAAGGCGGCACAGGCGGGCTGGGCGGCGCTGCCCGCACCCCAACGCGGCCAGGTAATAGCGAACGTCGGCCGCCTGATGACCGCCAACAAGGACCGCCTTGCCGCGATCGTCACGCGCGAGATCGGCAAACCGCTGGCCGAAGCGCTCGGCGAGGTCCAGGAGATCATCGACACCTGCGACTTCTTCATCGGCGAGGGGCGTCGCCTCTACGGGCAGACCGTGCCGTCGGAGATGCCGGACAAGCAGCTGTTCACGTTCCGCCGCCCGGTCGGCGCCGTCGCGGTGATCTCGGCCGGCAACTTCCCGGTCGCCGTCCCTTCTTGGTACATCGTGCCCGCCCTGCTCTGCGGCAACACCGTCGTCTGGAAGCCCGCTGAGTACTCCGCGGTCTGCTCCGACGCCTTCTATGAGATCTTCGCCCACGCCGGCGTGCCGGACGGCGTGCTCAATGTCGTGTACGCCGATGGGCCCGACACCTTCGCGGGGCTCGAGCAGTCGCTGATCGCCGGGTTGATCGACAAGGTCGGGTTCACCGGTTCCAGCGAGGTCGGGACGCGGATCGGCGAGCTGTGCGGGCGCCACCTGCAGACCGCGTGCCTCGAGCTCGGCGGCAAGAACCCAATGGTCATCACGGAGGACGCCGACCTCGATCTGGCCGTCGAGGGCGCGCTGTTCTCCGGCTTCGGCACGGCCGGTCAACGCTGTACGTCGCTCGGCACGGTGATCGTGCACGAGTCCGTCCACGATGAGTTCGTACGCCGCTTCAGCGCGGCCGTCGCTTCGGCGGCCATGGGCGATCCAACGCAGGACGTGTTGTTCGGGCCCCTGCTGGACGAGAAGTTCGCCGCCGGCTTCGAGAAGTCGCTGGGCTGGATCGCGGCGCACCACCAGGTCATCGGCACCACCGGCCGGGTCGGCGCGGACAACCCGCGTGCCGGTTTCGTCGGATCACCCGAGGCCGGGTTGTTCTACCACCCGGTCGTCGTCGACGGCGTGCAGCCTGATGACGAGTTGTTCCTGAACGAGACGTTCGGCCCGATCGTCGGTATCACGACGTATCGGACGCTCGACGAGGCGATTGCCCTGGGCAACAAACCTGGTTACGGTCTGTCCAGCTCGATCTACACCACCGACCCGAACAAGGCCTTCCGGTTCGCGCAGGGCATCTCGGCCGGCATGGTCAGCGTCAACAACTCGACCTCCGGCGCCGAGGCGCATCTGCCGTTCGGCGGTAACGGCAAGTCCGGGAACGGCTCGCGGCAGAGCGGTATCTGGGTGCTGGACCAGTTCACCCGTTGGCAGTCGATGAACTGGGACTACTCGGGCAAGTTGCAGAAGGCCCAGATGGATACCGAGACGGTCGAGGCCGATCTCGCCTTCCGGCTGGCCTGAGCCGATGAGCACCCCGCTGCCCTCCCGCGCCGACGTGGTTGTGGTCGGCGGCGGGGTGATGGGCACGAGTATCGCGTTCCACCTGGCAGAAGCCGGCGTTCGCGATGTCGTACTGGTGGAGCGCGACAGCCTCGGCTCGGGCTCGACCTGCAAGGCCGCTGGTGGCGTCCGGGCCAACTTCTCCGACCGGCTCAACATCGCCCTCGGCGCTCGCAGTCTGGACTTGTTCCACCAGTTCGCGGAGCGGCCCGGGCAAGAGATCGACCTGCGGACTCCGGGCTATCTCTTCCTACTATCGCGGCCGGAAGACGTCGCGTTGTTCGAGGCGAGCACCACTTTGCAGAACGAGGCTGGTCTACCGACCCGGATGATCAGCCCGGCCGAGGCCCACCGCTTGTCCCCGTTGATCTCGACCGACGGTCTACTCGCCGCCTGCTTCTCGCCGTCGGACGGGCACTGCACGCCAGAATCGGTCGTCCTCGGGTACGCCGCCGCCGCGCGCCGCCTCGGCGCCGTACTGCGCACCGGATGCGAAGTGCTGGATATCGATGCCGTGGGCAACGAAATCCGGCGGGTCGTCACCAACCAGGGCGTGATCGAGACGTCTACCGTGATTTGCGTGGCGGGCGCTTGGTCGGCGTCTGTTGCGGCGATGGCCGGGGTCGAATTGCCCGTCACGCCGTTGAAGCGGCAAGTGCTGATCACCGAGGCGATACCGGGGTTGCCGCCCGAGTTGCCGATGACGATCGACTTCAGCAGCTCGTTCTACTTCCACGGCGAAGGGCAAGGCCTACTGCTCGGCATGTCCGATCCAGACCAGCCGCCCGGATTCGACCTCGCGCAGACGGACACGTGGTTGCCGGGCCTAACCTCGGCAATGGAACGACGCGCCCCGGCGATCCTCGATGCGGGCGTGGCGTCGGGATGGGCTGGCCTCTACGAGATCACGCCCGACCACAACGCGTTGATCGGCGAGGCCGAAGGCGTCAACCGCCTGCTCTACGCGACGGGCTTCTCCGGCCACGGCTTCCTGCAAGGCCCAGCCGTCGGCGAGGTTATCCGCGACCTCTACCTAGGCCGTACCCCCTTCGTCGACGTCACCCCGCTCGACGTCCGCCGCTTCCACAACACCACCCAACGCCGCGAACTCAACGTGGTCTAACGCGGATCGAGGATGGCCTCGGCCAGGCGCTCGGGGTACTCCAGCGGCGCGAAATGGCCAACTCCGTCAACGAATTCAAGCGTGGCATCGGCGAAGTAGTCGTCCAGCCGGTCGGACCATTCGCGCGGGAACAACGGGTCGAACTCGGGCCACAGAACAGTGGTGGGTACGGCGATCCGCTCCTCCCGGGCGGGCGTCGTTTCGGCCGCCGAGGTGGCAACGGCGCCCGAGCCGGCGCGGTACCAGTTGAGCGAGGCGACAAACGCGCCCGGCTCGGCGTACACCTCGACCAGGTGATCCAGATCCGCCTCGGACGGGGTATAGCCAGGGCCCGACCAGTGCTGCCAGAAGTAGCTCAGGTACGCCCGCACGGCCTCGGGTTTGCCGTCGACCAACTGCTCGGCGAGATCCAGCTGATGGAACGCCTGATACCAGAACTCCCGCTGCGGCTGGACCCCGAACACCCGCGACCCGATCCCCGGCACGGGCGGCGCGATGACCAGCCTTGCGACCAGCTCCGGCCGGGCCTTCGCGATCGCCTGCGCGACACGACTACCAACGTCGTACCCGACGACCACCGGACGCTCCAACCCCAGCTCGTCGATCAGCCCGGCAACGCTCCGCGCCTGGCCAATCGCGCTGTACTGCTCGGCGGGATCGGCCTCATGCTTGCCGGACGCCCCGAATCCCCGAAGATCCGGCACCACAACATCCCGATCGCCGAGCAACGGCACCAACGCGCGATAGTCGGTCCGATCCCCCGGCCACCCATGCAACAACACCACCGGCGACCCGCTACCAACCCGGTCGTACGCCAACTCGAACCCGTCAACCGCCGCGCTCCGCCTCATGCACGCAATTGTGATCTAGGGGGTGGTGAGGTATTTCTCTAGGTCGGTGAGGGTGGCTTGGGCGCCGAGGGGGCCTAGGCCTAGGAACCAGACTTCGTCGTCTACGTGGACGGCTTTGCCTGCTTTGACGACCTTGAGGGCGGACCAGAGTTTGCCGTTGACGACCTTTTGCTCGGCCGAGTCCTTCGCGCCGGACTGGGTGGACCAGAAGAGGCGGTCGGCGTCGGCCTGGGTGATGTTCTCCTCGGAGATCTCGACCGCGAGGTCCTCGACATCCTGGATCTTCGGGCGCGGAAGCCCGATGTCCTTGAGGATGACGCCGATGAAGGACTTGTTGCCGTACAGCCGGATCGTGCCGCCCGGGCGGAAACGCACCAGCGAGATCGTCGGCGAGCCGGTGACCTTGGCCTTCACCTCGTTGGCGCGCTTCTGGTAGTCGTTCAGCACCTGGACCGCCTTGGTCTCCTCGCCCAGCGCCTCGGCGGCGAGCAGGAAGTCCTCCTTCCAGGGGAAGCCCGGGCGGATGCTGAAGACGGTCGGCGCGATCGCGGACAGCTCGTCGTACAGGTCGTTGGCCCGGAGCTTGCTGCCGAGAATGAGGTCGGGCTTGAGTTTGGCGATGCCCTCGAGGTTGAGGTCGCTGACCGTGCCGACTGCCTGGATACCGGAGGCCTTGTCCGCGAGGTAGGCCGGTACGCCGATCTGGCCGGTGTTGACGCCCATGCCGACCGGGGTGACGCCGAGCGACAGGACGGCGTCCAGCTCGCCACTGTCGAGTACGACGACCCGCTCCGGCTTCTTGTCGAGTTTGGCCTCGCCGAGCGCGTGCTTGACCGTACGCGGGAAGACGCCCGCCTCGGCGTCCGAACCGAGCTTGGCCGTCTCCTGGTCGGCGGTCGCGAACAACCGGCCACCGGTCGCCACGTCGGTATCGCCGACACCCGAGTCCGGCTGCTGCTCGGCGCTACCACAGCCGGCCAGCACCAGCGCAAAAGCGACCAGACCGACAACGCCACCGGTCAAACGATTGGTCCTGATCACGAACGAGACTCCCAACTAAGTACAAAGTATGGCGAGCCTTACCTTAGGTGAATCGTCAACGAACCGACGAACCGGTCGTATCCCGGACGCGCAACTCCATCGGCAGATACCGCGGCTCAGCGTCGTACCCCTCGGTGAGCAGCAGCTCGAGCATCTCCCCCGCCTGCCGCCCGAGCTGGTCCCGCGGCACGGACACCGTGGTGAGGTTCGAATGGGCCACCCGGTCCAGCGAGATGTCGTCGAACCCGGTCACCGACACCTCACCCGGTACGTCGACACCGAGCTCGCGCAGCCGCATCAGCGCGCCGAATGCCACCAGATCGTTGTACGTCACGATGGCCGTCACGCCTTCGCCAAGGACGCCGGCGACCTCGTCGTACCCGGCCTGGCTGGTCGAACCGCAGGGCACCACGGTCACCTCTAGACCGAAGGCCTTCGCGCCGGAGAAGGCGCGGATGCGTTCGGCGTTGGCCCACGAGGCGGGCGGCCCGGCCAGGTAGACCGCGCGCCGGTGGCCGAGTTGGGCGAGGTGTCCACAGATGGCGGTCATTCCGCCGTGGAAGTCGACCGAGATCGACGGCACCGACAGGCCTGGTACGACCCGGTTGAACAGCACCATCGGGTGGTCGCGCGCGGCGAGCTCGGCGAGCTCCGCACGCGTCATCCGCGGCGAGCAGAGCAGGACGCCATCGCAGCAGCGCATCAGGTCCTCGACGAGGTCGTGCTCGACCGACGGATCCTCGTCGGACTCCATCACCAACATCCGGCGCCCGTGCGATCGGGCGACGGCGGAGACGGCCTTGAGCACGTCGGGGAAGTACGGATTGGCGAGATCGGGCACCAGCACGCCGATCGTCTCCCACTGGCCTCGGGCGAGACCTTGGGCGGCGGCGTTCGGCCGGTAGCCGAGCTCGGCGACGGCTTGTTGCACGCGAAGCGCGAGCGAGGAGTCGACTCGGGCCGTTCCGTTGAGGACGCGCGAAACGGTGGCCGGGGATACGCCGGCGGCCGCGCCGACATCGGTGATGGTGACGCGGGCGGATCGCGCCGGCCGGTTCTGCACCCGCTCAGCGTAGCCCAGACGAGAAAGCGGTTGCCACAGCCGCTCAAAGAATTCTGAAACCGCTTTCAGACGAACCCTTGTCCACCACCCGCGACCGGGTCTATGGTCACCGGCAAGCGCTTACCCCCAGCAGCTCCTGCCCCTGAGGAGGGCTCATGAAGGCACTACGCCGTGCCGCCACACTCACGCTGACCGTGGCCCTGACGACGGCGCTGATCGCGGCCTGCGGCACGGACCCGGACGGTCCGAACGCGAGCAGCAACGGCCAAATCACGCTGAAGATCTGGGACTTCTCCGCCGAACAGGTCGACTTCCACAAGGCCGTCGCGGCCGAGTACCACAAGTCGAACCCGAAGGTGAAGATCGAGTGGCGCTCGATCACCCAGGACGAGTACGCCAAGACGCTGCCGCTGGCCTTCCAGAGCAAGCAGGCGCCGGACATCTTCTACTGGAGCGACGGCGGCCCGATGAACATGGGCCAGCTGCTCACCCAGCAGTGGATCAAGCCGTTGCACCCCAGCGGCAAACCGCCGGAGGACTTCCTCAAGCGATGGCCGGCCGGTTCCTTCATCGAGGGCATCAACCAGTCGGACGGCAAGACGTACGGATTCCCGTTCTCGGAGAACCTCTACTGGGGTCCCGGCTACATGTACCTCAACAAGCAGGTCTTCCAAGAGGCCGGACTCGACACGAACAACCCGCCGAAGACCTGGTCCGAACTCAAGGCGGCCTGCGCCAAGGTCAAGGCCAGCACGAAGTCGGAGTGCATCGCGTCGCCGAGCAAGGGCCGCGAACTCCAGCGCATCTACTTCGCCCTCGCCTCCGGCGTACGGTCCGACCTATTCTTCGACCTCAAGACGGGCAAGTTCGCACTGGACGACGCCCCTGCGCTGAAGACGTTCGAGTTCATCCAGGACCTCAACAACAACGGCTACCTGGCCCCGGGCACGAACGACAAGAACTTCTCCCGCCAGCAGTTCGCGGCGAATCAAGCGGCCATCTACTTCGACGGCACCTGGATGCCGAGTGTGTGGAAGAGCCAGGGGTTCAGCAACGACAAGTACGCCGTGGCGCCGCACCCCAACCCGGACGCTGGTGCAACCGGTGCGCTCTCGCGGCAGCAGGACGGCAACAAGTACTGGATCAGCTCGCAGACGCCCAACCACCAGCAGGCCTGGGACTTCCTGAACTGGATGACCGATCCCGAGGGCTACTTCGTCAAGGAGTACTACAACCAGGGCTTCGGCACCTTGGCTTTCACGGACAACAAGAAAATGGTCACGGATCCGGCCATCCAGCAGATCATGAAGATCGCCGAGACGCCGGGCTTCCGCGTGAACGTGCCGGTGCCGGTGCTGAAGTGCCCGGATATCGCCAAGTCCAAGGCCTATCTCGAGGCGACCGGCAAACGTCCGTCGGGTGAGTACGAGGCGATGGTCGAGGCCTTGGTCGGCAAGAAGCCGCTGGCACCTCTCGCGAGCGCCCTGGTCCAGGAGCGGCAGACGACGTTCGAGAACAAGCTCAAGGAGGAGGCGGCGGCCGGGCTGAAGGTGTCGAAGGACTGCTACACCTTCCCCGACTGGGACTACACCGCTGACTTCGGGCTGGACAAGTACAAGCGCTGATGGCGACCACTACCGACACCGGCCGTGAACGGGTCCGGGGATTCGACCGAGTCTGGATCTTCGTCTTCCTGGGCCCGTTCCTGCTGCTGTACTTCGGATTCACGCTGTGGCCGTTGGTTGCCACTGTCTACTATTCGTTCTTCGACTGGTCCGGGATCGGGCCGATCGACAACTTCGTTGGCATGGGCAACTACGGCTCAATCCTGAACGACAAGCTGTTCTGGCTGGCCGTGGTGAACACGTTGATCTTCGCCGTGCTCAACACCGTGATCAAGTTGCCGCTTTCCTTGCTGATGGCAATCATCCTGACGCGCAAGTGGCTACGCGGCACGAAACTGTTCCGCACAGTGTTCTTCGCGCCACTGATCATTCCGGTCGCGATGGCCGGCCTGATCTTCACGTACCTGCTGAACCCGTCCAACGGCGCGCTCAACGCCCTGCTGCTGGACCTGCATCTCGTCGACAAGCCGGTCGACGTGTTCGCGGGCCGGTGGAGCGCGCTGACCGTGATCGTGCTGGTCTCGATCTGGCAGATCTTCGGCCAGTACATGATCTATTGGATGGCCGCGTTGCAGAACGTGCCCGAAGAGCTCTACGAGGCCGCCGATATCGACGGCGCCAGCGAATGGCAGAAGGCCACGCAGATCACCTTGCCGATGATCAAGCCGGTCGCGGTGGTGATCCTGCTGCTCGCGCTGGTCAACGCGATGCACGTGTTCGGCCTGGTCGTCACGCTGACCGGTGGCGGCCCCGGTACCAGCACGTACGTCGTGTCGTACTTCATCTACCAAGAGGCCTTTGGCAGCGTGCCATTCGCGTACGGCTACGCGTCTGCCGCGGCGCTGCTCTTCTCGGTGATCGCGTTCGTGCTGGTCACCAGCCAGGGCATCTTCGTCCGCCGGGCCCAGAAACTCAGGAAGGAGTACGGCGTCTGATGCGTCCCTCGAGTCGTCGCGCCCTGCGCAACAACGCCGTCGCGATCCCGATCCTGCTGGTGATCAGCCTGATCTGGATCTACCCGTTCCTGTGGACGATCTCGGCCGCCTTCAAAACCCAGGGCGGTCTGTTCACCGGTGGCGCGAGCCTGATCCCGGATCAGCTCAACTTCGACAACTTCGCCCGGGCCTGGGTGAACGCGGGGTTCTCGCAGTACTTCGCGAACACCGTGCTCTACTCGGTCGTCTCCACGTTCATCGAGCTGGTCAAGTCGGCCCTGTGCGGGTATGTGCTCGCGCGATTCGACTTCCCCGGCCGGGTTTTGCTGCACCGGTTGATCATCGCCACGCTGTTCATCCCGGTGGCCTCGATCATCATTCCGCAGTTCGTGCTGGTGCAGCAGCTCGGCCTGCTGAACACACGGGCCGGCGTGATCCTGGCGATGTCCGGATCGGCCGGAGCCCTTTATGTATTGATGTTCACGGGGTTCTTCGCCAGTGTCCCGAGTGACCTGTTCGACGCGGCCAAGCTGGACGGCGCGGGCTTCCCGCGTACGTTCTGGCTGATCCTGCCGCTGGCCAAACCGGTCATCGCGGTCGTCGTGATCTTCCAGTTCGTCAGCAACTGGAACGAGTTCAACATCCCGCTGGTGTTCACGTTAGGCCAACCAGAGTTGCAGAACCTTGCCGTCGGCATGCTCTCGTTCAAGGGCGAGCACGCCGTCGACTGGACCGGTTTCGCCGCCGGTATGACCATCTCCTTCGCTCCCATGCTGATCGTCTTCCTGTTGTTCCAGAGCTACTTCGTGCGCGGCCTCGCCGGCGCCACCAAGGGGTGATCCCGTTATGCGTCTCGACCGTTTGTCCGCCTTCCCCGTCACCGCGTTCGACGCCGAGGGCGACCTCGCCCTCGACCGATATCGCGAGCACCTGCGGGTGCAGATCGATGCCGGACCGGCCGCGATCTTCGCGTGTTGCGGCACCGGGGAGTTCTTCTCACTCACCCTCGACGAGTACGCCGCCGCCATCCGCGCGGCGGTCGCCGAGGCGGCCGGCGCCCTCCCGGTTTTCGCCGGCACGGGGTACGGCACCGCGGTCGCCAAGCAGTACGCCGATGCCGCTCGCGAGGCTGGCGCGGACGGCCTGCTGGTCCTCCCGCCGTACCTGGTGAAGGCCTCCCAGCAAGGGCTGCTCGACCACTACGGCGCGCTGGCGCGGCATGCGGGTCTGCCGTTGATCGCGTACCAGCGGGACAACGCGGTCTTCACGGCCGACAGCGTTGCGGCGCTCGCCAAGATCCCGGGCGTGATCGGGTTCAAGGACGGCGTGGGCGATCTCGACCTGATGCAACGGGCGATGGCGGCCGCGCCGGAGTTGCTTTATCTGAACGGATTGCCGACGGCCGAGGTGACCGCGCGTTCGTACCGGGCGATCGGCGTCCGGGCGTATTCGTCCGCCGTGCACTGCTTCGCGCCGGAGATCGCGCATGCCTTCGAGGCGGCAGTCGTCCGCGGGGACGACGTACAGGTCAACAGGTTGTTGAAGGAGTTCTACCTGCCGCTGGTGGCCCTGCGCGACAAGGGACAGGGGTACGCCGTGTCGTTGGTGAAGGCCGCCGTTCGGTCGCGGTGGACGGATGTCGGATCGGTGCGTTCGCCGTTGACCGATCCGACGCCCGCGCATCTCGAAGAGCTGGAGTCGATCATCGACCGGGGTCTCGCCCTGGTCCGTAAGGAGGCCGCATGAGGATCTCCGAGGTCGTCATCACGCCGATCGCGATGAAGGACCCGCCGCTGCGCAACATCCACGGCGTGCACCAGCCGTACGCGTTGCGCTCGATCCTGCAGGTCCGGACGGACGACGGTCTGGAAGGGCTCGGCGAGACGTACGGCGACAAGGCCATTCTCGACGCGTTGCGCCTCGTGGCTCCGCGTTTGACGGGGCTGGATCCGTTCGACCTCAATGGGCTGGAGCGGATCGTTGGCGAGGCTTTGGGCGGGGTCGCGTCGGAGGCGACGCATGGGTTGATCGGCGCGGCGAGTGCGTCGAAGACGTTGTCCACGGTGTTCTCCGCCTTTGAGGTCGCGTGCTGGGATCTGCAAGGGCGTGCGCTCGGGCGGCCGGTGGCGGAGCTCCTCGGCGGCCGCGTGCGGGATGCCGTTCCCTATAGCGGGTACCTCTTCTTCAAGCCGGCCACGCATGTGCCGTCACCGAGCTATGCGGATGACCCCTGGGGTGAGGCGATGACGGCGGACGGCATCGTCGCGCAGGCCCGGCGGATGGTCGACGAGTATGGGTTCGGCTCGCTCAAACTCAAGGGTGGCGTGCTGCCCGCTCTTGACGAGGCGGACGTGATTCTCGCGTTGCGCGACGCCTTCCCGGCCCATCCGCTGCGGCTCGACCCGAACACCGGCTGGACCGTCGAGACGAGTATCGCCGTCGGCCGCAAGCTGGAGGGAGTGCTCGAGTATCTCGAGGACCCGACGGGCGGTATCGAGGGCATGGCGACTGTTGCCCGCGAGGTGTCGATGCCGTTGGCAACCAATATGTGTGTTACGGCCTTCGAGCATCTCGAGCCGGCGATCCGGCAGAACGCGGTCGGCGTGGTCCTCTCTGATCACCACTTCTGGGGTGGGATGCGTCGATCGCGCGAATTGGCGGCGGTCTGCCGCACCTTCGGCCTCGGGCTCTCCATGCACTCGAACTCGCACCTCGGGATCAGTCTCGCCGCGATGACGCAACTGGCGGCTGCCACCCCCGAGCTGACGTATGCCTGCGACACTCACTACCCCTACCTGGTCGAGGACGTCGTGGTCGAAGGCGTATTGCGGTTTGTGGATGGCGCTGTGCCGGTTCCGACGGGGCCGGGGTTGGGCGTTGAGTTGGATCTGGACTCGTTGGGACGACTGGCTGAGCAGTACGAGCGGGCCGGGTTCGACACGCGGGATGACGTCACGCCGATGCTGGCGGTCGATCCGGCGTGGGACCCGGTGATCCCTCGATGGTGAGGCACGGGGTCTTCGCTTACACCTGGGACCTCGTCGGTGATCCCGACGCGGCTCGCCGTCTCAACGATCTCGGCGCCGATACGGTCACGCTGCAGGCGGCGTACCACTCGGTGCGGGCGACGACCGGCTGGCATCCACGGCATCGCGTCGTTCACGCCGACCACGCGGCGACGTACTTCCGGATCCGGCCCGAACGTTGGCGCGGGCAACTACTTCAGCCCGTTGCGCCGTCCTGGGGTGTGCCGGATGACGATCGCTTCGGTACGGCGCTCGCGGCGTTGACCGCCGAGGGGTTGCGGACCGAGGCTTGGCTGGTGTTGACGCATTCGTCGATCCTCGGGCGTTCGGCGCCGGACCTCACGGTGCGGAACGCGTTCGGCGAGACCTTCCAGTACGCATTGTGCCCGGCGCAACCCGCGGTCCGGGAGTACGCGTTGACCCTGGTCCGGGAGGTGTGCGACCAGTACGACGTACCCGCGTTGATGCTGGAGGCGTGCGGGTGGCTCGGTTTCGATCATGGCAGCCATCACGAGAAGACGGCCGGCGCTGACCTGTCTCCTTGTGCGCGGGATCTCCTGTCGCTCTGTCTTTGCCCGGCCTGCACGGCACACCTTGTTGCGCTGGGCATCGACACGGTCGACCTCGCGCAGGACATTCGCCTCAGCGTGAATCGCGAACTCCAGCAGGGTGTTCCGGCCGGTGCGAACCTCGCCGAGGCCATCGGGGCTGCTCGCGCCGAGGTGTTGTACGGGTATCGCACGAAGGTCATTGCCGACTTGGTGGCTGATATCCGGGGCGTGTCGTCTGATCGTGACTTGTTGCTGATGGCAACGGATGATCCGCAGGTGACCGGGCCGGATGTCGGCGCGGACTTGACGGGGTTTGCGGAAGGGCCGCCCGACGCCTTCGTACTGAAGTGCTGGCACGACGAAGAGGCGGCGCTCGCGCGAGTCAAGGCCGCAGCCGCGCGGACTGACGTACCGCTTGTCGCGAACGTGACGGCCTTGGAGCAGCGGCCCGAGGATTTGGCGTCGTTCACCAGTCGGCTGGTCGCGGCCGGCGTCTCGGAGGTGCGGTACTACCACGCCGGGCTGGCATCGCCCGCACGTCAAGCGGCCATCCGTACGGCGATCCGCGGCGGTGGCGGCGTATGAAGCTCGTGCTGGTACCACCGCAGATCGATGCGACCCGGGATTGGCCGTCGCGGTTGATGGCGGACGTGCCCGGCTGGTTGGTGGTCCGCCCATCGGACGACGCTGTTTACGAGGAGCTGCGGACGGCGGACGCGGCGTATGGCGTACTCACGCCTGCGCTGTTGCCCGACGGGTTGAGGTGGTTGCAGGCGCCGCAGGCCGCTCCGCCGCCGGGGTACTTCTTTCCCGAGCTCGTCGCGCATCCCGTCGTGGTGACGAATATGCGCGACACCTACACCGATCACGTGGCGGCTCATACGTTGGCGTTGGTGCTGGCGTTGTGCCGCGGCCTGCCGAGGTACTTTCGCGATCAGGTGGACGCGCATTGGGCGCCCGACTGGGAGCCGGCCTCGGTGGTGAACTTGCCCGAGGCAACGGCCTTGGTCGTTGGCGCAGGCGCGGTCGGTGCCGAAGTCGGCCGGCTGTTGGGAGCTTTCGGTACGACGGTTGTGGGGGTGGACGAGCGCTCCAAGGGCCCGCTGGAAGGCTTTGCGGCGGTTGAACCGGCTGAGGCGCTGGACTCGTTGCTGCCGACGGCTGACCTGGTCATCCTGACCGTGCCACATACGCCCGCGACCGAGGGCTTCTTCGACGTACGACGCTTTGGGTTGCTCAAGCCTTCGGCGTACTTCGTGAATATCGGCAGAGGTCCGACCGTCCAGCTCGACGCTTTGGTTGACGCGCTCTCCGAGGATCGGTTGGCCGGGGCCGCGCTTGACGTGTTCGAGAGTGAACCGCTGCCGCCAGGGCATCCGCTGTGGCAGCGCCCGGATGTCCTGATCACCCCGCATGTCGCCGGCGTCGGGCCTTATGCCGACGAACGCCGCTATGCCGTCCTGCGGGAGAACGCGCGCCGATTCGCGAGCGGCGTGGACCTTGTCAACGTGGTCGACAAGACCTCCTGGTTCTGAAAGGAGCTCGATACCAAGGGAAGTTCCGCTTTGAGAGAAGGAGAGTCCGCGATGCGTGGATACCGCCCCCTCGCCGTCCTGTTGTCGGTCGTCGCCAGTGTGACGACTGTCGCCGCGACGTCGAGTAGTTCCACCGCAGCACCCATTCCCGTTCCTGCCTGCACCTATCCCGCCGAGATCTTGAACCTGTCCCGGTGGAAGTTGCAGCTGCCGATTGACGACCCCAACCAGTCCGGCACACAGATCCTGCAGGTGACTCAACCCCGGTTGAACACCTACCAGATCTCGCCGTGGTTCAAGGTGTCTTCCACGTCCACCTGCGATGCCGTCCAGTTCCGGAATGCCGTGAACGGGGTGAAGACCCCCAACACGACGTACGCCCGCTCGGAGCTGCGTGAGATGAACAGTGGCGGCAATGAGGCCAGCTGGTCCTCGAACTCCGGCACGCACACGATGGTGATCGACCAGGCCATTACCCATCTGCCCAAGGTGAAGCCGCATGTGGTGGCTGGGCAGATCCATGACGGCAATGACCGTTCGGTGTTCCGGTTGGAGGGCTCGAGCCTCTATGTGACCCGGGACAACGACACCCACTACAAGCTCGTGACCAGCAACTACACGCTGGGCACCCGCTTCCAGGCCAAGTTCGTGGTCAGCAATGGCTCGATCAAGGCCTACTACAACAACGTATGGCAGGCGACCATCCCGGTCTCGTTCACTACTGGGTACTTCAAGGCAGGCGTGTATACGCAGGCCAACTGCACCAACTCGTCTCCTTGTGACGGCAGCAACTACGGCCAGGTGAAGGTCTACAACCTCACGGTCTCGCACAGCTGACCCGGCCCTAGGCATCTACTGAACGCCCCCAAGGGCGGCCAGCACACTCCTAGTCGCGGGTGTGCTGGCGGTAGACGTCGAGCTCGCCGTCCAGCTCTAGCTCGATCACCGTGCAGTCCCGGTCGAGGGCGGTGTCCGAGGCGACGGAGAGGTACTCCCAGCCGGGGACCTCGCCGAGGCCGCCGACGCGACGGTGTTGCAGGTCGACGCCGCCGCCGAGGATGGTTGCCTTGAGCACCTGGTTCTTCAGACCGCGGACCACTACGTACTCGTTGGGCCGGTCGAAGCAGAACAGGTAGAGCCGGCGCCGGTCGGTGGAGACCGTGGAGGCGCCGTAGAAGTGGCCGAGCGGGAGACCGCGGCCGGTGTCGTAGATCGCGGGTTCGTGCCGGCGGATCCAGTCGCCGAGCTCCCGCAGGCGCTCCACCTGCGGGCCGGGGATCGTGCCATCCTCTCGCGGTCCGACGTCCAGCAGCAGGTTCCCCCCGCCGCCGATCGTCTCGGCGAAGATCCGGACCAATTGGCGGATCGATTTGTAGTTGTCGTCCGCGTGCTGGAAACCCCACGAGTCGTTGATGGTCAGGCACAGCTCCCACGGACCGGCCGGCGGCTCGATCGGCACTCCCTGCTCCGGCGTCGCATAGTCACCGAAGCCACCGTTCATCCGCCCGTTGATCACCGCCTGCGGGGTGATCCTCATGATCAGCTCGCGGACCTCGTCCATCCGCCACTGCTCGGGGTCGCGCTCCCAGTCGCCGTCGAACCACAGCAGGTCTGGGCCGAACCGTTCCAGCAACTCGGTCAGCTGGGCCCGGTGGAAGGTGAGGAAGCACTCCCACCTGGCCGGGTCCTCCTCCCCTGCCGCCGGCACCGCGAACGGGTTGCCGCGCTCGTCGACCGGCATCTGGGCCGGCCGGACCGAGGCGTAGTTCGGGTGGGTCCAATCCAGGTGGCTGAAGTAGAGCCCGACCTTGAGGTCGTGCCGCCGCAACGCGTCGACATACTCACTGACGATGTCGCGGCGCGCGGGCGTCGCCTTCACCGTGGACAGATCGTTGGCCGCCGTATCGTAGAGCGCGACTCCGTCATGGTGCTTCGTGGTCAGTACGGCGTACCGCGCTCCGGCCGCCTCGAACAGGTCGGCCCAGGCGTCGGCGTCGAACTTGGCGGCGGTGAAGCCATCGAGCTGCTTCAGGTAGTCGTCGTGGCTGATCCGGCCATTGAAGAACGACCAGGACTCGGCGATCCCGTTGACGGCGTAGACACCGTAGTGGATGAAGATGCCGAGCTTGGCCTCGTCGAACCAGGGCTGGATCGCCACGGAGATTCTCCTCAGGTCGCAGATAGAACGGGATAGGGGATGCCGCGCCGCCGGAGATAGTCCTCGTCGGTCGACCGGTCGCTGGTCACGATCGCCGGCGGCGTTCCGTTCGCGGCAGCGGCCATCCACGCGTCGAACAAGGCGCCGCCGGGAGCACTCGCCCGCCGCGGCTCCGCACCGTCACCCACGTCCAGCACAACCGCTGTCGAGCGAGTCCCGGCCTGCGACGGGCTGTGCTTCAGCTCCGCGGCGACATCGCGCAGACGCTCGCCGACCGGCTTCGGTAGGCCGCGCTCGTCGCACAGGCCGAGGCTGTACTCCAGCTCGGGGAAGTCCCGCATCGTGCGCGAGACATCGTGGCTGCACCACCAGGTAACACCCCACACCCCCTTCACAGCGGGCCAGGTTCCGAACCGTCTGTTCGGCGAACTCCGGTGCCTGCTCCGGCGTGACCGAGCCGGCCGGTGCGCCGATCTCCTGCACCCAGATCGAGCGAGCCGGGTCCGGTGCCCAGGCCCGGGCCAGCTCCACGACGTACTCGGCGACATGGGCCGCCTCCGTGCTGAGGCCGCCGTACTTCTTGCCGATGCCGGCGGAGAACACCCACGGATGGACGACGGTCCGGGCGCCGAGCGTGGTCAGCTGGCGAGGGGTGAACGTATGGCCCTCGTCGTACCAGACCGCGTCGAACGCCGAGTGCGTATGCGGGTGGTCCGGGTCGGCCTCGGTCGCGGCCGTCAGCAGCCGGGTGATCCAGGCGTCCACCTCGGCCTCGGTGACGGCGTCCCGACCCACCGGCGCGATCATGTTGTTCGGCTCGTTGGCCAGGCTCACGCCGAGTTGGTTGCCGTGGTCCCGTAGCCGATGCGCGACGGCGGCGACCAGCTCCGCCTCGGCCTCCACCACGTCGGGATCAGTGAAGATGTTGCGCTGATGGTGCGTCACCGTCCACGAAGGGTAGAACTCGAAGCTGCTCAGATGTCCCTGCAGGACGTCGACCGTCACATCCAGGCCTGCCCCGGCCGCGACGTCGTACAGGCGGGCCAGGTCGTCGAGCGCGCGCTGCCGGATCAATCCCCGCTGCGGCTGGAAGAGCGGCCACAGGCAGAACACCCGGACGTGGTCGAGACCGAGCCCGGCCAGTGTTTCGAAGTCCTCCCGCTGTTCGGCCGGATCGAAGTCCAGCCAGTGGTGGAACCAGCCGCGCCGCGGTGTGTAGTTGGCGCCGAATCTCATCGGGTCAGCATCTCCTCAGCGGGTTCGTGCGAGTGACCGCCGTCGCCGTACAACCAGCATCGGGTCCAGCTGCCGTCGTCGAAGGAGGTCAGCTCGGGCAGCCGGGTGCGGCACTCGTCGCGCGCGAACGGGCAGCGCGGGTGGAAGCGGCAGCCCGGCGGTGGGTCGATCAGACTGGGCGGTTCTCCCAGGTCGTCGTCGAACCTGTCCACGACGCCGTCGTCGCGCCGGTCCGGGTCCGGCGAGCAGTCCAGCAGCAGTCGCGTGTACGGGTGCTTCGGCTGCTGGCTCACCGCCTCAGCCGGGCCGGACTCGACCAGCTGACCGGCGTACATCACGTTGATGTCGTCGGCGAAGTAGCGCGCGCTGGCGATGTCGTGGGTGATGTAGAGGATGGCAAGGCCCTCGTCATCCCGGAGTTTCGCGAGCAGGTTGAGGATGTCGAGGCGGATGGACACGTCGAGCATCGACACCGGCTCGTCACCGAGCAGCACCGCCGGCTCGACCGCAAGAGCCCGGGCGATGACCACCCGCTGGCGCTGGCCGCCGGAGAGCTGATGCGGGAACTTGTCGATGAAGTCCTTGGCCGGTGTCAGGTTCACCCGCTCCAGCAACTGGAGCACCTTGGCCTCGACCTCGGCCCGGCCGGCGGCGCGCCCGTGGATGCGCAGTGCCCGGCCGATGATGTAACGCACCCGCTTCAGGTGGTTCAGCGACGAGAACGGGTCCTGGAAGATCAGCTGGACGCGCGCGTAGTACCGCCGCCGGTCCTTCTGCCCGCGCGGATCGGCGGGCTCACCGTCGAGCAGGATCTCCCCGTCGGTGAGCGGGTAGGCCAGCGCCATCAGCCGGGCCAGGGTGGTTTTGCCGCTGCCGCTCTCGCCCACCAGGGCGGCGATCCGGCCGCGGTAGAGGGTCAGGTTCGCGGACTCCAGCGCATGGACCTCGTGGCCCTTGCTGCCCCGGCCGCGCAGTGCGAAGTGCTTGGTGGCGTTGCGCGCCTCCAGTACAGGCGTCGCCTTCGCGGTTGCCTCAGCCAACCTTCTCACCTTCCACTGGACGCTGCTGGCGTGCCATCACGGGTACGGCGGGGTCGTGCAGGTGACAGGCCACCTGACGGCCCTCGATCGGCTGCAGCAGCTGCGGCAGTTCGGTGTCACAAGGCGCGAACCTCTTCGGGCACCGAGGGTGGAACGCACAGCCGGGCGGCGGGTCACGGAGGTCCGGCGGAGAGCCCGGGATCCCTCGCAGGACGCGGATCGGGCCGTGCAGGGGCGGAAAGGAGTCCCGCAGCCCGGCCGAGTACGGGTGCAGTGGGTCGTCGTACAGCTGGCGGGCAGGGCCGAGCTCGACGATCCGGCCGGCGTACATCACCGCGATGCGGTCGGCGATCTCGATCAGCAGCGAGAGGTCGTGCGTGATGAAGAGGATCGCGAAACCGAGCTCGTCCTGCAGGCGCTGCACCTGGCGCAGGATCTGGCGCTGCATCACCACGTCCACCGCGGTGGTGGGCTCGTCCATCACGACCAGCTCGGGGTCGCAGGCAAGTGCCAGCGCGATGGTGGCGCGCTGGCGCATCCCGCCGGATAGCTCATGCGGGAAGGCTCGCAACCGGTCAGCAGGGATGCCCACCATCCGTACCAGCTCGGCCGCCCGGGCCTCAGCGTCGGTGCGACTCAGCCGGCGATGCGCCTGCAGCGTGTCGACGAACTGGGCCCCGAGCCGCAAGACCGGGTTCAGTGCGTTCATCGCCGACTGGAAGACGATCGACACCTCCTCCCAGCGGATCTTCGCGAGCTGGTCGCGATCGGCTCGCAACAGGTCGACCTTGTCGCCATCCTGGGCATGGAAGACCGCGGTCCCGGCCGTGGTGACGGCCGGCGGACGCTGTAGCCGGGTGATGGCGTTGATCAACGTCGACTTGCCGCTACCGCTCTCGCCGGCGATGCCCAGGATCTCGCCACGCCGCAGCGTGAAGGTCGCATCCACCACCGCGTTGACGGGCCGGTCGTCGGTCTCGTACCCGACGTGCAGGCCGTCCACCTCGAGCAGTACGTCGGTCATCGCTTGGCTCCCGTCAAGGCGGTCAGCCTGGTCGACGCCTTACGCGCGACAGTGCGCAGGCGTGGGTTGGAGATCTCGTCGATGCCGAAGTTGATCAGCCCGGCCGCCGTCCCGAGCAGGGCGATACAGGCCGCCGGCGGGACGAAGGTCCACCACTCGCCGTTGAACAGGGCGTTCGGTCCAGCGTCGTTGATCAGCATCCCCCAGCTGATGATCGAGGGATTGCCCGCCCCGATGAAGGCCAGTCCGGCTTCGGCGAAGATCGCGCCGACGACCGAGAACAGCAGGCTGGCCGCGATCAGCGGCGCCAGGTGCGGCACCAGTTCGAAGACGATCACCCGACGCCGGGATTCGCCGAGCATCTCGGTGGCGGTGACGAAGTCGCGATTGCGCAGCGACAGCGCCTGCGCCCGCTTCTGCCGGGCACCACCCGCCCAGCTGGTCAGGCCGATGATCAGCGCGGTGACCCACCAGCCGCCGCGGCCCTTGACGTAGCTGCCGACGATGATCAGCAGCGGCAGCCCCGGGATCACCAGGAATATGTTGGTGAAGGCGGTCAGGAACGCATCGGTCCGGCCGCCGATGTAGGCGCCGGCGATGCCGAGCAGCGTCGCCAGGCCGGTCGCGATCAGCCCGGCCAGCAGGCCGATCTGCAGCGAGGTCCGGGTCCCGACGACGAGCCGGGCAAGCAGGTCACGACCGTTCTTGTCCGTGCCGAGCCAGTGCGACCCGGACGGAGCCTCGCGCAGGTGGTCGACGTCCAGCTCCGTCGCGCTCAGGCCGAAGACGTGGGTGACCACGGTCGGGCCGACGAGGGCGACGAGCACGAAGAAGCCGAAGATCACCAGACCGACCCGGACCTTCGTGCTGTCCGGCAGCCGCAGCCTGCTCACACGTCCTCCCTGGCTCGTGGGTCGATCAACCCGTAGACGGAGTCGGCGATGAAGTTCGCGGCCAGCACCGACAGCGAGATGATCAGGAACAGCGCCTGCATCAGCTGGTAGTCCACGCTGGTCACCGACTGGTAGAAGAGGTACCCGACGCCCGGGTAGGCGAAGACCACCTCGGCCAGCAGCGAACCACCGACCACGAAGCCGAGCGACACCGCCAGGCCGGTGACGCTGGGCAGGATCGCGTTGCGGGCCGCGTACTGCGTCATCACCCGGCGCGGCGACAGGCCCTTCGCCTCGGCCAGCAGCACGTAGTCCTCGGAGATGGTGGTGATCATCATGTTGCGCATCCCGAGCAGCCAGCCGCCGATCGACCCGGCGATGATCGTGAACGCCGGCAGCAGCGCGTGGTGGATCACGCTCGGGATGAAGTAGATGTCGAACGCCGGCACCAGGTTGTCGACGTCGTACCCGTGGATATCGGGGAACCAGCCGAGCTTTCCCGCCAGGAACAGCTGTAGGAGTTGCGCGACCGCGAAGAACGGCAGCGCACCGATGAACGTCGACAGCGGTGCCGCGATCGCGTCGAACCCCTTACCGGGCTTGCGTCCGGCCAGGATGCCGAGACCGGTGCCCAACGCGAAGGCGAGGATGGTGGTGGTACCGACCAGGCCGAGCGTCCACCAGATGCCCGACCCGATCACCTGTGAGACCGGGGTCGGGTAAAACGCCGTCGAGATGCCGAAATCGCCCTGTGCGAGCTGCTTCAGGTAGCCGAAGTACTGCTGCCACAGCGGATCGCCCGAACCACCGAAGAGCCGCTGGATCGCCCGCACCTGTTCGGCGGACACGGCCTGGGTACGTCGGAGGTTCTCGATGATCGCGCCGGCCGGGTCGCCGGGCATCAGCCGCGGAATGAAGAAGTTCAGCGTGATCGCGACCCAGGTCGCCACCAGGTAGAACCTGATCCGCCGGGCGAAGTACCGCCACGACGACCCACGACCACGGACCGGCTTCGCCCTCGGTGGGGGTGCCGCAGCTGAGTCGACGACCTCGACACTCGACGTCATCCCTGCTTCAGCTTCCGTAGGTGTCTGGGTTCGGCTTCAAGGACAGGACCACCCGCAGGTTGTCGCCCGCGGCCCACGGCGGCGGCATCGCGTACGGGTTCTCCTCGTTCGGCCACCCGACCCACTGCTTGGAGTTGTACTCCGCCGAGGCACCGATACTGGCCAGCGGGAAGCTCGGCACCTTCTCGACCATGATCTTCTGCAGCTCCCCGACCACCGCGAGCTGCTCGGCCTGGTCTCCGGTTTCGGACAACTTCTTCAGCAGCGCGTCGGTCTCCGGGTCCTTCCAGCTCCCGTAGTTGGCCCAGGCGCCGGCGTTCTTCGAGCTCAGGATGTCGTTGTAGTAGCTCCAGGGGTTCGCGCCGTACACCGCGCCGCCCACGTTGACGTCCAGGTCGGCCGACTTCTTCAGTGCGTCGAGCTGGGTGCCGGGCACCGGCCGGACATTGGTCTTCACGCCGATCTTCTTCCACTGCTCGGCGATGATCTGGTCACGCTGGATGGCGTCCTTGTACTCCGCGTTCTCCGGCAGATCGACGGTGAGCTGTTTGCCGTCGGGGCCGACCAACTCCTCGCCCCGCTTGCTGAATCCGGCCTTGGCCAGCTCGGCCAGCGCACCGTCGACGTTCGCCTTGCCGAAGGGCAGGTCCTTGTACTGCGGGGCGATCCACTTGCCCTGGGTCTTCTGATCCATCCCGGTCGGGCTGATCGAGTACGACAGATCCTGGGTGACGATCTTCATCACCTGGTCACCGTCGATCGCCAGCGACAGGCCCTTGCGGACGCTCGGATTGTCGAACGGCTTGCGGGCCGGGTTGAAGTACACGTTCAGCGAGCCGTACGACGGGTACCAGGCGTGGTTGTGCTCGGGATCCTTGTCGACATACACCTTCTTGACGTTCGCGATCGCACCGCCGGACCACTCCAGCTCACCGGACATCAGCTTCTGCTCCTCGGCCTGACCGAGGATCGGGATCTTGATCTGCGGCACCGGCACCTTCTGCTTCCAGTAGTCCGCCCGCGCCTGCAGGACAACCTGCTGGCTGGAGAACTGCCCGAGCTTGTACGGCCCGCTGACCACCGGCTCGGGGTTGGTCCACTTCTTGAGGTCCTGCGACTCCCAGATCTTCTTCGGCACGATGGACACGCCACCGATGGTGCTCTCGAGCGTGTAGGCGGGCCCGGCGAAGGTGATCTCCGCGGTCTTGGCGTCTACCGCCTTCGCGGCGACGTACTCGAACTTCTGCAGCTCGGGGTCCTTCTTCAGGGCCTCGAGGGTGAAGACGAGGTCCTCCGCGGTGACGGACGAGCCGTCGCTCCAGGTTGCGTCCTGGTTCAGCTTGATGGTGATCTTCTTGCCGTCCTCGGACCACGCGGGCTTGTCTGCCAGCCAGGGGATGAACTCCCCCTGCTTGAGGATGTTGAACATCCACAACGGCTCGTACATGAAGAACGTGCCCGACGTGGCCGTCGGGGAGAACGGGTTGAAGTTCCGAACGAAGGTCGACTGACCACCGGCGAGTCCCGCTGTCAGCGTCGTCGGACAGGACGTCTTGCTGCAGGTGTAACCGGGGTCGTATCCGTCGGACTGCGCCGACTTCTTCGTGTTCGGTGAATTTGGGCTGCTGCAGCCCACCACGGTCATCAGGACCGCAACTGCGAGAGCACCCAGCGCCGCTGGCGAATGCTTCCTCATGCCGACTCCGTTTCCCTGACCACCGGCCGCGGAGGGGTTGGCCGGACTTGGGGACATACGTTGTCAATGCTTGCGAGTGATGTCAACAGGCATCAAGCGTGCAGTATTGTGCGTTTTTAGCGCTCATCAACACGAACCAACGCGCACCGGAACCCCAAGGCGGGATAACGTTGTCTCCCCCGCAACATGCCGCCATGACCGCTGTGCAAGTCAGGGTGATCGGGTTCATCTAGCCAATGTGCGGAGGTCGTAGGCCAGGTCGATCAGGCGCTGGCCTACGACTTCGTACAACACGTAGTAGCCCTCACGGCGGGTCTGGACCATTCCCGCGTCGAGCAACAGCTTGAGGTGGCGCGAGACCGCTGCACCGGACAGGCCGAGCAATCCTGACAACTCCTGCGTACTCCGCGGCTCCTCCGCCAAGAGCCGGATGATGTCGAGCCGCGACTGCCCCGCGAGCGCACGCAGACCCGACGACAACTCGACGGACTCCCTGCTCTGCGGATTCGGCGGTACGACGGGATAGGTCATCCGCAACGGCCACGGCTCGTCGCAAGTGACCCGCACGTGCGGCCACGCGTAGTAGCTCGGCGTCAACCGCAACGGCCCACGCTCGGCGACTTCGACCCGATGATCGTGCGGGCGATCCAGCAGCACCAGCCTACGTCGCACGTCGAGCCGGATCGCGGGCGCGAGTTGGCGAAGCAAGGGCAGAACCCCATCAGGTAAGGCGGTTCCGGCGTCCGCGACCGTGTCGAGCAGTTGCGGTTCGAGATGCTCCCATTCCTTGCTGAAGGCAACTTCCCAGTACGACGTGAGCACCGCGAGGATCTCGTCGAGCACGCTGCGCGGTTCCTTCTTGACGCGGCGCCGGAGCTCGGGATCGTTGCCCTCGTTGACCAGGACCGCCTCGGACAAATCGCGTGCGATGTCGCGCGCCGGCAGGGCCCGCACGATCTCGATCTCCTCCGCGAAGGTGCGATCGAGATGACCCGCACCCGCCTCGAACAAGGCCGGCACGTAGTCCCGCACCACCCAGCTCAACCTGCGCAGGTCGTTGCGCAATTCGGCCGGCAGATCCCGGCAACGCCGTACCCAGGGCAGTTGCAGCGCGTGGTGGCCGGGCGCGCTCAGGGCGTGCCACGAGTGCACCGCCTCGGCGAGGGCGGACAGCTCGAAACTGACGTGCTCGGCCGCGTCCGGCGGCATCCGCAAGGTGATCACGGAACTGATTATCTCTTTCGCGAATCTGTTGTCCGCTGCGGACGTCCGTCTCGACACTCAGGTCATGACCGCCTTTATGGAGCCCTTCCGGATCAAATCCGTCGAACCGATCGCCTTCCCGACCGCCGCGGAACGCCGCGCCGCGCTGGAAGCCGCCGGGTACAACCTGTTCAAGGTCGACGCCGCCCAGATCACCATTGACCTGCTCACCGACTCCGGCACGGGCGCGATGTCCGCCGCCCAGTGGTCGGCACTGCTCTCCGGCGACGAGTCGTACGCCGGGGCGCGATCGTTCCGCCGGTTCGAGTCGGTCGTGCAGGAGCTGACCGGCTTCAGCGAGGTGCTGCCGGTCCACCAGGGCCGTGCGGCGGAACGGCTGGTCCTTTCGACACTGCTCAAGCCAGGCCAGGCGAGCGTGAGCAACACCCACTTCGACACCACGCGGGCACACGTGGAACTGGCCGGCGGTAAAGCCGTCGACATCCCTGCGCCGGATGGCGGCGACATCGACCTCGACCAGCTGCGGAAGGCGTTCGCGGTGGAGGACGTCGCGTGCGTCGTACTCACCGTCACGAATAACGGCCTCGGCGGCAAACCCGTGCTGATGCAGAACATCCGCGACACCCGGGCGATCTGCGACGAGTTCGACGTTCCGTTGATTCTCGACGCGGCACGCTTCGCGGAGAACGCGTACCTGATCACCGAACGCGAGCCGGAATTCGCCGGCCGGCTGCCGCGCGAGGTCGCCGAGGAGATGTTCCGGCTGGCCGACATCATCTGGGCCAGCCTCAAGAAGGACGGCATCGCCAACATCGGCGGGCTGATCGCGATGAACGACCAGGACCTGGCCGCCCGGTGCCGCCTCGAACTGATCGCCTACGAAGGCTTCCCGACGTACGGCGGCCTGGCCGGGCGCGATCTCGAAGCCCTCGCGCAAGGTCTGCTCGAAGTCACCGAGCCGTCGTACCTGCGCTACCGCGCCGAGTCCGCCCGCTGGTTCGGCGAGGCGCTCCGGGCGGTCGGCATGCCCGTGATCGAGCCGGTCGGCCTGCACGCGGTCTACATCGACGCGGGCGAACTCCTGCCCGGCCGGACCCTGCCCGCCAACGCCCTACTCGCCGAGTTCTACCTCGAAGGCGGCATCCGCGCCAGCGAACTCGGCACCCTCGCCTTCGGCCGCATCGACCCCGCCGGCGGCCCCGACATCCCCTCCGCCCGCGAACTCGTCCGCTTCTGCCTCCCCCGCCGCGTCTACACCCAAAGCCACCTCGAGTACGTCGTCGAAACCGCCGCCGCCATCGCCAAACGCGCCGAGTCAATCCCCAGCTACCGCATAACCCACCAATCCCCCGTAATGCGCCACTTCACCGCCACCCTCGCCCCGGTCTAACGCGCGTTTGGTCAGGAGGGGTACGAGAGGGGGGCGTGGGTTAGGTGGTTGCAGAGTTCGCCGATGGCGGGGGCGCGGACGATTACCTCGTCGCCGTCCGTCAGGAAGAGCTGGGGGTCGCGGGCGTTGCCGATGCCGGAGGGGGTGCCGGTGAGGATGAGGTCGCCGGGGTGGAGGGTCATGCCGAAGGACAGCTCGCTGATCAGCTTCGCGATCGGGAAGGCCATTTCCGCGGTCGAGGCGCTCTGCCGGAGTTCGCCGTTGACCAGGCATTCGAGCCGTACGTCCTGCGGATCACCGAGTTCGTCCGGCGTCACGATCCACGGTCCCAACGGCATGGTCTGGTCGATGCTCTTGCCCTTGAGCCATTGCCCGCCATGCGCCCGCTGGAGGTCCCGTTGCGAGACGTCGTTCGCGAGCGTGTAGCCCCAAACGTGGTCGAGCGCCTTCTCCTCCGGGATACTCCGGCCGCGCCAGCCGATCACCACCGCGAGTTCGGCCTCGTAATCCCATTTGGCCGAGACGGCCGGGTCGTACGCGATGTCGTCGTACGGCCCGATCGCGGTATCCGGCGCCTTACCGAAGAACGTCGGCCGCGCCGGCGGATCCACGTCCTGGCCTTCGCGTTTACCCGCGCTCTCGTAGAAGTGGTCCCAGTAGTTCCACCCGGTGCAAAGGATGTCGCGCCGGAATCGCCGGATCGGTGCGACCAGGCGGATCTCGTCCATCACCACCCGTCGCAAACCCGGCAACGCCGTACGGACCGCGTCGATGGCGGGTTGGCCGCCTTCGATCACCGAGACCAGGTCCGGCCAGGTCGACGGCAGCACCAGGACTTCCTCGCCGTCGACGACCACGGGCCGTTCGACGCCTTCCACCTCGGCCGTCGCGAACCTCATGCGGCCAGCACTGCGATGGCGTTGATCTCGATCAGATAGTCGGGATGCGCCAGCCGGCTGACCTCCACCATCGTCGAGGCGGGCAAAGGCTCGTGGAAGAACTGCGCCCGCACTTCGTGGATGGCGGCGAAGTCGTCGATATCCCGCACGTACACGTCCAGCCGGCAGACGTCCTCGAGCGTGCCGCCTGCCGCGACGAGTGCGGCCCGGATGTTCTCGCAGACCTGGCGGGTCTGGGCCGCGATATCGCCGACGCCCACGATTTCGCCGTCCGGCCGGCGCGCGGTCATGCCGGAGACGAACACCAACCGGCCACTCGCCTCGACCACGGTGGCCTGGGAGAAGACACCGTTCGGGCTGCGCAGATCGGGGCTGCTGAGCTGCGTTTTGGGCATGACGAACCTCCATCAGGGGAGATTTGATCAAACATCACGAGCCGCCGCCTCCGCAACCAATGCGATCTGGACCAAATATCGCGCTGACCCGACCAGGCACTTCCTGGCAGGTTTCCGACTGACCGAGTGCACCATCGCAGGCCGGGCGTGCTAATTTCAGGCCGTGCGGTCTAAAAACGGAGCAGGCGGCCGGATGTCGTTCATCCAGACCGCCCGGCGAGCCCAGATCATCGAGGCCGCGATCGCGACAGTGACCGCGGTCGGCTACGGGCAGGCCTCGCTGGCCCGGATCGCCGCCGAGGCCGGGATCAGCAAGAGCGTCATCTCGTACCACTTCGTGAACAAGGAAGACCTGCTGGAGAAAGTGGTCGAGCAGGTCCTGGCCGATTGGGACGCGTCGATGCGGCCGATCGTCGACGCCGAACCGACCGCCACCGGACAGCTCGCGGCGTACGTCCGTTCCCGGCTCGCCTATCTCCGCGAAAACCGCACCCGGCTGATCGCCCTGGCCGAGATCATCGTGAACCACCGCGATACCGATGGCCGTCCGGTCTTCGCCGAGCGCGATACCGAACCGGTCGGCGAACTGCTGACCATCCTCCACGCCGGTCAAACGTCGGGCGAGTTCCGCGCGTTCGACCCGGTGGTGATCGCGATGACCGTGACGCAGGCGATCGACGGCGCCGTGACCCGCTGGGCCGAACATCCCGAAACCGACCTCACGTCGTACGCCGAAGAGCTGGTCACGCTTTTCCGGCTGGCAACCCAGGAGCATCGATGAACGCCGAGCGGCAGACCGTGATCGGGCATTCCAAGTTGGACAAACTCGTGCTGTACGGCGGTTTCCCGCTCGTCGGCCTGGTCCTCGGCTTCTTCCTGCCGCGGATCGCCGACTGGGCGATGACGGTGGACTGGTTGCCGAAGGGCCCGCTGCGGTTCGTCGCGGAGTGGGACGCCTGGTGGGTGACGCTGATCCTGATGCTGGCCGGCCTGATCGCCGGTGTGCTGCTGGCTGCGGTCGCGCTGGAGGACACCCTCAAGGTGACGATCACCGATGCCGACGTACAACTGCTGAAGAACACGAAGACCCAGACCGTACGGCGGAACGACGTGGCGCTGGCGTTCCTCGACGGCAAGGAGCTGGTGCTGCAGGACGCTCGCGGTGGCGAACTCGCGCGCGAGAAACATGACGAGCTCAGCTCGGGCGCAGGCAAGTTCGGGCCGGCCTTCCGGCTGCACGGTTATGCCTGGTCCGATGACGGCGATCCGCAGGCGGGCGCCTTCCACCGCTGGATCGAGGATCACCCGGACATCCCGCCGGCGGTCAACGCCGTACTGAAGGCGCGAGCGAAGGCGATGAAGGCGGGCGACAAGGGCAAGTCCGACGTGCGCGAGTTCCGGCTGGAGATCAACAAGCTCGGGTACGCCGTTCGCGACGAGGACGGTAAGCAGTTCGTCCGCGCAGTGGGCAAGCGCTAACCGGGTTTGCCGCTTGGTGGGCAGACTGGTGGGGTGATCACACTTGAGCAGGCGAGGCGGTTACGCAAGGCCGGCGTGTTGTGGGTGCCCGGGCCGGGTGATCGCTTCATCGTGCCGAACCGGGAGATGGACGACGACGTCTTCGTGGTCAGCGATATGACGGTCGAGGTGCACGACTATCCCGGTGGCAAGGTGATCGGGTTCAACGGCACCACCGAGTGGGCGCTGGACAGTATCGAACAGCGCGAGGTGGTCTGGCTGCCGCGGGAGAACCAGTTGCGCGAGCTGCTGGCCGACCGGTTCGTCCGGCTGGAGGCGGCGCCGGACGGGTACGCGGTCGATCTGGCGGCCGACAGCGGTGAGCACAGGTTCACCGGGCCGGATGCCGAACAGGCCTACGCCGAGGCCCTCATCGCACTGCTGACGCCTTAACGACTACCGGTCGACCCCTCCGTCAACCGGTCGTCAGTGGCCGGAGTCAGCGGTCGAGCACCGCGCGCAGCTCGCTCACGCGGCTGATCAGGCGGTCACGCTGCTCCGCCGTACCCCGATGGGTGCGCAGCAGACCTTCGTACATCTCCAGCTGAGCGTGGGCCTGGAGAAGCTGATCCGGAGTCAGCGGGTGATGGTCGGTCCCTCGGTCGATCCGGCCGTGCTCGTTGCGAACCACCTGACGCCAGAGTGCCGGTACGGCGTGGTGGCGGCCGCGGGTGATGGTGACAGTGCTCATATCGTCCTCCTCTGAAACCGCCGGGGCGGTGTGTGCCTACTCTGACGACGGATCGCCGCCATAAGTTCGGACTAGTCGGTCCCAGTAGTGGTCACCTGCAGCTTCGGGCCCTCCGAGGGCTTGAGAAGCTGACCGATACCGGGCCGCCAGATCGCGAGAATCGCAACGACGGCGACGATGCCGATGACCGTGATCAGCTGGGCCTTGATGGAGGCCTGGCGGCGGCGGGGCAGGAAGTCGTTCGTCATGGTCTCTACCCTCGCGAAATAAGCGCCGCGGGACATCGGCCCCTGGGACCGTCCTTCCAGCCGCCGGGTAAGACCTCAGTAGGGTGCCGCCTCATCCTTTAGAAGGACCCGAGTACCGTCCGTCCGCCGGACGTCACCAACCGTGCCGACGGCTACTCTGAGCAATGTGTTGAGCTACTGGCGCCGGATGTCGCAGTGGGGGCAGGACGCCCTCGTCGCGGCAGCTCTGGCCGTTGCCTGGGGCATCGGTCTAGCAGTCCTCAACCGGTACTACTCGCTCCTGGTGGAGTGGCAGGCCTACCTGGTCGCAGGGATCTTCCTGGTCTTCAGTGTCGCCTTCGTCCGCAGATTTCCGCGTACGACGCTTGCGACCGTCTGCGCGCTCTACCCGTTCATCTACAACCTGATCCTGGACCACGAGCAGACGTTCAACGCCTTGCACTCAGAGGTTCACCTGGCTCCGCTACTGGTTGTGGGCTACCAAGCGGCCGCAGGTGGCGTTCGGGTGCCTACCTGTCTCTTCTTCACTCTTGGCAGCCTGGCCACTCTGATGGTGTTCATACCGACAGCAGCCTCTCTAGCCATCAGCGTGCTCGGCGCCGATGCCCTGCCGATCACCGGCTTCCCGAGGACTCTGCCCGGTTTGATCCGGTATATCGACCTCTCCCTCTTCGTAGCGGCTGCAGCACTTGTGGGCGGCATGGTGCTTCTTGGCGCCAGCAGCCGTCGCCGCCGGTCCAGCATGATCCTGCTCGAGCAGAGGAACGCTGAGCTGGTACGACTTCGCGCAGACGCCGCCGAGCGCGCTGCCGCCGCGGAGCGCACCCGGATCGCCAGAGACCTGCACGACGTCGTCTCGCACCACATGAGCGCAGTGGTCATCCGGGCGCAGGCAGCAGACCGTGTCGCGGAGCAACGGCCTGAGGAGCTGCGCGAGGCTGTGCGCTGGATCGCGGCCAGCGGCAAAGAGGCGCTGACGGCGATGCGGGAGACCGTGCGGGTGCTCAATACGGCATCACCAGGGGGTTCCGCCGACACCGCGCCCGTGCCAGATCTGGACGACGTGGTCCGGATGGGCGAGCGGCTCAAGGCGGTTGGCGTTGACGTCGTACTAGATCTGCCTGTGCGCCAATCGGCTTCCGCCACGCAAGTGACCGCCGTACGGATCATCCAGGAGGCATTGACGAACGTGATGGTGCATTCGCGCGCCACCTCGGCCCGGGTCACCTGGCACAGCGCGCCCGAAGGCGAACTGTTGACGGTGGACGACAACGGCCGGACCGGGCCGCCACCACCGAACGTGCTGGCCACGGCCAAGCGCGAGGAGTCGGGCCGGGGCAACGGCCTGATCGGAATGCGCGAGCGATCGGCTGCCGTAGGTGGCACGCTGTCGGTCGGGCCGAGCCCCTTGGGCGGATGGAGGATCCAGGCATGGTTGCCGGCACCGGCGAGATGAGCGATACGAAGATCCGGGTGCTCGTGGTCGATGACCAGGGCGTGATCCGGATGGGTCTCGCGATGATCATCGACCACGAGCCCGACCTGGTCGTGGTCGGTCAGGCCGGTGACGGTGAGGAGGCGTTGCGCCTGGTCGCCGAGCTCCGGCCGGACGTCGTACTGATGGATATCCGGATGCCGGTGATGGACGGTTTGACCGCCACCGCTCGTATTACCGCCGCCACCGGCTCGGGTCGGCCGGGGGTGCTTGCGCTGACGACGTTCGACGATGAGGCGTACGTGTTGGGAGCGGTGCGTGCGGGGGCGTCGGGATTCTTGCTGAAGGACACGGATCCGGATCTGCTGGTGGGAGCGATTCGTGCGATTCACCGGGGCGATTCGCTCGTCGATCCGGCCTCGACGCGGGTGTTGTTGGAGCGGTGCGTTGAGCTCGAGCGCCGGGTCGGCGGGCGGGATCCGGTGCAGGCCGACCAGCGCTGGGCGACTCGGCTCGCGTCTTTGAGCGATCGGGAGCGGGATGTGCTGATCGGTTTGGCGCGCGGGCTGTCGAATCGGGATCTCGCCGACCATTTGTTCGTCACCGAGACGACGATCAAGAGCCACGTCAGCAGCGTGCTGAGCAAACTGGAGCTGTCCAGCCGGGTGCAGGCCGTGGTGGTCGCCTACGAGACGGGGGTCGTGCGGCCGGGAGAGACCGGTCTACAGGGGCTTGGGCCTCAGTCTCCTTCGAAGTAGGCTTTGGCGACGCTTTTCGGGACGCACATGGTCCAGGCGTCGAGCACCAACTCGCGCATCTCCTCGAAGTCCAAGGCGTCTAGGCGGCACTCGATCCACTGGTACCGCTCGTCGGCCTTGCTCGGCGGAAGGAACTTGTGCGGCTCGGCTTCGAGGGCTGCCGCGCGCTGTTCCTTCGGAAAGCCGAGGCCCATCTGCGTCTCGTCCCGGGAGAACGCGAGGTAGACGATCCGGCCGACGCGGAACTTGACCCGGTCCCG
This sequence comes from Kribbella sp. NBC_01245, assembly GCF_036226525.1. Classification (NCBI taxonomy): domain Bacteria; kingdom Bacillati; phylum Actinomycetota; class Actinomycetes; order Propionibacteriales; family Kribbellaceae; genus Kribbella; species Kribbella sp. NBC_01245. The sequence goes on from NZ_CP108487.1 coordinate 4,791,099, forward strand.
GACCAGCACCTCGTAGCTGCGTGGCAGGTCCGCCGTCACCGCGCGGACGTCGTCGATCGTCACCATGGTTTGCAGCCTGCCAGCTGCCGGGGACAATTTCCGGCCGCGTACCGTGTTCTGGTGTCCGACAAGCCGCCGGTGAGCGCCGTAGAAGGGGCCGAGGTGGTGTTCCGCCTGGCCGACGCGGAGCATGCCCTGACCGGCGTACGCCTCTGGCAGGAGCTCGGGATCCCCGCGGAACACCTGGGCTTCAAACCCGTCGAGTACGGCTGGGAACTACGTCTGCCGAGACCTTCGGTCCACCGGATGGAGTACCTGTTCGACGTCGCGGACCAGGGTACGACCGTTGACCCGACCAATCCGCGCGTAGTCGGCGGGGCCTTCGGGGAGCACTCGTGGCTGCCACTACCCGGCTATACCGAGCCAGACTGGATTTCGGTGCCACCGATCGCTGCGAGCCTTATGCCGCTCACGGTGGACTCTCCAGTTGGGCCGATCGACGTACAGGTGTGGGCGCCAGACGGGATCCTGCCGTCGTACGAGCTCCCCCTGTTGCTGTCGCACGATGGGCCTGAGTTCGCGTCGTACGCCGGTCTCACGCATTACGTAGGCGCCATGGTTGCCCGTGGCGCCTTGCCGCCGCTACGGCTTGCTCTGGTACGGCCTACCGCTCGGAACCCCTGGTACGCGGCTAATCCTGCGTACGCGACGGCCTTGACCCAGTACGTCGTACCAGGCGTCATGGATGCTTTTAAGAGCCGTAAGCCCGTCATGATGGGAGCGAGCCTCGGGGCGCTCAGTGCGCTTCACGCCGAGTGGAACCACCCCGGCACGTTTGACGGGCTCTTCCTCCAGTCCGGATCCTTCTTCACGCAGGAGACGGATCCGCAGGAGTCCGAGTTCGAGTTCTACGCCGAAGTCACGTCGTTCGTCACTTCAGTCCTCGGAGCTTCGGCCTCGCCTACCAGCGCAGACGTAGCCATGACCGCCGGAACGCCCGAGGAGAACGTCCACAACAACCGCGTAATGGCGGCCAAGCTCGACGCCCTCGGCGTGACGGTGGACTTCCAGGAAACCCCGGACATGCACAACTTCACCGCCTGGCGCGACGTCCTCGACCCCTGCCTGACCAAGCTCCTCCAGCGCGTCTGGGAACACCCCGTCCAGTAAGTCCCGACATGCGCCCACTACCCGGCTGGGGGCGAAGTACGTGATTCTTGTCTGACGGATGGGAGTGAGGCGGATGGAACGCGAACAGGTCGAACTGGACGCGCCTGGGCTCGACAGACCCGGCACGCTGATCCGATACGGGCACTACGGACGGCCGGTGCTGGTCTTCCCCAGTGAGCAGGGGCGTGCCTGGGACTACGAGAACAATGGAATGGTCGACGCCGTCGCGGATCTGATCGAGGCCGGCCGGGTGAAGTTGTACTGCGTCGACTCGTACGACCACGTCAGCTGGTCCGACCGCTCGATTCCGCTGGAGGAACGCGCCCAGCGCCACGGTCTGTACGAGTCCTGGATCCTCGACCGGGTCGTCCCGGCGATCGGCGCGGACTCCCCGGGGACGACGGACCTCATCACGACCGGCTGCAGTCTCGGCGCGTTCCACGCTTTCAACTTCGCGTTGAAACGGGCCGACCTCTTCCCAGTGGCGATCTGCCAGTCGGGCAACTACGACTCGACGGCCTGGCACGGCTGGGGCGAGCGCGGCGACGCGACGTACTTCAACAATCCCGCGGACTACCTGCAGGGCCTGTCCGGCGAGCATCTGGACTGGTTGCGCAGCCGGGTCTTCCTGGTGCTGACCGTGGGCCAGGGCGATTGGGAGACGCATCCGACCGGTTCGTTGCCGTCGGCCATCGCCACCGCCGGCCTGCTGCGGGAGAAGGAGATCCCGCACGAACTGGACCTGTGGGGTCATGACGTGGCGCACGACTGGCCCTGGTGGCAAAAGCAGATCGCCCATCACCTACCGCGATTCGTCTGAACCATTTCTTCAGGAGGAGTGAACGTGGCTGACCGCTCGCAGCACCTGGTCGGATTGTTACTCGGCGCCGAAGAGGATTGGCCGCAGGCGTTCGAGGCGCTGCTGCGGCGGGTCGGGCCCGTCACGGACGACACCGGCGTGACCCACGACTTCGTCAGCGAGCGGCTCTCGATCGAGCCGTTCGACCTGGCCGACCCGGTCCGGACCGACCTGGTGATCGACCGGCTCGCGTACTGGTACTACCACCCGCGCGAGTGGCTGAAGAAGGCCGCGCTGATGGACGGCACGTACCTGCTGAACTCGCCGTTCACCTTCCAGTCGATGGAGAAGCACAGCGCGTACTGCGCGATGATGCGGCTCGGGCTGAAGATCCCGCGCACGGTGCTGGTGCCGTACAAGAACCCGGTCGACAACGTGCGCTGGGCGTACACGTCCGCGAAGTACAACAAGCCGTTCGACCTGGACGCGATCGCGGACGACCTCGGCTATCCGATGTACATGAAGCCGTTCGACGGCGGCGGCTGGCGTGGCGTCTCGCGGATCAACAACCGCGACGACCTGCATCAGGCGTACGACGAATCCGGCGAGATGCTGATGCATTTGCAGGCGACGGTGGAGTACGACAAATTCGCGCGGGCGTTGTCGATCGGCGCCGAAACGATGGTGATGGATTTCCGTCCGGACGAGCCGATGCACAACCGGTACGCCGTTTCGCACGATTTCCTCAGCCCGTCGGCCGGGCATCAGTCCGTCGCGATCTCGCGCATCGTGAACGCCTTCTTCGGTTGGGAGTTCAACTCCTGCGAAATGCTGGTCAAGGGTGATTCGGTCCATCCGATCGACTACGCGAACGCCTGTCCGGATGTCGCCATCACCTCGTTGCACTACTACTTCCCCTGGGCCATCTCGGCTTTGGTGAAATGGTCGGCGTATTCGCTCGCCACCGGTCGCCGTACCAAGGTCGACCTGCATACCGAACGGTATTTCGCGATCGCCGACGACGAGTCACTCGATTACGACGCGAAACTCGAGGGATACCTGGCGCTCGCGGACGAGTACTTCGAGACGGAGCGGTATCAGGTGTGGTGCCAGGAGAATCTGGCGCATTTCGATGAGCAGGTGGTCGACTGGGTGTCCGGGCCGGACTGCGACCGCATCCTGGTCGAGACCGTGCGGGCGATGTACCCGGCGCATGAGCAGGAGAAATTCCTGGCGCATTTCCGCGGACTTCTCGGCCTTTGGGTGGCAGATCAGGCTCGGTGAACCACGCTGCGTCACAATGGATGCCCTACTGCGTATGAGGGGGCCTCGTGTCCGAATCGGGCTTGGACGCCGAAGCTGTCGAGCTGATGCGCCGACGGCAGATCGCCCAACAACAACTGGCCGCAGTCGCCGAGCAGATCGGGCGAGTGATCCAGCAGGTTTCCGGCTACGAGGAGGGCTACCTGCGCCAGAACGACCAGGTGCAGCAGCTCATCCGCGGCACCGAACCCGGCACCGACCACGCCATCGCCCGGCACCTCGGCGACGCCAGCGGCGCCGTACGCCAGGCCATGCTCTCCCTTCTCGCCGCCCACGCCACGGGCCGCGCGGCCAGCCGAGCCTGACCGCCGATGGCATCTGACCTGGAACGGATCGCGCAGGGTCTGCTCGACTACCTCGACCAGAACCCGCGCCTGTCCGCCGATCTCCGCAACGCCGCCGGCCAATGCATGGAGCTCGCCGCCGTCGCCGGCGAACTGTCCGTCCTCCTGCCCGAGGCCGCCGCCGTTGCGGAACACCTCGCCGCCGCGGCCCACGCCTGCGACGAAGCCGCCGCCCTCTCCGCCAACGCCACCACCATCGGCCGCACCTGGGCCATCTCCGCGGTAGGCGGCGGCACCGGCCCGTCCCCCGCCGGCACCGCCGACCGCAACCCCGCCACCACCCTCAACCGCCCAGCCGACCGCGAGGAGCGCGACGAGCGGGCGGATGAGGAGCGCGACCGGTTCCTGGCCGAGCGCGACGAACGGGACAAGCTGCCCGAGTCGGAGGAACAAGACGACCGCCCGGCCGAACGCGGCGCGCTCCCCACCCCACTCGACCTCCCCCTCCCCGAAGGCACCCCTCCACCCGTCATCGCCCTCGACCCGACCGCTTCCGATGACCCACCCGCCACGGAACAGCCGGATGACAAGCAGCCGGAGCCGGAGCCCGAGGAGCAAAAGCCCTTCAACCTGGACGTCAAGTTCGGCGAAGGCGACGACGCCCCCACAGCCCGCGACATCCTCAAGCGGTACGACCCGGCCAAGGCCAACCTCCCCGAGCTGACCCTGGCCGAAGCCGTCGACTACATCACCGCCAACAAGGACGCCCGCCCCTGGCTAGCCCCCGCCGCCGACTGCGAACCCGAAGTCCAACGCGTCTACGCCACCCTCGACAACGGCCTAGGCCACGCCCACCACCGCCACAACGGCCTAGGCGAAGACACCCTCTACGAACGCCGCGTCACCTACCTGGAAGACCCCGCCCAAACCGACCCCACCAAACGCACCAAAAGCGAAGACGCCTTCCGCCCAGGCGACCTCCATTTCTGCGGGATCGACTCGACACGGATTGCTAGCCCGAGGGCATTCGCAACTGCCTTCGTCCGCGCACTCGACAACGAGGAACTCAGCCTGGCCCTGCAGAGGGATTGGGACGAAACGACTGAACCCTTCAGCTTGAAGCTTCCAATCTCAGATCTTCTCGGCCCGGCTGGCCACGAGGAGTGCATCGGATACCGTCTCAATGGTGAATGGCCGGCTTCACGGCGCGAACGCAAGGCATGGGCGGTCGCGCGGGCGCGAGGCCAAAATCTGCAAAACCTTCCCGAGCCGACTGGCGCTCCGATCCAGTCTTTTAAGGACGGCGATATCGAAATTCGCCTCCGTCCCAACGGCGCCATGACCGGCTATGAGATCGGTACGATGTTCCCGAATCCAGCCGAGCCGGACTCATGAAGACGCGGAGACGAAAATGACCAAGATCAAGGAGTACTGGTACAAGGATCGAAGCGTCCCGTTCGGGACCTTGCTGAACCTCGTCGACGCGTATTGCAACCCGGAGGCGTACGACGGCGCCTATGAGGCACTCGTCCAGCGAGCGAGGAGCTCTAAGCCGGAAGACTCAGATATCCGAATCTTCAAAGCTGAACTGACCCAGTTGCTCCAAGGCGACAGGGACGGTCTCCATCCCCACGCATTGGGCACTGCAGCGGAGTACGACGATTATGACGACACCGCCTTCCTTGCGCGGCTCTGGCACGACCTCTACCCAGACGAGCCTGTTCCCGAAGCGAGCTGAGGTACCCGTGGCCGGCGTTAGGCCCTACTGGCGCAGGGACCCGGAGAGACTTGTTCCGTTCTCAGCACTTCTTAGCCTGGTGGAGACCTACTACCACCCGGAAGTCAGGCATGACAACTACCCGTCATTGATCTCGCGGGTCCGCAGGAGCGGCGCCAACGATGCAGACATCCAAAGGTTCAAACAAGACCTGATTGCCCTGCTAACCGGCGACCGCGAGGGTCTGCATCCGCAAGCATTGACGGAGGCCGCGTGGTACGACGAGGACGATGACACCGGGTTCCTTCAGCGCTTGTGGCGTGATCTGTACCCGGACGAGCCGCTTCCGCGGCGCCCGGGGCAGGACTCTGCGGGTGTCGATGACGGCAGGGCAACAGTGAGTCGGGTCAAGGGCCACACGGACCGGGGGACTCCGTACGGCACGCTATTGCGGATCGTTGACACCTACTGCCATCCAGAGGCTGACGATGATGCGTACGCTGCGCTGATCCGGCGGGCTGCAACCAGAGCAGACGATGCCGAAATGGTGACCTTCAGGGGCGAGCTGGTTCGGCTTCTCGAGGGCGATCGTGAGGGCCTCCGTCCTGAAGCGCTAAGCACGGCCGCTGAATACCCCGGCGGCAACGATGACGCATTCCTTGAACGACTTTGGCGCGATCTCTATCCAGACGAGCCACTTCCGAAGCGGGACGGAGGGTTGGGAATGCGATAGGTGAGCTTCTGCGGTTGTGACGCGGCTTGCATCCCGGTCAGCCGGCGCCGCTCCCGCGTTGCGACGGCTGCCTACTAGAACGGGCAAGGCTGGCACATGGCTGGCGTGAAGCCGTACTTGCACCAGGATCCTGACGGGCCTGTTCCGTTCTCGACATTGCTGACCACCCCGAAATCCCGCACGACAATTACGGCGAACTCATCGCCCGGGCTCGGGAGAGCCGACCGAGCGACACCGAACTCCAGAAATTCAAGAGTCAATTGCAGACACTGCTGGGCGATCGCGAGTGGCTGCATCCACAAGTGCTAACGGAAGCAGCTTGGTACGACGACGAAGACGACACGGCGTTGCTGGAGCGGTTGTGGCGGGATCTCCATCCGGAGGAGATCGTGCCGGGTAGGAACTAAGCATTTCGTGACCACTCGTGGGATTAGTGGGCCGCCTTCCTGTGGGGAGGCGGTTTTTTTATGGGGTTAGGGCGGTGAGGAGGGTTAGGAGGGCGGGGAGGCGGGGGGTGGGGATGGTGTAGGTGGCTCGGGTGGGGGTGTGGAGCCAGCCTTCGGCGGTTAGGTGGCGGAGGTGGTGGTAGATCTGGCCGCTGGTGCCTAGGCCTTCGACTTCGCCTAGGGCGGTTACGGAGGTTCGGCCGGCCAGGATTTGCTGGAGCAGCTTTAGGCGGATGGGGTTCGCCAGGGCGGCTAGGGCTGAGGCTCGGGTGGACCAGTCGGCTTCTAGGAGGTCGGCGGTTGGGTGAGCGTTCTGCCATTCGACCAAGCCCGTGGTGGGCAGGGTGACCGTGCCTGCCGAGAGCACTGCTCCGGGTGGTGACACCTGCTCTCGCAATGACTCCAGGACCGCATCAGCGGTGATGACTGGGGAGCGGGCGGTGGAAGCGGTGGACTCCAGGGCCGCGAGGCGGCGTTCCAGCCGGGCGAGACGCTCGGCCAGGGAGTTATCCACAGGCTCTTCCACAGTTGTGGATGTTACGTAGTTACGTAAAAGCTCACAAGGAGCCACGCTTCCAGCACCGCCTGAGAAAGAGGGCGGCCAGGCTCCTAGAGTGGCCGGATGGTGGATGAGGAGGTGCCGGCGTGGTGGCAGCGGCTGGGGTTGCCCGGGTTGGTCGACGTACACGTGCACTTTCTGCCCGACCCGGTGATGGACGCCGTGTGGGCCTACTTCGACCAGGCCGAACGGCACTACGGCGTCGCCTGGCCGATCAACTACCGGACTGACGTAGCCACCCGGCTGAAGACGCTGCAAGACCTCGGCGTGCGGGCGTTCCCCGCGCTGGTTTATCCCCACAAACCCGACATGGCCGCCTGGCTGAACGAGTGGGCCCGCGCGTTCGCCAAAGACACTCCCGGCTGCGTCGCCAGCGGCACGTTCTACCCCGAGCCGGGCGCAGCGTCGTACGTCGCGAAGGCGATCGAGCAAGGCACGCGCGTTTTCAAGGTGCACGTCCAGGTCGGGGATTACGACCCTCGCGACCAGGAGCTCGACCGGGTCTGGGGTCTACTCGCCGAGGCGGGTACGCCGGTCGTGGTGCATTGCGGGTCGGGCCCGATCCCCGGCAGGCATACCGGACCCGGCCCGTTCGGCGACGTACTCAAGCGGCATCCACGGTTGACCGCGGTGATCGCGCATTTGGGCATGCCGGAGTACGACGAACACCTCGCGATGGCCGAGGGCTATCCCAACGTGCACCTGGATACGACGATGGCGTGTACGCCGTTCACCGAGGCGCTCGCGCCATTGCCGAAGGACCTCAGGCCACGGCTCGGCGCGTTGCAGGACAAGGTCGTACTCGGGACGGACTTCCCCAACATCCCGTACGAGTACGCCGTACAACTGGAAGCCCTCGAGAACCTAGGCCTCGGGGACGACTGGCTCCGCGCGGTGTGCTGGGACAACGGTAAAGGGCTGCTGGACGTCAGCGAGGCCTGAGCGGATCGCGGATCGGCATCCCCGCGAGCCGGCCGACGAACCACGCGAGCGTGACGCCGGTGAGGATCGAGTCGCGGTCGGCGTCGAGGTTGACCTGCTGGGCGTTCCACGCGAGCACGGCCGTCGCGAGCACGAGGGCCGGGATCTGCTGGCGCTCGGTGAACGCGACGAGGTTCTGGTTGAACCAGCGCACGTCGCGCAGCTCCTCCTCGTACAACCCCTCGGGCGCGGGCTGCGGGATCTCCGGACCCTCGACGATCGTGTACGCCGGGGCCTCGCCGGGACCGCTGCGATCGTCGGCGACCAGGTACGACGGGTAGCCCAGGCGGGCCATCAGCTCGGTCCACCCCGCGGCCGTCTGGCGACTGGGCGAACCGCCAGGCGGACCAGCCAGCGCCGCCCACGCGATCGACGGGATGACCAGGTGGTAGTCCCCCTTCGCCTCGAGTGGCGCGGCGGCATCGATCACGTCGATGACCGAACTCGGCCACGCGTGCGTCAGCAGCAACGGCGTCGCGCTCGCCGTGGCCGAGGGGATGTGCAGGAAATGCACGGGCTGCCCGGCGATCGCCGTCCGGAAGTGCTCATACGCGTTGAGCCGGGCCTCGTAAGTCCGCCAGTTGTAGCTGTCGCACCAATAGTCGAGAAGATCCTGCACGTACGGCGCGGGCACCACGCTGCCGAGGCCGGCGGCGGCGAACATGCCCTCGTCCCGGTACTCCCGCAGGCGCGCGGTCAGCGTATCCAGGTCGCTCTGCGGCACCCGCAAAGCGAACTGCTGGACATCGGCCGTCGTATCGCTCGCCACCCACACCCCAATCGCAGAAACCGGCTACGCCCGACATGACGCAAGCCGGCCGCAAAGAGTTGCCCCACAGTGTCCTGGACCCGAAGTTCCTTGAGTGATTGCGGTGTTCAGGTGCGTGCATCGCGGTGCTGGCGGAGCGTCCTCGATGCGGAGCATCGTGGATGCTTCGCCAGTGCCGCGAGGTGCGTGCCTGGGCGCCGCAAGCGCCAAGGAACTTCGGGTCCAGGACACTAGGCAATCAGTTCAGCAGGTGGACCGCAAATGAGTTCGTCCAGGCCCGAATCCAGGGCGCGGGACAGGCCTTGTTGCGGCGATTCCAACGTTGTAAACTCCGGAAGCCAGCCGCCGCCAATCTCCTGGAGTCCCCTATGACGACCGCCGTGCCCCGTCCCGAGCACCCGCGCCCGCAGTTCGTCCGGCCCAACTGGCTCAACCTGAACGGCGAATGGCAGTTCGAGCTCGACCAGGGCGACTCCGGCCTCGAACGCGGTGTCGCCGAGCGCGAGCTGCTGGCCCGGATCACCGTGCCCTTCGCGCCCGAGTCGGAGCTGTCCGGTATCGGCAACACCGACTTCCTCGAGGCCGTCTGGTACCGCAAGACCCTGCAAATCCCGGCCGAGTGGACCGGCAACCAGGTCCTGCTGCACTTCCAGGCCGTCGACCAGGACGCCACCGTCTGGGTGAACGGCGTCGAGGTGGTCCGGCATCGCGGCGGCTTCACCCCGTTCAGCGCCAACCTTGCCGGCGTGGCCGGTCCCGGCGACGAGGCCGTCATCGTGGTCCGCGCCCGTGATACCCGGTACGGCGCGCAGGCCCGCGGCAAGCAGGCCGTCCGTTTCGCCAACCACGATTGTCTTTACACGCGTACCACCGGGATCTGGCAGACCGTCTGGCTCGAAGCCGTGCCGGAGACGCACCTACGCCGGCCGCGGATCACGCCGGATGTCGCGAACTCGATGTTCCACCTGGTCGTACCGCTGTCGGCGAACAAGCCAGGCTGGAAGGTGCGCGCGCTCCTTGCCGACGGCAACGGTGAAGTCGCGCGGGCCGAGGTGCCGGCCGATCTCGATCTGGCGCCACGGTTGGTGCTGGCGATCCCGGCGGACCAGGCCCGGCTGTGGACGACGACGGACCCGCACCTGTACGACGTACGGCTGGAGCTGGTCGATGCCGAGGGCAACATCGCGGACGCCGCTGACAGCTATGCGGGGCTTCGCTCAGTCGCGATCAACGGCAAGGCCATCCTGATCAATGGTGAGAAGGTCTTCCAGCGGCTCGTTCTCGACCAGGGGTATTGGCCGGACGGCCTGATGACCGCGCCGAGCGAAGAGGCGTTGATCGCGGATATCGAGCTCAGCCTGGCTGCCGGGTTCAACGGCGCGCGGCTGCACCAGAAGGTGTTCGAGGAGCGCTTCCTCTACCACGCGGATCGCCTGGGTTACCTGGTGTGGGGCGAGTTCGGCGACTGGGGTTCCAACCTCGGCGGCGAGACGCAGAACGACAACCAGCAACCGACGCCGTCCTTTGTGGCGGAGTGGCTGGAGGCGGTCGAGCGCGACTACAACCATCCGTCGATTATCGGGTGGTGCCCGCTGAACGAGACCCACCAGCACCTGCACGACCGGATCACCCAGCTCGACACCGTGACGCGCGCGATGTACCTCGCGACCAAGGCGGCCGATCCGACCCGGCCGGTGCTGGACGCCTCGGGCTATTCGCATCGCGTGCTCGAGACGGACGTCTATGACTCGCACAACTACGAGCAGGACCCGGAGAAGTTCAAAACGGCCATGAGTGGTTTGGCCGAGGACAAGCCGTACGTCAATCCGGGCGCCCGCAAAGACCTGGCGATCTCGCAGCCGTATGCCGGTCAGCCCTATTTCTGCAGCGAATTCGGCGGTATCTGGTGGAATCCGGAAAGCGCCGCCGCCTCGGCCGGGAACAACAATCTCGAGTCCTGGGGGTACGGCCCGCGCGTGCGCGACGAGGAGGACTTCTACAACCGTTTCACCGGCTTGGTCGACGTGCTTCTCGATGACCCGTTGATGTTCGGCTATTGCTACACGCAATTGACCGACGTCTTCCAGGAGGAGAACGGGATCTACCGTTTCGACCGATCGGAAAAGCTCGACGTGTCCCGCATCCACAAAGCGCAGACCCGGCGCGCGGCGTACGAAGGCTAAAGCTCAAGGACCGTGCCGTCGGGGGGCAGTTTCACCCCGACGGCACGGACTTCGGCGTACTCAGGTGACCGTGAATCCAATACCGGGTTGGTGTTGTTGAGATGTACGTACGCCCAGTTGGTGCCGGGTTGTACGGCACCGAGTTTGCGAATGCGTTCGAGGCTGCCGTCCGGCCCCGCGATCGGCACATGACCCATCGCGCGCTGTGCGGTTGACCCGACACCCGCACGAGTCGAACCCGACATCTCGTCCGGGCTGAAGAAAGTCCCGTCCAGCAAGACGTACGACGCACCGTCCACGAAGGTCTCGAGGCCGTCCGGCCAGGTGGCGAGGCAAGGCGCGTAGACGATCACCCCACCCGTCGCCGGGTCTTCGATGCGATAGGCAACGACCCACGGACCACCCCCGTCCGCCCTTGCATACTTGGGCTTTTTGTTGCTAACGGCAAGGACTCGGACGCGCAAGCGGCCAAGCGTCATCCCATCCTTGGCGGCGAACCAGGCCCAATCGCCGTACCGGCCGACGATCTGCTGGACCGCGAAGTCGTCCCGCAAGGCGTTGAGCGCAGCGACCGGAGCATAGACCTCAAGCCCAGCACCTTCGCGCAGCATCAACAGCCCGAGGCTATGGTCGAGCTCCGCATCGGTCAGCAACGCGCCACGAATCGGCGTCTCGCGCGGCCCCGGCCCGGGATCGAGCAGGTCGGTCGCGAGGATCTGCGCGCGGATATCGGGCGAGGCGTTCACCAGGTACCAGTCGGACCCGTCGGCGCTGATCGCGAGCCCATCCTGGCTGCGCGGAACGACGCCGGGCGCACCACCACGGCAAGAGGCGCAGCGGCCGCAGTTGCAGTTCCATTGCGGAAAGCCGCCGCCTGCCGCCGTACCGAGGAGAACGACCTTCATGCTCGCTTGCCTTTCGGGCCACGCATCGCGAAGTCGAGCACGCCGGCCGGTTTGGGCGCAGCCAGGATCAGGTCGACGAGGCCTCGATCGGGCGACTTCTTGCAGACCGGATCGGTGCTGGCGCCATCGCCGGTGAGAAGGAACGCCTGGCAGCGGCAGCCGCCGTAGTCGATACCGCGTCGATCGCAACTGCGGCAGGTGTCGCTCATCCAGTCCTCGCCGCGATAGGCGTTGAACGACTCGCTGCCGTACCAGATCTCCGCGAGCGGCCGGGTCGTCGCGTTGTCCAGGTTGAGCGTCTCGATCGCACTCGCGGCCGGGCAGGGCAACACCGTGCCGTCTGGGGCGATCGTCAACTGCCGCGCGCCCCATCCGTACATGCACGGCTTCGGGTATTCCTCGTAGTAGTCCGCGACAACGTAGATGACCTGCATCTTTCCCTTCAGCCGGTCGATCGCCGCGCGCACGATCGGGGCGGCCACGGCCAACTGCTCGGGTGTCGGCATCAGCGCGTCGCGATTTTTCAGGGCCCATCCGTAGTACTGCGTATTGGCCAGCTCGAGCCGATCGGCGCCCATTCGTTCCGCGAGGGCGATGATGCCTTCGAGCTGGTCATGGTTGGCCCGATGCAGGACGACATTCACGCTGAGCGGCAGGCCCGTGCGTTTGATCAGCTCGGCGGCCACGATCTTGTGGTGATGCGCCTTCGTACCGGCGATCTTGTCGGCGCGCTCGGCATCAGCTGCCTGGACGGACAACTGGATGTGCGCGAGGCCACGGTCGATCAGGTGGTTGAGGCGTTCCTCGGTCAGGCCGAGACCGCTGGTGACCAGGTTGACGTAGCAGCCGAGGTTCGCGGTGTGCTCGATCAGCTCGGGCAAGTCCGGTCGCGCGAGCGGCTCGCCGCCGGACAGGTGGACCTGCAGTACGCCGAGCTCGCGGGCCTGGGTGAGGACGGACTTCCACTGGTCGGTGGTGAGCTCGGACTCGCGAGCCAGTAGCTCCAGCGGGTTCGAGCAATACGGGCAGTGGAGCGGACAGCGATGCGTCAACTCCGCGGTCATCCCGAGGGGAGGCTCCGCACTGGTCATACCCATTCCACCACCTGTCGGTCGGCCAGCCGGTTGAGCACGTCGACGATCTGCTTCTCCTCGACGCCGTCGTACTGCTTGCCTAAGGCAACTGCCAGTTCGGCGACGGTCGTCTTGCCATCGCAGAGCTGGAGAATCGCGGTGGCGGTGGGATTCGGGACTAGCACGCCTTCGGGATAGAGCAGCACCTGCAGGTCTCTGGTGTGGTCGTAAGTGATCCGCACACCCCGCCGAAGACGCGGGATCAGCGTCGGGTTCATGCCTTGGCCGCCGCGAGCTCGATGTTGTCGAGCATCGACCAGAGCACGTCACACTTGAACGACAACGCGGCGATGGCGGCGTCCTGCTGCTCGCGGGTGATCGCGTGTTCGACCACCAGGTCGAGCGTGCCCTGCCCTTCGCCGGAAACCGCGTCGATCCGGTTGGTGAAATAGGCCAGGTCCTCGCGACGGATCCACTCGTAGTTGGCCAGCATGTCCACCACGCGCTGCTTCATCAGATGGCCCGAGAACATCTCGGTCAGGCCCGAGGCGACCGCTTCCACCCAGGGCCGGGTCCGCGCGAACGTGACGTACGCGTCGACGGCGAATCGCACGCCCGGCGCGAGATGCCGCTCGTCCAGCACCTCGTCGCGGTCCAGCCCGACCGCCTCGCACAGCCGCAACCAGCGTTCCAGCCCGCCATCCGCGCCATCGCGGCCGTCGTGGTAATTGATGCGGTCGAGCCACTGCCTACGGACCTGCGGCAGCGGGCAATTGCTGATGATCGCCGCGTCTTTTTGCGGGATCATGCTCTGGTAATACCACCGGTTCGCGGCCCAGATCTTGAGTTCGCGTTCGTCCAGCTCACCGGCATGCAGGCGCCGGTGGAACGGATGCGTTCCCCAGTAACGATGGGACAGACCGCGTAATGCGGTAACGAATTCTTCGGGATTCCTCGCGGCAGGCATGACTGACATGGCACCTCACAGCGGTTGCGGCAGGCTGGACAGTCAGGGGAACGGCGGGAGCGCAATCGCCCCCGCCGCCAAAGCAGTCAGTCCACGCGAGCCGCGTAGGAGGTGACCTCCGTCGGCGTCTCGAACTCGATGAAATCAGGGGCGATCCAGATCTCGCGCTGAGCTTCCACCATGGTGCACTCCCAACGATCGTGACGGGGCGAGCCGTCAATCCGTTACCCGGCCCGGCGGACCGGGCAAATGCACACTAAGACTTCCGAAGCGTCCTTTACTAGTGCTGTCCCGAATGATTCACGCGAATTCGGTGATTTGAACGCTCATAAATTCCGGGTGTTCCCCCACACGGACATCCCGCCGCCGAAGTTCCATCCACTGGCCGAAAAAGATGTGCGGCCCCAGGGCGTCCCGTACTACGGTTGTGAGTATGAAGTTCGTAGTGGTGACGACGACGCCGAGGTTTGTCCCGGCGCGCTGACTGCTACCTGTCAATCGAAGCCCTGGGGCGAGTGTCCCGGGGCTTTTTCGCGTCTGGCCACTTCGCCTCATCCACTTGAGGAGAACCCAAGATGTACGACCACCGCCGCCTCGGCCGTGAGCTCGAGCTGTTCGACAGCGACCCCCTGATCGGCGCCGGCCTGCCCTACTGGCTGCCAAAGGGCGCGGCCATCAAGCAATCCCTCGAGGAGTACATCCTCAAGGTCGAACGCCTCGCCGGCTACCAGCACGTCTCCTCCCCCGTGCTCGGCAAACGCGAGCTCTACGAGATATCAGGCCACTGGTCGCACTACCGCGACGACATGTTCCCGCCGATGGACCTCGGTGGTGAGGAGGTGGTCCTCCGCCCGAGCCTCTGCCCACACCACGCGCTGATCTTCCGATCCAGATCGCACAGCTATCGCGAACTCCCGTACCGCATGGCCGAGGTCGGCAACATGTACCGCTCCGAGTTGTCCGGCGTGATCGGCGGCCTCAACCGCGTCCGCGCCATCCAGCTGAACGACGCGCACATCTTCTGCAGCCTGGACCAGGTCGCGGCCGAGGCCCGTGCCGCGCTGGACCTGATTCGCGAGGCGTACCAGGCGATGGGGATCGAGGCGGCCCGCTATCGGTTGTCCCTGCCGGGGCCGGGCGGCAAGTACGTCGGCGAGCCCGAGATGTGGGCCCAGGCCGCCGAGATGCTGATCGACGCGCTGGGCGATATCCCGTACGAGCGCGGGGAGGGCGAGGCCGCGTTCTACGGCCCGAAGATCGACGTACAGATAGAGGATTCGGCCGGGCGGGAATCGACCTTGTCGACCGTACAGATCGACTTCCACCAGCCGGAGCGGTTCGACCTGCAGTACGTCGGACCGGATGGCGCGAAGCACCGGCCGGTGATGGTCCATCGCTCGATCATCGGCAGCGTAGAACGGGCCATCGCTCAGCTGATCGAGGTCCATGGTGGCGCGTTCCCGCTCTGGCTGGCGCCGGTGCAGGTCGTCGTACAACCGATCGCCGACGCCGAAGCGGACCAGGCCGAGGCCTTCGCGCGAGCGTGCCGCGTCGCCGGATTGCGCGCGGAGGTCTCCTGGCCGGAGGCGGGCACCTTGGGCGCTCGCATCCGCGCCGCCCGGCACGCGCCGTACCAGGCGATCATCGGCAATCGGGAGGCCGAAGCGGGCCAGGTGGCGTTGCGTCTGCGCGACGGCTCGCGGCTCGAGCCGATGAGCTGGGAAAAGGCTGTCGAGGCGGTGTTGTCTTCAAGTCCGCTTGAGGTTGCAAGCTAGGGCAATGACGATTGATCTGGACGCCTACCTCAAGCGGATCGGGCATGATCGGGTGACGCCGTCGGTCGCGGCGTTGGAGTCGCTGCACGCGGCCCACGTCGCGACCATCCCGTTCGAGAACGTGGACGTCATCCTGCATCAGCATCCCGGCATCGCCCTCGACGCCGTCGAAGCCAAGCTCGTCCACCGGCAACGCGGCGGCTATTGCTACGAGCATGCCCCGCTCTTCGGAGCGGCACTCGAACAACTCGGTTTCACCGTGCACGGCCGGATGGCGCGAGTCCAGCCGCATAAGAACGGTCCGCGTACGCACATGCTGCTGCACGTCGAGACCTCCGACGGCTTGTACCTGGCGGACGTCGGATTCGGCGCGGGCATGCTGCACCCGATGCCGCTCGTCGACGGCGCGACCGTGAGCCAGGCGGGCTGGTTGCATCGTCTCGACGTCGAGCAGACCGCGATCGGCCCGGTCTGGACGCTGTCGAAGCAGACCCCGGACGGCTGGGAGCCGCAACACCAGCACGACCTGCAGCCGCAACGCCAGATCGACTACGAGGCGGCGCACCACTATGTGTCGAGCCACCCGCATTCGCCGTTCAGCCACAAGCTCATCGTGATGCGTCTTGAGGAAGGCCTGAGCCGCCGTCTCGTTGGCGACCAACTCACCTTCGAGTACGCCGATGGGCGGACCGAGAGCCGTCAGGTGACCGACCTCCCCGAGGCGCTGGCCTCTCTTGGCGTCGAACTCACCGTGGACGAGGTGTCGCGCCTTTTGACCAGTTAGGTGGCCGCCGAACTGTTGCGGCGGCAGGATGGCGGTATGACGACTGCAGCGGAAGGGCGTGAGCTGGCGGCGTGGGCACGGATGCTCGCCGACGGTACGCGCGCGACGATCTGCCTCGCGCTGCTGGACGGGCGGGCCTGGACGGCGACCGAACTGGCCCGCCTGACGAAGGTGTCGGCGCCGACGATCAGCGAGCACCTCAACCAGCTCATCGCCGGCCGCCTGCTATCGGAACTCCGGCAGGGCCGCCATCGCTACGTACGGCTGGCCGGCCCGGAGATCGCCGAATTGCTGGAGAACCTCGCGGCCCTCCAACCCCGGAAGGCCGAGGTCACGACGACTTTGTCCGCCGCCAGCCGCCGTGACGCGTTCGCACGGGCGCGGACCTGCTACGACCACCTGGCCGGACGGCTCGGTGTGGCTCTGGCGGATGCAATGACCAGTGCGGAACTGATCGACTGGAGTGACGGCGTGACGCTCACTCCGGCAGGCGCGCGCCGGGTGGCGGACCTCGGCATCGACGTACCGGCTCGGCGGGGGCGGCCGCCGTTGCGTTCATGTCTGGATGTAACCGAACGGCGCCCGCATCTGGCCGGGCCGATTGCGGCCGCCTTGTGCGGACATGCGCTGAGTGAGGCGTGGATCACGCCCATCCCCGGTGGACGCGCGCTTCGCCTGACAGACAAGGGGATTCGCGGTTTCGCGGAGCACTGGAATGTCGAGTTGTCCGCGATCTGACACGCGAGATCAGGCAAATGTCGGTGGGACCGCCTAGGGTCCGCCCCATGGACAAGTTCGTTACTCCGGCGGATCCGGAGCTGATCCAACGACTGCCCCTGCCGAGCCATGTCACCGTGTTCGCTGGTGGAAAATGGCGTCCCGCCTGGCTGATCGCGCGGGTGCACGACCCGGATGGATGGTTTGGCACGGTCCAGTTCGACGACGACGAGGGGACCGAGGTCACCACCCAGCTGCCGGCCGACCAGATCGCCGCTCCGGACAGCCTTTCCGCCTGACCAAACAGTTGATTTGGCGGCGGCGCCCGAGCGGGGCGCCGCCGCCGTTTTTGCGTACAAGGCCCGTCGGGGCGCCAGGCGACAGGACCGTCTTGTACACGGTTTTTGCACACGGAGGACCTCGCTCCAGAACCTTCGGGCGGTCGGGTCGGGAACGAGGTCCTCACGGTCTTACTGACCGCTATATCGCTCACTGGCACCAAAGCGTTACAGCCAGTTCACAAAAAAATCTCAGCCAGCCTTCTAGCGCCACTTTCAACCACTTCCCCCTGGGCTCCCGGGCGCCCCACGGAAGGGTCGGCGAGGCGGCCCCGGCGCACGGATTCTGAACGCCGGAGCCTGGAATTCCCAGCCTCTCGAGCGACCAGAAACCCCTAAGTCGTCGGGCCCCTCTCATGCCAGGCCGGTCCCCCGGTACCCGCGGTCGCCCTCGGCAAACAAGTTGCCCACAGCAACGACCAGTGCGAGTAGGTAGGCTCCGGCCATGATCGGACAGTGGCAGGACCCCCTTTGGCAACACGAGGCGCGGACCTGGATCCACGAACAACTCGCGGCAGCGGGGTTAACCGTCACCGGCGAGATCACCCAGCCGCACGTACGGCCCTGGTCCACCGCCATGCGCGTGCCGACCACCAATGGACCAGTCTGGTTCAAGGCAAACGGCCCGGGTACGTCGTACGAGCCCGCGCTCTTGCGTTCCTTGGCCGATTGGGCCGCCGAGTGGACGCTCCCCGTGCTGGCCGTCGACACCGAACGCGCCTGGTCCCTGCTTGCCGATGGTGGCGAGCCACTCCGGATCCGCTTCGCGTCGGACCCGGATCCGGCGCACTGGGAGCGGGCCCTGGTCCGGCACGGCGCCATGCAACGGGCCTCGCAAGCGCGAGTGCCGGAACTACTCGCGCTCGGCGTCCCCGACGTACGCCCGGAGCGGATGCCGTCGTACTTCGCCGAGTTCGTGCCGCCCGAACTGGCGCGCTTGAAGCCGTCGTACGACGAATGGTGCGCGGAGCTCGTTCGCAGTGGCATCGCGCCCGCCTTGCAACACGATGACCTGCACGACAACAACGTGCTGATCGGGCCCGACGGCGTTTACCGGTTCTTCGACTGGGGTGATGCCGGGATCGCGTTCCCTTTCGGCGTACTGCTGGTGATGTTGCGTAGCGCGGCCGGCCGGTTCACCCGTGCCGAGCTGACCCGATTCCGGGACGCCTATCTCGAGGTCTGGACCGGCGACTTCCGTCGGGCCGAACTCGTCGCGCTCAGCAAGACGGCGATCAAGGTGGCCAAGGTCGGTCGTTCGCTTGCCTGGCAACGGGTTCTGGCGCCGCTGCCGGCGGAAGAGCGCGGGGAGTACGACGACGCGGTCGCCGGGTGGTTCGCGGAGCTGGCGGAACCCGACGTCCTATAGCGAGGCCTTCAGCAGGACGCGACCGCTTTCGGTGCTCCGGATGTCGAGGGTGCGGATCTCCGCGCGCGAGAGTTTCGTCGTGGCCGTGGGCGTGGCGATGCTGCCGGGAGCGGCCGACCAGCTCGCGATCTGCGTGACCGTGCCGTACGAGTCCGTGACGAACAGGGCGTATCCCCTGGCCCTGGTGCTCGAGGACGGGCTGCGGTCGTACATGCAGGTGGTCTGGATCGTCGTACCCCATGGTTCGTCGACGATGCGGACTTTCGCGTGCAGTTTGCTCGTTACGATCTGCGCCAGCGACACCACCTGGCCCGTCGGTTCGGCAGGCGTATCGCGCGGGACGAAGAAGCCGACGCACGCGACAGCCGCGGTGGCGACGGCGGCGGCCGCGACGACGACGGCCCGGCGCCTCGTACGTCGCTGCGCCGCTCGGGCCAACCCGGGCATGAGGTTCGGCGCGGGGGGCGTAATGGCTGGGGGCGCGATCGTGGCGAGGGCGCGATCGGCCGGGAGCACGGCCAGGACGCCGGGCACTCCCGCCATGCTCGCGACCGAGGCTGCGCACTCCGGGCAGGTCGCCAGGTGCTGCTCGAAGGCCCGGCGCTCCCCGGGCGAGAGGGCGCCGAGGAGGTAGGCCGCATCCCACTCGCGGAACTGGTCGGTCATTCCTTGGTCACCCCCCTCTCCTGCAATGCGAGCCGGAGCGCGCGCAGCCCGTAGTGCAGACGTGATTTCACCGTACCCGGCGGGATGTCGAGCTCCGCCGCGATATCCGTCACCGTGCGCCGGCCGTAATAGGCCCGCACGATCACCTGCCGATGATCGTCCGACAACTGCGCGAGCGAGTCGGACACCAGCCAGGCGTCCAGTACGGCGGTCGCGTGGTCCGCGCTCGGCCGCTCCGGCAACTCGTCGCTGCTGAACTCCCGGTTCATCCGCGCGCTACGCCGATCGTCGATCACCAGGTTGCGCGCCACCGTGAACAACCAGGCCCGCGCGGCCGCCTCGTCCTGCGACAGGATGTGCGGGCGCCGCCACGCCCGCAACAAGGTCTCCTGTACGACGTCCTCGGCGAATCCGTCGTCACCGGTCAACCTGACCACGAACCGCCAAAGCGACGGCGCGTGGATATCGTGCAGGGCTCGCAGGAGTGCCGCCCGATCATCGGACATCGGCGCTCCTCACCCCTCTTCTGTTCGTTCTTTCTGTTTAGGCGGCGACTTTTTCGCGGTCGCGGCTGCCGCGCTTGATGCCGTCCTCCACGGCCCAGGTGCCGGCGCCGAGGAAGGCGATCAGGACGAACGCGAACGCGAACAGCGCCGCCTTCTCACCGCCGTTCTCGATCGGTAACAACCCGGTCGACTGATGGACGACGAAGTAGGCGTACGCCATCGAACCAGAGCAAAGGAGCGCCGCGTACCGGGTACCGAGCCCGATCATCACCGCGGCACCGCCGACCAACTGGATGACGGCGGCCCACCAACTCGGCCAGGCGAACGCCTCCAGCTGCTTGCCCTCCGACCCGAGCACCCCGAACAACGAGGCGAACCCGTGGGTCGCGAACAAGAACCCGACGACGATCCGGAAAACGGCCAGCACTTCATCACGCCAACGCTCGAGCACGGTCATGGTCTTACCTCCATTGGACGGGAACGGGGGTTCCACACCGCCACCCAGAGGGCTGGGCCGGCGATGCCCTCACACCCGCAGAACGGACCAGCCCACGATTCGGTTCAACGCCCAGTGACCTTTTCGCCACCCATAGCAACCACGCCCTGCCCCCGTCAATACTTGAATCTGTGACGTCCCTCCACAGCTTTTCCCTTGCAATACCGCAGCATCAGCCGCTATCCGTTGCCCAACCGCCGGGGCCGTGGACACGCCGCCGGCGTCCACCGAGAACCCGGCGAGCGGATTCACCCCAAGACCTGAGACACTATTCCCGCAGCCCCCGGGCTGCGGGGCTCTAGCTCAACTGGCAGAGCAGCGGACTTTTAATCCGCGGGTTGTGGGTTCGAGTCCCACGGGCCCTACCACCCGAAAAGTGGCCTCTGACCTGCAGTTTTAGGCCAGAGGCCACTTCGTTTGAAAGCCCCGGCAGGGATCAAAACGACCTCCCGTGGAGCCATTCGTGGGGCGAGCGCGCTCTAGGATGACCCCATGGGGTCATCGAACGGACGCGAGAAGCGAGCCACGGGCCAGGTCGAAGTTCTACCGAGCGGCTCGATCAGAGTGCGCGTCTACGCGGGGATTGACCCCGTCACGAAGAAGCGCCACTACTTGGACGAGACGGTCCCGGCGGGGCCAAACGCTGAGAAGCTCGCAGAGAAGCTGAAGATCAAGTTCCTGAACCAGGTCCACGAGAAGCGCAACCCTCGAACCAAGGCAACGGTCAACCAGCTACTTGACCGCTACTTCGCCGAAGCCGACTTAGAGTTCAACACCGCCGATACCTACCGCGGTTATGCCGAGAAACACATCCGCCCGCTGCTCGGCGACCAGAAGGTTGGCTCCCTCGACGCCGGTGTGATGAAGTCGCTCTACGTCGAGCTACGACGGTGTCGAGAACACTGCAAGAAGACCAGGGCTCTGATCGACCACCGGACGCCGCGTGATCACGAATGCGACGATCGTTGCCGGCCGCATCAATGCCGAGGCCTCGCCCCGTCCACGGTCCGGCAAATTCACTTCATCCTGCACGGCGCGCTGCGTGAGGCCATCGTTTGGAATTGGGTAGCGACAAATCCAATCGCCACCGCGACCCCGCCACCAGCACCGAAGTCGAACCCTCGACCACCCTCGCCGAAGCAAGCAGCGCGCATCGTCAACGAGGCGTTCAAGGACCCCGACTGGGGAACGCTGGTGTGGCTCACCATGGTCACCGGACAGCGTCGCGGCGAACTCTGCGGGATTCGGTGGGCCCACGTCGACCTCGACGTGGCGACGCTTCACTTGGAGAAGGCGATCGGTCAGCGAGGTGCGAAAAAGTGGGAGAAAGACACCAAAGCCCATCAGGACCGCTGGATCACGCTCGACCCTGGAACCATCGAACTTCTCCGGGAGCACCAGTCGCGCTGTGAGAGCCGAGCCGCAGCCCTGGGCCTGGAACTCAGCGAAGACGCGTACGTCTTTTCTCTCTCGCCCGACGGATCGACCCACCTGGTCCCAGACTCGGTCAGCCAGCGGTACAGCAAGCTGGCCGAACGCCTGAAGATCAAGACCACGATCCACAAACTGCGCCACTACTCAGCAACCGAGCTGATTGCCGGGGGCGTTGACATCCGTACCGTCGCCGGCCGACTTGGTCACGGCGGTGGTGGGACGACGACGCTCCGGGCCTACACCGCGTTCGTGTCGCTCGCGGACCAGCGCGCCGCGGGCTCGCTGGCCACTCGAATGCCGCCACGACCATCGACTGCGACCCCTCCAACGGCCCTCCCCGACTTCACGCCGACGAGTCCGTACGAAGTAGTCGCCGCTGCCCTCCGAGTTCAGATCGCCTCCGGAGAACTCCGCGCTGGGCTACCACTCCCCCCGATCAAGCAGATTGCCGCAGCCCACGGCACGTCAGCTAGCACCGCCCAGCGAGCGGTGAAGCTTCTCGCTGAGTGGGGGCTCGTGGAAGTGATGTCCGGTCGCCGAACGACGGTCCGCTACGCGCACGCGATGGCAGAGCCTGCGCCAATTCCGGCCGCTGACCGCGAGACTATAAGCAGTCCGTCAACGAGGCCCCTAGAACTTGAAGTCCGCCAACTCGGACACTCGATCTCACGCTTCCGGGCAGATGCCGACCCCGAAAGTCACCCGGCCCTTCGTGCGCTGCTCGTCGGCGCGATCCGTCGAAACGGCGGCACCTTAGAAGCCATCTCCGACTACGAGCTTGTCGTGCGACAGATCGGATCAGCCGAGCCGCTCATAATCTTCGTCGCCACCAACTGACACTGACCGGCTGTACCCAACCGACGCGCACGCGCATAGCCTGCGTGCCATGGCTCCAACTCTTGAACCCGAACACCCGAAGTTTGGTCAAGTTGCGGGGCGGGCGGTCGCTGGCGTCGCTGCTGCCGTGACAGTGCTTGCACTCACCCCAATCATCGGTCCGGTCGGAGTTGCAGTGGCGACCGGTGCGCTGGTACCAGTCTTTGAGCAAATTGCCGCCTATGACCAGCGGGCCGCTGAGAATGCCGGTCGGGCGGCCGAGCTGGGTGCGGAGTTTGCAGGCCTCACTCCAGAGGACCTCGCCGACTGGGCGAAGGGGTCTCCTCAACGACTGGCTCTCCTCGCCAATGTTGTCGAAGCTGCATGGCGCTTTACCGACGAGGAAAAGACCGTAATGCTCGCCCGGCTGCTAGCAGATGGAGTGCAGGACGACGCAAGGATTGACATCGATCGTTTGTTCGTAGCGGCCATCCGTTACTCCGTTCGGTGACGCACTGCTGGATTTCCTCCGTGCCTCCAACGCAGAGGTCGCCGATTAGAGCTCGCGCCGGACCATCGGTGCCGGCCTGTAGAGCAGTGTCGGCGGCTACCTCGATCACGACCCGCGGCTGGACCTTCACTAGTGCCACGTTGCTGTCCTGGCCGCCCCATCGGCGTGAGGTGATCTCGTCAGGCCACGGATGCGTCGCTCCGGCTGGTTTCACCACGGCTGCAAGCTCGGCGGACTGATGGTCCTTGAGTGGCAAAGTCCGGCCCACAACCTGAAGCTCTCTGCCGGTAGCGGCCAGTATCACCGCCTCGGGCCGCGTCAGCGAGCCGGTCAACGCTCCCACGATCACTTCGATCGTGTCTCGGTGGCGGACTTTTCATCGGGGTCTCTAAGGCCTCGCGTACTGTCGTGTTGAGAGTGTCGAGCGGCACGTGGGCGACACCCATATGGGGAAGTGGCAGAACCCACGAGGTGTTACTCGCTCGATGGACAGCCGGCTGTGGGATCCGGCACCGTGAAGGACCGCGGGGGTAACAGAGCCTCGCACCGTGCCAGTAGGGGGCCCGTGGTGATTTCACTTCAACGAGTTCTGCGCCCGGTTCGCCGCGAGCGGCGCGACCGTGATCTGGCCCGGACCCCGAAGTTCGGGCCGTTGCTACTGCAGGGGACTGTGGCCGTGCTCCTAGCGATCGGCGGCGCTGTGGGGCTCTATCTTCTCTTGGCCTGGTTGCTAGGCGTCTCACCACACCTGTCAGGCCCGACTGCCGGCCAGCCGAGCCTCCCCCGCGCTGACCAACAGAAGTTGCTGGCCGACCTCGTCAAGGTCGCCCTTGGTCTGGCAGCGGGCATCGGAGCCGCCTTCGCTCTCGTCGTCAGCTTCCGCCGCGCACGCGCCGAAGAAGCCAGCAGCCACCGCGACGACCGCCGGCTGTTCAGCAGCCGCTACCAAGACGCCGCCGATCTCCTCGGCAGCGATAAGGCCGCCGTTCGGCTTGCCGGCATCTACGCGATGGCACGCCTGGCCGACGATTGGCACGAACAGCAACAACAATGCATCGACGTACTGTGCGCCTACCTACGGCTGCCCTACAACACGTTAGACAGCGATCCCAGCGAACGAGGCGACCACGGCGAACGTGGCGAACGCGAAGTCCGCCTCACAGTCATTCGCCTCATCTCTGCACATCTCCAACCCTCGGCTACCCGTTCATGGCAAGGACGTGACCTAGACTTCACCGGCGCAGTCTTTGATGGTGGCCGTTTCAGCGGGGCCGTGTTCTCCGGCGGCAAGGTCGACTTCACCGGGGCGCAGTTCACCGGCGGCACCATCGACTTCACCGGGGCGCAGTTCACCGGCGGCACCATCGACTTCACCGAGGCGCAGTTCACCGGCGGCACCGTCCACTTCAGGCTGGCAAGGGTCGACGGCGGACGCGTCTACTTCACCAAGGCGCAGTTCGCCGGCGGCAGCGTCGACTTCTTGGCGGCAGAGTTCACTGATGGCGGCATCCCCAGCGACGAGAGGGAGCAGTTCACCGGCGGCACCGTCAGCTTCGCCGGGGCGGAGTTCTCCGGCGGCACCGTCAGCTTCCACAGGGTGAACTTCGGCGGCGGACGCGTGTATTTCAGCAACGCGCAGTTCTCCGGAGCTACCGTCTACTTCAGGGACGCAAGGTTTTCCGGCGGCACCGTGTACTTCGATAGGGCCCAGTTCTCCGGTGGGGGCGTCGACTTCGACGAGGCGCGATTTTCCGGCGGCAGAGTTCGGTTCCCCCAGGCGCAGTTCTCGGGCGGAACCGTTGATCTCTCCGCAGCGATCCTCTTGGCCGATGGCAGCGAGCCAGAGGGCCTTCCGACGCTTTCCATACACGGGACGGTGCGCGCGAGTGACACCGGCATCGCGGGTCTGCGGCTACCGGCCTGGCTGCGCACTCCCGAGCGGCGCTGAACAACCGGTCGCAGGCCGTTATCACGGGTAGTCCGGACTGTCGGAACCGATGACCTTCTCATTACGAGGAGGATATTCACCGGCGTGTATGCCCTCCACAGGCGCAAATTCTGACAGTCCGCGTGGCGCCACGCCCGCTATTCCCCATGTCTATCAGGTCCTGGGATCCACGAACGGATCCACGGCGCATCGGTGCCTGTCGCTGGGTAGCGATGCGGAAAACTGATCAATTTCCTCGCCAATGAAGGTGAGGCGAATGGGTGACGGGCTGAGATCTCAGGGCTTCAAGATCATCCTGTGGCCCCTTTGGGGCTTACCTCGGCGATCCCCTGGAGGGCCGCGTCGGTGTCTGCGGTGGCCAGCATCCTGTTGATGTCGGCGCCGGCCAGTGCGCCGGCCGCTGCGGAGGCCCCGACCTGGGCGACCAGATCGGTGGCGTTGCCGGCCACCCACACCCCCGGCACCTCAGTGGTGCCGGCGATTCCGGAGGCGAAACCGCGGCCCTTGTTCGGCAGGTCCTGCACCGGCAGGCTCAGACCTTCCAGGCCCTGGGCGCGGATCTGCAGCTGCGCGAGGACCGCGAGGATGCGGCGGGTCACGACCTGGCCGTCGGCCAGGCGCACCCCGGCCAGGGCACCGTCCTCGTCGTTGACGACCTGGGTGACCGGGGTGTCGATGATGCGGATGCCGCGGGCGGCGAAGCGGGCACGGCTGTCCTCGTCCAGGTCAGTACCGTTGGTGAAGTAGGTCAGATCCTCGGTCAACTGCCGGAACAGAAACGCGTGGCCGATGGAGACCGGGCCGGTGGCGAGGATACCGATAGGCTCATCGCGCACCTCCCAGCCGTGGCAGTACGGGCAGTGCACCACACTGTGCCCCCAGTGCTCGGCAAGCCCGGGCACCTGCGGCAGCACATCCGTGAGGCCGGTGGCCACCAGGATGCGGCGAGCGGTGATACTGCGGCCGTCGGCCAGGGTGACGGTGAACCGCAGGTCCCCGTCCGCCGACGGGGCGGCAGGCTCGGCCGAGACCACCTCGCCGAACACGACGCGTCCGCCGTACTGGCGCACCTGCTCCCGGCCCCGTCGAAGGATCTCGGACGGCGGGGTGCCGTCCAGAGCGATGAGGCCGTGCACGGCCTCCGCGGGCGCGTTGCGCGGGGAGCCGCTGTCGATCACGACGACCGAGCGGCGGGAGCGGGCGAGGATCAGTGCACCGTTCAGCCCCGCGGCGCCCCCGCCGATCACCACCGCGTCGACGGTCCCCTCGGCCAGTGCGTCGCTCGCGTACGGAGGACTCGTCACAGCCACGGCCTCCTGCCTTTCCTTATCAGTCATGGTCCGGTCAGCCCTTCGAGTTCTGGGTGGTTGGAGGCTCCTGCCGGCGAGCGCAGGACGGTTGTGTACTGAACTGTCAGAAACGTAGGCGGTTCTGTACTGAATTGTCAAATACGGTAGGTCGGCCCTACCTTCTATGTATGGCGAGACCACGAAGCTTCGACCGCGACCACGTCCTCCATGCCGCCGAACGGCAGTTCCGCACCACGGGCTACAACGGCACGAGCGTCGACGACATCAGCGCCGCCACCGGCCTGGGCCGCGGCAGCCTCTACGCCGCGTTCGACGGCAAGCACGGCGTGCTGCTGCAGGCGATGGCCGGGTACTTTGCCCGGCTGGGGCAGGCTGCGCCGAAGGTGCTCGCCGGACCGGACGAGGGCGCCCTGGAACGACTGCACGGGTACTTGCTCCGCGCCGTCCACGGGGTGCCACTCGCCGACGACGTACCCCCCGCCCCTGACCGGGCGGCGGCGGCCTGCTTCGCCGCCAAGATGGCCCTGGAGCTCGGCGCCTCCGACCCCGAGGTGCAATGCCTGGCCAACGCCTGCTTCTCCGCGGTCGCGACGGCGATAGCCGAGTGCGTGCGAGCGGCGCAGCGCAACGGCGACATCGACCCCGACGCAGATCCCGACGACCTTGCGTACCTTCTGCTGACCATCATCCGCGGGACCGATGTCGTAGGCGCGTACGGCCACAGTCCCGCCCGCCTGACCTCGATTGCGGAGAGCGCGTTCGCAATGTTGCCTCGCCCGCGCCGCCGCTGAGAAGGGCACGGCCGGCCTCGTTGCACAGGCATCTCATGCGGTCGGCCCACTTCGACGCCGCGGAGGCACGGCCCATAGGTTTACGCGCCGCCGTGACCTCGTGTGTTGGCGCGTGCTGTGGTGTTCCGGGGGTATGCGGGGTGGGCACTGCTCGGCGCTTCGGACGTGAGGCGATTCCATGGATGCTGCTGCGCAGCGACCTGGCACTGGGCGACGTGGAGAAGCTCCCACCTCGCTGACTGGCTCAGATCAGATTCGGATGAGGGGTGCGGAGCTGCTGTTCGGCGTCGACGCGGCGCTGCCGCAGGTGACGCAGCGACTCCTCCAGCGCCGCGACTTCACCCAGCCACGCCTGGGTTTTGGCCTCGGCCAACCGGGCCTCGGCATTGCTGGTCAATTCCTCGATCCGGGGCAGCTGGGCCGGGTCGACCTTCAGGAACCGGCACCTTATGCAGGCGTGCTCGTGGACGCACGGAGTGCCGTAGGGGCGGTGGCATTCACCTAGTGCGACCTTGCGCAGCAAGAAGTGGTCCTCGAACTCGGTCCACTCCTCGCTCGTGGCCGGCCGCATCTCCCCGAACGGCCGCGTGGCGCGGCGTCGCTCGATGAAGTGCTGGTGCGCGGCGATGACCTCCTCGGGAAACACCGCGGTGTATCCGCGGGTGGTGTCGAGGTTCAGGTGGCCGAGCAGCGTCGCCGCGATGTGCAACGGCAGCCCGGTGGAGACCAGCTCAGTGGCGAACAGGCGCCGGAAGTCGTGCGGCGTGAAGCGGATCGGCTGGCCGGCGTCGCGCAGGTCGGCCGAGGCCGCCACGGCGCCGATCATCCGCCGCACCACCGAGGGCGACATGACCTCCTGCCGCGTGCCGATGCGGCGGGCGAACAGGTGCGGGAACGGCTCGCCGTGCACCTTCTCGTGAGGGTCGTAGCGCACCGACAATGGCACGTGGCTGTGCGGCCCTTTCGCCCGGCGCTGCACCGCGACCAGCACGATCACGAGCTCCGGTGTCATTGGCACCAGACGCTCGACGTCGGTCTTGCTGGGAACGATGTGCAGCAGCGGGACCAGCGTGCCCGACGTTGCGGAGGTGTAGTGGCGCAGTGACAGCTGCGTGAGCTCGAGCAGTTCCTCGATGCGGATCCCGGTGAGCCGCAACGTCTCGATCACCGCCCACGCCCAGAACCCGTCACTCTCGGCCGCGGTGAGGTCGACCAGCCCCATCTTGCTGACAGCGATCGCAGGCATATTGTTGGCACCGGTGATCAGATGGGCTCGGAACCGGACCGGCCGGGCGTGCTCGTAGTGGCGCGGTGGCGGCTTGTGCAGCTCGAACACCGAGCCGTCCACGGTGAACCGTTCGCCGTGGCTGACCTGCTCGGCCGCGGCGAGTGCTCGCGCCGACCAGTCGCGGCGTCGGCCTGCCTCGGCGACCAGCCTTGGCAGGAGCGGCGTCAACGCCCGAGTCCGGTCCTGGGTCCGCGACTGCTGGCGCCGCTTCTCCTTCGAGGCGGCCTTCGATTCGTGCCGCGAGACGGGGCATTGAGCGACCCACGGGCCCCAGCGTGCGGGTTCGTCGTGCGCCCATTCCGCCAGGTCGCGATACATCCCCCGGACGGCGAACAGCGTCGAGTGGACCTCGCGGCGCGGTTGCCCAGCAGTGGTCAGCGCCAGACGCTCGCGCCACTGCGTCGCGACGTCAGGTGCCAGCTGCAGGCTGGACTGCGCGGGATTGATCTGCAGAACCTCCCACCAGAACAGGCGCACCAGGCGGTAGGCCCAGCCCTGCAGCGAGCCGTAGTCCATCGATGGCTTCAGCTCGCGCAAGTACTCAACCAGCAGATCGCGGACCCCGCCGGGCGGGATGCCGTAGCGGTCGACGAGCGTTTCGACCGAGTGCTGACGGGTGTTGCCCTTGGCCGACCACGCCGCACGCATCGTCAGCGGTTCGCCGGCGAACGGGCCGAGCGCGACCAGCAGCTCCCAGGCCAGATGCTCGCGGCGGTGCCGTCCGGAGGTCTTGACGATGTCGGCGTAGTGCAGCAGATGCTCGCCCTGGAGCTGCTCCAGGCGCAGGCCTGTGCGGATCAGCACCCTGGACAAGCACGCCTCGGCGTCACGCTGGTGCCGTTCCAGCACCGTCCGATAGGCCGGCAGCGCGCGCGTCCGCGCCAGCAGTTCAGGCTCGTGTGTCTCGAGCATGCGCTGCGGCTGGTGTGCTCCAGCGCCACTGGACAACTGCCAGCCGTAGGACGGCCGCAGGATCCGCACCACCATCAGCGCGTTCGACGCGACCTTCAACTCCGCCGGCATGCTCTGCGGTCGGACCGCCTGACGCCAGGTTCGCGGCGCCAGGTCAGCGCCGCTGCGCAGCCACCGCTCCTCCCAGGTGTCGCCCTCGAAGCTGTCCAGCCACTGCAGCAGCCGCCGGACGCCATAGGCGAGGTGTTTGCGGCTGACGAACACGCCGACCGTGGAGTCCAGCGTGTAGTCGATCGCCTCAGCCAGCCCCAGTCGCTGAACCAGCTGCCCGGGAGCGTCGGCGAGCAGCGGAGGCGGCGCCTGTCCGAGGTCGTAGCCATGACGCCTCAACAGCCGCCCGCCTGGCCCGAAGACTGCGTCCGGAGCCGCCATCGCCGGAGGAGACAAAAGCTTGGTCGATGGTCCGGAGGCCGCCCGGGTGGCGTTGGCCTGCCGGCGCGGGCCAGGCAGCTGGTCAGTCGTCGGGCCGGTCACGCCGGCAGCCCGAGCAGTTCACGAACCGCCGCGTCGTCATAGGCCGGCTCGATGACCGGACCGACCGCGCGGGGCCGGGCGTAGTGCTCCAGCACCTTCGAGACCAGGTCCTCCAACCGCGGCTGGGCGTAGATCTGAGTCGTGGACACGCTGGCGTGCCGCAAGGCGGCCGGCGATGTACATGGTGTTCGACCTGCTCGGGGTCGGCGGGGTCGACCTGCGGAACATGCCCTGGCTACGGCGCCGGCAACGGCTCGAAGACCTCGCCGCGGCCTGGTCGGGACCGCTGCAGCTGTGCCCGGTCACCTACGACCTGGACGAGGCCCGCGAATGGTTCGACGCGCTCGGCGCAATGGGGATTGAGGGCCTGGTCGTGAAAGGCCGCCGCACCCGCTATCTGCCCGGCCACTCGTCCGGCTGGCTAAAGGTGCGTTCTGACGGGGTGCCCAGTGGTCGGTTCGCCGGCGTTGCTGTGTTGTGCCTGGTCAGCGTGCTGCTCGCCGGTCGGTCGTCGTGCGCGACGGCTGTTGCACACGCGGACAAGCATGCTTGGTTTCATCGACACCTGACCTCCCTCCACGCCGACAGCGGTCGGCGCGGGGTTTACTGGGGCCGGTGAAAGCCCAATGGCGTGTCTTAGTCGACCATCGGAACTTCCGACGTCTGTTCGCTGGTAACTCGATCTCCCTCCTGGGATCGAGCGTGACGACCGTTGCGTTGCCCTTGACCGCCGTCCTGGTCCTCGGCGCATCGCCGGTACAGATGGGTTTGCTGGGAGCGGTCTCGTTTCTGCCGCACCTTGTCTTGGGCTTGCCGGCTGGGGTGTGGGTAGACCGGTTGTCGTACCGCCGGGTCGTTGTCGGTGCTGACCTGTTGGCCGCCGCTGCGCTGATAGCAGTGCCGATTCTGGCCGTGGCGGGACTGCTGCAGATGTGGCAGCTGTACGTCGTTGTCGTGATCACGGGGACCTGCAGCCTGTTCTCCGTGATCGCGGGCCAGGCGTTCGCGCCCATACTGGTTCCCCGCAGCGACCTGCTGGCAGCCAACAGCGCGTTCGCACTCAGCAACTCCGTCGTCGCCACGAGCGGCAGCGCCCTCGGCGGCGTCCTGGTCCAGCTCCTCACCGCCCCAGCAGCGATCGCTGTCGACGCGGCCTCGTTCCTGCTGTCGGCCATCTCGAAGGCGCGGATCACCGTCGCGGGCCGACCGACTGGCACCGAGCCGGCCAAAGAGTCGTTGTTTAAGGGTATTTGGGGCGGCTTGCGCGCAGCGCTTGAGCATCCCGCACTACGGGCGACCACGATTGCCGCCACCATCGGCGCTTTGGCAGGTCAGATGCAGGCGGTGATCATGGTGCTGTTCCTGGTCCGTGACCTCGGCTTGTCGGCTGGACTGGTGGGCCTGGTCATCGCTGTGGCAGGGGTCGCCGGAATCGTCGGTGCCACCATCGGGGTGCAGATCACTGGACGGCTTGGCAATGGGCCTGCCTTCGTCGTCGGCATGACTTTGTCGAGTCTGGCCGGACTGGTGATGGCCGCCGCAGGAGGACCGGCGGCGCTGGTGTTGGCGGTTGTCATCGTCGCGCAGCTCCTGCATGGCTGGGGGCCAACGCTGTACGGGATCAACCAGCAGACCATCCGCCAGATTTTGATCGCACCCGAACTCCTCGCTCGAACTCAGGCCACCTGGCGGTTCCTGGTCTTCGGAATGCAGCCGATCGGCGCCCTCCTCGGCGGCACGCTCGGCGCCCTGGTCGGTTTCCGCGCCACCCTGGTGATCAGCAGCCTGGTCATGCTGACCGGCACCACCCTCGCACTGCTAAGCCCACTACGAACGCTGCGCCAACTCCCAGGCAGCGAGACCGCAACACACCGTCGTCAATGACCGCAGAGCGCCCAGGGGTTCTCTAGTACGTCGTTCCTTGAGCTGTCCCGCTTGCAGCTGCTGTGGAGCTCGGTCTTACTGCCGCGTGTTGAGGTGAGTCATCAGCTCGCGGTTGGCCGCCCGGGCGGCGGCAAGCTCTTCGCCGCGTTCTTCGAGCTGACGGCGCAGCTCGAGCAGTTGTTGCTCGCGGTCGGTGAGTGTCTGCTGGAGGCTGCGGATGTCGTCGGGTGCCCCTAAGCCGCTGTCGCGGAAGACGGCTTCGCCGAAGGTCTCCGAGAGCCGGTTTTCCAGGGAACGGATGTGTTGCTGCAGCCGGACCCCTCTGCATGGCGCAGCCACAGCATGAACGCGCCCAGCCGATCGACCGCGTCCCACCAATCCCTGTGCACCTGCCCGCACCACGACAAGTACAGCGAAACCGACGTCGCGTGCGCCCTCGTCGTACTCTCCGCGCAACCCCGGCCGAACCGCAGATGCCGCAAGAAGTCGTCCGCGGCCCGATGCATCCGAAGATCCCAGTCCAGCACCGTCCAGTACCGAACACCCGACGGCAACTGAACCGCAAACGCTCGCACTCCGCCTCCCGCGGCCCACCCGTCACCCGACACGAGCGCCAACGTAGGACCTCGCCGGCCCGCACGCCCTCACCCCAGAACGGGGTGTCGTACACGTGCCAAATCGGTCCTCAACGCGACAGTGCACGACACAAAATCCAGCCCTTCAAAAGGTGCGCCATAGGGAGACTCTCGACGTTCTGGTCGGCGCAGTGACCGGTTCGCTGGCACGGCCTGAGGCAGTGATCGCCGGCCGCTACCGGGGCCAGGTGCTCGAGGTGGTGGGCCGAACAGTGCCGCTGAAGGACGCCCAGGCCGCCGACCTGGCCAAGGTGCTGAAACCGGCCGGCCCCAGCCATCCGTGGCCGGACGAAATCGCCTCGCACCGGTGGGGCGGCAGGGACAACCGGGTAGCCCTGACGAAGGTCCAGCCGAAGGTCGTGATCGAAGTAGCCGCCGACACGGCTCTGCAAACGGGCCAATTCCGCCACCCGCTGCGATTCGTCCGGATACGCGCAGAGTTGCACCCAAAGGACGTTTCGACACTTCCCGGTAACGGTGGTGGATTGTGAAGTTCCACTCCGGCACGGTGAGCGTAGGCGTTCTGGCCTGGGGTCTGCGCGTCGGCTAGGCAAAATGCATCAATGTTGTGTTTGATGCAACGGTGTCTGATGCCGGAATCGAGCTGCCAGGAGCCGCTCATCTTGTCTTGGTCGCGGATCTCGGTCTGCTGCAGCCGGAGCGGTCGGTGCTGGACGCGATGGTCGAGGGCTGGGAGCGGCAGCAGCGAGTGCGGTTCTTGAAGGCCGACACGATCCGGCGGCGCCACAGGGTGGTGGCTCGGATGGTTGAGTTCTCCGGCTTGTATCCGTGGCAGTGGACCGCGGCTGAGGTTGAGGCGTTCATCGATCAGATGCGGTCCGGAGGTGCGCCGATCGTAGCGTCGACGGCGCGGAGCTACTTGATTGATCTGCGGTTGTTCCTCGAGTACATCACCGACCGTAGGTATGGCTGGCCGGATGTGTGCCGGGAGCGCTTTGGCGCTGTCCCGTTGCAGGTGCTGGATGAGTGGAACACCGTCATCCACGTCAGCCAGTACGAAGGGTCACCGGGGCGCCGTCCACTGTCGTATGACGAGGTCCAGCGACTGTTCGACGCCGCCGATGACCTAGTCGACCAAGTCCGCGCGAGCGGCCGCAAGGGTGTCCTGGCTGCGCACCGCGATGCGGTGGCGCTGAAGACGGTCTACGCGTTCGGGCTACGCCGCCAAGAGACGTGGGGGCTGGACCTGGTCGACCTGCGCCGCAATCAGAAGGTTCCGCAGTACGGCGACTTCGGCGCGTTGATGATCCGGTGGGGCAAATCGTCGCGCGGAAGCCGCCCGAAGCGCCGCACGGTGCTGCTGGTACCGGAGATGGACTGGATCGTCCCCGTCCTCGAGCAGTGGACCGCCGAACTGCGGCCGCGGTTCGATCCGGGTGCACTGGTGGCGATGTGGGTGACCGAGCGGCGCAGCCGCCTCTCGATGCGCGGCCTCAACCAGGCCTTCGCGGTCGCCCGGGACGCGGCCGGCCTGGATCCGGTGCTCGATCTGCATTGCCTGCGGCACTCGTATGTGACTCACCTGGTCGAGTTCGACTACCCCGAACGGTTCGTGCAAGAACAGGTCGGGCACGCCTACGCAGCGACCACCGCGATCTACACCAGCGTGTCCGATGCCTACCGCAACACCCTGCTGCAACGCTCACTGACCGGGCGGAACCCTGAACTGTGGAACGACAATCTGGACGGCGAGGTCGACCGATGATCAAAAAGATGGGGATCGAGTGGAACCTGCGGCTGCGGATGGCCGAGCAGGACCTCTACTCCACCACTGAGCTGGTGCCGCTGCTGGCCGAACGAGGGATCCACCTTTCCCGCGAGCAGGTCTACCGTCTCGTGACATCCACACCGCAGCGGCTCAGCACCGACGTGCTCGCCGCCTTGTGCGACATCCTCGGCTGCACGCCCAATGACCTGATCACGGTTGCCGTGGTCAACCAGCAGGTCTCCAAGCCGGCTTCAGGCGGCTCCAGCTCGGCCGCCGGCGGCAGCCCAGCGCCGCGACGGACAACCATCCGTCGGCCCGGAGAGGCGATGTGACGGCCGATCCCAAACCTGCCGTCCAAACGCGAAGACGCATCGCCTGCGGCGGATGCGGTCGGCTAGAGCCGCCGAATGCGCTCTGGCCGATCGGACCGGTCTGCAAATTCTGTTACCGGACCGCCCGAGCGAATCCGGCGTCCTGCCAGGCCTGCGGGCAAGTCCGAGTGCTCATCGCCGAGGCACCGACCGCGGCAGGACCAACCGTCCAACTGACAACCTGCGGACCGTGCGCCGGCAGTCATCTCAGCTACCTGTGTGACCGTTGCGGCGGCGGTGATGAGCCCTACAAGGACGGGAGTTGCGTGCGATGCGCTGCCCGCGAAAAGCTCACCACTGCCTTCACCGGCCCAGATGGACAGCTGAGTCCACAGGCCGCGCTCGTGGTTGACGCGATGGCCGCCAGCCGCCGACCGCGATCAGTGCTGAAGTGGCTGTCGAACCCGCGCGGCGGCGCAGAAACGCTCCGCGAAATCTTCGGCCGGGGCCAGTTGGTCACCCACCAAGTGCTCGATCAACTCAACGAGATCACCGTCTGGTCGCTTCGTCGCACACTCACCGACCTGAACATCCTCCCGGTTCGTGTTGAAACCCTCGCCCAGCTCGAAACACGGATCCACAAGGTCGCTGCGCCCCTTCCGGGCCGCAACCGCGAGCTCATGCTCACCTATGGGACCTGGTGGGTCCTGCGGCACGCTCACCGACAGCATGAACGCACCGGCCGGTTCAGCCGCGCCCAATTGCGATCGGCTGCACGGCGCATCACCACGGCAGCCGGCCTCCTGGCCTGGGCCGACGGCCAGGGCCTCAGCTTGGACCGCCTGACCCAGGGCGACCTCGAGCGATGGATCGAGGGCTGCCCACTCGCGCGGGAAGCCGCCGATTTCCTGCGCTGGGCGTACCGGCGACGGTTCGCCGAGCAGCTGAGCCTTCCCCATCAGCCGTGCTCGGATCCGGATATCGTCATGAGCGATGACGAACGCTGGGCCCTGCTGTCGCGCTGCCTGCACGACGCCACCCTCCCACTTGAGGTGAGAGCGGCTGGAGCCGTGATCCTCCTCTACGGCATTCCACTGGCCAAGGTCGTCGAACTCACCAGCGCGCACCTCAGCCAACGCCCTGGCCCTGCGACTGACCGTGGGATACCGGACGGGCTGAGGGTGTCGCTGGACTCCCCGGTGATCGCTGCGCCACCAGCTCTAGGCCGCCTACTGGCACAGCTCCCAGCTGCTCCCGCGAACCCGAGATCCCGCCCACTGATCGAGGCTGCCGAAGACCCCCGCGATTGGCTCTTCCCCGGCAGATCCGCTCTCGGCCACGTCAATGCCTCGGTCATCGCGAAACGACTCAAAGACCACGGCATCCGCGTCCGGCCTTCACGCAACGCCGCCCTCATCGCTCTGGCCGCTGACCTCCCAGCATCGGTAGTCGCCACACTGTTCAACATCAGCATCAGCGCGGCCGTGCGGTGGTCACGGCGAGCCGGCCGGGACTGGAACGCCTACATCGCCGCGGAAGCAGCTACTCGCGCTACCCAATGAGCTTCAGCTCCACTGGCCCAGCTCCTGCATCCACCCCGTCGAGCGTGATGCCAGGGCGGATGAGCGAACATCAATCCGTGCGCTGCTACGTCAGCGGTCCTATCGTCAACTATGGACGGCGCGGACCGTGTCGCAGTGGGGCGACGCGTTCAACACCGTCGCGCTCGCGCTGCTCGTTTACTCGCTGACCGGATCTGGTCTCGGCGTGTCAGGCGTCGTGTTCGCAGAGATCATCCCTGTGCTCGCGCTCGCGCCATTGGCTGGTGCGCTAGTCGACCGGCTACCGAAGGTGCGGGTGATGATCGGCGCCGACCTGCGCCCCGGCGACGTCGAGAAGCTGGCCTGAGCCGTGAACTCATGTGTTGGCGGCCGCACGGCGTACTTCCGTGTGGTCGCCGTTCTGTCCCAACGCCCGCCACGGACGGCGGCACCAAGCGGTGCGACGGGGACGATTTTCCTCACGGCCGTAACGCACGGTGGGTCAACAACGATGAGCTCAGTGTAACGCTCGACTCGCTTGACCGAGTCGCGCGGATAGCAGTGCGCAAAGGCGCGAAAATGCCACCCGCCCGGGCGGCTCTTTGTTGTACCCAAAAGCATAAGCCTGGGCCAAGCAAGGCGTTTACAAAGCAAGAATAGACTTCAGTGAAACATTGACGACGAGACTGCAAATATGGTGCGCTTCATGGCATTCTCTTCCGCCCATTGCGAGTGAGGTAGCCATGAAGCGAACGCTCGGAATCTTCTCTGCAGCCGTCATATCGCTGGTTGCGCCCACCCTGCCTGCTGCCGCGGCAGATACGGCAGACGGTCCACCGAGAGCGCCAGCAACCCAACAAAGCCCTGGGCTGAAATCAACATTTGGCCCCGCGTCCGCTTCCCAATGCAACTCCGGATACGCGTGCCTGTGGGGAAACCGTGACTGGAGCGGAGGGCCGTGGAGGCAGGAGAACGATCCCGGTCTCTACAACACTGGCTATTGGAACAATGACGAGACCTCGTCGGTGTGGAACCGGCAGACAAACTATCGGCTGTGGCTCTACAACCGGGAGAACGGAAGTACGACTGAAGGTGTCGTCTGCGTGCCCAAAATGTACGGCGTGAAGAACCTGGACGACTACAACTTTGACGACCGTGTCTCATCATTCAGACTGGATATCGGCAGTTGCCCGTCAGGCACGACCACAATCGGGTCCTACAAGCCGAACCCATAGACCATGCGTCGCAAGGCAGCGTTGCTCCTGGCCTGCGCTAGTTTGAGCATCATGCCGCTAGCCGCGGCCGCCGGACAGAGCGAGCCGAAGGGACCCAGCGTGAACCAGCACGAACAGGCGCTCGCGAAATGCCTCGAGAAGTACGATATCCGACTGTTCGAAGACGAGTCCGGCAGTCTGCGCCTCGGCGGTGATGTGAACAGGATGGAGGAGGCGACACTGCGTGGACCATGCGGCGCACTGGTGAATGCCGAGATTCAAGGCAAGCTTGAGTTGTTCTATGCAGACCAGAATAGAGCAGTTGTTGCGTGTCTTCGGCGCCATGGCGTTAATGCCGTCTACGACGAAGGCGACCGGCCAGGTATCCAGATTGTGGAAAAGCACCCGCAGCTACAGGAGTACCTGGAAAGGTGCGCTGCGGAGGTCTTCGCGGCGGCACGAAACGACGGGCTCTGAAGACGGTTGAACACTCCAAGTAATGAACACCAGGACCTGGCCGCGGGAAGGTCCTGGTGACATTTTCGGCAGCGCTAGCGGTCAGCGCGCGGGGATTGCGCAAGACCTACCGCAGCCGACGGGGCCGGAGGACCATCGCGGTGCAGGGCCTCGACATGGACGTGCCGGCCGGCGGCGTCCACGGGTTCCTCGGTCCTAACGGTTCGGGCAAGACCACGTCGATCCGGATGCTGCTCGGGCTGGTCCGGGCCGACGCGGGCACGATGACGATCTTCGGCCAGCCGGTGCCCGAGCGGCTACCAGAAGTGGTCGGCCGGGTCGGTGCGATCGTGGAGTCGCCGAAGTTCTTCCCGGCGTTCAGCGGCCGGAAGAACCTCGAGTTGCTGGCCGAGGCGATCGGCACGCCACGTTGTGTGGTCGACGAGGTTTTGGAGGAGACATCACTCGGTGACCGTGGCCGAGACCGATTCAAGTCGTACTCGCTCGGCATGAAGCAACGGCTCGCGATCGCGGCTGCCCTGCTCAAGCAGCCGGACCTGCTGATCTTCGACGAGCCGACGAACGGCCTCGACCCGGCTGGCATCCGCGAGATCCGCGAGACGATGCGGGGCCTGGGCGACCGCGGTAAGACGGTGCTGGTCAGCAGCCACATCCTGGCCGAGGTCGAGCAGGTCGCCGACACCGTGTCGATCATCGGGCACGGCCGGCTGCTCGCATCGGGAACCGTCGCTGACGTGATCGGCAGCAACGCGGCAGCCTCGGTTCGCCTCCGCATCGCGGACCGCGAGGCCGCGGTCCGGGTGCTCACCGACGGTGGGCTGGTAGTGCGGGTCGAGGGTGAGCAACTGCTGGTCGATGGGGTGACTGACAGTGCCGACGTGACGAGACGGCTGGCCGAGCACGGGCTGTACGTTGCCGAGATAGTTCCGGTGCGAGCGGCTCTCGAGTCGGTATTCCTGGAGCTCACAGCGGGCGAAAGTCTCACCGGGACGAAGGAGCCGCGATGATCAGGCTCACCCGCGCCGAGATCCGCAGGCTGCTCTCTCGCCGGCTCAGCCTGGTCGGTGCGCTCGGTGCGCTG
Organism: Kribbella sp. NBC_01245; assembly: GCF_036226525.1. Taxonomy (NCBI): domain Bacteria; kingdom Bacillati; phylum Actinomycetota; class Actinomycetes; order Propionibacteriales; family Kribbellaceae; genus Kribbella; species Kribbella sp. NBC_01245. The sequence continues at coordinate 4,830,075 of NZ_CP108487.1, forward strand.
GCAATCACCGCCGGGATACTGCTGTCCGTCTATCAGGAAGCCAAACCGCTTCCAGCCGACGCACAGGCCACAATGCGCGCGGACTTCGAACGAGCGCACCAAGACTGGGAGAGCAACCGGAAGCAGCTCACTACCGACTGCCTCGCAGCTCAAGCCCAACATAGAGCAACCGACCCTAACGCCGACTTCCACTGCAACGATCTGGAGCCGAGATTGGAGCATTGGGGCAAACCCGAGACTAGATTCACCGAACTTGCTCCTGAGATCCTTCTCGGCTCCGGTTACATGCTCGGCCTTCTCGCTTTCCTGATCGGAGCCAGCTTCATCGGCGCCGAGTTCAGCACCGGCTCGATCGCCACCTGGCTGACCTTCGAACCCCGCAGGCTCCGCGTCTACATCAGCAAGCTTGCAGCCGCCGCGCTCGTCGTGGCGCCACTAGCGGTCCTCGTTGTCAGCTTGCTGACGGGTGGGATCTGGCTGATCGTCGATCGCCATGGGTCGACTACCGGCGTCACTGCCGACGCATGGAGCGACCTGTCCGGCACGGCAGGACGAATCGTCCTGCTGACTTGCGCCAGCGCGATCGTTGGTACGGCCGTGGGGCTAATGGTGCGCCACACAGCCGCCGCCCTGGGCATTGTAATCGCCTACTTGGCGCTGATCGAAGGCACGTTCTCCGGGGTGCTCCAACAGCAGCAGCTATGGCTGGTCGGGCCAAATATCCGCAGTTGGATCCACCACGGAACGACCTACCCTGCCCTTGAGTGCAGCCCGGTGGCCGATGGCAACTACCAGTGCAGCAACGTCGATAGGCTGCTGACGTTCACTGACAGCTCACTTTATCTCGGCCTCACGTTCGCCCTGGTTGTAGCCCTCGCAGCACTGGTCTTCCATCGACGCGATATCACCTAGCCCGGCGCTTTCACGTTGGTTGGCTGTGACGTCGTGTTAGTGAAACTGAAGGTGCTCCTGACCAACGACGATGGGTCTGCCACCTCGGGGTGTTCTTACCAGCACCCCTAAGTCACTCGACTCGGTTGCCGACGCAGACACGCGGGCCTGCCGGCCGGTCGCCACGGCGCGGCGTGCGCCGGGTCCTTCGCGTCGGCAGCGACACAACAGCGGCTGCACATTGGGCGAGCTTCGGGAGTTCCAGGCCTACCGACATGCCGCCTCGCGGAGTATTCGGCACGAATCAGATAACGCCGTCCCCCAGCCATACGAGCCGACCTGCGTGCCTCCGACGTTGACCAGCTGACCTAAGGCGTCAGTGACGCGCTGGCTGAGCTGGTCGTGGCCAGAGTGCCCCGGTGCAGGCATGGAACGGGGTGCGGCCAGGCCTTACTGGTCCGGCCGCACCCAATTGCGGACGCTTAGTGGTGGTTTTTGCTTCGTCGTTCTGGTGGTGTGGGCACTGCGGTCAGGAGACGATCAAGGACGCGCCGACCCGCGCTGCGATGTTCTTGATACCGGCGAAAACCCAGTCTTCGTCGCCGTCTCCGTCGCAATCCTTACGGCCGATGTACTGGCCCCAAGCCTTGACGGCGCCGCCGGTCGCCGTCGTGAGCACGGGACCGCCGGAATCGCCCGGTCCTGGTCCGTAACCGGTGACCTTCGAGACACAGGTGAGCTTGCTGAGCGAGGCATAGCCGTACTCAGCGCCGTAGTTGAATGTCGTGGTGCGATTGAGGATCACGCCGCAGTTCAGCCCGAAGTTGGCTCCACTCGAACACACCGTGACGCCAGTCTGCGTACCGTCGTTGTCGGCCCACAGCACCCGGCGATGTGAGGCATCCCGGGTACCGCCGACCCACACCGAGTTGTCGACACTTCCGTAGGTGATCCGGATGTACTCGAAGTCGACGTACTCGCCGGTGTTGAGGTACCTGGTGCCGACGTAGCCGATGCGCTGATCCGGGAGGCCGTTGTAGAGACTGGTCCCGGGCGCCCAGCAGTGGCCCGCAGTACTGGCGTAGCGGAGGTTATCGGCCCATCGTCTCCAGTTGTAGCCCTGGGTGCACTGGGCCGTGGACCGGCTCGCGTCTTGCGAACCCCACAGGGCGTTGCCGGCGGTCCATGGTGAAGAGGAGTAATAGCGGTCGTCGAGTTTGATGGCCGTTCCGGGCCGCAAGCTCACGGTCTTGCCGAACCGGCGCTGTGCCGCGGTGCGCAAGGCGGCCAGGTCGCCGCTGACCTGGGCGAAGAGAGTTCCGGTCTTTGCGTCCACGGTCGCGCCGACAACATTGCGGACCGCCGACTGTCCGCCCCATTTCGCACGGCCGGCCATGAAGGTGTCGAGTAGCGCCTGTTGCCCGTCCAGCGAGAGGGGGACCGGACGGAACACGGTCTTGACCGGCGACTTGGCGGATCGGAGTTTGCCCGTGACGGCTTGCTGGAACACGGTCCGGAGGTCGGCCCGCTTGGCGCGGGGAGCCGCGACATTGACGTACAGGGTCTTCGTGGCCGCATCCCAGTGGGTGCCGGCAAACGCCTCCGGGTAGGCGGCGGCGATGGCGGCGATCTGCGCCCCGGCGTCCTCGGCGGGAATCTGGTCGACCGGAGTGATGTTGGTCGGGAGCTTGCCGGCAGCCTCCGGTGTTGGAACGGCCAGCGCGGCCGAAGAGTTGGTCAAGGCGACCGCGACCAGCATCGCTGCTGTGGCCGCCATGACAGGCAGGGTGATGGGTAGACGACGCACTGGTGCCTCACGTCTCTGCGACCGGAATCGCTGGAGGTGATGAATCTGGTCGTCCGACAGTGACAGAGGCAGACCGGCTTCGGCCAGGAAAGTGCAGCTACCTGCAGACCACTTCGCACCTTCCTGCGAAGCACCGCCATCAGCAGCTCGGAGGCGGCGGTGGGTCAGCCGTCGACGCTGACAAGTTCGATGCTGGCGGATTGCTCGGCCACTTCTTGGACCGAGCGGTTGGGCAGGGGTGGGGAGTGCCGCCCCAGGCTGGGCAGCGGGCCTTGTGGTCGCACCAGACGCAGAGTGGACCTTTGCTCGGCCGCCAGTCGCCGTACCGACTGCGATTCATCCGCATACGAGCAGAGTTGCAGCCACAAGACATCCCGACACTTCCTGGTAACAGTGGACGGTTCTTGAACGCCCGGGCCGGCCCGGGCGCCTTCGAAACTGTCGCGACGTTGACAGTCCCTGCGTCGCGCGCGCTACAGACCTCGCGCACGTCCTGCCGAATGCTTGACGCAGAAGACGTTCACCCCGAAACCCAGGAGGAACAACAGATGCGCAGGATTAAGCAGTCAGTGGCAATGGTGCTCATGCTCGGCACTTCGATGGCGGGCGTGGCCGTCATGGCTTCACCCGCGGACGCGGCCCTGAAGCCGTGTTACCCGAACTGCCCGTGGTGACAACTCGATGACGTGAAGGGCTGGCGCCGGGCTACCAGCCGTGCGCCTGCCACTCGCTATTCCTCTCGGCGGGCCGAGAGGAATAGCGCACAGTGCAGATATCGCTCGCCCCCAGCCATACGGCCCGACTTGCGTGTCTCCGACGTTGACCAGCTGACCTAGGAGTCAGTGACGGTCGGCTGAGCTGGTCAGTGGTCAGAGTGCCCCGGTGCAAGACAGGAAACGGGTGCGGCCAGACTGTGAGGTTGAGGCCGCACAACCCATTGCCGACGCTTGGCGTGAGTCGAGCTAAGAGGCGGCTTTACCGCCCGTCTGGGTGCCATGCGCTGTCCATGACCATGTCCACGAACGCCAATCAATTTGGGACACTACAGACAGGTAAGGCAGGCGCGGATACACAGTGAGCCGGTCAAAACGGACCAGCCTTGGCGACGCGTGCAACTTTTAATCCGCGGGTTGTGGGTTCGAGTCCCACGGGCCCTACAAAACCCCAGGTCAGTACGCTGACCTGGGGTTTAGCTTGTTTGGGCCCATGGTTTACCACATGGTTTGCTCCAGCCACCCGCCTCCGCGGGCTCCTTTCGCCGGGCGCCGAAGGCACCTTCAAGCGCGTTGGCGGCGCCCGGATTCTTCGCCTTGCGCCCCAAGTAGACGTCCTGCGTACGCAAGGCCACCAACGTCGCGTTCTACGAGCTCACCTCTCGCGTCACGCGCGATACGCTCCGAAGGAGTGGATTGTCACCATGCCACTCCTGCTGACCTTCTTGAATTGGAGCCGGTAGGTGCCGCGGGCAACAGTTCCGAAGGACAGCGTTCCGACCTTCTTGGACGTCGTGCAGGCAACGTCGGCTGTCTGGTCCACAACTCTCCACCCGCCAGTGGAGGTCTCCTTCAGCAGTCTCGCCTCCCAGTAGCCGCCCGCAACCACGCCATAGGTGCACGAAGCGTAGTAGGCCACCTTGATCACACCGCCGTTCCCGGTAAAGGTTTTGAGCGCGCCGATGTTGTCCGTGAACCGGTAGTTCGTACCCTGAACCAGATAGGTCACCGCTTCGCTCTGCTCCGTCTTGGCGACAAGCCCGGCGGACAGCACCATGAAGAAAGACAGTGCCGCCAAGGCAGCGTGGGTCAGCCTTTTCACTTTGCACCTCTCAAGAAACAGCTCCGAGTACGAGCAGCTCCAGGATCCGGAGCCGCCCGCTGAACGTGCGCGACGTTACGAGCGGCCCTTGTCACCTCGCTGCCCGCACCCCGCCCGTACCAGCCGTGGCGGCGGTGGTGGTGCCGTCTGACTGATCGGCGGTGCCGGGACTGGTTGCTGATGCGGTCTGTTGCTGGGCCCGGGGTGGTGGCAAGCGGACAGAAAGCGGACGGAAAGCACCCGTGGTTAGCGTCGTTGCCTCGACAACTCATCACAAGGAGCGATTTCGTATGCTCACTCTGAGCACCAGGCTCAAGGCAATCCTCGGCGTGCTGGTCCTGGCCACCACGGCGTTCACTGCCGTCAGCGTCACCCACCCGGGCGAGGCTCAGGCAGCGGGCTGCATCGACGGCGGCAACTACCAGAGCGTCAACTTGCCGAGTGGTACCACCCGTTTCCCCAGCAGCGGCTACCTCAAGACGACCAGCAGGTGCCAGGACATCAACCTGTCGGCGAGCCCCTGGCACGCACCCCAAACGGTACGTGCCATCAAGGTGTGCTTCAGGACGGCAGGCTGCCAGGATCACTGGACAAACGTCCGAGATAGCGGCTGGTACGAGATCGCGACCAACGTCAAGGACGGCACCGAGTACTACTTCAAGTTCTACTCCTACGGAAAGTGGTACGGCACAGTCGCCGACTGAGCATCGCCGCGGAGCGGCCGGTGATGCTTCGGTGTCCGTGGATGCCATCGATCGCTGTGACCGCAATCGCCTGGTCTCATCGAGTTGTCACCACGGGCAGTTCGGGTAACACGGCTTCAGGGCCGCGTCCGCGGGTGAAGCCATGACGGCCACGCCCACCATCGACGTGCCGAGCATGAGCACCACTGCCACTGCCTGCCTAATCCTGCGCATTTGTTGTTCCTCCTGGGTTTCGGGGTGGACCTCTTGTGCGTCAAGCATTCGGCAGGACATCCGTGAGGTCTGTCGCGCGCGCCACGCAGGAACTGTCAACGTCACGACAGTTCGAAGGCGACCAGGCCGGGCCCGGGCGTTCACGAACGGCCCTCCCGCGCGTGTAAGGACCAATGCCTGGGGATTCAGGACCTTGTACCAGTGTCCGGCGGTCGCATTGCTGATGCTGGGGAGGCGGAGAGTCACGCATCACAACCAACCGTCACGGAAGAGGATCATGAGGACCACCAAGGTTCGATCGGCGCCAGCAAGGCCGGATCCCCCCGTTCGCGTACTTGCCGCCACCACTGATCGGCAAGGGCCGCGACTATGCCTTCCCCGGTGCCGTCGACGCGCTCAAGATCAACGCCGAGACCTTCGACTTCGAGCCCTCGGCGTGAAGTAGCCAGTCCGTTCTTGAAGGTCCGCGACGCTCTACTGCGGCGTCGCGGACCATGGCGCCGGCGGGGAGGATGGCGAGGGCGAGGATGGTGCGAGGTGAGCTGAGGAGATGGCTGCCAGGCCTGTTGGTGGCCAGCCTGGAGGAGGGAATCGCGGTCTCAGGGTCCTCCAGCGAGCAGTTAGTGATGGAGGTTGGGACCCCAGGTGGGGAGCCGGCCGGTGTCGAGGAGGTGCCGGGCAACGTCTCGCAGCTTGGTGTTGGAGTCTTGGGAGTAGCGTTTCAGGATGTCGAAGGCGCGGCCTTCGTCGATGCTGAAGCGTTCCCTCAGGATGCCGACGGCTTGCCCTATGCACTGGCCGGCGTACACGGCCTCGACGAGGGAATCGTGCTCCTTGGCCGCCGCGATCGCGACTGCGCCGTAGGTCGCCACGCGCGGTGCCTTGGCGTCCTCGGCGTCAAAGCTGTGCGGGTGTTCACCGATGAGGGTCAAAGCGCCGAAGGTGGAGCCGGAAGCCGTGAGTGGAATGGCGAAGATCGAGCGACCGTGGGCTGTGACGTTGCTGGTCCACAGCGGCCAGCGGGTTTCACGGGCGGTGTCGGGGACCAGAACGCTCAAGCCGCTCGAGATCGCCGTCAGGCACGGTCCTTCGCCGCAAGCCAGCTGAGCGAGCAGGGCAGCGTGCGAGGCGTCGTCGGTGGCAGCTCCTGCCGTGATCCTGGCGCGATGGCGCAGCGCGATGGTCGCGTGGTCACAGGCCAGAAAGTCGACTGCGAAGGCTAGGAACCGATCCATTGTGTGCTGCAGGTCGGGTGCCTCGTGCAGCTCGACGACCAAATTCTCCAGCCGGTCTTCGTCGAGGATCGGCGCCGGCCGCGAACCCGATTGTGCATTGCTGTTCAGCTGCGTCGGGTCTGGGGGCTGAGGGCCCCGGTCGGCTGCGGGTACGGGCATTCGCTTCCTCCGAGTCGGAACCGTGGGGGTTCCATTGCGCTCGATGCCCTGCTCGGCACACCGTTGTCGGCTTGGTGCGCCCGGGCCAGACGAGAGCCGGGAGGCTCCGACTGCCAACCACCTGAAGGCAGGTAGAAAGACAACTCTTTCTACATGGTATCCAGGCCGATGTCGAGGGCGTAGGGTTGCGTGGCATGACGGTCAACGGGGCTGTGGAACGCAAGCAGGCACCCCGGCAACGCATCCTCGACACCGCCTACCAACTGATTGCGCGGCGAGGTGTCCGTGACGTCGGCGTCGAAGAGGTGATCGCCAGAGCAGGTATCGCCAAGGCGACGCTGTACCGGCACTTCCCGTCCAAGACCGATCTCGTCCTGGCGGTGCTCGAGCAGCGCGAGCAGCTCTGGACGCTCGGCCTGGTCGAGGCCGAGGCGCGGCGACGAGGCGCCACCCCCGAGGACCAGCTACTAGCCGTCTTCGATGTCTTCGACGAGTGGTTCCGCAGCGACGGATTCGACACCTGCACATTCGTGAACGTGCTGCTGGAGATGGGCGCCGACCACGTACTGGGCGAGGCCAGCATCCGCCACCTGCGGAACATCCGCACCGTGATCGCGGGGATGGCCCGCGAAGCCGGTCTGCGGGAGCCCGAGGAATTCGCCCGCTCTTGGCACATCCTCATGAAAGGCTCCATCGTCTCCGCCGCAGAAGGCGACACCGAAGCCGCGATGCGCGCACAAGCCATGGCGGCCAACCTGATCGACCAGTTCCGCTAAACCCATAGCGCGACAAGCTTGGCGACGTCCACAGCGCCGCTACCTCAGACCCCATGCCGGCCGCCATCTCCGAGAGCGGCAATTGGCGTGTGATCCGGCGTGGGCAGGCGGCTTAGTCGAGCTTGGGCCAGGCGGCTAGGAGGAGGGCTGTGCGGGCAACAGCGACCAGGGGTGGGATGGGGAGGGCGAAGCCCCACCAGTAGATGGCGCCGGCGGGGAGGATGGCTAGGGCAAGGATGGCGCCGGTGCGGTGGTTTCCCCAGAGCAGCCAGCCGGCGGCGGCTTCGACGAGGCAGACGGCTAGGAAGCCGGCGAGTAGGGGCACGGTTGACTTGATGCCGTGGTTCTCGAAGGGGCCTTGGCCGTACGCCGGGAAGCCGAACACGATCGGGAGGTCCTTGCCTGCCTGGACTCGCGCGATGGCCGGGATCGTGAAGACGCCGAACCCGATGGCGTTGAACCAGCACAACACCGCGGCGGTTCGGATCATGGCTAATCGCCCCGAACGCCGCGCATGTAGCGGGCGTACTTGCGCCGCCCCACGACTCGCCACATCACCTTGATCGGCAGCGGGAGCTCACCCGTGAACCACTCGACCTCCTCAGGCGACGCGACGTCCTCCAAGGTGCCAGTGGCAACGAGCTTCTCGGGATTCGTGAACTTCTCGAACGTCTCCTGGCCAAACCGCTTCCACTCTTCGGCAGTGACGTAAGCCCGGATCAGCGGTACGACGTACCTCTCCTCGTCATCGAGATGCTCGACAAGGGCCGCGGTGAAATCGTCCAGCGCGACCGCCAACGCCTCGCCATCAAACGCCGTACGTCGCCAAGTCCCCAGCAGCGCACGCACTTGCGACGAGCGCTCGGCGACGACCTCGTGCTGCGCCTCCATCCGGGTGATGAGGTCGGCCTGCGGTGCGGCGCGTTCGAGCAGGCGCGGCCAGATGTTCGCGTCCTCGCCGGTGTGGTGGTTGTGCAGGCCGTTGAGCAGGAAGTCGAGATGTACGGCGATCGGCTCGGCGCGCGTGGTGTCGCCCGGCGGCGTCTGCCGAACCAGCTCGGCCATCATCGGGAAGCCGCGCCGGAAGGTCCGGTGGATCACGGCCATCTCCTCGGTACGCGCCGAGGTGGAAGGGATCTGGGTACGCACAACGTCTCCCCCGTTCGAGATGTACTAAGGTATTCCTGATAATCAGGTATACCTGAGGAGTGAGAGTGGAGCAAGACCTTCCGGAGCAGGCGGGCAACACGATCGCGATGCTCGGTCGCGCGTACAGCCTGCTCGGGTTCCAGATCGTCGACGGAGTGGTGGGGGCGGGGTTCCCGCAGAAGCCGTCGCACTCGGCGGTGTTCGGCCAGATCAGCCGCGAGGGCAACCGCCTCTCCGAGCTGGCTCGCGGCGCGAACATGACGCCCCAGGCGATGGGGGAACTGGTCGACGAGCTGGAGGAGCTGGGGTACGTCGAACGTCGCCCGGATCCGACCGACCGCCGCGCGAAGCTCATCGTGCTCACCCCGCGAGGGCACGAGTGCATCGCCGCCGGGATCGCGACGATCCAGGGCATCGAGGAACGGATCGACCAAGTCCTCGGCGCCAAAGGGCACGCGGAGCTCCGGCGTCTTCTCGGCAAACTGCTCACGACCGATTGACGAGCAGCAGCCGCTTGCACGTTAGGCGGGACGGCTCGGACAGTACGCTCGAGCGGTGAACCAGTTGCGGGCGTATTTCGACGGGTGGCGTCGCCACGACATACCGGCGGTCCTCGCCACTCTGGCGGACGACTGCGTCGTGATCGAGTCGTACGGGCCCGTCTATCGCGGCAAGGAGCGGGTCGAGCAGTGGATGCGCGCTTGGTTCGGCGCCGGTGGTTCGGTCGACGGGTGGGAGATCACGTCTGAGGGCGTGGCCGGCGACTTACTTGTCGTGGAATGGCACTTCGAGTGCACTTGGAAGGGCAGCCCTGGAGCGTTCGACGGCTCCACGGTGGCCCGGCTCGAGGGCGGGCGAATCGGCTATTTGAGGGAGTACGCGACGACTGCGCCGCTGTACGACTGGACCGGCGCCTGGCGCGATTGAAAACGCGTCCGACGAGTCGAGGTATGGCTCGGGCCCGGTTGGCACTAGTATTGACGGTAGTAACCCCTGGCAACGCCGCACATTCAGCGACGGGCGGTGCCTCGTGGCAGGTGCCACGGTCATCGACTCATGGTCGGTTCCCCACGCTGGGCGGTCCCTTCGGACCTCGACAGCGTCGATCGCCGCAGAAGCGGGTGGGATCGAGTCGCGTCGCCGAGTGACGACTGAGGATCGGCGTCGGCCGGGGGAACGTGCGATGTCGCCATCGCGCCACGGGAAACCCACCCGTGGCAGTACAGAGGAGGGGTCTTTGGCCCGACAACGTCAGCGCCAGTCCGGCACCGAACGCCAGTCCGGCACTGAGCGCCGATCCGCGACCACCCGCGGATCCGGCAGCAAACGCGAGCCCGCCAAGCGCGAGCCTGCCAAACGCGAACCCGCCAAGCGCCAATCGGCCAAGCGCGAGGATGGCGCGGCACCTCGCCGCCGCCGTCGCGTCCGCGATCTCGACACCGACGGCGTCATCCCGGTCCTTGCCCGCGCCGTACGGGAGGTGGAGACAGCCGTAGAGCGCGGCCGCATCCAGCCTTCGGTGCGCACCAAGTTCCAGGTCGTCGGCCTGCTGGTCCGCCAGGAGCGAGCCCGCGTGAAGACCGACGAGGCCGCCACCGAGACCTACCGCTCCGAGCAGCTGAGACGCCTCGACGGAATCGCGACGATTCTCGCGAAGACCGCCGCCCGCGACACCTCGCTGCTCGCGCTGCTGGCCGAGGACGCCGTCATGTCCGACGCGGCCGTCGCGCTCAAGCGCAACATGCTGGCCGCCGCCGGTCTCGAGGCGCCGCCCGAGGAGCCGGCCATCGCCGAGCCGAGCCCGACCGACGTCAAGCCCGAGCGCCGGGTCGTGCCGCAGGCAGTCGTTTCGCGCCAGCTCGCCAATCCCTTCCTCGCGCCCGACTTCTCGGCCGCGCCACCCCGCGAGCCTCTCGCGCGGCGCTTGGCCGGGTGGGAGCTGATCAACCCGCTGCTCAAGTCCTTCGAGTACGCCGGACCTTCGGCGTGCAAGGCCCTTCCCGAGCCATCCTTCGTACGGGTGCCGGACGGCCTGGAGTTGATGCGGCACCAGGCGCAGCTGGTCGCGTCGGCCGCGGGCGGGCATCGGACCTTCCTGCTGGCCGATGAGCCGGGCCTCGGCAAGACGGCGCAGGCGTTGCTCGCCGCGCAGGCCGCCGACGCGTACCCGCTGCTCGTCGTCGTACCGAATGTCGTCAAGACCAGCTGGGCCCGCGAGGCCGGTCGCTGGACACCGCGGAAGACCGCCACGGTGATCCACGGCGACGGTGATGCGATCGATGGGTTCGCGGACATCGTCGTGGTCAACTACGAGGTGCTCGACCGGCATGTCGGCTGGCTCGGCGACCTCGGTTTCCGCGGCATGGTCGTCGACGAGGCGCACTTCATCAAGAACAAGAAGTCCCAGCGCTCGCAGCATGTTCTGCAACTGTCCGAGCGGATCCGGGCCCGCACCGCGCGTCCGTTGCTGATGGCACTGACCGGCACCCCGCTGATCAACGACATCGAGGACTTCAAGGCGATCTGGCAGTTCCTCGGCTGGATCGACGACACCAAGCCGGGCGCCGCACTGATGGAGTCGCTCGAGGACACCGGTCTGACCCCGGCCGATCCCGGCTTCTACGCGGCCGCTCGCGGTCGGGTGATCGACATGGGAGTCGTACGCCGCCGCAAGGTCGACGTGGCTGCCGATATCCCCGCCCGCCGGGTCGCCGATATGCCCGTCGAACTCGACGACGCCGCCGGCCGCTCGATCCGGGCGGCCGAGCGGGAGCTCGCGGACCGCCTCGTGGCGCGCTACGAGACCGCGCTCGAGACGCGTATGGCCGGCAGCGTCGTGGACGGCATCGACCACGAGCTGGTGCGTTTGGTCGCGGGTTGGGAGCGGACCGAGGCGAACAAGTCGAAGTCCGGCGACAACGTGTTCAACCTGGTGCGCCGGATCGGCAAGGCGAAGGCCGGCTTGGCCGCCGACTATGCCGCGCAGCTCGCGCACAACGTCGGCAAGGTCGTCTTCTTCGCCAAGCACATCGAGGTGATGGACGTCGCCGAGCGGTTGTTCGAGGAGCGCGGTATCCGCTACTCCTCGATCCGGGGCGATCAAACCTCGAAGGCCCGGCAGAAGAACATCGACGCGTTCGTGAACGATCCCGACGTCTCCATCGCGGTCTGCTCGCTGATGGCCGCGGGCGTCGGCCTCAACCTGCAGGTGGCCTCCAACGTCGTGCTCGCCGAGCTCTCGTGGACGGATGCCGAGCAGACGCAGGCCATCGATCGCGTCCACCGCATCGGTCAGGACCAGCCGGTCACCGCGTGGCGGATCATCGCCGCGCAGACCATCGACACCAGGATCGTGGACCTCATCGACAGCAAGGCGGGTCTTGCCGCCGTAGCGCTCGACGGTTCCGACGACGAGGTGTCGTTGTCGGCCGACATCCAGCTCGAAGCGCTCGCCACCCTGCTGACCAACGCCCTCGAGGAGCGTGACGCCCGATAGTTCGTCTCGCGAACTTCTCCCTGTTATCTTGGCTGCGTGGGCAAAGGTGATGAGGGTCAGATCGGCGTTGTGGCCGCGCTGGTTCGGTCGGCGTTCTTGGTCAATGCCGTGTACGCCGAATCGGGGCGCGAGTTCGGCCTTACGCCGCAGCAGGGGCAATTGCTCTGCGTTTTGATGGCGCAGCCGTTCGGCATGGGCGAGCTGGGCGCGATGCTGGGACTCGCCAAATCGAGTATCACCGGGCTGGTCGATCGCACCGAGCGCAACGGTCTGGTGCGGCGCGAGTCCGATCCGTCGGACACGCGCGCGGTTCGGGTCGCGCTCACTCCGCGAGGACGCAAGCTGGCGGAGGAGTTCTACGCCGAAACCTGCCGCCGGGTTGACGAACTACCGGCCGGACTCACCGCCGCCGAGCGCGACGTACTCGCCGGATTGCTCGGCCGGGTCGTGGTGGACAACGAGGTCCCGGTCGTCTTCATGGAACTGGAGCACTGACAGCGCATTTAGGTTGCGGTTCGTAGTACGAACTATTATGGTTCGTACTACGAACTCGATCACTGTGAGGTGCGCAAAATGTCTGGACAGGAAATTTCCTTCGGCTTCGGTGCGAATAGCGCCATCGGCCGGGTGCCGGAGCTGCTGCGCCTGGTCCAGCAGGCCGACGCCGAAGGACTGGATGTCTTCTCGGTATCGGATCACCCCTATCTCGGCACGAACCTGGACGCCTATGCCACGGTCGGATTTCTGCTGGGGCGTACGCAGCACATCTCTGGCCTGGTCAACGTCACCAACCTGCCGACCCGGCCGGCCCCGATGCTGGCGCGCACGGTGACGTCGCTGTCGGCGCTCTCCGGCGGCCGCATCGTCCTCGGCATGGGCGCGGGCGGTCTGTGGGATCGCATCACCGACCTGGGCGTGCCGCGACTCTCGCCCGGCGAGGCCGTGGACGCCTTCGAGGAAGGGATCATCCTGGTCAAGCGGTTGTCCGGTGGCGGTCCGCCCGTCACCCACGAGGGGCGCCACTACCGGGTGAACCGGATCGACCCGGCGCCCGTGGCCGCGTCCCCCGTGTGGACCGGCTCGGTCGGCAAGAAGTCCCTGGCCGCCACCGGTCGCGTGGCCGACGGCTGGATCCCCGGCCACGCGGCCGATTGGCTCAGCGAGCGCTATCGGACCTCCCGGCCGATCATCGACGAAGCGGCGATCGCAGTCGGCCGCGATCCACGCGAGATCCGCACGGTCTTCAACCTCCCCGGCCGCATCACCGAGCGCCCGCTGGCCGCCACGCGTGACCACAACGGCCGATGGCTCGGCGGCTCGGTCGACCAGTGGATCGAAGAACTCACGGGCGCCGTACTGGAACACAACGCCGCCGGCTTCACCCTCTTCGCGTCCGACCACGCCACTCCAGACGCCATCACCCTCAGCCGCTGGGCCACCGAGATCGCGCCCGCCGTACGCGAACTCACCGCAAAAGCGGCCGCCTGACCCGCGTCTGGCTGCCAGGATGCTGGGGTGGAGGAGATTCGCTGGCCTGGTTCGCCAGTTGTCGCGGACGGCGTTTTGGAGCGCCGGTTCGACCTAGTGCGGGACGGCGGCGTCGTACCGGGAGTTTTGTGGTTGCCGGAGCGGGGTGGGCAGGCGGCGCCGCTTGTGCTGATGGGACACGGTGGCAGCGGGCATAAGCGGACAGATCGTCAGGTACGTATGGCCAGGTGGTTCGCGTGTACGGCGGGGATCGCGTCGGCGGCGATCGACGGGCCGTACCACGGCGACCGAGTGCCCGAGCCGGTCGAGAGTCGCGAATACCAGCAGCGAATGGCGGCCAGCGGCGTCGACGTGATCACGAACGGCATGGTCGACGACTGGTGCGCAACCGTCGACGCCCTTGCGCAGCTAGACGCCATCGATGCCGACCGCGTTGCGTACCTAGGCTTCTCGATGGGCACACGCTTCGGCTTGCCGTACGTCGCAGCCGCAGGCCCACGTTTGCGCTGCGCGGTGCTCGGCAAATACGGAATGCGCCAGCCGTCGGCAATGCCTGCAGGAGTGGATATGGCGCCACGCTTCACTCGGGAGGCGCCGAGGATCACCGTGCCGACGCTGTTCCACGTGCAATGGGATGACGAGCTCTTCGACCGCGCCGGCCAATTCGAGTTGTTCGAGCTACTCGGCTCGCCGGACAAGCAACTAATCGCCTTCCCCGGCGCACACCACACCACCACGCCCGCAGCCATCACCGCCTGGTCCAGCTTCGTCGCCCACCACCTCGCGAACGGGTGAGAGGGTCCGTCCCGTGCGGTACGGGGTTTACACGGCACGGGACGGACCGAGCGGAACGATCCCGGGGGGAGGAGATCGTTCCGTCTTGCCGAAGATGTCACGCGAAGCAAGGGGCCGTCAGCAACAATTGCAGCTAGTTGCATCGCGTTGCCGGAAGCTGCAACGCATCGCATTCACTGCACGTCGAGACGGCCGTCAGACGCGCGAGAGGTGCAGCGCTACGGGCTGGTCGCTGCCGAGCCAGACCATCTCGCCGTACGACGAGTCGCTCCGGCGCATCCTCAGACCTGGTACGCCTTCGATCTCGCCCTCGTAGTCCTTGGCCGCCAGCTGCGACAGTACGACGGCCAGTTCCGGGCCGCCGCTCCACTCGAGGCGGGCGGCGTGCGAGTGGGTCTGCCACATGTCGACCCACTCGGCGGGGTCATCGGTGAACAACGACGTCCGCAGGTTCTCCGCCACCTGGCCGAGCAACGTGGCCGCTGGGGTCGCAGAGACCCGGAGGCGTCTTCTCTCGTTGGCGGACAGCTCCTGGCTCTGCAGGATCTCCGGGTCAACACTGGCCAGACTCAAGTCAGTACGCTCCACTTGTCTCATCACGGACTACACAGTCGTGAGAACAGAATCGTGAAGCGGCGAGGCTGCCCGGCGCGCTCGACACGCCGGGCCGCACTCTGTCAGAACTCAATCAGCTCGGGACGATGATGTGGTCGGAGTAGTTCGACAGCACCACGTTCGAGCCGTCGGTCACCTCGACCCGGTAGAGCTGGTCCGAGCCCGGCGTCAGCCCGGTGTCGGTGAAGGTGAGCTGCTCCGTCCGCCACCACTCGGCGAAACCCGTCCAGGTGTGGACCAGCTGCCGGTTGGTACCGCGGAAGAGCTTGTACGTCAGCGTCGTGTCGTCCGCGTCGTACACCGTTCGCACGTTGACGCGGATGGACCCGCGCGCCACCCCGGAGACGAGCGGCTTGGTCGGTTTGGCCGGCGCCGCACCAGGGCCGGTCGGTACGAAGCGGGTGATGCCCTGCTGGCCGCCGCCGTTGACCTTCTTGAAGTCGCCGCCGACCCAGAGGTTGGTGCCGTCGGTCGTCATCGCGAGCGGGCCGACCTCGGTGGGCGGTCCGGCGTCGGTGTTCGGCGTCCAGGGACCGATCTTGCCGGTGAGCGGATCCTGCACCAGCAAAAAGCGATAACCCGCGCCTTCGGGGAAATTCCCCATGCTCGAGCAGTCGTGCGCGTGCGAGCCTTTGTAAAGCCAGCCATTGATGTATTCGATGGCCTCGGTCGCACCCAGGCAGGTGTTTCGCCAAACCAATTCACCGGTGCCGGTGTCAGCGGCCCAGGTGCCGTCGAAACACCCCCTTCCACTGCCGGCATTCGCGAAGAAGACGCGATTGCCGTGGGAGGTGATGTCGCGGACCCGGGAGGTGCAGCTCCAGGACGGCGCGGGCACGGCCTTCGCGGCGGCGAAGGAGCGGACGGTGCCGCTGACCGGGTCGAGGCTGACCACTGTGTTCGCCGCCACACCGTTCACCTTGCTGAAGGGGCCACCGGCGTACAGCTTGGTGCCGTCGTCGGTCACCTCCAGCGCGTAGACCTCGTTGTTGGCCTCCGGTGCCCAGGGCAACAAACTTCCGGTGTCGGCGGTGACGGCCGCGAGGCGGAGCCTGTCGACGTTGTTGACCAGGCTGAACGAACCGCCAAGCCAGACGGTGTTGCCGCGCACCTCGATGGCCTTGACCCGCCAGGACGCCGACGGCTTCCACTGGTTGCTGAGGGCACCCGTTGCCGCGTCGAAGGCGGCCAGCTTCTTGCGGGTGACGCCGTTGACCGTGGTGAAGTCGCCACCGACGAAGATCCGCTTGCCATCGGCCGAGGCGGCGATCGAGTAGACCGCGTCGTTCAGCACCGGGTTGAAGCTCGTATCGAGGGCTCCGGTGACGGCGTCGAAACGCGCCAGGTACGTGCGGGCGACCTCGTTGGTCCCCGCGACGGAACCCGGCGGACGGACCGAGGTGAACCGGCCGCCCGCATAAACCTTGCCGCCACTGACCGCCAGAATGCGGACATCGGCGTTCGTCTGCCAGATCGGCTGGGCGACAGCCGTCAGCGACGCACCGGTGCCCTGGGCCGGGATCGACGGCAGCAGTGCCGCGCCCAGGACTCCGAGCACGGCAAAGCAGACTTTCCTCACGCAAAACCCCCACAGATCAGTGGCCGAATCCCCCGGGGCACTAGAGCACGGAAACCGCCGTCCGCACAATGACGGTTACCAAAACTTTGCCCAACGAACCTGAGCGGCAGGCATCATGGGCGCGTGCTTGACGCAGACGACGTACGCCGGATCGCCCTCTCGCTACCGCAGACGACCGAGAAGGAGCGGTGGAACCATCCGACGTTCGATGTGGCCGGCCGGATGTTCGTCACCGTGCCGGATGACCAGACGTCGTTCGCGGTGCGTTGTCCCCGGCTCGAACGCAACGAGCTGATCGCGGCCGAGCCGGAGAAGTTCTGGGTACCGCCGCACGAGGCCGGCTCGTCCTGGGTTCGCGCCCGTCTCGATGCGCTGGAGGATCTCGACGAGCTGTACGACATCCTCGTCGACTCGTGGAAACAGGCCGCGCCCCCGGCCCTGGCGGACGAAGAACTCCCGCCAGGGCCCGGACGCCGCTAAGACCTACTGGGGGACCTACGACTGGGGGACGACGGCGTACTGGGCGACGAAGTTCTCCGAGCCCTCGAACGTACGAACGCCCTGCAGCTTGAGCGGGGAGACCGTGCCGGCGGGGAACGGCACCACTCCATCCGGCCGCTGCACGCCGACCATGCCGACGGGAGCGACCGTACCGGCCTCGAACATCGGCGTACCCTCGCCGAGCACCACCGGCCCGTACATCAAGTGGATCTCGTCGACCAGGCCCGCGGCCAGCAGGTCATGCCAGAGCGTGCGACTGCCGAACATGATGATGTCGCCGCCCTCCTCGGCCTTCAGCTCCGCGATCCGCTTGCGGGCGTCCGCCCGGGCGACGACCTCGGTGTCGGCCCAAGGCGCGGCCGCGGTCAGGGTGTCCGACACCACGACCCTCTCGATCGTGTTGTTGATCCGCGAGATCGCCCGCAACACCTCCGGCGCCTCCTCATCGGCGGCCACGTCCGGCCAGAAGCCGAGGAAGTCCGTGTACGTCTTGCGGCCGAGCAGCAACGTGGACGCGGCCTGCAACCGCTCGAGGTTGTGGTCGTTGAACGCGTCGCCCATGGGCAGGGCCATCACGTCGAAGTCCTTGCCCTCGAAGTAGCCGTCCAGGGAAACGATGGCGGTGACGATCAGCTTGCGCATCTCGGGTGCTCCTCTCGATGGCGTGCGTTCGTTCGCACGCTCTTATTCAGGTAGAGACGAGGAGTCGCCCGGATTCATCGGTCAGTCCGAAAATTCTTCCGGCAGGCCGTAGCGCGCGAGCATCGCCGGATCGATGAAGGACGCCAGCCAGCTGATCCGGCCGTCGCGAATGCTCAACACGGTGACGCCTGTGAGCGCGAACCGGCCGGCCTCGTTTCGCATGTAGCAGACCAGCGCGGGCTGCCCGTTCGCCCAGATCGGCCGCACTCGCCAAGGCGCGACGAACATCCGCTCGGTCAGGAACGCCCCGACGTTCGCGCGGCCCTCGAACCAGGCCGGCAGCGGCGGCATCGTGAACTTCGCGTCCTCTGTCAGCAGCGCCAGCAAGGCGTCGACGTCAGCCTTGTGCCAGGCCGACACCAGCGCCTCGACCAACTCGCGTTGTGCCGCCGCGCCAAGGGCCGCCACCTCGGCCTGCTGGGACACCGGCGGCACCCGCTCCTCGACGGTCTTACGCGCCCGCTGCAACGCCGAGTTCACCGATGCGGGCGTGGTGTCGAGGATGTCGGCCACCTCGGCGGCGGAATACTCCAGCACCTCGCGAAGAATCAGGACGGCCCGCTGGTTGGCCGGGAGGTGCTGCAGCGCCGCGACGAACGCCAGCTCCACCGACTCCCTTTGCGCGAGCGGATCGTCTACGTCGTCCAGCCAAGGCTCGATCCAGACCTCTCCGGGTACGACGTCGCCGAGGTCCGCGGTCTGCGTGAACGCCGGGCCGTGGTCGGGCGAGAGCATTCGCGGCGGGCGTTTCGCGCTCAGTCGCAGGCAGGCGTTGGTGCAGATCCGGTAGAGCCAGGTGCGCAACGAACTGCGGCCCTCGAAACCACCGAAGGCCTTCCACGCGCTGAGCAGGGTCTCCTGGACGGCGTCCTCGGCGTCGTACATCGAGCCGAGCATCCGATAGCTGTGCGCCGTCAGCTCCCGGCGATGTCCCGCGACCAGTTGCTCAAACGCCGCCGCGTCGCCACCTCGCGCCGCCTCCACCAGGTCCATACCGCGACCCTAGTACTCCCGCGGGTGATGTAGCAGGTGTTACATTTCTGGATGTGACTACCCGGTGGATCGTCTTGCTCGTACGACTGCCCGCAGGCCCGTCTCGTCATCGCGTGGCGGTGTGGCGGGAGCTTCGCCGGATCGGCGCGCTCTCGCTGGGGCAAGGGTCCTGGGCGGTGCCGGACGTGCCGGTCTTCGCCGCGGGACTCGCGCGCGCGACTGAGCTCGCGACTCGCGCTGAGGGCGAGGTGGTGACGCTGGAGGCAGCGGGTCGTACGGCGGCGGACTCCCGGCGGCTGGAGGAGCTCTTCGCGGCCGCCCGTCGGGAGGACTGGACGGAGTTCTTGGCCGACTGCGGCAAGTTCGAGGCGGAGTTGGCGAAGGAGATCCGGCAGGCCAAGTTCACTCTGGCGGAGCTCGAAGAGGAGGAGCAGTCGCTCGAACGGCTCCGCCGCTGGCATCGCGACCTGACCGCCCGAGACGTCTTCGGCACGCCAGAGGCTGCACAGGCTTCGCAGCGACTTGCTTCCTGTGCAACCGCGTGCGAGGACTATGCCGAACGTGTGATCGCCGCACTCCACGGCACGGACGTTTGATGTCTACCAAGCGGCAGATGTGGCCTTTGTACGCCGCAGGCTTCACGACCGCCTTCGGCGCGCACGGGATCGCGGCAAGCCTTGGAGCGTCTGGCGATGCCGTTACCTCTCTGCTGGTTCTCGGTGGACTACTAGCGCTGTACGACGGTGCTGAGGTCGTACTGAAGCCACTGTTCGGCACACTCGCTGATCGGGTTGGTGCGCGTCCTGTGCTCTTGGGAGGCCTAGTCGCGTTCGCAGCGGCCTCGGCGCTCTATGCGTTGGCGGACAGCCCTGGCTGGTTATGGGCGGCACGGCTCGGGCAAGGCGCTGCAGCCTCTGCCTTCTCCCCCTCGGCCTCTGCGTTGGTAGCAAGGCTCAACCCCACTGCCAAGCACGGTAGAGCCTTTGGCAGCTACGGGTTCTACAAGAGCATCGGCTACACCCTTGGCCCGTTGCTTGGCGGCGTACTCGTGTGGGCCGGCGGACTGCGGTTGTTGTTCGCCGTGATGGCTGTACTGGGCGTGGCGGTCGCTGTCTGGGCGTTGTTGGCTGTGCCGGCTGTGGCGCCTTTGCCCCGGTCGCGGCAGACGGTGGTCGACCTGGCCCGGCGGCTGGCCGAGCCGGCGTTCTGGCAGCCGACTGCGGCCCTTGCCGGTGCTACCGCCGCGTTGTCGGTGGGCGTCGGCTTCCTCCCGGTCTCGGGCGCGATCGCGGGTCTCGGCGCCATCGCGACCGGCGCGGCCGTCTCGGTATTGGCCGCGACCGCCGCGTTCGTCCAACCACAAGCCGGCCGAGCTCTCGACAGCGGACGGCTCACCACTCGCGCCGGGCTGACGATCGGCCTACTGGTGACCGCTGCCGGATTGGCCTTCGCGATGGTGCCGGGATTGCCGGGCATCCTGGCGGCCGCCGTACTGATCGGAACCGGCACCGGCCTGATCACGCCGCTGGGCTTCGCCGCCCTGGCCACCTCGGCACCACCGGAACGCCTCGGCCAGACGATGGGCTCCGCCGAACTCGGTCGCGAACTCGGCGACGCGGGCGGCCCACTCCTCGTCGCAGCCATCGCGACCGTGACCACTCTCGCCTTCGGATTCGCCGCTCTCGCCTTGTTGCTGGCGGTTTTCCCCGTCGTCTTGCTCGTCGTACGACGTGGCGCATCGCGCGATCCGGAAAATGTCGGAGGCGAGCTCTAGGGTCCTCGACCATGGACTTCCTGCAGAGCACCCGCGAGTCGTACGACGCCATGGCACCGGCTTATGCCGAGGCCCATACCGGTTTGTCCGAGCAGCCTTTGGACCGCGCGCTGATGGCGGCGTTCGCGGAGCTGGTGCCGGCCGGGCCGATCGCCGAGCTGGGGTCGGGTCCGGGGCAGACGACGGCCCATCTGCGGGAGCTCGAGCTGGATGTGTTCGGGATCGACCTGTCGCCTCAGATGGTCGAGATCGCGCGGGCGAGGAATCCGGGCGTGCGGTTCGAGGTGGGATCGATGACCGCGATCGACGAGCCGGACGAGTCGTTGGCGGGGATCGTCTCGTGGTTCGCGCTGATGCACATCCCGCCTTCGGAATTGCCCGGCGTCTTCGCGGAGATGCGCCGGGTGCTGAAACCGGGAGGCCAGATCGCGATCGCAACGCTCGCCGGGGACGAGCTCGTCCGTCGTACCGAGGCATTCGGGCAGGAGATCGAGCTGGAGTACTACATGCGTGGCGTGGAGACCGTCGCGACGGCGATGAGCGAGGCCGGCCTGGTCCCCCACACCCGAGTGAGCCGGGATCCGGCCGGAGAGGAGCGATATCCGCGTACCTACATACTTGCCGGCCGCCCCTAGCTGTCAGTGCGCCGGGAGGTTGCGGGTGTCGATTACTTGTTGGGCGACGTCGCGGAGTTTGGTGTTGGTGTCCTGGGAGTAGCGCTTGAGGATGGCGAAGGCGCGATCCCCGTCGACGTCGAACTTGATCATCAGGATGCCCATCGCCTGCCCGACCAGCTTGCGGGCGTCGACCGCCTGCGTCATGGACTCGTCGTGCCGGGCGTGCGCGACGGCGACCGAGGCGTGCCGGGCGAGGATGTGGGCGATGGCCAGATCGTCGTCGCCGAACGCGTTCGGCTCGGTGCTGAACAGGCTGAGTACGCCGACGGTCTGTTCGCCGATCGCGAGTGGCATGTGCAGCACGCTGCCGAGGCCGAGCGCGCGCGCCTTAGCGGCCCATTCCGGCCAGCGGGTGTCGGTGCCGGTATCGCGCACGCCGATGATGATCTGCTCGCCGAGGGAATCGAGCAGCGGCCCGTCACCGGCGTCGAGCTGGAACCGGTAGAGCTTTTCGATCAGCGGATCCGTGACCGCGCCGATCTCGGCCCGGCCACCGCGCGCCGCGAGGACCAGCCCGGCGTACGTGCAGCTGACGGCCCGCAGAGCGAACTGCAGAACCGCGTCGACCGTCTCCTCCACGGAGGGCGCGTCATGCAACTCCACGGCCAACTCCGCGAACGTGCGAGCCACCAAGGGCTCGTCGGGGTTGAACTCCACCATCACCCGGCTCCAGACCTGCGTCACCCAAAAGCCACCCGCGCCAGTGGAGTGGTGCCCGATTTCTACCACGCCAAGCAACCGCCAAACCCCCTGGGCCTCGGCAGTAGCCGGTGCGGCGACCACAATGGGGCAGATGGGAGTCATTGAGGCGCCGTTGCTGGTTTTGGCAGCCATGGAGTTGGCGGGACAGACGGGGTTCACGTCGTCCTGCCAGCCCGAGCAAGGCCGGCTGTTGCACACGTTGGCCGGTGGTGCGAGCGCGGCCATTGGCGAGACCGGGACCGGCTGTGGCGTGGGGTTGGCGTGGCTGATCAGCGGTCGGCGGCCCGGCGTACGCGTGGTGAGCCTGGAGCGGAATCCCGAGCGAGCGGACGAGGCCCGCCGGTTGTTCGCCGACGAGCCGGACGTCGAGATCTATACCGGCGACTGGACCGAGATCACCCGGCACGGCCCGTTCGACCTGTTGTTCCTGGACGGTGGCGGCCACGGCAAACACGGCGTACCGATCGACCCCACCCAGGCCCTCAACCCCGGCGGCACGCTGGTCATCGACGACTTAACCCCGATGACCAGCTGGCCGCCCCACCACGACGGCTCGATCGACCAGGCCCGCCTGCACTGGCTCAACCACCCCGCCCTCCTCACCACCGAACTCCGCCTGGCCCCCAACCAGGCAACCCTCGTCGGGACGCGCAAGCCCTAGCGGAGGCGGCGGTTTGGCAGCGGTGGGACTACGCGAAGTTCGGTGAGGCTGGCTTCTTCGGGGCGGGAGATCTGGACGATGTAGGGGCCGGGTTCCAGGCCTTCGGTGTCGAGGAGGAGGCGGTCGTCGAGGGTTCGGGCCTCGCGGACGATCTCGCCGTTCCGGTCGATGAGGTCGATGCGAAGGTCTTCGCCAGGGTTACTGAACGCCAGCGCGGGCCCGTCGCCACGGTCTTCGCCGAGCTCGTAGAGGTAGTGCGTGACCCGGTCGACCACGCGCAGCGGCGGCGGATCGCCCCACCACTTCGGGAACACGTGCACCTCCTCCCATGGTCCGGGGATGATCCGGCTGTCGGTCTCCATCCGGGTGGAAATGCGATAGCGGGTGACCTGGCCACCGGTGACGCGGAGGTAGCACGTCGACTTCGGCGGCGGGTAGAGCGTCACGTTCCGGAGGTTCGTCCGGATTTCGATGACGTTGCGCCATTCGTCGTACAAGGTCACTTCGAGTGGCCGGTCGGAGTCGAAGACCGCGACGGCGGGACGGCTGAAGATCTTGCGATCCGGCACGTCCAGCCGGAAGTAGTCGGCGTTGACCGAGGTTTTCACGCCACCACCGATGTACGGCGAGAACAGCAGGTCGCGGTGCAACGTCGCGTCGTACGTGCCGGGGCCCCAGCTCCGCGTGAAGAAGGGGCTCCACTTGTTCGTCTCGAACAGCATGACGGCCGCCGACTCGAACGAGTCGTTCTTCTCGAACACGTCCCGCGGCAATGAGGCCGGCTGTTGTGTCACCCGCAGGCTGTACGCCGTTACGCCGCCGCCGGTGACACGAATTCGGTAATCACCGGGTGGCAGCAACCCGGTCAGCGTGAGCCCGCCGGAGGTGTCCGTCCGGGTCATGTCGTCGGGGCCGCGGACGTCCGGGTCCTCCCCTTCGACGAGTACGCCGAGCGTGCTGAGGCGTTCGTACCAGTCGACGGCCACGGTCACCGTCGAGAACCGCTCCACCCGGAACTTCCAGTAGTCGGTATCCCCCGACTTCGACCGCGCCGTGAACGGGCCGAGCCCCGGCTGGAGCGCACCACCCGGACCGGTCGGGATGAGCTGACTCGCGGTTGCCGGGGTGTTGTTCGGCTCGCTGTTGTCGGGCATCGCGGTACCGATGGCGGCGAACAGCGCGGCGAACGCGTCTAGTCCCTTCGTCACCCGGCCCGTCCCCTGCCAGGCGGTTTCGACCAGGATGCGGCGAATGTCGTGCGCGCTCAGGTTCGGGTTGGCGCTGCGCATCATCGCGGCAACGCCCGCCACGATCGGCGCGGCGAACGACGTACCGTTCTTCGTCGATCCGAGCGGGGCGGCTCCGTCCGGCGCGACCGGGATCGCCGTACCTGGTGCCCAGAGGTTGACCGACGAGCCGTAGTTCGAGAACCCGGCAGCGTTGTCGGAGGCGTCGAGTGCGCCGATCGTGAGTACGCCCGGCGTCCTGGTGGCAGGCCGGATGTTCTCATCATCCGGAAGGTCGAGCGTGCTGTTGCCGGCGGCCGCGATCAGCACCACGCCGTTGTCCGCCGCGAACTGGAACGCCTTGTCCCACGCGGTGGTCGGGAACCAGATTTCGTCCTGACCCCAGGTCCCGATGGACATGTTGAGTACGTCGAGCCCCCAGGCCGCGCAGATCCGTGCGCAGCGCATCATCTGGTCCACCGAGATGTCGGTCCGGAACAGCATCGGCGTGGCCACCGTCCCGCCGCTGCCCGCCGCCCCGGCCGCGTTGTTCAGGATGCCCGCGCCCGCACTGGCGACCGAGTTGCCGTGCCAGCCGTTCGACGGCGAAATCCCGCCCGCGGGCGTGCCCTCGGCCATCAGGTTGAGCTGCATCACGCCGGCGCCGAGGTCGGACGCGGTCTGCCCCGCCGCGACGATCGGTGCACCGTTGGCGTCGAGCCAGAACCCGTTGTCCAGCACGGCCAGTACGACGAACGGGTTGCTCCGCATCCGCTGGATCGAGTCCATCAACTGCCAGGCCTCGACCATCCGGGTCCGCCCGGCGAATGCCGCATAGGCGAACGGGTTGGCGCCGGCACCCGGTATCGCGCTTTCCGTTGCCGTCGACAACGGCATGGCGAGTGGTTCGCCGAACAGGTTGAGGCCGATCGGCCTTCCGTCCAAGGCGAATCGGGCCGTCATCGCCGCGACGGCCGCGCCCATCTCCGAACTCGCGAACACCTCGTCACCGCGGTCGCCGACCGCCCGCTGCAACAGATCGTCCTGCCCGTCGACCGCAGGCACCTCGCGAAACTTCAACCGTACGGCGACCGGGCCGCGCAACGCGTCTTCGCGGACGTGGATGCCCTCCGGCGGCTCGGGCAGTTCCCGATCGTCGATCACCTCCGCGCCGTACCGGCCGACGAGTTCGTCGATCAGCTCGCGGTCTTCCTCGTCGACGATCACCTCGTCCGCGACGTACACCGCGGCAGTCAGATCCGTCGGCCCGAGCGCCGCGACCGATCTCCCGGCCGTCCGGCTCCGCCAGTCGGCGTAGTGGGCGAGCACTCCACCCTCGTCAACACGCACTTGTCCCGTCATGCCATCCCCCAACGTTCTTACGGCCCCGGCTTCGGCACAGCCAAGAGCACCCCCGTCACCGAGTGTGCCCCCACCACGGCCACCACGACCAGACCTCGGCACTAGGCAGTAGCCGCGGTCCCTCCTACGGTGGTCAGCCATGACAGCGCTGTCCTCGGCCGCCGACCTGTGGCGCGACCTCTGCGAAACGAAGAAGCTGCGACTGAAGGGCTACGACCAGGACCTCGCCGACACCATCCGCACAGCCTTCTCGCTGACGGCCCGCGAGGACATCGCGGCCGGACTAACCCGTGTCGACGCCACCGCTGAGGCATTGTTGCGCGTCATGCTCGCGTCTTTGCGCCCCTTCACGGAAATGCTCACGGATCTGCTTGGGCTGTATGCGCGAATAGACGCCGATACCGGCACCGGGGACAATCTTCGAATCGTCTACGAATTCCAGCAGGACAAGGAGCTTGACCTCCTTCTCAGCAACTTTCGCGAAGAGGTCAAGAGGACCGTCACGAGACTGGAATCAGTCTTGGCCGTTCAGGTGACGATCGACTCTCCGCGATTCCCGCTAGCCGGCCGGGCAGGCGTTGGCCGGATTCCGGCCGAGCTAGGAGATTGGGTCGATCAATACGCCAATGGCGACATCTGGCCTACCGGAATTCCGTCGCCACCGAAGACGGGTATCGATGATTTGGACCGGGCGGCCGCTGAGGCGATGGAGGTCTTTCACAGCGTTCTCGGACGCGCCCGCATGGTGTCGGCAGGCCGACCCGCATTGGCTGCGGAGCTTGGCGAGGAGGCCGGCTCACCTGAAGACCTCCGGGCGCTCTGGATGCTGGTCTCCGAATTCTGGCTTCTCGAGTGCGTGATCGGCCTGCACAGCGCGCTCGCAGCCGAGGACGTCAACGAGCTGGCGCCTGATCTGACCGGCATGCTGCGCGGCTGGCTGGATTCGTTGCCCACCAGGTTGCACCTGGCAGAGGTACGACGCGAGGTCCTCGAGTCGATCCTGTCGTTGCCGACCTGGGGGTTCCGGCACGAGCTCTACGCGGCATGGGTCATCACCGAGATCGACGCGGCACTCGACCAGCGCCTGCGCTTCCGCGTCGACAACGGCCGGCTCGCCTTCCCCTTCCACGAAACGCTGATCGCCATCCTGCCCTGTGCGGGCAGCACCCTCGAGTTGTGGACCGAGCTGCGTTCACCCCTGGATAACCCGGTCGGCAAGTCGCGAACCAAGAACATCCAGCCCGACTACCGCTTCTTCGACGCCGCCGCGGACGACCGGACGACCGGCACACCTCTCGCGATAGAGGTGAAGCAGTACGGCAAGGCCGCGAACAAGAGCCATGGCCTCGCACTAGCCGACTACACCGAGGGCCTTCCCAACGCGAAGGTGATTCTGGCCGCGTACGGCGTGGTGGGCCCGAAAGTGAAGAACTGGGTCGCCGCGGCGAACCGCGACAGGGCCATCATCGTGGCCGACCTCCGCCCGGCCCGGCCTGCCGAATCAGCGGCGTTCCGGCAAGCCGTCATCGAGGCGTTGCCCCCAGCTCCTGCGCCCGCCGCCGAAGTCGTCCTCAACGGTGAGGATCTGACCATCAGCTTGCACTGGAATTCCTCGGTGCATGACCTGGATCTTCACGCGATGGTGAGACACGAGCGCGGGACGTCGTACATCTATCACCGGTTGCTCGTCGGCGACCACGCCAGGCTCGACGAGGACGCTCGGGACGGTGGGCCGGAGACCCTGCGCATAACCAACCCAGCCGACGAGGGATGGCGCACCGTCGAGATCTGGGTTGATGTCTATCCGCACGACGAGCCCGCCACCTTCGCCGATGCCGATCCGGTTCTGGTGTTGACCGGCGCTACCGAGACGCACGTGCTGAAGCCGCCACTTCCACTTCCCGATGACGACCAGCTCGCCTGGCGCGCGGCGACGATCCGTGCGGATGGGACCGTGTTTGCCCATGGCGTGTACGCGAGCCGGTCACACCTCCGGGAGTGAAAGGTGGCGTCGCATTGCTGGTTGGACTAGCGCAAGAACGAGGGCGGTTAGGGCGGAGAGGGTCCAGAGGGTGGTGGGGCCGGCGGCGGTGAGGAGTTGGGTGCCGGCGATGGGGGCGAGGGTGGTGGCGATTCCCCAGCTGAGGCCGTAGGTGGCCATGTAGCGGCCGCGGGCGTTGTCTGGCGCGAGGGCGGCGACGATCGTGTAGGCGCGGCTGAAGAGCAGGAGGTCGCCCAGGCTCCAGACGACTGTGGCCGCGAGGAATGACGGCAGGGTCGTGGCGAACGCGTTGGCCAGCAGGCCCGCGCTGAGGAGGAGGTAGCCGATCGCCATGGCCGCGAAGTCGTCTAGCTCTCTGACTTGCCGTAGCCGTTGCAGTGGCTGAGCCAGCACTAAGGTCAGCGCTGACACCGCCAGAACCAGGCCGACCGTGGAAGCCGGTAGGTCCCGTGCGAGCAGCGTGAACGGGAGTCCGATCACCAGTTGCATGTAGAGCGTGGCGAAGACTGTTCCGGTCGCGAGCATGGCCAGCAGCCGTGGATCCCGCCAACTGCCACCAGCGGCCGACGATGCCGGGCGGCTGGACGTGGTCGGGAGAGCGAAGGCGATCAGGGTGGCGCAGGCCAGGCAGGTGATGGCGTCGGCTGCGAAGAGCCAGCGTAGGTCGAAGTGGCCGAGGGCGGCTGCCAGGAGGCCGGCGAGTACGGCGCCTGCTGCGACGGCTGCGCCCAGGAGGCCGTAGGCGGCTGGGCGGTCGAGGGCTTCGGTTACGTCAGCGATGATCGCTTGGCTGGGTGGTTCGTAGATCTCGAATACCAAGCCGAGCAGGATGGCGGCGAGAACGGCCGACCACAGGGTGCTCGAGAGGGCGATCCAGGCCTGAGCGATGGCACATCCCACCAGGCCGACGACGATCGTGTGCTTCGCTCCGAGTCGATCGGCCAAGTGACCACCAAAGACGCGGGACGGAATGGTCGCGAGGCCGAACACCGTGAGCACCAGCCCGGCCTCGGCCACCGAGGCGCCGAGTTCGACCGTCAGGACGACGCCGAGGAAGGGCAGGGTGAAGGCGCCGAGCCGGTTCACCGCCCGTGCGACCACCAGCACCCAGACCGTCGACGACAAACCGCGCCACGACACCGCCGGGGCGGGCCGTGCGTGACTGTCGAAAGCACTATGGTTGGTCACGACCTGGACTTTACGGAGATTGGGGGTGACTGGTCAAGTGAACTTCGATAGTCACGTATTGAACCTGCTGACCGCCGCGGTCCAGCTGGTGAACAGGCTCACCCCGGGCCAGACCGGCGGGGCTGACTTCGAGGTGCCGGTTGGCACGGCGCTGGTCGAGGCCGTCGCGGATGCGCTCGGGGCGGACGGGCGACGGCGTCCGAAGGTCAGCAAGGCCGATGCCGAGAAGCTGAGCGCAGTGGCGGTCAGGATGCGGGTGGTGTTCGAGGCGGCCCACGGGGGCGATACCGACCAGGCCGCGTCCGAGGTCAACGGCCTGCTGCGGGCGACCGATGCCCGGCCGCAGCTCGACAAGACCGATGGCTGGAACCTGCATTTCCACGGGCCCGATGACACCCTGGCCAACGGCTGGGCGGCCGGATGCGCCGCCGGACTCGCGATGGCTCTGGGCAGCGACCTCGCCGGCCGCCTCGGCGTCTGCGCCGCGCCGGCCTGCGATCGCGTCTTCGTCGACACCTCGAAGAACAGCAAACGCCGCTTCTGCTCCCCCGCCTGCCAAAGCCGCGTAAAAGCCGCCGCGCACCGAGCCCGCCAAGCCGAGACCCGCTAAACCAGGTTTGCGGCCGCCCAGGAGGCGAGGGTCGTGGGCGTGGTGGTCAGCAGGGTGCGGGGGTTCTCAGGGGTGAAGTCCCGGAGCGTCATGCCGAGGATGCCTTCCACCTGAGCCTCGGTCATCCCCAAGGATCGAAGCGCCGAACGCTGCCGGTCGTCCGTGATGTGTTCAGCGCGCACCTCCCGCCCGAGCACACGCGTGAGGATGTCAGCGACTTGCGCGAACGAAAGGTCCTCGGGCCCATGCACGGCCTGTACGTCGCGCCCGGCCCACTCGGTCGAAAGGAGCCGAACGGTCGCGATCTCGGCGATATCGCGCGGGTCCACCCACGGCATACTCGCGTCGAGCGCCATCGTCGTACGAAGAACCCCTTCCTGCAGCGCCGACGGATCGAGCAGCAGGTTGGTGAAGAAATACCCGCACCTCAAATGCAGTACCGAAACACCGGTCGCGTCGAGCAATTCCTCCGTCCGCGCCAGGCCATCGATCTCACCCGCTCCAGACCGCTTCTCCGCGCCAATACTGCTAAGGAAGACCGTCCGCTCAATCTGGTTAGCGACCACCGCACGAGCCGCGCTGAACCCCATCCGCGCATACCCAGCCACCGGATCGTCGTCACCGGTCGGCGGATCGACCCAGAACAAGGCCTCCACCGCCTTCGTCGCGTCCACCACGAATTCCACGTCGCCCTGGTCCCCGACAGCCACGTCGACGTACGGCAGCAGCGCCGGATCGAGCTTCTGCGGATCCCGCACGAGAACCATCGGTCGCACTCCAGCCTGCACCAGCAGCCGTACGACGCGCGACCCGACCTGTCCCGTTGGCGTGGTGACCGCGATCATCGCCAATTCCCTTCCCTCGAGTAGTCGCCAAGTACCCAGGACCGCGCGATAGGAACGGCCTATGACGACATAGATAAGTTGTATTTGCCGCGCTCCCGCCGGACCGGGACCCTCGTGACATGACGACTGACGTGACGAACCCAGCGGCGGTGCGCACGGCACGAGTGCGGGAGATCGCCTCGGACCTGCGGGAACTCCGCGGTCCACTGATCCCGATCCTGCACGCGGTCCAGGAAGATCTCGGCCATGTCGATCAGGTCGACGTCGCGGTGATCGCCGATGTGCTCAACCTTTCCGTGGCCGAGGTACACGGTGTCGTCACGTTCTACAAGGACTTCCGCCGCGAACCAGGCGGCCGTACGACGCTGAGGATCTGCCAGGCAGAGGCTTGCCAGGCGGTGGGCGCCGAGGCCCTCGGTGACCACGTCAAACGGCGTACCGGATTGAGCTTCGGCAAGACGTCGGTCGACGGCAAGCTCACCCTCGACGAGGTCTTCTGCCTCGGCAACTGCGCCCTCGGTCCGGCGGTCCAGGTCAACGGCAAACTCCACGGCAAGGTCACCCCGGCACGGCTCGACGCAATCCTGGGAGAAGCCCGATGAAGGTATACGTCCCCAGAGATTCCGCAGCCGTCTCGGTCGGAGCCGACGAGGTCGCCGAGCGCATCCAGGCATCAGCCAACACTATCGGCCGAGATGTCGAGATCATCCGAACCGGCTCCCGCGGCATGCTCTGGCTCGAACCACTGGTCGAAGTCGAAACCCCGCAAGGCCGCATCGGCTACGGACCAGTTGCACTAGAACAGGTGGACGGCCTAATCGCGGCAGGCTTACTAGACGGCGAAGGCGAAAGCCTGGGCCTGGTCGAAGAGCTCGACTGGATGCGCCGCCAGCAACGCCTGACCTTCGAACGCGTCGGCGTGGTCGACCCGAGATCGGCCAACGACTACGAACAAAACGGCGGCATGCAAGGCCTCCGCAAAGCGCTGACGATGACCCCGGCCGAGGTGGTCGAAGAGGTCACCAACTCGGGCCTGCGCGGCCGAGGCGGCGCCGGCTTCCCCACCGGCATCAAGTGGCGCACGGTCCTGGGCGCGGACGCCGATCTCAAGTTCGTCTGCTGCAACGCGGATGAAGGCGATTCCGGCACCTTCGCGGACCGGATGCTGATCGAGGGCGATCCGTTCGTCCTGATCGAGGGCATGACCATCGCCGCGTACGCCGTCGGCGCCACCGAGGGCTACGTCTACCTCCGCTCGGAATACCCCGACGCGGTCGAAGCTTTGACGAAGGCCATCGAAGCGGCAAGGGCCAAAGGCTGGCTCGGCGAGGACATCGAGGGTTCGAAACTCACGTTCGACCTGCACGTACGGGTGGGCGCCGGCGCCTACATCTGCGGCGAGGAAACGTCGATGCTGGAGAGCCTCGAAGGTAAACGCGGCACGGTCCGGGCGAAACCCCCGATCCCTGCTCTGGAAGGGCTCTTCGGCCGTCCGACCGTCGTCAACAACGTCCTTTCGCTCGCCTCGGTCCCGACCATCCTGGCCAACGGCGCGGCGGCCTACGCGTCGTACGGTATGGGTCGTTCGCTGGGCACGAGCGTCTTCCAGCTCGGCGGCAACATCGCCCGCGGCGGCATCGTCGAGACCGCCTTCGGCATCACCCTGGGCGAACTGGTGAACGACCTCGGCGGTGGGACGGCGTCCGGCCGGCCTGTTCGCGCCGTACAGGTGGGTGGGCCGCTGGGGGCTTACCTACCGGTCGACCAGTTCGACCTGCCGATGGACTACGAGGCATTCGCGGCCGCGGGCGCGATGGTCGGGCACGGCGGCATCGTGGTGTTCGACGAGACGGTCGACATGGCGGGGATGGCCCGGTTCGCGATGGCCTTCTGCGCCGAGGAGTCGTGCGGTAAGTGCACCCCGTGCCGGGTCGGCGCGATCCGCGGGGTGGAGACGATCGACCGGATCCGTGCGGGTGAGGACCGGAGCAAGAACCTCGTACTGCTCGACGACCTGTGCGAGCTGATGACCGACGGCTCGCTCTGTGCGATGGGCGGATTGACCCCGATGCCCGTTCGCAGCGCCATACGCCATTTCGGAGAGGACTTCAGCGCATGACCCTGCTCAAGGAACCGGATTTCGGCACCCCCGCCCGCGACGGCGATCCGACCGTCGAAGTCACGATCGACGGCATCAACGTCACCGTGCCACCCGGTACGTCAGTCATGCGCGCGGCCAAGGAGGCGGGCCTCGACATCCCGAAGCTGTGCGCCACCGACAGTCTGGAGGCGTTCGGCTCCTGCCGGTTGTGCGTGGTGGAGATCGATGGCGCCCGCGGTACGCCCGCATCCTGCACGACGCCGGTGCAGCCCGGCATGGTCGTACGGACGCAGACCGAGAAGCTCGGCAAACTCCGTCGCGGCGTGATGGAGCTCTACATCTCGGACCACCCGCTCGACTGCCTGACGTGTTCGGCCAATGGTGACTGCGAACTGCAGGACATGGCCGGCGTGACGGGCCTTCGCGAGGTCCGGTACGGCTCGGGCGTCGACGCCGGGGCGAACCACCTGGACGCTCCGAAGGACACGTCCAACCCGTACTTCGACTTCGACGCCTCCAAGTGCATCACGTGCTCCCGTTGCGTACGGGCTTGCGACGAAGTCCAGGGCACTCTCGCGCTGACGATCGAGGGCCGCGGGTTCGAGTCGAAGGTCGCGGCCGGTGCGGGCGTCTCGTTCATGGAGTCCGACTGCGTCTCGTGTGGCGCCTGCGTGCAGGCTTGTCCGACGGCCACACTGCAAGAGAAAACCGTTGTCCAGTTGGGAATGCCGACCAGAAGCGTCCTCACCACGTGCGCCTATTGCGGTGTCGGCTGCTCGTTCAAGGCCGAGCTGCGCGGTGACGAGCTCGTCCGGATGGTCCCGTACAAGGACGGCGGCGCGAACGAGGGCCACTCCTGCGTGAAGGGCCGTTTCGCCTTCGGATACGCGAGCCATCCGGACCGCGTGATGGAGCCGATGGTCCGCGAGTCGATCACCGATCCCTGGCGCACGGTCAGCTGGGAAGAGGCGATCACCTACACGGCTCGTCGCCTCCGCGAGATCCAGGCGTCGTACGGCGCGGGGTCGATCGGCGCGATCACCTCCTCCCGTACGACGAACGAGGAGGTGTACGCCGTCCAGAAGATGGTGCGAGCCGTCTTCGGCAACAACAACGTCGACACGTGCGCCCGCGTTTGCCATTCCCCAACGGGTTATGGCCTCAAGCAGACGTTCGGTACGTCGGCCGGTACGCAGGACTTCAAGTCGGTCGAGAAGTCCGACGTCATCCTGGTCATCGGCGCCAACCCGACCGACGGCCACCCGGTCTTCGCCTCGCGGATGAAGAAGCGGCTCCGCCAGGGCGCGAAGCTGATCGTGATCGACCCGCGTCGCATCGACCTGGTCCGTTCCCCGCACATCGAGGCGGCCCATCACCTCCAGCTCGCGCCCGGTACGAACGTTGCCGTGGTCAACGCTTTCTCGCACGTCATCGTCACCGAAGGCCTCGCCGACCGCGAGTTCATCGCCGAACGCTGCGAGGACTTCGACACCTGGGAAGCCTTCATCTCCCAGCCGGAGCACAGCCCCGAGGCGGTCGAGGCCGTCACCGGCGTACCGGCCACCGAACTTCGCGAGGCCGCGCGCCTCTACGCGACTGGTGGCAATGGCGCGATCTACTACGGCCTCGGCGTCACCGAGCACAGCCAGGGCTCCACGATGGTGATGGGTATGGCCAATCTCGCCATGCTGACCGGAAACATCGGCCATGCCGGCGTCGGCGTCAACCCGTTGCGCGGCCAGAACAACGTCCAGGGCTCTTGCGATATGGGCTCCTTCCCGCACGAGCTGCCCGGCTATCGGCACGTCTCGGACGACGGCGCTCGCGCGGTTTACGAACAGCTCTGGGGTACGGCGTTGCTGGACGAGCCGGGCCTGCGTATTCCCAACATGTTCGACGCAGCGATCGACGGCAGCTTCCGCGCGTTGTTCGTGCAGGGCGAGGACATCGCGCAGTCCGACCCGAACACCACGCACGTCCATGCCGCGCTCGCCGCGCTCGACCTCCTCGTCGTACAGGACCTCTTCGAGAACGAGACGGCGAAGTTCGCCCATGTGCTGCTGCCCGGTACGTCGTTCCTCGAGAAGGACGGCACGTTCACCAACGCCGAGCGCCGGATCAACCGGGTCCGTCCGGTGATTGCGCCGAAGACCGGTAAGCAGGAGTGGGAGATCGTCTGCGAGATCGCACAGGCGATGGGCTATCCGATGCACTACAACTCGGCGTCCGAGATCATGGACGAGATCGCCTTCACCACGCCGACGTTCGCCGGGGTTTCGTTCGCCCATCTGGACAAGGTCGGCAGCGTGCAATGGCCGTGCAACGTCGACGCCCCGAACGGTACGCCGATCATGCACGAGGAGGGTTTCGTCCGCGGTAAGGGCCGGTTCGTCGAGACGGTGTACGTGCCGACGAGCGAGCGGTCGACCCGGAAGTTCCCGCTGATCCTCACCACTGGGCGCATCCTGTCGCAGTACAACGTGGGCGCGCAGACACGTCGTACGGCGAACGTGGCCTGGCATCCCGAGGACCTGCTCGAGCTGCATCCGCATGACGCGGAGGTTCGCGGGATCAACGACGGCGACATGGTCGCGATGTCCAGCCGGGTCGGCAAGACCACGCTGCGGGCGGTGTTGTCCGAGCGGATGCCGGTGGGCGTTTGCTACACGACGTTCCACCATCCCGTGACCGGCGCCAACGTGATCACCACGGACAACTCCGACTGGGCCACGAACTGCCCGGAGTACAAGGTCACAGCGGTCCAGGTGGCGCTGACCACTTCGGAGACGCCAGTGCAGTCCGTGCGCGAACCGGTCGCCGCGGTGAACGACTGATGAGCGAGCACGGCGTGCCACCACACGTCCGGCTGGCGAACGAGATCGCGATCCAATTCCACCACCAGTCGGCGGACCGGGCCTCGATCGCGATCGCCGAGCACATGCGGACGTTCTGGGAGCCCCGGATGACCTCCGCTCTACTCGAGTATCTAGATGCCGGGGGCAACGAACTCGATCCGGTCGCGGTCCGCGCGGCCGACCGATTGCGGCTCGGTAAGTGATGCGCGCGGTACACCTGCCCAGCCACGTCGGCCACGCCGTCGGCTGGGACGACGCGCGCGAACTCGCCCACGCGGCCGCCACCCCGTTGAGCCCGCGCGCCCTCCCGCTCACACAGGCGCTCGGCGCCGTACTGGCTGACCCGCTGATCGCCCTCACCGCATTCCCACCCTGCGACCGCTCGGCCATGGACGGGTACGCCGTGCGCGGCCCGGGTCCATGGACGGTCATCGGCACCAACCGGGCCGGTTCGGGGTACGCCGGACGGTTGACCGACGGGCAGGCGGTCGCGATCGTCACCGGCGCGGCCGTCCCCGCAGGCGCCAGCGCCGTACTCCCCGACGAGGACGTCCTGCGCGAAGGCAACCTCGTCCATGGCACGCCCGGTCCCAAACGGCACATCCGGTACGCCGGTGAGGAATGCCGGGCAAGCGAGGTGTTGCTCCCCGCGGGCACTCTCGTCCGGCCGGCCGTACTCGGACATGCCGCCGCCCTCGGGCACGACCAGCTGACGGTCATCCCCCGGCCACGCGTGGCGGCCCTCGTCACCGGCGACGAACTGGTCACGACCGGCCTGCCCGGCCCCGGCCGAACCCGCGACGCCATCGGCCCCATGCTGCCCGGCCTGTTGCACCAGGCAACGGCCCTCCCCCTGCAACGAGTGCAAGACTCACGACGGTTGCTTATAGACGCCCTCGCTCAGGCCGATGCCGACCTGATCCTCGTCTCCGGCTCATCCGCCGCCGGACCAGCGGACCACCTTCGGCCATCGCTGGAGGCCCTCGGTGCCACCCTGCTCGTGGATGGCGTGGCCTGCCGCCCAGGCCATCCCCAGGCGCTCGCGTTGCTCCCCGACGGTCGGCTAGTCATCGGCCTGCCCGGCAACCCTCTCGCAGCGCTCACGGCATTCCTCACCCTGGCCGTCGCCGCCATCGCCGGACTGCGCGGTGAACCGCTGGCTTCGTTGCCGACGGCCCCCATCCACGGTGGCCTCGACTGCCATCCGGCGAACACGCGGCTCGTGCCAGTGCGACTCCGCGACGGCGCCGCCGAGCCCGTCGGTCATGCGGGCTCCGCGATGTTGCGTGGTGTCGCGATGGCCGACGCGCTCGCCGTTGTCGAACCAGGTCCCGCCACGGCGATCACCGCCCGGCTGTTACCACTCGGTTTCGGATTTCCAGGGCAAGGGGAGCACGCATGGGCCGACTGATCGCGCGAAAGCCAGTGGTGCACTACGGACCCGAAGGGACCCGGCGGCGGCCGGACTCGATCGCCGTGGAGGAACCACTCGAACTGCGGGTGAACGGCAAGGCGCTGGCGGTGACGATGCGTACGCCCGGGCATGACGTCGAACTGGCCCACGGGTTCCTGCATACCGAAGGCGTGATCGGTGGTCCCGACGACATCCTCAGCGCCCGGTATTGCGACTCGCGCGATGACGAGGGGCGTAACACCTACAACGTGCTCGACCTCGCGTTGGCGCCGGGTGTGGCAGCGCCCGAGGTCGGGGTCGAGCGCAACTTCTATACGACTTCCTCTTGCGGGGTTTGCGGAAAGGCGTCGCTGGACGCCGTACGGCTGAAGTCTCGGCACTCGCCTGCCGGTGACCCCGTCCGGGTCGCGCTGGACGTGCTCGCTGGTCTGCCGGATGTCTTGAGGACGCAGCAGCAGGTGTTCGACCGTACGGGCGGGTTGCACGCGGCCGGCCTCTTCACTGCCGAGGGCGAGCAGTTGGTCGTACGCGAGGATGTCGGCCGGCACAACGCCGTGGACAAGGTCGTCGGATGGGCTTTGTTACAAGGGCTTGTCCCGGCTCGGGGTTGCGTCCTGGTCGTCTCCGGACGGACGTCGTTCGAGCTGGCGCAGAAGGCGGTGATGGCCGGAATCCCTGTCCTGGGCGCGGTTTCGGCGCCTTCCTCCCTGGCGATCGACCTGGCGGCCGAGTGCGGATTGACCTTGGCCGGGTTCATCCGGAACGGCTCGCTGAACGTCTACGCCCACGCCGAGCGGATCGCCGTACCGGCTCTGGTCGAGACGTGACCGTGCCCGCCCGAGCGGCGGGCACGGTGCACGCGTTCAGTTGAAGGTATCGAGGCTCACGTACGCCTGTTGCGGGTTGCCGTCGTGCACGAGGGCCTCGTGGGCGCCCACGTCGTCGAAGGCGAAGCCGTACGCCTTGCCGTCGACCATCTGCGCGTGGATCTTGCGCGAGTAGTGGTTGGTGACGACGTCCTTGTAGAAGTTGGCGTTGTTGGCGTCCGGCTGGTTCGGATTGACGATCAGGGTCGACCGGTTGTACCCGGCGCACAACGTGCGCGAGATCGGGCCGCGGACCTGGTCATTCGGTGCGTCGAGCAACTGGTGACAGCCGAAGATGCTGCTGGCGTTGGGCTTCTGGAACGACGTCACGATCTGCCCGGAGCCGTTCCTGAAGTTCATCACGCCACCCGAGACGCGGCCGAAGTACTTGAGGTTCGGCTGGTTGGAGAACGGGGTCACGGTCAGGTCCTGCGCGCTGTACTTGCTCCAGACGCGGTTCACATAATCGTCCATCACCGAGGCCGGCAGGGCACCGGTCTCGACGCCGTACAAGGGTGCAAGCGCTCGCAGCGGCTGGCCGTTCGGGCCGTTGTGGATCAGGTTGGCCCAGCCACCCGGCTGACCGCGGAGGGCGTTGTAGAAGTTGTTGAGGCCACCCGGCTTCAGCTTGCCAGTGGTGATGGTGCTGCCGTCGCCCTTGCGGACACCGACGGAGTACGGCACGGAGACCATGTCGACGTGGGTCGTGTTCAGCCAGACGCCTGAGTCGTTCAGCGTGTACTCGGACCAGCTGAACAGGATGTTGCGGTTCGGGTCGCTCGGGTTCTGCACCGCGGGCTGCACCAGCCCGCCCGTCGTCAGCTTGAAGACGAGCTTCTGGCCGTACGAGAAGTAGATCCGCCCGGAGAACTTGGGCATCTGGATCGTTTTCGACTGACCGTTCGCCGGGCCGGCGATCGACGCGTCCGGCGCCGGGGTCGGCGGGTTGCCACCGGCCGGCCACGGGTGGAAGCCACCGCCCGCGTCCGCCCAGCCCTGCCGGCCGGTCGAGAGCTCGGTGCCGAGGTTGTAGATATAGATGGCGTCACCACGACCGGAGTTGTTGGTGATGGTCAACGGAATCGTTGCTGGTACGGCGTTGGCCGATGGTGCGCCGGCAGTGGCGACTGCGGTCAGGCCCGCTGCCAACGAAGCGACAGCCGTGAGCAAGGCCAGGGTCTTCTTCTTGATACGCACGCTTGCATACCTCCTCAGGTCGGTCCCCGGGAAGTGACGGGTGAGATACCGGCGGAGGCACGGCTCGCAGGTCGGTCCGGGGGCGGACCAGCCCGCACCAGGAAGAGCGGCGCGACCAGGCTGGTACTCACAGTCCATCCGGAGGGGGCGGTCCGAAATACTGTGAGAGCGCTCTCACCTTTACCCTACGTTCACCGCCTGTCAATGCCTCAGCACCCACAGTCTCGGAGAGAACATTCTGGGGCGATGTCAAAAGGGCGGGAGTGGCTCCGACCTGTCTGTGAGAGCGCCCGTCGGGTGCTGTGGAGAGGGAGTACTTATGCGCAAGCTCATCTACATCGTTCATCAGTCGCTTGACGGGTTCATCGAGGGGCCGAAGGGAGAGTTCGACTGGCCGTTCGTGGGGCCGGAGTTGTCGGCGTACTCGATTGGGCTGCACGAGCGGGTTGACGCCTTCGTTTATGGCCGGCGTACGTGGGACTTGATGTCGTCGTACTGGCCGCAGGCCGAGTCGATGTCGAACGACCCGCACGATCTGCAGTTCGCGCCGATCTGGCGGAGCACGCCGAAGATCGTCTGCTCGAACACCCTGACCGAGGCCGACTGGGGTACCAAGGTGATCGGCGGCGACTTGGCGACCAAGTTCGCCGAGCTCAAGGCGCAGCCCGGCAAAGACCTCCTGCTGACCGGTGGCGCCGAGCTGCCCGGCGTACTGACGGAGCTCGGGTTGATCGACGAGTACCACGTGTTCGTGCACCCGGTTGTGCTCGGCGGTGGCAAGCGGGTGTTCAGCGCGGATCGCAGCCGGTTCGACCTCGAGCTGGTCGAATCGCGTACGTTCGACGGCAAGACCGTTTTGATCCGCCAGGACCGCGCCAAGGCCTGAGGAGGCTGTCCGAATGCGAAGGCTGATCCTGCAGCAGTACGTCACGCTCGACGGCTATGCCGCTGGGCCGGGCGATGACCTGAGTTTCTTCGAGACCGTCGCGGATGCGGAGGAGTCCACCCGCGACAATCTCGAGTTGCTCCGGTCCATCGACACGATGTTGCTCGGCGCAACGACGTACCGGCTGTTCGTCGAGTTCTGGCCGACCGCGACCGACGAACCGATAGCGCCACTGTTGAATGACCTGAACAAGGTGGTGATCTCGTCGACGCTGACGGAGGCGCCGTGGGGTGATCGCGAGCCGGCCACGGTGCTGAGCGGGGACGCGGCCGAGCTGGTCGCGGACCTCAAACGCCAAGCAGGCAAGGACATCGTGCTCTGGGGCAGCATCTCGTTGTCCTACCGCCTCTTGGCCGCGGGGTTGATCGACGAGGTCCAGCTGCGGGTCTGCCCGATCCTGGTCGGCGCGGGCAAACCAGCCTTCCAGGTGACCGATCACCCGATCTCGCTGGACCTCGCCGAGGCCCGGCCGTATGCGTCCGGCGGCGCCTTACTCCGTTACCTCCCGAAGGAGACGACCTAGCCGGCGCCGGTGCCGGTGGTCTGGTTGGCGATATTGGAGGGCTCGCCGCGGTAGAAAGCGCGCACCCGGTACGACGCCTTGCGTTCGCCGGGCATCGTGCTCAGTTCCACGAACGTGGAATCGGCATCGATGTACCCGGCCACGCGATAGTCGGACTGGCCAAGCGACCGGATCTCCAGCAGGTATCCCTCCTCGCCCTGCGCGTTATCCGACCACGTCACGCGAGCGCCATCCGCCACCGGCACAACGCTGACGTCCGACGGCGCCGCGCCCGCCTCCCGCACCGGCCTGACCGCCTTGGCCGTGGCGGCCTTGGGCTTGGCCGCTTTGGGCTTTGACAGGTCGACCTCAATCGGCGCCGAGACGGGCCC
Organism: Kribbella sp. NBC_01245; assembly: GCF_036226525.1. Taxonomy (NCBI): domain Bacteria; kingdom Bacillati; phylum Actinomycetota; class Actinomycetes; order Propionibacteriales; family Kribbellaceae; genus Kribbella; species Kribbella sp. NBC_01245. The sequence continues at coordinate 4,870,313 of NZ_CP108487.1, forward strand.
GAGCACGGGCGTGACCTTGTAATGGAAGGGCGTTCGCGGCATTAAGTCGGGATGCCGGAACGTCGTACGCCCGACCGGCACGAACTCGAGAATCGTGTACCGGCCTCCCGGTTCGGTAGCGAACTCGACGATCGCACTACTGGCCTCGCGGTCGATCCCGGCCCAACTCAGCTCCACGTCGACCGGTGAAACAAGCGTGGCAGTCAACGCGAGGCCGCCTCGGACAGGAGCCGGTGAGCCACCAGCCGGCCCACCGGTTCCTGAGCAACCGGTGAGCACGACCAGCAGGACAGCCGTACAGGCGAGTCGGTTCAACGGAACCTACTTCCGCCAGAACCGGATGTCGCTCCACTGCGTGGTGATAGGCCCGGCGCCACTGTTGGTGCGATACGAGCCGAACTTGTCGTAGAAGCTGCCGCCAGGGCTGCTCATACTGTGCCGCTGGGACCCGTTGATGTAGGTCCGATGGGCGCTGCCGACCACGTGCACGGTGTTCACGCGGACGGTGGTTCCGACCGGCGCGGCACCACTCTGAATGGTGTCACCGCCGACCCGGTAAAGGCGGCCGCCACGTTCGACGGCGAGCATGAAGAATGGGCCGGAGCCGCTTTCGTTGAAGGTCTGTTTCAGGCTGATCCGGGTGCCGGCCATGCTGGTGATCCGGAAATAGCCCTCGAACTGGCGGCTGCCGCCGGAATAGGTGGCATACCGCCGTTCGGCGCGCTGGTCGCCGCTGGCGGTGGAGCAGGTCAGCTGGAAGGTCAGGTTGTTCACCTGGCCGCAACCGCGTTCCTGGACAGAGAAAGAGGGCGAGTACGACGTCCAGCCGCCGGGCTCGACCTCAGCCCAGGCGGTAGGGGCCACGAGCATCGATCCGAGCACGGCAGTGGTTGCCGCGAGCAAGCGTAAACGTGGGGGCATTGTTTACCTCATCGCAGAGAGTGGGCGGGTTACTTTCCGCGTACGCTCGCTCACGATAAGGGCAAAAGTGCTCCGGTTAGAAGAGTTCCCAGTGGAATCCTCAGCGCGTTTGTTCCACGTTATTTGCCGGTTTGGAGCGCGGTCCATGTCCCAGTTCCGACGATGCCGTCGACAACGAGTTGCCGGGTCGTCTGGTAGTCCCGGACCGCCGTCTTCGTCCCCGGTCCGAACTGCCCGTCGATGGCGACAGTGCGACCCAGTGCCGCCGTCAGCGATCGCTGCAGCCTACGGACGGCTGTGCCGGTTGAACCCTCACTGAGCGTCGGTTTATCTCCCGCCGACAAGAGCGCCGTCCACGTCTTAGACCCGACTATGCCGTCCGCTAGCAGCCCCACCCGGCTCTGGAACGCCTTGGCCGCATCAGTTGTCGCGGCATCGAAGGACCCCGTAGGCGGTTCAGCCATGCCGAGCAAACACTGCGCCGCCATCACGGACCCGCCGGTCGAACCGGCCTGCAACGTGGGGTAGCTCGTGAACTCGGCATTGGTGTTCGCACAGGTCTGGACCCCACTGACCAGGCTGTTCGCGGCAGCCTCGCCCTTTGCGACGGCATCAGTCGCGCTCTCGATCGGCGAAGCACTGACGCCCGGGAAGAGGATGTACGTCACGACGGCGCCGGAAACGCCTCCGGTGGCAGGGTTCGGGTTGATGCCGAGCAGTTGCGCGAGCTTGTACGACCCCTCACCGATCGCGCCGGACGGACCCGCGTCGCCGACAACGGCGTACGCGACCTTGCCCTGGTAGACGACCGCCGCGACGGTCGCACCCCTGATCCCCGCCGTCTTGTAGTCCCAGGTCGAACTCGGCAACGGTACGACGATGAACGGCAGACCGGCCGAATTCAGCGGGCGTCCATCGGACTGATGCCACGAGGTATCCGGCTGGAACCAGGGATCGGCGTTCTCGTTGCACTGCGTGGTCCGCTGGCCATCGCAGTCGATATCGAGGTCAGCCGTCCAATGCACCGCGCCGCCGGTCTTGCAGACGGGAATGTTCCGCGTCCCGCCCGCGTCGTGCGCGTACATCCCGCTCGACAGCTGGTTCGAGCAGCCCGCCACCTTTGCCCTCAACTGATCCGCGGTCGGCCCCGCCAGCACCCCCGCCTCGGCCTCCGGGTGCACGGACACGAGCATCGAGACGAAGGTGGCGACCAGCATCGCCACCACCAGCAACCGCCGCCCACCCAAACCCACCGAGCCCACCGAGCCCACCGAGTGCCTAATCAAAGCCTCCACGGATCATGTAGCCATCTGTCCGCAGAGTATCCGCATTGCGTAACCTTTTACCAGTTTCGGCTATCGGACGTTAGCCGGTTCCACCCGTGTCACCCCCTGATCGATGGGTACCCGAGGGGAGAACCCCACAGATCAAGGAGGTACGAGCCGATGAGCACCATCACCGAATCGGTCGACGTGGCAGTCCCGATCACCGCGGTCTACAACCAGTGGACCCAATTCGAGTCGTTCCCGGCCTTTATGGACGGTGTTGAGGCGATCCGGCAGATCGACCCCACGCACACGCACTGGGTCACCAAGGTCGGCGGTGCCACGCGCGAGTTCGACGCGACCATCACGGAGCAGCACCCCGACGAGCGGGTGGCGTGGAAGTCCGACAACGGGCCGACCCACGCCGGCGTAGTGACGTTCCACAAGCTCGACGACACCCACACCAGGGTGACCGCGCAGATGGAAATCGATCCGGAGGGCTTCGCCGAGAAGGTCGGCGACAAGCTCGGCGTGATCGAGGGCAAGGTGAAGGGCGACATGAAGCGCTTCAAGGCGTTCATGGAGAGTCGCGGCAGCGAGACCGGCGCCTGGCGCGGCGACGTTGCCCGCTGACCCCGCACAGACCACGCTGCCCCGAGCCCGCCAGGGCCGGGGCAGCGTCGATCGCGGCTCAGGAGCTGAGCGGCTCAGGAGCTGAGCGGCTCAGGAGCTGATCTGCTGCCGCTCGGTACCGGCCGAACCGACGGCGATCTTGCGCGGCTTGGCCTTCTCGGCGATCGGGATTCGCAGGGTCAGCACGCCGGTGTCGTAGTGAGCCTCGATCCGGTCGGCGTCGAGCGTGTCACCGAGGAACAGTTGGCGCGAGAACACGCCCAGCGGCCGTTCGGCGACCTGCATCTCGACGTCGTCGGGGACCTCGATCGGGCGGCGCTCCGCCTTCACGGTGAGCACGTTGCGCTCGACGTCCAGGTCGATCGCGTCCGGGCTCACCCCGGGCAGATCGAACACCACGACGAACTCGTCACCACTGCGGTAAGCGTCCATCGGCATCGGGCTCGGCCGTGACCACGTGCCTGGCGCGGCGGCGCCGAGGACCTGCTGGGCCAGCCGGTCGAACTCACGGAACGGGTCAGTGCGCATCAACATCGCCTTTCCACCTCCTGTTTTGTCGTTGAGCGACGGTGGTCAATACGCACTTACCGTTGTAACATGTCATCGGAACGACGACAAGTAGCATTGTCACTGAAACGACGACAGCCTTGACGCGCCACGACCTGGACGGAGCGCTTCCCGATGCCCCTCGACGCCGAAGCCCCAACGCGACCGGCCGCCGATGCCGTCCGAGTCCTGACCGACCTGCTCGCCGGCCTGGACAACTCGAACGGCTCAGGCGAAGGCAAAGGCACGACGCGAGCCGACGTCCTCGCCGGGCTGACGGAACTCCGCACCCTCCTGCAAGAGGTCGCCCGCTGGGAGCCGCTGTTGATCAGCGCCGCCCGCGATCGCGGCGCGAGCTGGGCCGAGATCGCTCCGGCCCTCGGCCTCGCCAGTCGCCAGGCCGCCGAACGGCGCTTCTTGCGACTCGAACACCAAACCGGACACGCGGGCCTGACCGGTGATCAACGCGTCCAGGCGACTCGAGACCGCCGGGCGGGCGATCGAGCCGTGGCCGGTTGGGCCCGCGGCAATTCGGCGGCTCTACGCGGCCTGGCCGGCCAGATCACCGCGCTGGAAGGCCTCGATCCCGCGACCCAGGCTTGCGTCGACCGCGTCCGCGCCGCACTCGGCGAGAACGACACCGCCGCCTTGATCGAGCCCCTCGCGGAAGTGGCGCCGCGACTCGCCACCACCCATTCAGCCCTGGCGGATCAACTCGCGGCCGTTGCCGCGGGCACCGCGAGTGCCCGCCGGCAGACCAGCTCAAGTCAGACCAGCTCAGCGAAGAAGGAGGACGCCCCGTGAAGCTGTTGTTCGAGCTCCGTCCGGTCGAACACCTCGACGCCAGTGTGGACTACTACCGTGACCTCGGTCTGGTGCCGATGAGCTGGCCGGACGACGATACGGTTTTGCTCGGCTCGGATCGTTCGGAACGACCCACGCTGATGCTGGTGCGCGACCCGGTCGAATCCGCGTTGCGGTCGGGCGCGATCTACGAGGTCGGCGATGTGGACGCCTTCTACACCGAGCACCGTGGTCTCGATTGGCTGGTGCCGCCGTCCGACCGCTCGACCGGCCGGTATGCCGTGTTCGCCGATCGGACCGGTGCCGCCGTACGTCTGCTCGACTATCGCCCGTACGAGCAGCGCATCCGAGACCTGACCCCTCCCGCGTTAGCCGCCGTCAGCTAAAGCGCCGATCCCAGCGCCACTCGCGGACCTCGGGCAGGTCCTCGCCGTACTTGTTGACGTACACGTGATGCCGTACCCGCTGGTCCTCCAGGTACTGCCGGACCGCGACCGCGCGACTGCCGAGCCCGGGCACGCGATCGATCACGTCCATCGCGAGGTGGTAGCGGTCGAGGTTGTTGCGCACGACCATGTCGAACGGCGTCGTGGTGGTGCCCTCCTCGATGTACCCCCGCACGTGCAGGTTGTCGTGGTTGTGCCGCCGGTACGTCAATCGATGGATCAGCCAGGGATAACCGTGGTACGCGAAGATCACTGGTTTGTCGGTCGTGAACAATGCGTCGAACTGCGGATCGGTCAACCCATGCGGGTGTTCGGCGGGATCCTGTAAACGCATCAGGTCGACCACGTTCACGACCCGGATCCGCAGCTCGGGCAGGTGCTCGCGCAGCAGGTCGACCGCCGCGAGCGTCTCCATCGTCGGCACGTCGCCCGCGCAGGCCATCACCACCTGCGGATCACCCTGGTCGTTGCTCGCCCATGGCCAAACCCCGGCACCACGCGCGCAGTGCAACGCCGCCGACTCCCAGTCCAGCCAGCTCGGTTGCGGTTGCTTGCCCGCGACAACGACATTCACGTAGTTCCGCGTCCGCAGGCAATGGTCCATCGTCGACAGCAGGGTGTTCGTATCCGGCGGCAAGTAGACTCGGATCACCTCGGCCTTCTTGTTCACCACATGGTCGATGAACCCGGGATCCTGGTGCGAGAAGCCGTTGTGGTCTTGGCGCCAGACGTGCGAAGTGAGCAGATAGTTCAGCGACGGGATCTGCCGGCGCCACTCCAGCCGGTTGATCGTCTTCAGCCATTTGGCGTGCTGGTTGAACATCGAGTCGACGATGTGCACGAACGCCTCGTACGACGAGAAGACGCCGTGCCGCCCGGTCAGCAGGTATCCCTCGAGCCAGCCCTGCAAGGTGTGCTCGCTGAGCATCTCCATCACCCGGCCGTCCAGCGCGAGATGCTCGTCGGTGTCGCGGGTGTTCGCGTTCCAGGCCTTACCGGTCACCTCGTAGACCGCTGACAGCCGGTTCGACTCGGTCTCGTCCGGGCCGACCAAGCGGAAGTTCCGGTACGGCGCGTTGGCGGTGAAGACGTCGCGCAGATAGGCGCCGAGGACCCGTGTGGCCTCGGCGTCCTCCGCACCCGGCAGCTTCACCGCGACGGCGTACTCGGCCGGATCGGGTAGCTCCAGATCGCGCGCCAGCAGACCGCCGTTCGCGTGCGGGTTGGAGCCCATCCGCAGCTCGGGCCCCGGTGCCAACTCCAGCAGCTCGGGCACCGGTCGGCCGTCCGCGTCGAACAGCTCCTCGGGCCGGTAACTGCGCAGCCAATCCTCCAGTTGCCGCCGGTGATCCTCGTTGTTCCGCACACCCGACAGCGGCACCTGGTGCGACCGCCAGGTGTCCTCGACCGGCTGGCCGTCGACCACGCTCGGCCCGGTCCAGCCCTTCGGCGTACGCAGCACGATCATCGGCCACACCGGCCGCGTCGTCAGCCCCTGCGGGGATCGCGCCTCGGTCTGGATCTCGTCGATCCGGTCCAGGCATCGATCCAGCGCCGCCGCCATCGCCTGATGAACCTCGGCCGGCTCGGAACCCTCGACCAGGAACGGCTCATGCCCATACCCCTCCAGCAGGCTGGTCAGCTCCTCGTCACCGATCCGCGCGAGCAGGGTCGGGTTGGCGATCTTGTATCCGTTCAAATGCAGAATCGGCAGTACGGCGCCATCGCCGCGCGGGTCGAGGAACTTGTTCGAGTGCCAGGAGGTCGCGAGTGGACCGGATTCGGCCTCGCCGTCGCCGATCACGCAGGCGACGACCAGGTCGGGATTGTCGAAGGCGGCGCCGTACGCGTGACTGAGCGAATAGCCGAGTTCACCGCCCTCGTTGATCGATCCGGGCACCTCGGGCGCCACGTGACTCGGAATACCGCCCGGGAACGAGAACTGCTTGAACAACCGGCCCATCCCGGCCAGATCCCTGGTGGTGTTGGGATAGACCTCGGTCCAGCTTCCTTCGAGCCACGTGTTCGCCACGATGGCGGGACCACCGTGACCGGGGCCGATGACGTACAGCATCCGGCGTTCGCGTTGGCGGATCACCCGGTTGAGGTGGGCGTAGATCAGGTTCAGGCCGGGTGTCGTACCCCAGTGGCCGAGGAGGCGGGGTTTGAGGTGGTCCGGCGCCAGCGGTTCGGCCAGGAGCGGGTTGGCCATGAGGTAGATCTGCCCGACGGACAGGTAGTTCGCGGCCCGCCAGTACGCGTCCAGGCCGCGCAGTTCGTCGTCGGTCAGCGGGCTGGTCTCGATCCTTTGCACGCTTGCCTCCTGGTCACGGGTTCAGCAGGACCTTCACGGCGCCGTCCTGCTTCTTCTGGAACATCTCGTACGCCGCGGGGCCCTCGGACAGCGGCAAGTGGTGCGTCGCGAACAGGTCGACGCCGAGGATGTCGTCGTCCCCGAGCAACGGGAGGATGTCGTCGGCCCAGCGTCGAACGTTGGCCTGGCCCATTCGCAGCTGCACCTGCTTGTCGAACATCACCAGCAGCGGCAGCGGATCGGCCGCACCCCCGTACACGCCGATCAGCGAAATCGTGCCGCCGCGGCGAACCATGTCGATCGCCGTGTAGAGGGCGGCCAGCCGGTCCACGCCGGCGGTCTGCATCAGCTTGCGCGCGACCACGTCCGGCAGCAGGCCCGTGAGCTGCTGGCCGACCTTGGCGACGGGCGAACCGTGCGCTTCCATCCCGACGGCGTCGATCACGGAATCCGGGCCGCGTCCGTCGGTCAGATCCCGGACGACGTTGACGATGTCCTTGTGATCGTTCAGGTTGAGCGTTTCCACCGCGCGGATCTTGGCTCGCTCCAGCCGCTCGGGGACCAGGTCGACGCCGATGACGCGCAGGCCGCGATGTACGGCGATGCGGGCGGCCATGTCGCCGATCGGACCCAGGCCCAGTACGACGACCGTGCCGTCCTTGGGCACCGCGGCGTACTCGACGGCCTGCCAGGCGGTCGGCAGCACGTCGGACAGGTAGACGAACCGGTCGTCGGGCGGGCCGTGCGGGATCTTGATCGGGCCGTACTGCGCTTGCGGGACGCGCAGGTACTCGGCTTGCCCGCCCGGCACCTGGCCGTACAACTTGGTGTAACCGAAGAGCGCGGCGCCCATGCCCTGGTCGGTGACCTGGGTGGTCTCGCACTGCGTCTGCAAGCCCTGCTCGCACATGAAGCACCGGCCGCAGGCGATCTGGAACGGGATGACGACCCGGTCGCCGGTCTTGAGCCCGTCCAGCTCCGAGCCCACCTCGACGACCTCACCCATCGGTTCGTGACCGAGAACGTCGCCGGGGTCGAGGAACGGCGCGAGCACCTCGTACAGGTGCAGATCGGAGCCGCAGATGCCGGTCGACGTGACCTTGATGATCGCGTCGGTCGGCTCTTGGATGACGGGATCGGGGACATCGCTGTACTCGATCTTGCGTTTCCCTTGCCAGGTCAGCGCTCTCACTGCGGCCTCCGTTGGTTTCGTGCCGCCCCAGTACCCGGGTTATGGCGATTGAACCGGGGTACCGGGCGGCAGCACAACACCTAGAGAGGAGCACTGCCGTGGCCGGAGACGTTGTCGAACTGATCATGCAGGACCATCGCGAGGTGGAGCGCCTCTTCGACGAGCTGAAGAAGCACCCGGAGAAGCGGCCGAACCTCGTACCCGTTCTGACCACCTTGCTGACCGCTCACAGCCGGGCCGAGGAAGCCGAGGTCTATCCCGCGGCCAAGGACGAGGCCGGCGAGACCGAAGAGGTCGCCCACAGCCAGGAGGAGCATGTCCAGGCGGACAAGCTGCTCGAAAAACTGGCCGCTGCTGATCCGATGGCGCCTGACTTCGACCAGGTGCTGGACGAGCTTGTCGAAGCCGTCACGCATCACGTCGAGGAGGAGGAGAAGAAGGTCCTGCCCGGTATCCAGGCCCGTCTCAGCGAGGAACGACGGCTGGAACTTGGAGACGCCTTCCTCGTCAGCCGTGAGAAGCACCTGGGCCAGCAGCCGGCGGACACCACGAAGGAACAGCTCCTGCAGCAGGCCGGCAATGCCGATATCAGCGGCGTCTCCGGGCTCGGCAAGGACGAGCTGAAGGAAGAACTCCGGAAGCAATCAGAGGACAGCTGATGCCCTGACAGCTCCACCACCCAACGGCGGCCGCTACGAGGACTCCTGTAGCGGCCGCTGTTTGGTCAAATGATGTAGCGGTCGCCGGAGCGGATGAGGCGCAGCCAGCGGCAGCCGTACCGGCCGAGCTCCAAGCGCGTCGTACCGTCGTCGGCCACCTCGGCCTCACCTTCGCGGAGCAGGTCGACAAGTCGGAGCCCGGTTCCGGCGCCCACGACTGCCAGCGTTACCTCGGCCGGCTCGTCCGAGAAGTTGTGGACGGCGACGATAGTCCCGCCCTGGAAATCGGTCTTGTGCGCGAAGACCGTCGGCGACTCGTGTTCGAAGATCGTGTAGTCGCCCCACGACAGCTCGGGGCATTCGCGGTAGTGCTTGATCAGCAGCTTGATCCACGACATCAACGAGTCAGGGTCCCGGCGCTGAGCCGCAACGTTGACTTTGGCCGGGCCGTACTCGTTGTCCACCATCGGCGCCGCGAGCTCGTTCGGATCCGCAGTGGAGAAGCCGCCGTTGAAGCCTTCGGTCCACTGCATTGGCGACCGTACGGCGTTGCGCCCCTCGGCCGCGAGGTTCTCCCCCATGCCGATCTCCTCGCCGTAAAAGAGCACGGGTGTGCCCGGCATTGAGAAGAGCAGGCTGTAGACCATGCGCAGGCGGTCCGGGTCATTGCCGAGCATCGGCGGCAGCCGTCGCCGCAGACCGCGCCCGTATAGCTGCATCTCCGGTTCGGGTCCGAATGCCTTGAATACCTCTTGGCGCTCGTCTTCGGTGAGCTTGTCTAGCGTCAGCTCGTCATGGTTGCGAACAAACGTGCCCCATTGGCCTTCTTCGGCGGCCTTTGGACGTTGCCGGAGGCCTTCGATCAGCGGCCCGGGTTCGGACCGCGCGAGTGACAGGTAGAGGCGCTGCATGCCGATGAAGTCGAAGCACATCGTCAGCTCGTCGGCGTCTTCGTCACCGAAGAATTTCCTCGTCTCCGGGTACGGCAGATTGACCTCGCCCAGCAGCACGGCCTGCCCGTCGCGCCTAGCGAGTAACGCGCGAAGATCTCGGAGGTAGTCGTGCGGGTCTTGCAGGTCGGCCGCATCGGCGGAGCCCGCCGTCTCGAGCAGGAACGGCACAGCGTCGACACGGAATCCGGACATCCCGACCTGCAGCCAGAACCCCATCACCCGGCTGATCTCGTCGCGAACCTCGGGATTCGCCACGTTGAGGTCCGGCTGATGCTTGTAGAACCTGTGCAGGTAGTACTGCCCGGCCTGTTCGTCGTACTGCCAGAGGCTCTCCTCCTGATCCGGGAACACCACGCCCTTCGGCCCGTCCTCCGGCGGTTGATCCCGCCAGACGTACCAGTCCCGGTACGGCGACTCGCGCGACGCCCGCGCGCTCTTGAACCACGGGTGCTGGTCGGACGTGTGGTTGACGACCAGGTCCGCGATCACCCGCATACCGCGGTCTGACGCGAGGCGAATCAGCTCAACCAGGTCACCGTGCGTACCAAGGCGATGGTCGACGCCGTAGAAGTCGGTGATGTCGTAGCCGTCGTCGCGATCAGGCGTCGGATAGAACGGCATCAGCCACAGGCACGTCACGCCCAACTCCGCGAGGTGGTCGATGCGTTGCCCGAGACCTCTGATGTCGCCGATACCGTCTCCATTCGTATCGAAATAGGTCTCGATGTCGAGGCAATACATCACGGCACTCTTCCACCACAGGTCCGCCGTCTTGGTCAGCCTCACGATGCAGTCACCTCCAGCCGGGGCAGTACCCGGTCGCCGAATACGTCGATGAAGTCGCTTTGATCCGTGCCGACGTGATGCAGATAGATCGCGTCGAACCCCAGCTCGGCGTACTCCGCGAGCCAGTCCACATGCCGTCCCGGATCGGATGAGACCCGCACGGCGTCCCGCATCGCCTCGGGTTGGACGTGTTCCGCCGCTTGGTCGAACACGGCCACTGAGTCGACGTCCCAGCACAACGGGGGCGCGAAGACGTTCGTACGCCACTGCTCATGCGCTATCCGCAGAGCCTCATCCTCATCTTGGTGATAGCTGAGGTGGACCTGCAGGCACGCCTGGCCGGTGCCGCCGGCGTCCCGGTAGGCAGCGATCACCTCGCGTAGCCGCTCGATCGGCGCTGCGACCGTGATGAGGCCGTCGGCCCAATCGGCGCACCACTGTGCGGTCTCGGGCGATACCGCCGCCGCGAGCAGATCCGGGCGCTGCTCCGGGCGGGTCCACAAGCGAGCCCGGTCGACGGTGACGAGGCCGTCCCGGCTCACCTCCGCGCCGTTCAGAAGGTCGCGGATCACCTCGGCCGATTCCCTGAGGCGCTGATTCCGGAGCTCCTTGCGCGGCCAGAGCTGCCCGGTGATGTGTTCGTTGCTGGCCTCGCCGGATCCAAGGGCGGCCCAGAACCGGCCTGGGTACATCGAGGCGAGCGTGCTGATTGCCTGCGCGATGATCGCCGGGTGATAGCGCTGGCCGGGGGCGTTCACCACGCCGAACGTCAGACCGGTCGCCTGGAGAGCGGCGCCGAGCCAAGCCCAGGCGAAGCCGGACTCGCCCTGCCGCTCGCTCCAGGGGCTGAAGTGGTCCGAGCACATCGCCGCGCCGAAGCCGGCCTGCTCGGCGCGGACAACGGCGGCCAGCAAGTCCCCGGGTGGGACCTGTTCATGCGACGCATGAAATCCGTAGACGGTCATCCGCCACCAGTGCCCACCCCGGCTTTACCTACGCACCGCTACGCCAGGGCCCTTCCCGGACCGGCGGGTCCGACCAGACGCGGGTGCCGGTGTGGTCGACGATGAACCTCGCGCCTTGAGGGCTGGTCCATTTCAGCGCGCCATCGGCTAGGCGCACGCAAGTCCAGCCACCGTGGGTCTTGAGGCGGTGGTGATAGCGGCAGCATGGGGTGAGGTTGTCCGTGCTGGTTTGGCCGGGCGGCCCATCCGGGTCATACGGCTTGATGTGGTCGAGATCGATCGACCTGGTCGCTCGTTTGTTGCACCAGGGGAAGGTGCAGTAGAGATCGCGCAACACGACCCGTTCCCGGATCCGGTGCGGTATCTCGTAGGCGTCGACGCTGACCTTCTCGCGCAGATCGATAACCGGTCTGACCACGATCTGGTCGTGACCGAACACCTCGCGAAGCCGCGAGAACAGCATCGGACCGATGCCTTCCACCCGGATCACGCCTTCGCCCGAGGCGAGGGTGTCATCGCTCAGGTGGACGTAAAGGTCGCGTCGGCCACCACCAAGGTCCCAGCCACGCCGCGATCTTGCAGCGGGCTGGTCGGGTGGCTTGAGGTCGAGATCGGCGTCGGCACCGGCATTGGCCCGAGCGGTAGCGCGGGCGCTGGCCTTGACCTCGGCCAGGCGGGACCCGAGGCGATCGGCCGAGGCGGCATGGGTGAGCGGGTCACCAGCAAGAGCGAGGTGTGGGCTTGGGGCCGCGGCTGGATCCGGGGCCGCGGCTGGACCCGAGGCCGCACTCGACGCGCTGGACGGCGCTGGCGGGGCGGATTGGGCGAGGTGGCGGGCGGCTTCTAGAAGCTTTTGCACGGCCAAGGGGTCGGGTAGCCAGCCAATGACCTTGGCCCGGCGGGCGTCGAGGGAATCGGTGTCGCCGAGGTCCTTAAGGGCTTGGGCCAGGGTCGCGATTGTGGCGTCCAGCCGGACGATGTCGCCCGTGGCAGCGCGGACGAACATGGTGTTGGTCCCGGACTCAGAACGGCCAACCCACACGCCGTGAGCACGGGCCGCCTCTTCGGCATCTCGCTGTGCTCGCTCAGGGTCAGCGGTCCACATCGCTCCCTCGACGATCCGCTTCAGGCGATCCGGGCCCACCCGGTTCACGATCCGCTCGACGGCTTTGTCCACCAAGGCGGCCGCCTCAAGAGACAGAGCAACACTCGCTCGCGCGATTCGGCAGGCGCGCCAAGCCTTGGCCTCGCCGGCCAGCACGCGCGCCCACACCCGGGGCAGGCGGTGGCGTAGGCCGAGGGCGTCGCTCATCAGACCAGCGGCAGCGGCGGACGAGATCCCAAGCGCGGCACCAAGGTCAGCGACGGCGAATTCCGCCACCTCCGGACAGCCCTTGCCGCCGTATACCTTGACGCTCTCCATCCCCGGCCGCCCGTCGGGACCCGAGGGGCGCGGCTCGGGATGAAGATCCGCGAAGGCAACGGCCACCTCGAGGATTCGGACGTCGGCTCGATCACGGCACACGTCGAACTCGCCAACGACGGACAACAGCTCCGCCGGGGCCAGCACACCGAGATCGCCTTCGAACATGAGCCCGAGATTAGCAACCAAGAACCCCCGAAAAAGTCGCAAAAGCCGTTATCCACAACGGTAAACATCACATCGCGAACCGGCCGAAAACGAGTAGGCGCAGCCGCGAAGACCGCGTGGCCGGAGGCAAGGGAATTAGATTGCCCCAGGCAGCGTTACCACCTACCGTGATCAGCATGTTCGCCACGGCCTTCTTCGCGTTTCCGTCAGGTTCACCCCTGCCGGCCGCTGCCGTGTGCGCCAAAGCGCTGAAAGATACCGGCGCCCGAAGCTGACCCTCCTCCTGCTCCAGCAGGACCGACGGAGGAGGGTGGGCTGATCCGGCCACCACTCCCCGACGACTCGACCCGCGCCCCAAAGCAGGCCCAAGCAAGGCCCAGGCAGGCTCGAGCAAATGAGGGACAGCCGGATTGAACGGTCCTGGCATCAGCCCCGATGGCAACGGGCTGTGCATTCGCCTGCCGAAAAACGCTGGAAAACCCTGAAAAACAAGGATAAATCATGGCCAAGAGCCAATTCGTGCGGACCAAGCCGCACCTCAATATCGGCACGATGGGACACGTCGACCACGGCAAGACCACGCTGACCGCCGCCATCACCAAGGTGCTGGCCGACCGCGACCCCGGGCACAACTCGTTCGTCGCGTTCGACGGCATCGACCGGGCGCCGGAGGAGGTCGCGCGCGGTATCACGATCAACATCTCGCACGTCGAGTACGAGACGGCGACGCGGCACTACGCGCACGTCGACATGCCCGGGCACGCCGACTACGTGAAGAACATGATCACCGGCGCGGCCCAGGTCGACGCCGCGATCCTGGTCGTGTCCGCGCAGGACGGCGCGATGCCGCAGACGCGGGAGCACGTGTTGCTCGCGCGGCGCGTAGGCGTGCCGTACCTGGTGGTCGCGCTCAACAAGGCCGACGCCGTCGACGACGCCGAGTTGCTCGACCTGGTCGAGCTGGAGGTCCGTGAGCTGCTGAGCGAGTACGGCTTCCCGGGCGACGAGGTGCCGGTGGTGCGCGTCTCCGGGCTGCGTGCGCTCGAGGGCGACCCGCAGTGGACGGGCGCCATCGGTGAGCTCCTGGACGCCGTCGATACCTACGTGCCGATTCCGCCGCGTGAGCTGGGTGAGCCGTTCCTGATGCCCATCGAGAACGTGCTGACCATCAGTGGGCGTGGCACCGTCGTGACCGGTGCGGTCGAGCGTGGCACGCTGCGCCTCGGTGACACCGTTGAAGCCGTAGGTCTCGGTCCGACCGTGACAAGTGTCGCGATCGGGATGGAGACGTTCGGCAAGTCGCTGGAGTCTGCGGAGGCCGGCGACAACGCTGCCGTACTACTGCGCGGTGTGAAGCGTGACGAGGTACGACGCGGCCAGGTGCTGGTACTGCCGGGAACGGTCCAGCCGCACCGGCGGTTCCGTGCGCAGCTGCACGCGCTGAGCACGGCCGAGGGTGGTCGGCACACGCCGTTCGCCGCGGACTACCGGCCGCAGTTCTACTTCCGTACGACGGACGTGTCGGGCGGGATCGACCTCGGGGAGATCCAGCTCGTGCACCCGGGTGACACCGTCGAGCTGGGCGTCGAACTGGCCAAGCCGGTCGCGATGGACGTCGGGCTCGGGTTCGCCGTTCGCGAAGGCGGTCACACCGTGGCCGCCGGCACGGTGACGGAACTGCTCGACTAAAGGAAGGACGGGCCCGGCGGGGAAATCACGCCGGGCCCGTCCCCACGCAATCAGACCATCGCGGTCAAAGCGGACAGCGGGGTCTTGTGCAGACGCGGGATGACGTTAAGCGTCCGCGGGTCGGACCGGTACAGGTGCGATCCGGACTCGAACACGAGGTACGCCCGGCCGCCGAGCTCGGTCATGCCCTCGGACATGCTCGGCGCGCGGAAGCACTTCAGCCGGGCCCGGTCGAGGTCAGGCTGACCGCGGCGTACGACGTACAGGTTGCTGCGGTTGGTCCGGCCGTACGACGTGCTGAAGATGAAGTGGTTCTTCGCGACCAGCAGACCCTGGGTCTTGGTCGGCACCTCCCACGCGCGGTTGATCGTGGTGAGCGACCCGTTGGCGTTGATCTTGTACTGGTACATCTTGCCGCGCGTCTTCTCCTGGAACCGGCCCGACCACAGGTAGCCGCCATAGCTGGAGATGAACGAGGCGCCGTACACAACCCGAGCGGTGCCGACCTGCTTCAGGTACGGCGTGCCGGCCTTCTTCATCGCCGTGCGCAGTTCCGACAACCGGTACTTGCGGATCGTGCCGTTGCTGCCCGAGTTGCCACCCTGGACGAACGCCCAGCCGTTGCTCACGGTGATGCCGCCAACATGCGAAGCGGCGATCGCGACAACGCCGACAGTCTTGCCGGTGCCCGGGTTGATGCCGATGATCAGCGAGCGCGCGTTGGTCCGGTACGAGGTGACGAGCAGCAGGTTCCGGTTCGGCCCGTCCCAGTTGAACCAGGTGGCCGCGCCCTGCGGGGTGTGCGTGCCGAGCTGAGCGACCAACGGGCCCGCGCTGAACTTCGCGTCGTAGATCTTCGAGGCGGAAGGCCCGTCGTAGAACCGGCCGGAGCCGGTTGCGGCGGTCGAGCAGCTGATCGCGGTCAGCTGCGCGGGCGCGGTCGCGGCGGCCTGTGCGGGGGCCGGCTGTGCGGCGGGCACGGCGATCGCGGTCGCCGTGGCAAGCAGGCCGGCGAGGGTGTGGCGGAGCATGAAGTCCTCTCGAGTCGACTGCAATGACTTTCGCCGACCGACCCTACTGGCCGTACCGTCCAACCCGACCAGGAGTACAGAGGGTGGTCGGCTGGTCACTATCAGGGCAGAGGCTCTATTGTGCAGCCGTGGAACCCACGCCCACGGCGGCTCCGGACGGCCGGCAGAGCATCGCGATCGCGATCATCACCTGCCGACGGCCCGACCTGCTCGCGAAACTGCTCGCCAGTCTGCAGAGCCAAGAGCTTGAGCCCGCAACTGCCGCAGCGTACGACGTACGCGTCGTCATCGTCGACAACGACGCCGCCGGTTCGGCCGCCGAGGTGATCGCCGAAGCCTCAAAGGACGCGCGCTATCCGATCGAGTCGGCGGTCGAGGCCGAACCGGGCATCCCGTTCGCGCGCGAGCGTTCGGTCCAGCTGGCCTGGAACGACGACGCGCTGATCTTCGTGGACGATGACGAGGAAGCGCCGCCCGGCTGGTTGCAGGCGCTCCTAGCCTGTTGGCAGCAGACCAAAGCGGACGTGGTGACCGGGCCGATCAAGGGCATCCTGCCCGAAGGCGCACCGGCGTGGAACTACCACAGTGACGTGCACAACTCGGTCGGTAAGCACCAGACCGGGGACGAGCTCGACAAGGCCTACACCAACAACACCCTGGTGGTGCAGAAGGTCTACCACCAGGTGACGCCGGGATTCGATCCGGCGTTCCGGTTCACCGGGTCGAGCGATCTGCACTTCTTCCTTCGCGTGCACCAGGCCGGTTTCCGGATCGTGTGGTGCGAGGAAGCGGTCATCACCGAACAGGTACCGGCATCGCGGACAACGCTGGCCTGGTTGCGACGGCGGGCCTTCCGCTCGGGCAGCGGTGATACCATCAGCCGGTTGTTAATCGGCTCGCCACCGGGCAGCTACTTGCGTGTCGTGGCGTTCGCCTCAGCGCGACTCGCCTCGTCGGTCGTGTATCTGCTCGGCGGTCTGGTGCTGGCCAGGAAACCATGGCTGTTGAAGGGGTTCCGGCGGTTCTTCTCGGGGATCGGCAGTCTCGCGGGCATAGTGGGGATCAACCATGACGAGTACCGGACGGTCCATGGAACTGTCGGTGGCGACGGTGTGCCGGGCCGTGTGGACGGCGGAGACCCAACTCGCCCTGCTTGACTGGCAGATCAACGGGGTGCACGTCTGGCCCGTGATCCGGATGCGCGTGTTCCATGAGCTCAGCCGGCGTTCCGGCATCCATGGCGACCCGCATCCCGTCCGCCGCAGCCGCGAGGCCAAGGCGAAGCTGGTGATGCATCACCTGACCGCCTTACTGCGCGAGAACCCGTTCCTCACCAGGCGTGGGTACGACGCTGTCGTGGTGCCGCATCACCGCAAGGTGAACGGCGTCGACATCTACTCCGACGCCACACTGAAGAGCCTCGGTGACAAGGCGCTGGTCCTCGACACCTCGATCAACGGGTCTCCCCTGCCGGGCAGCCGCACGCTTGATTTCTTCACCTCCATGGCGAATGCCGAGGCGAAATTGCGCCAGAAGCTGCGCATCGGCCTGTCCACCGCGGACGCCAACAAGGCCGCCCAGGTGGAGGAAGAGCTGCAGCGTCTGACCGGGATCAAGGTCCCGATCAACGGACTGGTCACCCGCGAGCTGACCAAACACCGTCGCCTGCGAGCCGTCTACCGCGCCTTGTTCCGCAAGGTCCGGCCCGGCACGGTGTACGTCGTCGTCGCGTACTTCCATCAGCACGTGGTCGCCGCCGCGCGCGATCTCGGTATCCCCGTGGTCGAGCTGCAGCACGGCGCGATGAGCCCGTTCCACCTCGGCTACAGCTATCCCGGCCGTCCCGAGGTCGCGGACCAGCCGAACGAGCTGTGGTGTTTCGGCAAGTACTGGACCGAGAACGTCGAGCTCCCAGCGGGCATGACCACACGCGTCGCGGGCGCGCCGTTCATCCGGCAGCTGACCAAGGCGGAGGCCAAGGCCAAGGACCCGACGTTGGTGCTCGTCGCCTCCCAAGGCACGATCGGCTCTTTCCTGTTGCCGGTGGCGATTCACCTTGCGGACAAGCGGCCCGAGCTCAAGGTGGTCTACCGCTTGCATCCGAGCGAGCACCTCTCCGACTACGAAAAGACCGAGCTCCCGGAGAACCTCAGGCTCTCGGCGGGAGCGGGCGAGACGACCAACGACCTGTTGACCGCCGCCCGCTACCAGGTCGGCGTTTCCACCACCGCGCTCTTCGAGGGCATGGTGCTGGGCTGCCGCACCGTGGTGGTGAAACTGCCCGGCTGGGAGTACCTCGGACCGGCCATCGACCGCGGGGACGCCCTGCTGGTCGAAGACGGCGAAGACCTTGTGCGGCGATTGACCAGCGCCCCGGCGTGCCGCGACAGCTCTGACTACTACGCGCCCGGAGGGCAAACGGTATGAACGAACGGCTCAGCTTGATCGGCGGCGAGATCCTCGAGTGGTCGGATCTCGATCCGGCGAGCGGTCCGGCCGCGATGGCCGGTCCGGTCGCCATCCCGCTGCTGAGGTCGTTGATCACCGGCACCGATCGCGTCCTGGTCGCCGGGCCCCACAGTCTCGACCTGCTGACCGCTGTCGGAGCCAGCGCGGGTGGACTCGATCTGCTGGTGCGCTCGGCGGACGACGCGACCGCGCTCGCGGGGAAGTTCGCGACGGCGAAGGTGACATGTGGGGGCCTGGATCGGGTCGAGGGCGCCGCGGAGTACGACGTGGTGGTTGCGCTTGACGGCATCGCGAGGTTGTTCGGGCCGGACAGTAATGAGCTCGCGTGGTCCGAATCGGTGAAAGCCCTGCAGTCGTTGGTCAAACCAGGTGGCAAGTTGGTCCTTGCGGTTGGCAACAACCTTGGGCTCGGTGAGTTGATCACGGCAACCAATACCGGTCTACCGACGGACGACGCCTGGCCGCGACTCGTTAGCGCCGAGCCGCCTTCGGGATTGGCCAAGGTCGAGAAAGCCCTTGGTTGCAAGGCCACCTTCGCCGTATACCCGAACGCGCTCGAGCCGCGGCTCACCGTTGACGCTGTCCTGTTGGCGGAGCACGCGGACGATCCGTTGCTGCAGGCCACGATCGCGGCAGCCGTTGATCCGGCCGAGGCGTTCACGGATCCGCGCCACGTGACGCGTGCGGTGGTGGCGAATGGACTCGGGTTGTCGTTGGCGCCGGCGTGGTGGTTCGTGATCGGCGGTACGACGGACGGGCTGCCCGCGGTGCTCGCGGCCGAGGCAGGTGCCGATGACCAGCCGCTGGTGCTTTCGCTCGATCGTCACGAAGGCGGACGTTGGGCCCGCAGGGTGGTGAGCGGAAAGCCCGCACCCGGGCGAGCGCTCGACGGTCGCGACGAAATCGCCGTACCGGCCGGGGTTTTGCTGGAGGATCGGCTGCTGGCCGCGTGCCGGGTTGACGACCAGGAGACCCTGCAGACATTGGCCTCTGGGTACGTCGAGTGGCTTGCGACGTTGGAGAACGCGCTCGTCGCCGTACCGGACAATGTTGTGGTTGGCGACGGTTTCACGGTGCTGGATTCGGCTTGGGGCCTGAAGGTCAAGGCGGATGCCGAGGTTGTTGCCGTGCGCAACCTCACGCGGTACGCCGTACGGCAGTTGGCGGCGGGCGTTCGTTCGCCTTGGCCGGCTGGTGCGCGGCCGGAGGAGTTGGTGGCGCGGCTGGCCGCTGGTGCGGGGATCGAGTGTGACGAGGCGATGTTCGAAGCCGCCGCGAAACTCGACGCCGAAGTAGCGGTCGAGGGCGGGTTTGCCGCGGTGGCCGAGATCCCTTTGCCAGAAGGGCTTCGGGAGGCGGCGGCGACGATCACCAGGTTGTCGGCCGAGATCGAGGATTTGCGGGCCCAGGTGAGCTGGCTCGAGGTGACGGTCAACCGGATCCGCGGCTCGCGGGCCTATCGCGTCGGCGGCATGGTGTTGCGCCCCGCAACCAAGTTGCGCGCGCTCACCCGGCGGATCCCCGGTAAGGGCGCCTGATATGCACCACGCCAACCACTTCTACGGGCACGCGCACATCATGGCGCAGTACGCCGGACTCGAGCAGGGCCAGCGGATCTGGGGATACCTGCAGCACGGCTGGAACATCCTGGACGGGTTCGCGGTCGGTACGGCCTTCGGCGAGGGCATGCCGAAGTTCGTCTGGTCCGACAGCGTGCGCCGCCGCGGGCATGCGATGGGCCGTCGCAACTACGCGGTCGTCGGTGCGCCGTGGATGTACTTGCTGGAGATCGAGTCCGAGCTGGCGACACAGGCACCGGATGCGGCCGGCACGATCTTCTACCCGTTCCACGGTTGGGAAGGGCAGCACGTCGACGGCTCCCACGAAGGCCTCGTGCACGAGATCAAGGAGAAGGAGGAGGGCCCGATCACGGTCTGCCTCTACTGGCACGAGTACCGCATGCCCGAGGTGCGCGCGATCTACGAGAACGCCGGGTTCGAGGTCATCACGCACGGCTATCGCGGGCTGCACTGGAAGGACACGGACCACGAGTTCCTGCATCGCCAGCTGGCGACACTGCGCAAGTTCCGCCGCGTCGCCTCGAACCGGATGAGCTCAGCGATCTTCTACGGCGCCTCTCTCGGCCTGCAGCCCGGGGTGTACGGCGACCCGATGGTGCTGCAGGACGAGAGCGCGTCGTTCGGTGGCATGGCCCGGATGCGGCGCCTTTGGCCGGAGATGCACCAGCCGTATGTGCCGATGGACTACGCGAACGCGGTCACGCGGATCGAGCTCGGCGCGGACCGGATGGCACCGCCCGAAGGTATCCGCGAGATGTTCAAGTGGCCGGCAGCTCAATAATCGACAGCACGTTGCCCGCCGGATCCTTGAACCAGGCGATCGGCGGACCCTCTGGCCCCCGCGCGATGCCCTTGGCGTCCGTCATCTCGTACTGCTCGAAGGTGACACCTTTAGCGGTCAGGTCTGCCACGGCCTGATCGATGTCGTCCACCGGGAAGTTCAGGATGGTGAACGTGGCCGGCTCGTGGTTGTCCTTCGGATAGACCAGGGTGTTCCGGTCGCCGGCGATGTGCAGTTGCAGCATGCCGTTCTCCTCGGAGACCTTCAGGCCGAGCGTTTCGCCGTAGAACCGCTTCGCCGTTGGGATGTCGTCAACCGAGAACCCACTGAAAGCTTTTGTCTGCTCGAACATGACACTTCCTCCTTCTTTGTGAACCTACTCTCCTGTTACGTAGGAGCCGAGGGCTCGTTCTCGACATTTGCATGGAGGTCCGGTGAAGTTCCTGGTACTGATCTACGGCAATCCCGAGACTCGCAAGATGTGGGAGGAGATGCCGAAGGAGCAGAAGTCGGCTGGGCTCGACTACTACGCGGAGTTGACGAAGGACCTGGAGTCGTCGGGGCAGCTAGTCGCCACGGCACCGCTGGCGGATCCGGCTGAGACCAAACAGGTGAAGGTCGGGCCAGGTGGGCAGGTGCTCAGTACGGACGGGCCGTTCGCGGAGACCAAAGAGCATCTGGCCGGGTTTTACGTACTGGAGTGCGACGACCTGGATCAGGCGATCGAGTCGGCCGCGCGGATTCCGGAGGCGTCGTTCGGCATCGTGGAGGTGCGGCCGACGCGGGAGCTGGGCGACTTGTTGTGATCGACGGCCTGCTCCGAGAGCTCGCGCCGCAGGTCCTCGCGGCACTCACGCGCAGGTACGGCGGGTTCGACCTGTGCGAGGACGCCGTACAGGAGGCGCTCCTGGCGGCGGCGACGCAGTGGCCGGAGGAGGGACTGCCCGATAACCCGAAGGCCTGGCTGATCACGGTCGCGGCCCGGCGTCGTACGGAGATCTGGCGGAGCGAGACCGCGCGGCAAAAGCGGGAAGAGGCTGCCGCTCTGGCGACGCCCGAACCGCCAGAAACGTCAGCGGTAGACGACAGTCTGAACGTGCTGATGATGTGCTGCCACCCAGAGCTCACCACGAGTTCGCAAGTGGCGTTGACGTTGCGGGCCGTTGGCGGGTTGACCACGGCCGAGATCGGCCGGGCCTTCGGCGTACCCGAGGCGACCATCGCGCAGCGGATCAGCCGGGCCAAAGCCAAGCTCAAGGGCGCGTCGTTCAGCCTGCCCGAGGTGGTCGACCCTACCGGCGTACTGCACGTGCTTTACCTGATCTTCAACGAGGGCTACACGGCCAGCTCGGGGCCGTCGCTGCAGCGGGTGGATTTGTCGGCCGAGGCCATTCGGCTTACCCGGCAGGTACGCGAAAGGCTGCCCGATAACGGCGAAGTCGCCGGGCTGCTGGCGTTAATGCTGCTCACGGATGCGCGACGGCCGGCGCGGACCGATGCCGAGGGCAACCTTGTGCCCTTGACCGAACAGGACCGCGGAAAGTGGGATGGCGCGCTCATCGCGGAGGGCAGTGAGCTGATCACGCGCACGCTCAAGACTTCTACGCCCGGGCCGTACCAGTTGCAAGCCGCGATCGCCGCGTTGCATGACGAGGCCGCGCGGGCGGAGGACACCGACTGGGTGCAGATCCTCGGGTTGTACGAGTTGCTCGCGACGATCGCGCCCGGGCCGATGGTGGCGCTCAACCGGGTCGTCGCGTACGCGGAGGTGCGTGGGCCGGAGGCTGGGTTGCGCGCGCTCGGGGAGCTGGCGGGCGGTCACCGGGTGGACGCCGTACGGGCTCATCTGCTGGAGCGGGCCGGCGAGACCAGTGCGGCGATCGAGGCGTACCGCCTGGCGGCACGGGCGACGTTGAGTGTGGCCGAACAGCGTTATTTGCAGGCGCGGGCGTCCCGGCTGGAGATTACGGACAGGTAACGAAGCTGGGTCGACTGAACCGGTTTGGGTTCCCATACTGAACCGGTTCGGTAAGGATGACCGGACCCGTTAAAAGGAGTCCGAAGTGAGACTGCGCTCGCTCATCGCCGCGGCAGCGGTGTCAGCACTGGGGATCGGCCTGACCGCGTGCGGCGGTGACGGCAATGGCGACAGCGGTTCGGGCGGTGACACCCTGACCTACTGGGCCAGCAATCAGGGCACGAGCCTGGACAACGACAAGCAGGTGCTGAAGCCGGTGCTGGACAAGTTCACCGCCGAGACCGGCGTCAAGGTGAACCTCGAGGTGATCGGCTGGAACGACCTGCAGACCCGGATCCAGACCGCGATCACCTCCGGCCAGGCGCCGGACGTGCTCAACATCGGCAACACCTGGGCCGCGTCCCTGCAGGCGACCGACGCCTTCCTGCCGTTCGACGACGAGGCCATGAAGGCGATCGGCGGCAAGGAGAAGTTCGTCGAGACGGCGCTGGCGACCGGTGGCGCGGCTGGCAAGCCCCCGACGTCCGTGCCGCTCTACGGCCTCGCGTACGGCCTCTACTACAACAAGGCGATGTTCGCCCAGGCCGGGCTGCAGCCGCCGACGACCTGGGAGGAAATGGTCGCGGCCGCGAAGAAGCTGACGAATCCGGCCAAGAAGGTGTACGGCATGGCGCTGGCCGCCGGCAGCTACACCGAGAACGTGCACTTCGCCTTCATCAACGGCGCCCAGAACGGCGCCGAATGGTTCGACGCCGAAGGTAAGCCGACGTTCACCGAGGACGGCAACGTCAACGGCGTACTGCGCTATCTCGACCTGATGCAGAAGGACAAGGTCGCGAACACGTCGAACGCGCAGTACGACAACGGCACCAAGGCCGTCAACGACTTCGCCACCGGCAAGGTCGCGATGGTGCTGAACCAGAACAACGCCGCCTCCTCGATCGTCGCGAACGGCATGAAGAGCAGCGAGTACGGCGTGGTGGCCTTCCCGGCGCCGGCCGGTGGGCAGCAGGTCGCGTCGCACGTGGCGGGCATCAACCTGTCGATTTTCCAGAACACGAAGAACAAGGACGCGGCGCTGAAGTTCGTCAAGTACATGACGGACCCCGCGACGCAGAAGACGCTGGGTAAGCCGTTCGCGTCACTGCCGGTGCTGAAGGGTGAGACGCCCGCGTTCACGGATGACCCGGCCGAGGCCAAGATCTTCCAGGACATCTACGAGAACAAGTCGAAGCCACTGCCGCTGGTGCCGGCCGAGGACCAGTACGAGAGCACGGTCGGTAAGGCCATGAACGCGATGTTCGCCAAGATCGCGACCGGTGGCACGGTGACCGCCGACGATGTGCGGGCGGCACTCAAGGACGCCCAGGACCAGGTGACGGCGGGCGGCTGATGGCTGTCGCTGTCGAGACGCGGCGGCGGGCGCAAGGACAAGTTCGGGGGCGCCCGCCGCGCCAGCCGGGACAGAAGAGCTGGCTGCCGTACCTGCTGCTCGCCCCGGCCGTACTACTGGAACTGCTGATCCACATCATCCCGATGGTGGTCGGCATCTGGATGAGTTTCGTCAAGCTGACCAAGTTCTTCATCGCGAACTGGTCGGCCGCGCCTTGGGCCGGGTTCAACAACTACCGGATCGCGGTCGACCTGAACGGCACCGTCGGCCAGGGGTTGCTGCGGTCGTTCCTGGTGACGATCGCGTTCTCCCTGCTGACGGTGACGATCTCGTGGTGCCTGGGCATGGCCGCGGCGGTCGCCCTGCAACCAACCTTCAAAGGCCGGAGTTTCGTCCGCACGTTGTTCCTGGTCCCGTACGCCTTGCCCGCGTATGCCGGCATCCTGACGTGGAACTTCATGCTGCAACGCGATACCGGCGTGGTGAACCACGTGCTGGTCGACAACCTCGGCGTGATGTCGGACCGGCCGTTCTGGCTGCTCGGCGGCAATGCGCTGACGTCGTTGGTGACGGTGGCGGTGTGGCGGCTCTGGCCGTTCGCCTTCCTCACCTTGATGGCCGGCCTGCAGAGCATTCCGCGAGACGTCTACGAGGCCGCGTCGGTGGATGGCGCGGGATCGGTCCGGCAGTGGCGCAACATCACGCTGCCGTCGTTGCGGCCGGTCAACCTGGTGCTGGTACTCGTGTTGTTCCTCTGGACGTTCAGCGACTTCAACACGCCGTACGTGCTGTTCGGTACGGCGCAGCCGCCGAAGGGTGACCTGATCACCTTCCACATCTACAACGCGTCATTCCTGACCTGGAACTTCGGCTCGGGTGCGGCGATGTCCGTACTCCTGCTGCTGTTCCTGCTCGTCGTCACGTCGGTCTATCTCGTCATCACGAACCGGAGGTCGCGTCGTGCGTGACACCGCAGGTTTCAAGGTCTATCGCGCGGTCGTCCTGACCGTGCTCGGCGTCTTCACGGTGATTCCGCTGTACGTGATGGCGACGTCATCGCTGAAACCACTCAGCGACGTCCAAGGTGCGTTCAGCTGGTGGCCTAGCAACGTGACCGTCGAGCCGTTCATCGAGATGTGGCGAACGGTGCCGTTGGCGCGGTACTTCGTGAACAGCACGATCGTCGCCGTGGTCGCGACCGTGGCGAGTGTGGCGGTCGCGATCCTGGCGGCCTTCGCGGTCTCGCGCTTCCGGTTCCGCGGCCGGGGCACCTTCACCACCTCGGTGTTGTCGACGCAGATGTTCCCGGGTGTGCTGTTCCTGTTGCCGTTGTTCCTGATCTTCGTCAACATCAACAACTCGATCGGGCTGCAACTCGTCGGCACCCGGATGGGGCTGATCGTCACCTATCTGACCTTCAGCCTGCCGTTCTCGATCTGGATGCTTGTCGGCTACTTCGACAGCATCCCGCGTGAGCTCGACGAAGCCGCCCTGGTCGACGGGTGCGGCCCGCTCGGCGCCCTCGCCCGCGTCGTACTGCCGGCGGCCCGGCCGGGCGTCATCGCCGTCGCGATCTACTCGTTCATGACGGCGTGGGGCGAGGTCCTCTTCGCCTCGGTGATGACGACCGAGGCCAACCGAACGTTGTCGGTCGGCCTCCGCCAGTACTCAACCCAGACCAACGTCTACTGGAACCAGATCATGGCGGCCGCCTTGGTCGTCAGCATCCCGGTCGTGATCGGCTTCCTGCTAGCGCAGCGCCACTTTGTCGCCGGCGTGACCGCTGGGGCCGTCAAGTAGCCGTGCCGGGGTGACCCGGTGGATGTGGATGACCAAGTCGTACGACCGGCCAAGCGCGATCCGCAGGTCCTGATCGGGATAGGCCGTGCCGATATCGCGGGTGAGCCTCGCCTCGTCGAGCCACCTCCGCGCGGCGGCGGGCACCGTACGGGTGTCGATGAGGAAGTCGCGGTATCGGACTTGGTCAAGGGTGTGCTCGTTGTACCCGGCCGGAGCGGCACCAAGCCGGAACACCCGCCAATTGCCGTCATCGTCCTGGGCGTTGAAGCCGCCACGATTGAAGGACAAGCCGATGTTGACGTACCCGCGGCCCAACTGGTCCCGCAGGAACGCACCTTGGAGCTTCGGGTAGTACGGATCGGCACTGACGTAACCAATGTGGCCGTTGTGCGCCGAAAGCACGATCTTCTCGCCGGTGTACCGGTGCCACCACGTCACGTTGTCAGCCATCGCGCGGTCGCGGAAGAGCATCGCCCGCGGCGCCTCTTGCTCGGGCCGGGTGAAGTCGAAGGCCAATAGGTGCAGGGTTTGCGCGATGATCAGCGCGTTCTGGACGGCCCACGCGTTCCGGGATACGCGCGCCAGCTCAGCGTGCATGGACGCGGCATCCGCGGCGAGTGCCTTGCGCTCCGCGAGCGGCCGCTGAGTGTAGGCATCACGCCACGCGTCGGCCTGGGTCGTTCCGAGCCGCAGACGGGTTTGCAGTCGCTGGTACTCCTGAAGTAGCGCTGGCCCGACATGACGGGTGACCTCCGCGAATACCGGGGTGCCCGGATAGACCGGGTCGTTGCCCATGAACTGCAGCTTGGCGCTGTGACTGCGGTTGTACGCGCGCATCCACTTCAGCAGGTCGACGTACTCGCGAGTCGCCCAGACCTGGTCCTCGGCGCGCAGAATGTCCGCCGGATCGCCCTTGCCCTGCAGGACGTAGTCGTTGAGACGAAGCCCGGTGCTCCAGGCGACCTCGAGTGCGAAGGTCTTGAACCCCTTCCTCTCCACGAGCTTGCGGAAGATCCGGTGCTTGATCGTGAAGAACTCGTGACTGCTGTGCGTCGCCTCCCCGACACCGACGATCGAAGCCTTGCCCACCGAGCGCTCGAGGCCACCCAGGATCGGCTGGGCATGGCGATCCAGCGCGCGAAGTGGATCATCGGTCGCGGCCTGTACAGGTGTGGCAACAAGGGCGAGCGAGAGCAGGGTCACTGCAGCGGCGACGAGGCGCCGTGTGACGGACATTTGTAACCTCCGGTGTCGGTCCAGCGAGATCACCAGCCTGGCGAGACCAACCGCTGCGCACAGTAGACCTGACGCCCGTTAGAGGTAGCGCGCACGCCACCGCAAGCGCCGTGAAGTAGCGCGGCCCGGCAGTCTTCGTGACTGCCGGGCCGCTTTCGTTGCTCTGGCCTACGAACCCAGGAGGTTCAGCTTCTCCAGGAGAAGTACCTGGGACCGCAGTTGGGCGTTCGTCGAGGCCGGGTTGAGCCGGATGGTCTCGGCATTCGCCATTACCGCGCCGAACGTGCTGTCCTTCTTCAGGTCGAGGTTGGTATCGACCGCGGTGGACAGATCGAACGAGCCGTCCGCGAAGTTGAGCCAGGCGGTGAGGATCTGCCGGTCGAGCTCACGCTTCGGGTTGAGCAGCGTGAGTCCGAGCAGGGCATGTGCCTTGGCCATCGTCGACACGTCGGTCACCTCGGACAGCACCCTGCTCATGTGCTGCGCGACCTGCAGGTAGCAGTTCACCGTGGCCACCGGCAGGTCGACCAGCGGAAGACGCGGGCCGGGCCTGGTCTGGAGGTGCCACAACGGCGCGATCCTGGTGAGGTGAGCGTTGCCGGTGATGACCACCTTCGCGGTGTCGGAACTCGCCCCCGCGTCGTCGTCCGTGGCGCCGAACCCGACCTCGTAACTGCACGCGCCCCCGAAGGTGTGCGACTTGGTATCGGTCACGTCCCGCGGTTGCAGGCTCGGGCTGACGGCAGGGTCGGTGCCCGGCGGGTTGACGAGATACGGCGTCACCACGTCCGGCACGGGCGGTCCGTCACCCCAGCTCCAGGACAACGTCAGATCGTCGCTGCCGGGATCGGTCGACCGGCCCGCGAACGTCACCGGCTGGCCCTGGTGGGCGATGAAGGTCGGTACACCGTTGACGTTCACCGCGCCTGTCTCGTCGATCGTGGCCGTCGGTGCCACGTTGTTGACCACCACCGTGAACGATCCGGTCGACGTACCACCGTCGTCGTCGGTGACCTTGACCCCGACTCCGAACGAGCCGTTGTCCCCGTAGGCATGGCTGCCCGTCACCTCACCGCGGTCGACCGGCGGGCCGTCCTGGGTGATGAGCGGTGTGACGGGGCTGGTCTCGCCGGTGCCCCAGGTCAGCAACGCCGTGTAGGTGTCGGCCCAACCGGGATCGACGAACGACGCCTTCGCGGTCAGGACAGTGCCCTCGTTGATCGTCTTGACCTGGCCCGGATCGATCGTCGTCGCCGGCGCCACATTGCTCACCTGGACCGCGAAGGACGCCGAGGTCGAGCCACCATCGTCATCGGTGACGGTGACCTTGACGGTGTACGTCCCGTTGTCTGCGTACCGGTGGCTGCCGGTGACCTCGCCGAGGTCGGCGGGCGGGCCCTGAGTGGTCACGGTTGCGGGCGCTGGGCCGGAACTGCCGTCACCCCAGTCGATCAGGGCCGTGTAAGTGTCCGCCCAGCCGGGATCGGAGAAGGTCGCCCGGACGGAGAAGAGACCGCCTTCGGTGACCGAGGTCGCCTGTCCCGGTGCGATACCGGCCGAGGGTGCGACGTTGTTCACGACCAGCGAGAAGTCCCGTCCGGCTCCTTCACCCAGGTCATCGCTGACGGTCACGCTGACCGTACGGCTCTGGGTCGGCCCGTCCGAGGTGTCGTAGGTCCACTTCCACCGGCCCGGACCCGTGGTCGTGATGGTGCCGACCGAGGCGCCGAGTGTCAGCGTGGTGCTGTCGGCGTCGGCGAACGAGCCGGTCATGGTCGCGGTCGAGCCTTCGTTCACCGTGACCGAGGGGCTGTCCACCGTGATGGACGGATCGGCGTTCCCCGCCCGCAGCGCGGCGAGCATGTCGATCCTGGGCGTGGTGACCGTGGAGGTCCCACTGGTGTAGCTGACGTCCACGCCGGTGTCCCGCAGATAGCCGAGCAGCGTCGCGTGCGTCGCGTTCGGATACGCCGCGCGGAGTACGGCGAAGGCTCCGGCGACATGAGGTGCCGCCATCGACGTACCGGTCATGTTCCCGAACGTGTCGTCCGGGATCGAGGACTGGATGTTCTGGCCCGGGGCCATCAGGTCGAGCAACGATCCCCTGTTCCCGTTCAGGTAAAGGGCATCCGAGTTGTCCTGGGTGCCGCCGACGGTGACGGCGGTCGAGATGCACCCAGGTGCGGCGACGCCGGTCGTGAACCCACTGTTGCCTGCGGCAATCACTGTGGCGATGCCTACGCCCAGCAGGTCGTCGATCGGATCCTTGCGGACGTCGGTGTCACAGGCGGTCATGTTCTGCACCGAACCACCGATGCTGATGTTCGCCGCGGCGATGTCGATCGTCGCGTTCAGAGCGAGGACCCGCTCCAAGCCCCGAACCTGGTCCGATTGGTACGCCGTCACGCAGGGCGCGGCCGCCGGTGCGCACCTGTCGGCCACATCGTTGCGGTGGAACACCTGAATGGCGATGATGTCCGCGGCGGCTGCCACTCCGTTGCCGGGAGCACCGGTCACCCCGGTTCCGTTGCCGGCGGCGATTCCCGCGACGTGGGTGCCGTGGTCGCACAGTGTGCCCGTGCAGGCTGCCGTCTCCGCATCCGCCGCTCCGGCGCCGAGCTGGCTCGCTGCACCGTTCGGGCACAGTGAGGTCTGCTCGTCGCTGTCCTCCACGCTGGAGTAGCAGGCCTCGGAGACCAGCCGTCCGGCGAAGAACGGGTGGTCCCGGTCGATCCCGGTGTCGAGAATCGCGACCGCTTGGCCGTCACCGCTGAAGCCGAAGCCCTGCGCCTGGTCGGCGTTGATCCAGGGAATGCTGTTGCCGAGCGTCGCGTGCTCTTCCTTGTCCTCCTGGATCGAGATGACGCGGGGGTCCGCGTCAAGTTCCCGCAGGGCCTGCTCATCGGCGTCCAAGGCAAGCAGCGGAAAGAGCTTGTATTGGTAGTTGACGTCGGACTCGGCGTTCGAGTCCTCCAGGTTGTCCAGCACCGGCTGCTGCGCCGCCACGGTGGCGAGGCGCACGATTACCCGCTGCGGGCCTTCCTCCTCGGCCTGCTCGATGAGTTGACTGACCGCCGGATCAGGGCTGGGCGCGGCCTGGGCCGGAACCGTCACGGCGGCGGTGAGAGTGGCCAGAGCCAGAGCTCCGGCGAAGAGCGATCTTCGTAACTTCATGCTGTTCCCCCCAAGGAACGTGGTGTACCTACGGCCGGCCGGATGACCGGACCGTCAAACCCCCTGCAGTGCCTCCTTGTCCCCGCCTCAGCCGCTCGGCGCCTCAGTCGCCGGCGGCTCGGCAATGTCCTCCTGGATCGCCGCCACCCGCGGCGAGGCCAGCAGGTGGCGGAGTGCGGGCTCGTCGACGACCAGGACCAGCAGCGGCGATGAAACGAACCGCTGCGGATCCCGTACGGCGTAGGCGCGGAGGTCGTCGAGGAGGTCGGTCTGAGCGGTGGCGATCGCCTGTCGCTGCTCCCGCACCGCGCGCTGGTCCGGCAGGTTGCCCTCCGGCGTGACCTGAACCGCGAGGGTGACGATCACCCGGAGGTGCCCCTTGCGCCTGACCTGCTCCAGCAGCTGCGCCGACGGTTCGGCCGAAGGCGTGGCTGAGGACGGTGCCGCCGGCTCGCGGTCGTTCGCGCAGGCGGCCGGGAGCAGGCCGATCGCTGCCAGCAGCACGAGACGGACCAGCAACACGACGGCGCCTCCTCCTCGGACGTTCTCTCTGACCACTCGACAGCCTGCTCAGCCACCTTCAGACAGCCTTAAAGCCCGGGCAGTCTCGAAAAACCCGGGTGGGGTTAGGGTGCGGCGGTGAGCGATAGAGCGAAGACCGCGCTGGTACTGATCGACTTGATGCCGCGGATCGTGGCGCTGCCGACTGGCCCGTACGGCGGGGACGCGGTGCTGGCGCGGTGCGTGGAGTTGGCGGACGCTACTCGCGCGGCAGGCGGGCTGGTCGTGTGGGTGCGGGTCGAACGGCCCGGAGTCGACGTACAACCTGAGGGTAGTGAGCTAGCGGTCGAGCCGGCCGAGGGAGACCTCGTGATCGTCAAGCGCACGATCGGGGCGTTCCACCGGACCGGGCTGGACGAGGCTTTGCGCGAGCGTGGCATCGAGACAGTCGTGCTGGCGGGGATCGCGACGAACTTCGGCGTCGAGTCGACCGGACGTGTCGCGGATGAGCACGACTACCAGGTGGTGTACGTCGAGGACGCGATGACCGGGCTGGACGCGCATGCGCACGAGTTCGCCACGACGTACATGTTCCCGCGCCTCGGCACGGTCACCACGACGGCGGAGTACCTGAAGAACCTCTGAGGCCCCCACTCCAGGCGGAAGCCGGGGCCTCAGAAGCCTTATAAATCAGTCGCTACAGGACACGGGATCGTCGAAGTGACCCGGTGTCGTCGGGTAGGCCGGGCCTACCGCGTGGGCATTGAAGTCCGGGTTGTAGGCGTACGCCAATTCCCTGTAGGCCGAGGTTCCCTTGGTGGTCACGTCGGTCGTCGCACGCCCGGCGCCTGAACCCCAGGCGAGCAGGTTGAGGTAGTCCGTCATCGCCGGGGAGTGCTGCCGGATGTCGTTGTAGCCGCCGTAGGCCGGGTTGCAGTGGGTGTAGAGGTTGTACGTACCGTTCCAGTCGATCAGCCGATCGCCCGGGTTGGGACCGTTCTGGGCCACATCCGCCTGCAAGACATCGCGATCCCAGCCACCGTAGATCCAGTCCGTGCCCTGGTGATGACTGTTGTTCGCCAGCGTCTCCGGTTCTGCGGTGTCATCCGACTTGCTGGTCAGCTCGAACCACAGGCACGGATCGACCGTGACTCCGTTCGTCGTGACCGGCCAGTCGCCGGGCGCACAGTTGGCCGGGTAGGCACCGCGTGGGTTGAAGTCGAGCACATCCGAACCGACGATGTCCTGTTTGGCCAGATCGGGCTCACCCACACCACCGAAGGTGTGGTCGATGAACCGATCGTTCGTCCCCCGCGAGTCCGGGTTGAAGACGCCGTTGGTGAGGCAGTCCGGTGTGGCCGCGTTCAGCACCGGGTCGCAGCCCTTGCCGCCCCAGAGCACGTCCTCACCGTCGGCGCCGAACACCTGGTCGCCGCCACTGTCACCGTTCGCGAGGTCGTCACCGAAGCCGGAGTGGATGTTGTCCGCATCCGCACCGCCCCGGATCTGGTCCCGGCCACCGGTGGTGATGCCGTCGTGTGGCATCTCCGCGCTGGTCGAGCTACCGATCCACTGGTCGCCGTCGACGTCGTGCTCGAGGTCGACCCGCCGGTCGTAGGCCTCGCGCCGGAACCCAACGTACGTCTCGGCCGGCGGTGAGGTCAGGTTGAAGGTGAACTGTGCCGGGCTGTCCCCGGTGTCGAGGTACTGGTTCACCACGCCACCGCGGTCGCCGAGGATCGCGTCCTCGCCGTTCTCACCGAACAGCTTGTCGTCGCCGAGTTCGCCGTACAGGTCGTCGTTGTCGGCACCACCCAGGATCAGGTCGTCGCCGTCCTGGCCCCAGATGCCGTCGTCGCCGGCCTCGCCGTACAGGTTGTCGTTGCCGAAGGCCCCTACTGCTTCACAGGTCGCCTGCGCTTCGGTGCAGAAGCGCGTACTCGGCTCGCTGAAGTCGGGGTCATGCGTCCGCGAGACGGTCGCCCCGGCCGGCGGTGTGCCGTTCGGGTAACGATCGGCGTAGACCATCTCCACGCGCGCACCAGCCGGGCCGGTGACCGTGCGCATCAGGGTGCCGTTGTCACCGAGTACGACGTCCGCGGCCCCGTCGGCCTCGATCGTGTCACCGGTGTCGCGGAAGCCCTTGGCCGAGCTACCACCGATCAGGTCGTCCTGACCGTCCGGCGTGAGCGCGCCCTCGAGCAAGGCGGCCGCACTCGCGCTACCGGGCCATCCCGGATCAGCGAGCGGAACCACCGTGGTCAGGTCCGACTCGCCCGCGAGCGACAGGTCACCACGGAGTACGTCGGCACCGCCATTGCCCTCGGCATAGTCGGCATGCGCTCCACCAGAGATGAAGTCGCCGCCATCCTGACCCCAGATCGTGTCGACACCTTCGCCACCGGACAACCGGTCGGCGCCGAACTGAGCCGCGGACGGAAGCGCCGCGAGGTCGTACCGGTCGACGATCCGGCCGGCCATCAGCTCGCCCGGCTCGGTGCCGAGGCGGACCGTGGCCCTGGTCGGCGTCTGCCCGACTGCCGGGCGGAGCACCTGACCGTTGTCACCGGCAACCACATCGTCACCAGGTCCACCGAAGACGGCGTCCGCGGTGTCGGGCTGGCCGGTCCGGTTCGCGCCGGCACCGGCAAGCGGTACCGAGCTACCGCCGACCAGGTCGTCATCGGCGAGGTCACCCTCGACCCAGTCGCTGCCCTGACCACCCTCGACGTAGTCGTCGTGGTCGTCGCCCTTGGCCCGGTCTGCACCGTCCTGGCCGTAGAGCACGTCCTGGTCGTCGCCACCCGACATCTGGTCGTTGCCGGAGGTCCCTGCCGCCGGGGTCAGACCCAGGTCGAGCAAGGTCACCGTGTGACCCAGTGCGAAGCCACGCTGCCGGGTCACGGGTGTGGTCGCAGCCGGGTCACTGGTCAGCGCGAGGATCGCGTTGTCACCTGTGATCAGGTCAGGCCCGCCGTCACCGAACAGGAAGTCGCCCGTGTCCGGACGTCCAGTGCCCGCGACAGCCTGCTGGAACGAACCACCAGCGATCGAGTCCTCGCCATCGTTGCCGTGGACAACGTCTGTCGCGTTGTTGCCCTCCAGATGGTCGTTGCCGTTGTTGCCGTTGACGGTGTCGCCACCGAGACCGCCGTACGCCGTATCCTCGTTGTCGCCGCCGTGAATGCGGTCGCCGGACCCGGCCGTGGCCGTCTCGCCGTCGAGGTCGAACGGAATCGCCGCGGCGTCCGCCGCGTTTTCGGGATCGTCCACCGTGCCGTTGTCGCCGATGATCCGGTCGTTGCCCGAGTCGCCGTAGAGGTCGTCGTCACCGGTGTCGGCTCGGCCCGCGGCGCGCGTACCGCCGTAGATCAGGTCGGCGCCCGTGCCGCCAGTGGCCCAGTCCGAGCCATTGTTGCCCTCGACAACGTCCGTCTCGGTACCGCCGTACGCCACGTCGTTTCCGTTGTTGCCGAAGACGTGGTCCACGCCGGCGTCGCCGTACAGGATGTCGGCTTCGCTACCGCCCCAGAGGTGGTCCTTGTCGCCACCGCCTCGCAGGGTGTCCTGGCCCTGTTGGCCACAGGCGAGGTCGTTGGCACCGAAGAGCTCGGCCAGGTCGTTCGCGCCACCCGCGGAGACCGTGTCGATACCGGCACCACCGAGGATGCGGTCGTTGCCGTCACCCGTGCCCTCGCTGGTGCTCTCGGCGACCGGATCCGAGGTGACCGGAGCGCCGGGCTTGCAGAGTTCGTCGTCGATGCGCTTGTCACCGAAGACCTTTGCCGGTCCGTCGCCGCCGACGATGTGGTCGTCACCGAGACCACCGACGAGCGTCTTCGGGTTCGAAGGCACTCCCGCCGGTAGCGGCAGCTTGTTCACCGTCCGGCGCGGACCGAAGTTCACGCCGCCGATGATGTCGTCACCGGTGTTCGCACCGACCTCGGCCGGTTCGGCGATGACGTAGTCCTGACCCGGGCCGCCGTACACCTCATCGGTGCCGAAGCCGCCGAGCAGGATGTCGTTCTCGCTACCGCCGAGGATCCTGGCCGACTGGTTGCCCTGGGAGTGACTGGTGACCAGGTCGATACCCGTACTGCCCCAGACCTTGTCGCTGCCCAGACCGGTGTCGACGACGTTGGTCGCGCCGGTATCGGCCGGACCCGGATCGTCGACCTCGAATTCGGTCTCCGCCGCGGTGAAGATGCGGTCCGCGTTCGAGCCGCCGGTCAGCCGGTCGTTACCCGCGTCACCGACGATCGTGTTGATCCCGGCCGGCAGCGTGCCGTCCGGACGGTCGGTCGCCACCGAGATGGTGTCGCCACCCGCGTTGCCGCGCGCCTTGTTCGCACCGAGGCCGAGGCCGATCGTGTCGTCACCCGTGCCCGCACCTTGGGCCTGAGTGGTCGGATCCGCGATGTTCTCCCAGTCGAAGACAGCACTCAGGTCGTTGGTGCCGCCGTTGTCCTGCGCGTTGTGCGTGACGGTCCGCGCCTTGGTGGCGCTGCCGAGGGACGCGTCACCCGCGACCTTGTCGTCACCGTTGCCGGTCGTGATGGTGTCCTTGCCGGCACCACCCGCGACCATCGCCTTGGACGTCGCACCGCCGGTGTCCCCCGTGACGATGATGTCGTCACCGCCACGTCCGTCGACGAACGACAGACCACGTCCGGTGGTGATCACGTCGGCCGCGTTACCGCCGATCGCG
Source organism: Kribbella sp. NBC_01245 (assembly GCF_036226525.1). NCBI lineage: Bacteria > Bacillati > Actinomycetota > Actinomycetes > Propionibacteriales > Kribbellaceae > Kribbella > Kribbella sp. NBC_01245. Next base: position 4,905,728 of record NZ_CP108487.1, read on the forward strand.
ACCGCGTCCTTGTCGAAGATGGCCGGGCTGTTACCCGCGCTCGCGCCCGTCTCCTTCTTACCGTCGCCGATGAAGGTGATGTTCATCGGTTTGTCGTAACCGGAACCGTCCACGACCACCCGCTTGAGGTTCGGGTCGAGGTACTCACGACGCTCGCCGAGCATCTCCACCGCGAAGCCGTCGAAGGCCGCGTTCGTACCGGCCTCGTCGCCGGGCTTCTGGGCGTAGTGCAGCGAGATCACCTTGACGGTGTCCTTCTCCACTGCCGCCGCCTCGTTACCCCATGGCGATCCACGCTGGGCGTTCTTGCCGTACTTGCCGGCGTAGACCACGAGGGTGTCGCCGACCGTGCCACCGAGTTTCGGCGGTGGCGGTTCACAGTCCGGTGCCACCGAGAAGTCGAGCAACGTCACGTCGGCCAGCGTGAAGCTGAACGACACCGAGAAGATGCTCACGCCGATGGTGATGTAGACCCGCAGGAACAGCGACAGCCGGCCGCTGACCGTGAACAGACACAGTGGGTTGTTCAGGGCAGCATGCAGGAACTCGCTGACCCGGAACTTGCCGTCATCGTTCGGATCGTTCCAGTAGAACCCGATCGTGAGACGGAGTCCTCCTTCGATCCCGACCGTGAGGATGACCACGCTGACGGCAGCCCCGGCCGCGATCTCACCGGTCAGCTGGACCACCGGAATCGGCGTACCGGCGTTGTCGACGGTCTTGAAGAACAACCCGTCGAGTACGTCGATCGCGTCCACCGGCGTGCCGTTCTGGGCCGCCTCGACCGCCTTGCGAATGCCGTACGTGTCGAGTCCGGCGACGATGCGCAGGCTGACCGAGGCCGAGCCCGCGAGTGTCACGAAGACCGGCGGCGGTGCGTACACCGGACCGAAGGCCTGCCGCCAGCTGAAGCCGAGCGTCAGCGGGCCGGAGTCGAACTCGACCAGGGTGATATCGCCACCCATCAGCAGGTTGAACGCCGAGGCCGGGTTCTCCAGGATCGGGAAGGTGATGCCGGACTTCTCCGCGTCACCCTCGTCCGGCGCCAGACCGGTACCACCGAAGATCGGGTTGGCATCGGCGCTCGCGTGCTCGTTCTTGTCGTTGAGCCCGCTCTTCACCTCGTTGGCGGACTTCGCGTTCGGAGTGCCCTTGTACATCTTGTCCGCGGTCGTCGGCGAGTTGCTGGTGTTCAGCGCCTTGTCGCCGGCGATCTCGAAGTCACCGAGTGGCACGTAACAGTCGTTGTCCACGTCCGGACTGCAACTGGGCAGCCGGTTGATGAACTCGATGACCGCCTTGATCGTGTCGACGAAGTCCAGCTTCGGCCCACCGGCCAAGGTGCTGAACGCCTTCGCCAGGGTCATCAGCGTGACGTCGTCCCCACCGGCCAGCCGGCTCAGGTCGGACAGCACCGGGATCGGCGCGTACAACGTGTCGATGACCGGCTGGAGCGGTCCGGTGACCCGCTTCATCTCCTTGACGACGTCGCCGAGCAGGCCCTCGAAGAAGCTGCCGGCACTGATGCCGACGTCCTTGAAGGCGATGTACGGCACGGTCGGGCCGTCCGGAGCCTGGTTGTCGAACGACCACATCAGCTGGAAGTTCGCCCGTACTCCTGGGAAGGCCGAGTCGACCTGCGCCTCGACGATCCAGTCCAGGTGGAACGCGCCGGTCAGCGAGACACCGAACATGTCGCCGCCGGAACCGAGGTCGGCGAACTTGATCTTGGCGTTCTCGTCCGGCGTACAGGCGGTCTCGTCGCCCTTGAAGCAGCTGGTCTCGCCCGCCGCCTTCAGGTCGATCTGGAACGCGCCCGCGAACAACGGCTTGGTCGGGTCATGCGTTCCGCCGGTCGCCTTGTCCACGTTGATCTTGATGAAGGCCAGCTCGGCCACCATTGTGTCGGGCAGGTCGAAGGCCAGGCCCACCTGCAGCTCGGCCAGCGCCTTGTTGTCCGGACCCCATCCGTCATGGGTGTTGACGAAGAAGCCGTCGGTCTTGTTCAGGCCGAGCTTGAAGTGCAGGGCGAAGCCGGCGTCGACGGAGATGCCGTCGGTGCCGTCCTTGCCCTGACGCAGCGCCAGACCCGGGATGCCGATGTCGAGCGGCAGGTCGGTGTGGAAGCAGGGCTTCGTCGCACCGGTGTTCTCACAGCCCTTGGCCGCGCTGACCTTGCCACGCGTCGCGGTGAACTCCAGCGAGACGCCGGCGATGTCGTTCAGCCCGCAGATGTGGAGATCGGGCTGCTGGGTCGCCGCGGTGTAGTCCGCGCCGGTGTCACCCTTGTCGTCGTGCGCCAGCGCGTTGCCGGCGTCCTTGATCAGCTTGAACCCGGTATCACCCGGGCCCTTGCGCAACACCTTGTAGCCGGTCGCGTTCGGCACCGACGCCCAGGTGATGTGGTTGAAGTTGGTGTCGTTCAGCGTCGCCGCGCCCTTGGTGGTCTGGCCTGCCGCACTCGGCACCGTGTCGTCGTCCGGTTGGGTCCCATCACCTTGGTACGCGACGATCTGGTACTCCCACGTCGTCGTGCCGACGTCGACCGGGTCCTCCGTCACCGTGGGCGCACCGGCCGGCGCGAGGGTCGCCGTACAGTCGAAGCCGATCAGGATCTCGGTCGCCGCGATGTCGACCTCGGCCAGCGCGTCGGCCAGCTTCGCGTTGATGAAGTCCTTGAACTCCTTCGAGTTCGCGGGCCGGCCGCCACCGGGCAGGTCGTTCCAGATCGAGCTGCGCAGCTTGGTCCGCAGGTCGCCGATGAAGTCGGCACCCTGTTGCAGGTCCTCGCCGATCAGCGGCAGCTTGCCCTGGAAGCTCGCGGTCCGGAAGGCCTGCTCGATCGCCGCGAGGTACCCCTCGAGACCGTCCCCGAAGTTGCCGAAGTCGAGCAACGCGTTCGCGAGCCTGGTGCCGAGATCGGCCGGCAGCTCGAGTTCCTTCTTCGCGTCGTCCGGCGCGGGCAGGTTGTCGTTCAGGTCGAGCAGGTCGGCCGGCGTGGTCGAGTCCGGCACGCGCAGCGCGATCGTGCCGATCGGCACCCAGCCGTCGTCCGCGCCCGTGTTGTTCAGGAAGATCGGCAGGCTGCCGCACACCATCAACGGCGTGTCCAGGGTCTCGCCACACGAGACCGTGCCGTTGGTGGCGTTGAAGTTCACGCCCACCGCGCCGATGAAGTCGGTGAACGAGACCGGCGTGTTCGCCGCCGCGCCCGACTTGGCCAGGGCGATGCTCAGATCCGCCTTCGCCTGCGCCTTCTCGGCCGCCGGCGCACCTGCGGTCGGGTTACCCAGCGCGATCGACAGCGGGCCCACCACACCTTGCACGGAGCCGTTCGTCAACGTGGCCTTGGCGGCGACGCTGATCGAGGAATCCTCCAGCACCAACAGGGCGGCGCCATTGGCCGGGCCTTCACCAGGCGCGAGCGGTACGACCAGGCCGACCTTGATCCGGCCGGTCACCTCCACCTGCGCGAGCCCTGTGGCCTGCGCCGCGGCGAACGTCTGGTCCGAACCGTTCAGGTTGCCGAGCGAGAGCTTGATCGGCGCGGCCGCGCGGTAGTCGCGCTGCCAGTCGACGTCGAGCACCAGGTTCGGCTTGCCGTCCACCTCGAGATAGCGGAACTTCACGCTTTGGTTGCCCAGGGCACTGTTCAGCAGCTCGACCGCGTCCTGGATGTTGTCCGGGGTGTTGGCCAGCAGCCGGTCCGTCACGTCGTCCAAGGCAGACCGCATCATGTACGGCGTACCGGTGGGCGGTGCCGACTCCCACGGCTTGGTCAGCGTGAGCGACTTGCCATCGCCCGCGACCGTCTTCACGATGCCGACCTGGGTGCCGACCACGATCGACCGGCCGACCAGGTCCGGACCGAAGAGGTTGCCGCCCGAGCGGTTGGTGTCCACCACCGTGTCAGCGCCGTACGACACCCCGGGGCCCGCGTTCGACTCGTCGCTGACGAGCATGTCCCGCAACGACTTGCCCAGGCCCGGGATGTCCTTGTCGAAGACACCGTCACCGTCCGCAGTGTTGGCCTCCGCGAGTTGCTTGGACAGCGTCTGCAGGGTCTTGATCAACGCGGTGAACAACGCCTTCGGGTCGTTCGCGTCGAAGTCGAGCTTGAAGACCTCGGACAGGTCGCCCGTGTCCAGGGCGATGGTCGAGGGATCGGTCAGGTCGCCCCACTTGGCCGTGAACTTCGTGCTCGCACCGGCCGGCAGGAACTGAGTGGCGTCCGGCACCGACACGGTCACGTCGCCGTACGCGCGAACGTTCACGTCGACGTCGATCAGGCTGGTGGGCGAATCGACCAACTGCTTGAAGAGCTCGGACAGGCGGAGGTCGTGCTGCGCGTCGCCCTGCTGCTTGAGCGAGAGGCTCATCATGTGCCCGGTCGCCGTACCGGCCGCGCAGGTGTCGCTGAGCGAGGAGTTGCAGACCTTGAGCGTGCCCTTGAGCTGCACCTTGAAGTAGCCGGCGTTCGCGGTCAGGTCGACGGCGGTGTCGATCGGGAAGTCCGCCGAGAACAGCGACGAGCCGGTCCGGATCATCATCCGGTCGGTGTTCAGCGGCAGCGACGGGATGACCGTGTCGAGAGCGCCGTTGGACTGGGTGAACGGGCAGGCCTGGGTGCTGCCGAGGAAGCCGATACAGGCATCACCCGTGCGTGCGTCCTGCAGGTCCAGCACCAGCGTGAGCGCCGCGGTGAACGACGGCGTGACCTTCGCGAAGGTCTGCTCGGCGTTCGCGTTCAGGATGCCCTGACCGCCCTGGTCGATCTTGTTCGCGAAGGTGACCGCGCCGATGTGCGGCTCGGACCCCGCGATCACGTACGGCGAGTTGAGCGCGGGCTGTCCGCCGGCCCAGTCGGCCTTCAGCGTGATGGTGCTCGCGTCATTGCTCGCCACCTCGCCCGCCGACGTACCGGCGACAACGCGACGGCCGAGCCACTGGTTGGGGCTCCAGCCGGCGCCCGCCACCGTGAGCGTCTTCGCGCCGTACGACGCGGTCGGTCCGGAGGCCTCGATGCTGACCGGGTCCAGGTCGACCGGCGTGACCGGCGCGGTCTTCGTCATGGCGAGGTTGAAGGCGAGCTTGCTGCTGCCGGCATCCCAGACGAGTCCGGACAGGTCGATGTCGGAGGCGTCGTCGAGCTTCTTCAGCAGGTCCTGCAACGAGGTGAACGTCGGCTGGCCTGCCTGGGCCGGGTCGGTCACGCCTGGTACGAAGCCGGGCTGGCCGGGAGCCGGGATGGTGTTGGCGGCGAGGAAGTTCTTCAGCACCTCGTTGACCCGGATGACGTCGGCCAGCGTGCCCTTCATGAACGGCAGATCGAGATCACCGATCGTGGGCAGCGGTCCGCCCGCGTCCGGGTCGTACTTGGCGTTCTGGATCGCTGTGAGCGAGGTGACCACCTGGGCGATGCCCTCGGCGAGGTCCCGCAGGCTCATGTTCTGGAACTTGCCGACGGTCGCGGCGAGGTCGGGCGCGGAGACCACGGGCGCGCCCACGCCGATGTCGTTCCAGTCCACCTGCACGGTCGCACTGATTGCCGAGGGCAACGAAGCGGGGATACCCGACGCGGCCGCGCCGAGCTGGAAGGTGGCGTGTACCGAACCGCGTGAGGCGGGGTCGGACTCGTCGATCGGCTGGGAGCCCAGTGGATCGAGCCCGGCGGTGAACAACCCGTCGAGCGATCCGGCCTGAGCCAGTTCGCCGTTGTCGCTGAAGGAGAGCTTGCCGTCGTTGTCCGGGTCGCTGACGGTGCCGACCAGGTGCGCGTCGACGTCCAGGCTCGAGCCGGTCAGGGAGACCCCGAGAATGCCGATCGCGGCCTTGGCGGCCGCGTTGTCGATACTCGCGTGTGCGTCGACGTCCAAACGTGGGGTGGTGGTGGAGTGCACCAGGTAGACCTTGTCCTCCGCGCTGCCGGTCCAGACCACGCTCAACGCCAGGCGGGACTTCAGCCCGAGCGTGACGCCGTCGGAGACCGAGAGCTCCACCTTCGGCGAGGCGTTGGACAGCCGCAGGTCCTGACCGGTGACGGTGCGGTCGACGGTCGCGACGATGTCGAGCTTCTTGCCCGCGCCGAGATCACTGACCGTGGTCTTGAGGTGACCGGTCCGGCCGCCGTCGATGGTGATGTCCTTGTCGACACTGAGATCGCCGAAGTCGACGGCGTCATCGAGCTCGTCGGTGACGCCCTTCAGGAACACGTCGTTCAGGCCGAGCAAACCGCCTGGACTCGCGCCGACCAGGGGTAAAGGTTCACCGAGTTTGTCGATCGTCGCGAGACCGGACGTCCAGGTGGCCAGACTGTTCGGCACACCACCGGCACCCAGCATCCCGAGCAGGTCGTCGACCCCGTTCTCAGCGGCACGAGCCGGCTGAGCGGTGACGACGAGCATGCCGGTCAGCAGGCTTACCGCCGCTGTGACCGAAACCAGCCGCGAAGACGCGAGACGGAATACCCCCATGACATTCACCCCCGCGGCACCGGGCCCCCGCGACCCCCACGATCGCACTGAGGCGACCCCCCAGCCGCAAACGCAAACTAGACCCCGGAATGTGACGATGGCAATACTTCAAGCACACTTTCGCTTGAATCGGTGACGGCCCGTTACCAACAGAATCGCCGCTGTGACGCGGAAAACCGCCGACTCGTCACCGCCTACGCCGACCGCTAGACTCCCGCTGCTGTGACGCCCTTCCCGGGCCGCGAACCGGTCTTCGTCGACCCGAGCGGCCGCCGCCATCGTTCCGTCCGCCGTCTCGGCGCCCTGCTCGCCGTGCCCGCCGCCGGATACCTGCTGCTGCTCGGCAGCAGCCTGCTCGGCGGCCCGGCACCGAACACCCCGTTCATCCCGCTGCCGGACGCCGTCCGCCCGCAGTCGAAGCCGACGCCGGTGGTCACCCCGACGATCGCTCCAACGACGACCGCGCCGACGACCCCAGCTGACGAGCGCACCCGGACAACCCCGAGTCCCACGTCGACGCTGTCCGCGATCCCGACGGTCGCGCCCACCACGACCCGGCCCTCCACGCCCGGTCAGACGAGCAAGCCCACCACGGCTCCGAGTCCGACAACGACGCCGGGAACACATCAGCGCGGTAAGCCGACGGCTCCGCCCGGCCGGACCGACAAGTCGCCCGCGAAGCCCTGATCGATGGCCGGACGGAGAGCGCGCCACGGCCGCGATGTGGCGCTGCGGACCCACTGGGTGGTGCTGACCGTCCTGCTGGTCTGCCTGGCGGGAGCGATGCTGCTGCAGGGGTACACCCACCACCTGTTCGGGACCGCGCCGGATGGCGAGGCGCCGCCCCGGGCCTCGGCGAAGGCCGTACCGCGCGATATCTCGTCGGGTGGTCCGGTGATCGACGCGACGGCCGCCAAGACCCGTACGGCGGCGCCCAAGCCCCGGACGATCGCGCTGACCTTCGACGACGGGCCTGATCCGGTCTGGACGCCGAAGGTGCTCGATCTGCTGAAGGCGCACAAGATCAAAGCGACGTTCTTCGTGGTCGGCACCGAGGTGGCGAAACATCGTGAGCTGACCAGGCGAATCGTTGCCGAAGGCCACGAACTGGGCGTACACACCTTCACCCACGCGGATCTGGCCACTTTGCCGGACTGGCGAGGTTCGCTCGAACTACGGCAGAGCCAGCTCATTCTGGCCGGAGCAGCGGGGGTCAGTACGCCGTTGCTGCGGCCGCCGTACTCCTCCAGTCCGGACGCCGTCGCCGATCCCGATTGGGACTCCATCCGCAAGGCCCGGTCGGCGGGTTACCTGACCGTCCTGAGCACGCTGGACAGTGAGGACTGGCGCCGCCCGGGCGTGAACCGCATCATCGCGAACTCGACACCCAAGGGCCGCAACGGCCAGATCCTGCTGATGCACGACGCCGGCGGTGATCGCACCCAGACCCTTACCGCGCTCAACAAGCTCATCCCGCAGCTGACCCGCAAGGGCTTCCGCTTCACCACGGTGAGCCAGTCCGTCGGCCTCGCGCAGCCGATGCAACCGGCATCCAAGCCTGAGCAGTGGCGAGGTATGGCGGCCATCGGGGCGATCCGGCTCAGCGACCTCACGCTGACCGTGCTCACCTGGTTGCTCTACGCGGCCGGCGCGCTCAGCGTGCTGCGGGCCATCACGGTCGTGATCGCCGCCCGGCGCCACGTCCGCGGGCGTCGAGCTGCGGCTTCGGGTCCACCCGTGACCGAGCCGGTGAGCGTGATCGTGCCGGCGTACAACGAGTCGGCCGGGATCGAGGCCGCCGTCCGTTCGCTGGTCGCGTCGGACCATCCGGTCGAGGTGATCGTGGTGGACGACGGCTCGACCGATGGCACCGCGGACCTGGTGGAGTCGCTCGGGCTGCCCGGCGTGCGGGTCATCCGGCAGGCCAACGGCGGTAAACCGGCCGCCCTGAACACAGGCCTGCAAGCAGCGTCGTACGAGCTGGTGGTGATGGTCGACGGCGATACCGTCTTCGAGCCGGACGCCGTCCGGATGCTGGTGCAGGCGTTCGCCGATCCACGCGTGGGTGCCGTCTCGGGGAACGCCAAGGTGGGCAACCGTGGCGGGCTGCTCGGCCGCTGGCAGCACATCGAGTACGTCGTGGGGTTCAACCTCGACCGGCGGCTGTTCGACCTGGCCGAGTGCATGCCGACCGTGCCCGGTGCCGTGGGCGGTTTCCGCCGCAGCGCGCTGTTGCGGATCGGCGGGGTCAGCGACGTCACCCTCGCGGAGGACACCGACCTCACGATGGCGTTGTGCCGCGACGGCTGGCGAGTGGTCTACGAGGAGCGGGCGAAGGCCTGGACCGAGGCGCCCGCGTCCGTCGGCGCGCTCTGGCGGCAGCGCTACCGCTGGTGCTACGGCACGCTGCAGGCGATGTGGAAGCACCGTGGCGCGCTCGTCCAGCGCGGTGCGGCGGGCAAGCTCGGGCGCCGGGGGCTCGGCTATCTGCTGCTGTTCCAGGTTCTGCTGCCGCTGCTGGCGCCGGTCGTGGACGTGTTCGCGATCTACGGGCTGATCTTCCTGGACCCGGTCCGGATCATGGCGCTGTGGCTCGCCTTCGTGGCGCTGCAAGCCGCGATGGGGTTGTACGCGTTCCGGCTGGACGGCGAATCGCCCGGGCCGTTGTGGAGCCTGCCGCTGCAGCAGTTCGTCTACCGGCAGCTGATGTACCTCGTAGTCATCCAATCAGTCTTCACCGCGCTGGCCGGGTCCCGGCTACGCTGGCAGCGGATGGAGCGCTACGGCAGCCTGGAGGCGCCGGCCGGGACCGGCTGACAAACCGAAGGATTTCCCTAGATTTTACAAAGAATCCGGACGATCGCTTCCGGATCAGCTGAAAATTGCGCACTATTCCGGGCAATCGGCCGCCCGCCCAGACGCGGCCACTTTCCCCTGAGGAGCGCTTCGATGCGATCTCTCATCACCCGTCCTCGCGCGCTTGCGGTCATCCTGACCGGTACGGCGCTCGCCTTCAGCCCGCTGGGCGGTAGTGCCTCGGCCCGACTGCCCGTCGACCAGCTGCAGGCCTTGAACTGTGTGACCCCGACCAGTGAGACCGGTGCGGCCGCCAAGGGTGGCCGCGGCCCGGACACCCGCGAGATGTCCGCCGCCGAGATGCGCGCGGTCGAGGCTCGTACGGCCCAGATCCTGAAGGCCAAGGCCGCCCGTGGCATCGGGGTGCCGCAGGGCGCGCTCGCCGCCGCGGCCGTGCCCGTCTACGTACACGTGATGCGCGACGCGGCCGGCAACGGTGACGTCACCGACAGCCAGATCGCCCAGCAGCTCACCGTACTGAACACGACCTTCGGCGGCGGCGAGTCGTCGGCGGCCGCGAACACCGGCTTCACCTTCAACCTGGCCGGGACGTTCCGGTACAACAACAACAATTGGCACAAGGACAAGCAGAGCGCGACCTACCGCAAGCAGACCCGTAAGGGCGGCGCGAACGCGCTGAACATCTGGCTGGTCGACTTCAGCTACCTCGGCATCGCCACCTTCCCGTGGGACTACAGCCGTAACCCGGGTGTCGACGGCATCCGCGTGCACTTCGACTCGCTGCCGGGCGGCTCGATCGCCAACTACAACCTCGGTGAGACCGCGACGCATGAGGCCGGCCACTGGTTCGGGCTCTACCACACCTTCCAGGGTGGCTGCACGGCCACGAACGACGAGGTCGCGGACACGCCCGCGCAGAGCAGCTCGACCAACGGCTGCCCCGAGGGCCGCGACTCCTGCTCGCTGCCCGGCCTGGACCCGATCCACAACTACATGGACTACTCGTACGACTCTTGCTACAACCAGTTCACCGCGGACCAGAGCACCCGCATCAGCAACATGTGGACGGCTTATCGTTCCTGATTGATCTTCGTTAACGAGAGCGGCCCGGTATTCCTCGGAATGCCGGGCCGTTTCGCGTGCTGGAACGCTCGCGACAAGTCTTAACATTTGATCAAAGATCGGATCTCTGCTGCTAACTCAAGCGAGATCGACCCGAAACAACCCGGCCATAGCTTCCTCGGCAACTACCTACGCGCGGCCGCCCCCAGCCGCAGGTCAGCCGAGGAGAACAGATGGCCCAGACACGCAGACAGTTCCTCAGCCAGGTCGGAATCGCCGGTGGTGCCGGCGTGATGTACAGCGCGATGGGCGCGCTGGGGCTCGCGGGAGCCGCCGACACCCCCGCCTTCGCAGCACCCCGGCCGAGCGATCTCGCCGGCCGCGGCAAGAAGCACGTCGTCATCCTTGGGGCTGGTATCGCCGGGCTCACCTCCGCCTACGAGCTCGGCAAAGCCGGCTACCAGGTCACCCTGCTCGAAGCCCGGGAACGCCCGGGTGGACGCAACTGGACGGTCCGCGACGGCACGGTCGAGAAGGACCTGAACGGCTACACCCAGCGGGCGCGCTTCTCGCCTGGGCAGTACATGAACGCCGGGCCGGGACGCATTCCGCAGCACCACGTGACGCTCGACTACTGCCGCGAACTCGGTGTTGCTATCGAGCCCTTCACCAACCAGAACGCCGACGCCTATCTCTATCGCGAAGGCTCGACATCCCTTTCCAACAAGCCGATTCGCCATCGGACCGCTAAGGCAGACGTGTACGGGTACGTCTCGGAATTGCTGGCGAAGGCGACCAGCCAGGGTGCGCTCGACACTTACCTCAGTACGTCGGACAAGGAAGCGTTGATCGCGTTTCTTCGTGGTTATGGCGCTATCGGGCCGAAGGTCGAGGGGGATGCCGCTGCCAGTTTCAGGTATTCCGGCTCGGGTCGTGCGGGGTATGAGGTCGAGCCCGGCGCGGGGCTCGAGGGCGGCAAACCCTTGTCGCCGTACGCGCTGAGTGACGTGTTCGCCAGTGGGGTCGGGAACTACTTCTCGTTCGAGTTCGGCTGGGACCAGGCGATGATGATGTTCCAGCCGGTCGGCGGCATGGACCGGATCCCGTACGCCTTCGAGCGGGCGATCGGCCGGGACAAGTTCGTGTACGGCGCGAAGGTGCTCGGGTTGCGCAACACCTCGGCCGGGGTCGAGGTCGATTACAACGCGGGTGGGCGCGTTCGGCGGATCGCGGCCGACTTCGCGATCTGCACGCTGCCGCCGCACATCGCCGCGGGCGTACCGTCGAACCTGCCGGCCGAGGTGGTGACCGCGTTGCGATACGCGACGCCGTCGAACGCGGGCAAGATCGGCATCGAGTACGGCCGTCGCTGGTGGGAGCAGGACCACCGGATCTACGGCGGAATCACCAACACCACCTTGGATCTGACGAACCTGTGGTACCCGTCGACCGGCTTCCACGGCGATCGCGGCACGATGATCGGCTACTACAACACTGGCTTGAATGCGAACGCCTATGGCGCCTTGTCTCCGAGCGATCGGCTTCAGCGGGCGTTGTCGCAGAGCGCGAAGATCCACGGTCCTTCGGCGTTGCGCGATGTGCGGGCGTCGTTCTCGGTCAACTGGGCCGGCACCGAATACTCGCGCGGGGCGTGGGTCGGCTGGCCCTCGCAGACCGATGCCTCTTACGCGCGGTTACTCGATGCCGCAGGCAACGTTTATTTCGCGGGTGACCACCTCAGCCACGCGATCGCTTGGCAGCACGGCGCGATGGTCTCGGCCCGCGCGACCATTACCGCCTTGCACACTAGGGTGACTGCCCGATGACCGCTCCTGGAAGGACTCGCATGTTCGGACGTCGTACCGTCATCGCCGTTGTCACCACGGCTATCGCGACCTGCTCGTTCACGATCGCCGCCGACGCCTGGTGGGATCGCCCGAAACCGCCGAAGCCCGGCACCGTCGTACCGGCCTTGCCCGCCGGACAGGCCAATCCGATGATCGCGAACGGCGTCGGCATCGGCGCGAACACGCCCATCTACAAGACCAGCGGCCTCGGCCCGGCTGCCCTCAACACGTCGGCCCCCGCGGGGAGCGAGACGCGGTACGTCGACACCGAGGTTTTCCCGGGCGGCGCACTCCCGCCAGGCGTCACAATCACCGAAGCCCAAGGCATCAACGCACTGCGCCGGATCGGCGAAAACCTCAAGGCGGCAGGCCTCACGTATGCCGATGTCTACACAATGCGCGTCTTCCTGCAGAACCCCGCCGGCGAGCCCATCGCCGACTTCGCGGGCTGGAACCGGGCTTACCGGCAGTACTTCGCGAACACGGATCTCGTCACCGGCAAGCCGATCCCGGTCCCCCTCGGCACGGCCCCACCCACCACACCCTTCGTCGTGAACAAGGCCCGCCCGTCCCGCTTCGCCCTGGAAATCGAAAACCTCCCCGTCCCGGGCTGGCTGGTAGAAGTGGAGGTCGACGCCGCCTACCGCCCCTAAGAGCAGTCGGACGCAAAACGCGTTCGCCCCTGTGGATACCACTAGCACCATCGGACGCGTAGTGCGCTACCTGTGGACACCAAGCCCACAGCACCCAGGCCCGAGCCGCACACGTGCAGCCCAATTTTGTGCAAACCCATTCCGCGAGGTGCCTTGTTGTATTTGCACGCGCACGACATGACAAGGCACCTCGCGGGAGGGTTATCCACAAATTCGCCTGCGGGTGTGCATTTCGCGTTCGATCGTTGTTGGGGGAATGGCCGGGGTGCGTGGGGCGGGCTAGTGGTGGGGCCAGGTTGCCAAGAGGTCGCGGGCGGCGCGGGTGGCGGTTTGGGTGGCTTGGGGCATGGCGGCCACTTGGTGGGTGACCAGGGCGCCTTCGTGGAGTAGGAGGAGGCGGTCGGCCAGTTCGCCGGGTCGGCGGAGGCCGGCGCGACGGGCTTGGGCGGCGAACTCGTCGCGCATCCAGCGTTTCTGGCCGACGATCACCGGCATGGCGGGATGATCCGCCTCGGCCAGTTCGGCGGCGGCGTTGATGAACCCGCAACCTCGCTCGTGTTCGGCGACCCAATCGGTCAACGCCGCGAACAAGGCCAGGATGATCTGCTCCGGCTCCGTCGCTCGCCGCTTGACCATTTGCTCGTCCAGGAAGGCGTGCCAGGTCTCGTCCCGCCGTTGCAGGTAGGCCGCGATCAGGTTGTCCTTCGAGCCGAACCGGTCGTACAAGGTCTTCTTCGTCACTCCGGCCGCGGCGGCGATCGCGTCCACTCCTACCGCGCGAATCCCCTGCCGGTAAAAGAGATCCGCCGCCGCGGTCAGGATCCGCTCCGCAGCCGGGGTCGCCGCGATCTGGACGACCGGCTCCGGCCAGGTGACGCACCACTGGGCTTGTCTCACGATCTGGGCAACCATACTGCGAGTATACCGACCGGTGTGGTTACGTGGCCGCTATGACCACTCTGGCTGAGCCGATCCGTACCCAGCACACGCGTTCGGTGACGGCCGGGGCGGCGGTGGGTTTTGTTGTCTTCTGGAGTTCGGGATTCATCGGGGCCAAGTGGGGAACGACGCACGGTACGGCGTTCAACCTGCTGGCCTGGCGCTACTTGCTCGCGGCGGCGATCGGTCTGGCCGTGCTGGCCTGGCGGCGACCGCGGATCTCCCGGCGCGATCTGACGACGCAACTGGTGATGGCATTGTTCAGCCAGTGCGCCTATCTCGGGTTCATCTTCAGCGGTATCGACCACGGCGTGCCGGCCGGCGTCACCGCGTTGATCGGCGCGCTGCAGCCCATCCTGGTCGCCACGGTCGCCGGGCCGCTGCTCGGTGAACGCGTCGGCCCCTGGCAATGGGTCGGGCTGATCCTCGGCGTCGGCGGCGTTGGGCTCGTGGTGGCGGGCGACCTCGGCGCGGGGCACGCCTCGCCGGTGACGTACCTGCTTCCGTTCGCCGGAGTGGTCGCGCTCGTGATCGGCACCTGCCTGGACCGACGACGCCGACCGGCCGTGGGTGTGGTCGACGGCCTCGCGCTGCAAGTGCTCGTCGGAGCGATCTTCTTCACGATCCTCGCTTCGATGACCGGCGAGTTCACCGTGCCGTCCGAACCCGGGTTCTACGGCGCCGCGATCTGGCTGGTGGTGCTCTCGACCGGTGGCGGCTACGGGTTCTACCTGCTCAACCTGCGGCTTTCGGGCGCTACCCGGATCAGCAGTCTGATGTACCTGGTGCCGCCCGCGACGATGGTCTGGGCCTGGCTGATGTTCGGCGAGACGATCGGCCTGCTGGCGCTCGCCGGCATGGTGATCTCGGCGCTCGCGGTTGTGCTGATCCGCACTTCCGGCGGCGTCGAACGCTGATCGGGTGGAGACTGGCCTCTCAAGCGCACCCGAGGGAGGCTGGATGATTCAAGCGATCGTGCGACTGGTGATCGCCCCGCTGGCGCGACTGATCTACCGGCCGGTGATCGAGGGCCGGGAGAACGTACCGCGGCAGGGCCGGGTGATCCTGGCCTCGAACCATCTCTCGTTCATCGACAGCATCGTGATCCCGTTGTGGGCGCCGCGACCAGTGGTGTTCCTGGCCAAAGCGGAGTACTTCCGCGGCAAGGGTCTGCGCGGGCGGCTGGTGGCGGCCTTCTTCTCAGCGATCGATGCGATCGGAGTCGAGCGCGGTACGCACGGAGCCGCCCAGGCCTCCCTCGACGCGGCCCTCGAGGTGCTGCGAGCGGACAAGGCCTTCGGTATCTATCCCGAGGGCAGCCGCTCGCGGGACGGCCGGATCTACCGTGGCAAGACCGGGGTCGCCTGGCTGGCGTTCGCCTCGGGCGCTCCCGTCGTACCCGTCGGGGTGATCGGCACCGACCGGATCCAGCCGATCGGCAAGAGCTGGCCGCGGATCCACCGGCCGACCATCCGGTACGGCGAGCCGCTGGTCTTCGACCCGCCCGGCGACGGTATTCGGCCGGCCCAGGCGCGCCGCAAAGCGACCGACGAGATCATGGCCGCGATCGGCGAGCTGACCGGGCAGGAGCCGGCCGGGATCTACAACGACCCGGTCAAGGCTGAACCAGCAGGTTGAACACGTTCTTGAAGACGGCGTAGCTGGGCTTTCCCACCTTTTCGGCGTACCGGGCCTCGATCTCGTCGCGGATCCGGGCGGCGCGGATCATTTGGTCCCGCCCGAGCTTGGTCGGTACGACGAGTTTGGCGCGACGGTCGGACGGGTCCGGCCGCCGCTCGAGGTAACCGAGGTCCTCCAGCTCGTCGATGAGGGTGCCGATGACCTGCTTGTGCTGGCCCGACCGGTCGGACAGATCGCTCGCGCGAGTGCCTTCGACGTCGATATAGGCCAGCACGGCGCCATGGCGCGGGCGGAGACTGGCATGTCCCTCGGCCGCCAGCTGGGTGAACATCTCCTTCTGGAAGGCCCCGAGTAGGTGACTGGCCAGGATGCCTACGTCCCTTCCCCCGCTCATTTGGTCACTTCAATCAGGACGCGGTGGCCGGACGGCGCCAACTCGGTCAGGTCGTGGGCCTGGGCGATCTGGTCCAGCGGGAGGCGCGCCGCGATCGGGTAGAGCAGGTCGCCCGCGGCAACGGCCTCGGTGAGATCCGCGACGGCCTGCTCGTTCGCCTCGGCCGGGAAGTCTTCGTTGCTGAGGAACTCGACCCTGATGTTCTTGAAGGCCAACTCCCAGTAGGGAATGGCGGGTTGCGGATCACGCGTCGCGTACGTTGCGATGCTGCCGCCGTACCGAAGGATCTCGACGTCCAGCGCGAGATTGCCGTCGAACGCGACCTCGGCGATGCGATCTACCGGCCCGATCTTCTTGGCCAGCTCCGCCTGATCGGCTTCGTCCACGGCCAGCGCGCGATCGGCGCCGAGCTTGAGCGCTTCCGGTACGTCGGCGACGTCCGCCGGGACCGGAACGGCCCGGTCGGCGGGAACCACCGTGAACTCGGCCGCCGTACCGAAGGGGCGATACGACTGCGCGAGGTAGACCCAGACGCGCTCACCGACCCTGCCGGGGTCGACGCCTTCGCCGACCTGGTCGATCACGCCGGCGCCATCGCCGTGCGGGATGACCCGCGGGAACGTCATCGTCGAACCCCACCAGCCGCGACGTTTGCCGATATCGCCGACATGTACGGCCGAGAACGCCACGCGGACGCGCACCTCGCCCGGTCCGGCGACCGGATCGGCAACCTCACCAACCTGGAGTACGTCGGCGGCGGGCCCCTGCTCGTCGTACCAAGCGGCGCGCATCAGGCTCGCGCCTGGTTCGCGGCCGGGACGTCGGCGAGGGTGCCTTCTTCGGCGGTGACGAGCTTGGCGATGGCGGCGAAGAAGCGGGCGATACCGGGCCGGTTGGCGCCCTTGTCGCGGCTGGCGGCGAAGTCCTCGGGGGTCTCCCACTCGACCACGTCCAGCCATTCACCACCGGGCAGGCTGATCAGCTGCGCGGCGATGAACCCGCTCCGGTCGGCGGCGAAGTCGGCCAGCATGCCCGGCCGGGCGGCCAGCAATTCGGCCGCCTTGTCCTCGTCGACGCGGAAGCGGGTCAGTTCGATGGTGCTCATTACGCCTCACTCAGTTAGTCACGAAGCTTGATAGTCAATTTCAGTGACGATCATACACCTTGACGATCACCTGTCCAGAGCAATCGCCTGACACCGCGGGCACTTAGGGTCACGGGTGACGCGGCGCTGATGGCGATCGGGTCGCGTTCCGCCCAAACGCTTCCAGGAGGACGACGATGCTGACCCGCCGCCAGGCCCTGATCGGAGCGGTCGCCACCGGCACTGCAGCCGGTCTGACCAGCCCACTCACCGCGATCGCCAGCCCGGGGGCCGCGCCCGCGACCGCCGCCGGTGAGGCTGCGCCGCAGACGCTCGCGGAGATCGCGGCGCCCGGCCAACTGACCGCGGCCGCGGAGTTCCCGCTCGACTTCGTCAGCGTGGACTGGTTCGGCCCGAAGCGCGGCGGCGTCTACCGCCTCGAGCACAACGGCCGCTGGGGCGCCTGGCGGCCACTCATCGCGGGCGACTCGGACGCCAACTCCGACAGCGAAGACTATGCAGGCAAGCGGCTGGCACTGTTCGGCGCGCGCAAGGCCACGCGGTACGAGGTGAAGCCGCCGCCGGGCGCCACGAACGTGGTCACCGTCGCGCTGAACACCACCGACGGCCCGCTCGGCGTCGGCTCGCTCTCGGTCAGCACCTCGTTCACCGCCTCGGGCTGCGAGTTCGTGAACCGGGCCGGCTGGGGTGCGGACGAGACCCTGCGGTTCAACCCGGACGGCAGTGAGCGATACCCGCAGGCCTACTTCCCGGTCCAGACGCTGACCGTGCACCACACCGCGGGCGACTCGCTCGGCCCGGACCACGCGGCCACGATCCGAGCGATCTACTACACCCACACGATCACCCGCGACTTCGGCGATATCGGCTACCACCTGCTGATCGATCCGAACGGCGTGGTCTACGAAGGCCGCTGGTCCGGCGAGGACGGCGTACCGGTGTTCCGCAGCCCGCTCGGCGACGTACCGCACATGAGCAACGCGGCCCACGCCGTTGGTTTCAACGCGGGCAACGTCGGCGTCTCGATGCTCGGCGATCTCACCGGCCGTCAGCCGTCCGCAGCGCAGCGCCAGTCGCTCGTGAAGGTCCTCGCCTCGCTCGCGAAGCTCTGCAAGGTCGACCCGCTCGGCACGGTCAACTACGTCAACCCGATCAGCGGCGCCACCAAGACCGTCTCGGCGATCTCCGGCCACCGCGACTGGAACCAGACCGAATGCCCCGGCAACGCCTTCTACCCCGAACTGCCCTCCGTACGCCAGGAAGTCGCCCGCGCGATGCGTCGGCGCTAACCAAAACCAGCCATCCTGGCCACCAGACGGAGCTCGCTCGGCATCCCCGACGACACCCCGCTCTATGCCAGAGCGGCAGCGGGCGGAAGGTCCCTGGGATCGGCAACGGGCCAGCCGGCCGGGTCGGGCCCGAGGGCGGCGAGCTGCTCCACTTGAAACACGCACCACGGCGAGACCTGCTCCCGCCGCTCCCGCACGTCCAACACAAACGACGCCCACTCAACCCAGCGGACTTGCTCGACCTCAGCCGGATCCGGCGCCGGGTCGGAGTCGGTCGTGACCCGGTAGACCGGGCACAACTCGTTCTCAACGGTCCCGTCGTCCATCACCGCGCGATAGCGGAACGCCGGCAACACCAGGTCGATCCCAACAGCGACCACGCCGAGCTCGTCCCGCAGCCGCCGCTCAACCGCGAGTTGGACCGCCTCCCCCGGAGATGGATGCCCGCAGCAACTATTGGTCCAGACCCCCGGCCAAGTCCTTTTAACGAGAGCCCGCTGGGTCAGCAACAACCGCCCACGCGCATCGAACACATAACTGGAGAACGCCAAGTGCAAGGGCGTCGCGGCATGATGCACCAAGGCCTTGGCCTCCACGCCAACAGCCCGCCCGGCCTCATCCAGCAACACCACCTGCTCCACCCTCGAAGCCTAGCGGCAGCGGATGCAGCCCAGGCGGGTAGGCGGCGCCGTACCTCACCGTCCAGCCCAACGCCTCGACGAGCACAGCCGCGGTGATGTCGAAGGCGTTCAGGCTGTCCCCATCCCCGGCCGCGAGGTTCGCCACGTGCCCGCCCGCGAAGAGCAGCACCTCGCGCCCCTCCACGCGATGACTGGTCACGGCCGGAATGACCTCCGTCCCCGTTCCGAGCCCGGCCAAATCGACCTCGTCCGGCGAATGCCCGGCATTGACCAGCAGACAGCCGTCCTTATAACCAACACGCGCTGGTGCCGCGCCCGGCCGGCCCGTCGCGGTCACCACGACGTCAGCCCGCGAGGCCAGGTCCGCGAGCAGACCCGTCTCGAACCCGTCGTACGACGCGACCGTGGCGCGGGCCGAATCCACCTCGGCGACGAGCACTTGCGCCCCGTGCCCCCGCGCCGTCCGGGCCAGCCCGCCACCCACCTCGCCGTACCCGACCACCACGACGACCAGGCCGTGCAACGACAAGTTCGTCCGGGACAACACCGTCTGCCAGGTGCTCGAACCGACGGCGAACCGGTTATGCAGATGGTTCTTCAACGGCAGCCCATCCGCGTCGAACACGGGATGCATCAGCTCAACCGCGCCGATCCGGCTGAGCCCGGTCCGCGTGGTCTCAACCCCGGCCGCGATCCCGTAGTACTCCCGAGCAGCCGCCTCGACCACGATGTCCCCGCCCATCTCGAGCGTGTACGTCGGCTCCCAGTCGACGCACTCCCCAGGCGTAACCACCGCCACGCCACGGTCAGCGAGCAGCCCGACGACGTCCGTCAAAGTGGTAGCCGGATCAGCCTCGTGCACGATCATCTTCGCTCCTGCGCCCAGCAATGCCCGGAGCATCACGAACGCCTTCAGATCGAGATGACTGGTCACCGCCAGCCGTACGTCGTCCAGCCGCGGCAAGGCCTGACCCGCAGCGGCCGTCCGCGGCATCCAGCGCTCGCTCCACGCGAGGCGCGCTCCCAAATCGGCGGACTGCCACGCGGTGGGGATCATGCCGTCACCAGCCGTACGACAGCGTCGGCGGCCTGAGCGGCCCAGCCGTCCGGGCGCTGCTCGATAACCGTGCCCGGCGGAAGACCCGCGGACGGCTCGAGATGGACCTCTCGAACCAGCACCGCCTCACCATTCAGCGGCACTCGCGCCGTGACGGCCGTGATGTTGAGCGCGGCAGCCTTACGACGAATGACGGCCGCGGGCTCGGTCAGGTCGAGCCAGCGCTCGGCATCGGTGAAGGGCGGCGCCTGGGTGGCGAGGGCCGGGTCCTGCGGTACGCCGGGATCGCCCGCGAACGCCTTCGCCGTACCCTCCTCGATCACCTCGCCGATCATCTCGCCCCAGGACTGGAAGATGGTCGCGCCGGTGAGGTCTGCCGGCAGCGGCCGTTCCCGCTGGGCCATGATCGCGCCGGTGTCGAACCCGGCCTCGGTGCGATGCAGGGTGGCGCCGATCGTCTCCGCGCCCTCGTAGACCAGGCGGATCGGGTTCGGCCCGCGGCCGGCCGGCAGCGGCGACGGATGCATGTTGTACGCGCCGTACTTCGGGATCGTCAGGATCTCCCCCGGGATCAGCCGCGGGAAGGCGATCGAGATGACCAGGTCGGGCCGCATCGCCTCGATCACCGGCGCCGCGACCGTACGGAGTTTGCCGGTGATCAGCACGTTCACGCTCTCGGGCAGATCCAGCACGAACGGCGGCGCGGCGGCGTCGTACCGCTGGTTCGCGCCGAGCGGCAGCGTCACCACCAGCACGAGCTCATGGTCATTGCGCTCGGTCCATTCGGCGACGCGTTGGTAGGCGGGCAGGAACGACGTCAGCGCCACGATTCGCATAACCTCAGCCTCTCAGTCGGCGAGGGCCGTCGCGGCCCAGGCCCCCAGGTCGTCGCGACGGATCGCCGCTGCCATCAAGTCGGGGAACAGGTCAGGCGTACACGCGAAGGTCGGCACGCCGAGCTCGCTCAAGGCCGCCGCATTCTCCGCGTCGTACGACGGAGTGCCGGAATCCGACAGCGCGAGCAGCGCCACGAGTTGCACGCCCGATTCGACCAGCGAACGCGCCCGCCTCAGCAGGTCCTCGCGCACACCGCCTTCGTACAGGTCGCTCACCAGCACCATGATCGTCTCGGCCGGACGCGTCACCAGGCCCTCGCAATAGGCGAGCGCGCGGTTGATATCGGTGCCGCCGCCGAGCTGGGTACCGAACAGGACGTCGACCGGATCCTCCAGTTGGTCGGTCAGATCGACCACGGCGGTGTCGAACACGACCAGACTGGTGCGCAACGCCCGCATCGACCCGAGCACCGCGCCGAACAGGCTCGCGTACACCACCGACTCGGCCATCGAACCCGACTGGTCGATCGCCAGCACGACATCGCGCTGCACGCTGTGATTGCGGCGGGCATAGCCGATGACGCGGTCCGGCACGATCGTGCCCAGTTCGGGCGAATAGTGCTTGAGGTTGGCCCGGATCGTGCGATCCCAGTCGATATCGCCATGCCTCGGCCGGGTCGTGCGCGCGGCCCGGTCGAGCGCGCCACTGACCGCGGCCCGGGTCCGCTCGGCGAGCCGAGCTTCGAGCTCGAGCACCACCTTGCGGACCACCTCGCGCGCGGTGCTGCGGGTCTCCTCGGGCATCACCTCGTTGAGCGTGAGCAGCGTGCCGACAAGGTGTACGTCGGGCTCGACGGCTCCGAGCAACTCGGGCTCCATCAGCAGCCGGGTGATACCGAGGCGGTCGACGGCGTCGCGCTGCATCACCTGCACGATGCTGCTCGGGAAGTACTGCCGGATATCGCCGAGCCACCTCGCCACCCTCGGCGCGGAGGCGCCCAGCCCGGCGGCCCTCTTGCCACCGGCGCCTTCCGGACGGCCCTCGTACAACGCGGCCAACGCCTCGTCGACGGCCCGGTCCTCCGCGGACAAGCCCTGCGCCGTACTCTCCTCGGCCTCCCCACCGAGCACCATCCGCCATCGCCGCAACCGCTCGTCTGTGCTCATGCCGGTATCCCCAGCAGCAGTCGTACGACGGGAAGCGCGGCGGCCGCCCGCTCATCCTCGAGGTCTGCGACATCGGCGGCCTTCGTGGCGAGCCCCAACCCGCGCGCCTTCTCGCCGATCGACCTCCGCTCGGGTGGCGCGAACGTGCCGAAAGTCCTTCGCAGCAAGGGTAAAACCTCCAAGAAGGCCTCGTCCGGAACGGCCGCGAGCCATCGGTCGACCAGCTCGAGCAGTCGTTCGTCGTGAATGAGGAGCAGACCCCGGCCCGCGAGGAACCCCTCGACGTACGCCGCCGCCGCGTTCGTCTCGACACCGGGGGTGAGCGCGCGGCCGAGGCGGAGCGCGACCTCGGCCGAGTCGAGCCGGTCGGCGTCGAGCATCAATCGGGTGAGCCGTCCGGTGATCAACGGCGGCACGGTCGCACGATCGCTCAATCCCTGCAAGGTTTCCAGCCATTCGTCGCGCACCGTTGCCGAGAGCAACGACGTGGCCTCCTGTACGCCTTCGATCAGCGCGAGCACCTTGGCAGCGGCCTCGGCGTCCAGACCGTGCACGGTACGACCGAGGCCTGCGCACACGCGGGCGACCATGCGCTCGGCCACCTCGGTCAGCCCGGCGGTGTTGTTGCCGCGGACATCGCCGTACCGAGCGGATCGGGACAGCGCGGGCAGCGCCGCCATCAGGTGACCGACGTCTGCGTCCTTGGCCGCGCGGGTGTCGACACCACGCAACAACTCGGGCAGAGCGTCGGGCAGATCGGCCAGCAGGGATCGCTCGAGCGCGGCCGTAACCTCTGCCAGGGTTGACGAATCGGCCGCCGCTGCGAGCATGACAGTGGTGGCCGCGCCGAGAACGGTAGTCCCGTGCGCGCCGGCCGCGACGAGGTCGACCTCGAGCCCGGGCTCCCAGAGCAGGGCCCACGTCTCACGGAAGGTGCCCGTGTTCTGCCGCTCGGCCTCGGCCGGTTCGCCCCAGTCGACGCCGAGGATGCGGAGGCGGTGCAGGAGGCGGGACTTGGCCAGGTCGTTCGGCTTTCGCAAGTCGAGATCAACCAGGCGCTCGGTGGCATCCCGACGCATCCGCAGGCGGCGAGCTTGCGCCGCGAGGTCGGCCGCGACGGGCGCCTGCGGGGTCTCGGGCGGGACGGACCCGAGCAGCTCGCCGACTACGGCCTCGCGGGTGACCAGGTCGAGGAGAACATCGTTCCCGTTGCAGAGCACTGCTCTCGTTGCCTCGGTCATCTCGCTCAGACCCGCTAGCGGCCGCTCCCGCAGTGCGGCCAGCGTCTCGGCCAGCCGGACGGCCTCGATGACGTGCGCGCTCGAAACCGGGAGGTCCTTCTTCCGCAACACCTGGGCCACCCGGGTCAGCCAGCGCGTGGTGACGTGGTCGGGCGCCGTGAAGAGGTGGTGGTACCAGCCGGGCGAGGTGACGCCCGCGCCGTACCCGCTGGCGGTGGCGAGGCGGCCGTGCGTCCACGGCACCCAGGTGCACGCGACCTTGCTCTTCGGCAGCCCTTTCAGGATGCGCTGGTCGTGTGTTGCCGGGGGCAACGGTTCGGTCAGGGCCGGCACATGCCAGGCGCCGCAGACCACGGCGATCCGTTCGAACCCCTCGCGGATCGCCTTGCGCAGCACGGTCCGCATGTACGCCTCGCGCTGCGCCTCCCGCCCCTCCGCCATCTCGCCAGCACGCAGCTCACCCATCGCGTCCGCGATCACCTCGAACGGCGGCGCGCCATCCCTGCGATGCTCGACCACGTCATCCCACCAACGCTCGGGATCGTCATACCCGCCGGCCCGCGCCATCTCCGCCAACGGATCAACCGCGAGGCCTTTACGCCTCTCTTTAGGCTCGCCCGCGAACTGGTACGCCGCCGGCAGATCGCAAAACCTCACCGGCACCCCGGCCGCCAACCCGTACCGAACCGCCTGCCACTCCGGACTGAACACCGCGAACGGCCAGAACGCGGCCCGCGCCGAGTCATCCACCGCATACGCGAGCAACGCGACGGGTGGCTCCATCTCTTCTGAAGCGGCCAGCTCGACGACCTTGTCGGCCTCCGGAGGCCCTTCGATCAGTACGACGTCCGGCCGCAGCTCGGCGAGGGCCGTCGCGAGCGCGCGAGCCGACCCGGGACCGTGGTGGCGGATGCCGAAGAGGTGAACGGTCATCCGGTGATATCCCGGCAGGCCCGGTAGAAGTCGGACCAGCCTTCCCGCTCGCGCACCACGGTTTCCAGGTATTCCGACCAGACCACGCGATCGGCCGACGGGTCCTTCACCACCGCGCCGAGAATGCCGCCCGCCACGTCGTACGACCGAAGCACGCCGTCGCCGAAGTGGGCCGCGAGCGACAGGCCACCGGTGACCACGCTGATCGCCTCGGCGGTGGACAACGTGCCCGACGGCGACTTCACCGCGGTCCGCCCGTCCTCGGTACGCCCCGCCCGCAGCTCCCGGAACACCGTCACCACCCGGCGGATCTCGGCCAAAGCGTCATCCTGCTTCGGCAGTTCCAGGGCCTCGCCGAGTTGCGCGACCCGGCGAGACACGATCGCCACCTCGTCCTCAGCGGAATCCGGCAGCGGCAGCACGACGGTGTTGAAACGCCTGCGCAATGCGCTGGAGAGCTCGTTCACCCCCTTATCGCGATCGTTCGCCGTGGCGATCACATTGAACCCCTTGCGGGCCTGGACTTCGGTCGCGAGCTCCGGCACGGGCAGCGACTTCTCCGAAAGCACGGTGATGAGCGCGTCCTGGACGTCGGACGGCATCCGCGTCAGCTCCTCGATCCGCGCGATCTTCGCCCCGGCCATCGCGCGATAGACCGGACTCGGCACCAGCGCGGCCTCCGACGGACCTTGCGCGATCAGCTGCGCGTAGTTCCAGCCGTAGCGGATCGACTCCTCCGCCGTACCCGCGGTGCCTTGCACGAGCAGCGTCGAGTCGCCGCTGATCGCCGCCGCGAGATGCTCGCTGACCCACGTCTTCGCGGTACCGGGCACGCCGAGCAGCAACAGCGCGCGATCCGTCGCAAGCGTCGCCACCGCCACCTCGACCAACCTGCGCGGGCCGACGTACTTCGGGGTGATCTCGACGCCATCGGCCTCCCCACCGAGCAAGTACGTCACGACGGCCGCCGGGGACAACAGCCATGCCGGAGGGCGCGGCCGGTCGTCGGCCTTCGCCAGCGCGGCGAGCTCACCGGCGTACTCCTGCTCGGCATGCGGCCGCATCACTTCGGTCATGACAACTCCTCGTACATCTCGCGTCGAAAGGTCAGCGTCTCGATCAAGCGCCGCCGCCAGGTCTGTTCCTCGTCGATCGGGCGCCGGGTGATCGGATGGTCCAGTACGCCGGCGGGCACCGCCTGCGAGACCACACTCGCGAGCCGCGCCCAGCCGTGGTCCGGCGTGGCCTGGTCGAGCAGGTCGAGCATCGCGACAGCCAGTCCGTCGGGCCACGGCACCGGCAGCCCGCCGACCACCTGGGCGAGGTCACCACGTTTACCGATAGCAGTGCCCCATTCTTCGGGTGGAAGGATCGCGATCAACCGGGCGCCCGCGACCTTGGTCTTCAGCAACGCGCGCGCCCACTCGGGATCGCGCTCGCGAACCGTCGCATCCGCCAGCGCCTCGAAGAACAAGGCCTGGTCGAACCCTGTCACCTCGGCGTCGGCGATCTTCACGTCGTACGTCGTGAGGGGTGCGGCGGCGAGGATCTGCCGTAACCACCAAGCCTTCTCGCCCATCGCCTGCCGGGGTTTGGCGATGATCCCGTCGCGCTGCATGCTCTCGTCCAGCCGCCTCGGCAGGGTGACGCGGACCTTCTTCGGCTGGAACGTCAAGCAGGCTTGGGCTCTGGCCGCCATCCGCGCGGAATACGCCGAGCCGGGAATGCGGGCGAGGAGGGATGCGGCGGTACGACGTACGTCGGAGGCTCGATCGTCCAGGGCACGTTCGGCGAACTCCTCGTCATCCTTGCTGAGGCCGTTGGCGAGCAGGGCCAGGAAGTCGGCACGAACGACTGCGGGCTCACTCGGCCAAACGTCCAGGAGGGCCTCGCGCGCTGCCGCGGGATCTTGCTCGCGGGTACGGATCAGCCAGGCGCGGCGTTGGTTGGGCGTGCCGTGGGTCCAGTCGTCCTCTTGCTCGGAGGTGGTGTGCAGGGCGAGGAATCGCCAGTCCGGGTTGAGATTCGCGAGCCATTTGGCCCGGCGATCGGCGACCGCGGCGACGAGCGCGCGGTACTCCGTCCGGCCGCGGGCGAAGTCGGCCAACGCCGGCAAGAACTCCGGCGGCACACCCCAACCGCGATCGAGCACGACCCGCAACCACTCGCCGAGTACGGTCGCCTGCTGGCCGCCGAGCATCATCGCTAGACGGTTGGCGGCGGCCGGTCGGACCAGCGGGCGGTCCTCGCCAGGGGCTGGGGCGATCGGCGTCAGGCCTTTGAGGGCCGGCCTGCCTGCTCGGCGGTACGTCGTCTCGAGCGCGGCCGCGTCCAGCAGCAGCCGCACGGGGTCTGACGTGGTCGCGGTCGCGGTCGCAGACGTGGTCGCGGTCGCGGTCGTGGTCGCCAGGGCGCGGCGGATCGCGTCGGGGAGGTCATCGGCATTCGGTGGACGCCGATCCGTCCCGAGCAGGGCGGCGCTGACCAGCTTGTCCCAGCCGCTCATGCGAGGGCCACCGCGCGATCGTGGTGCCAACAGGTGATCGGGCGGAAGCCGAAGCGATTCCACTCCCCTGCCACGGTGAGCGCCTCGCCCGCAGAGACGGCCAGCAGCGGCCACGGGTCGATCCCGGCGAGCAGCGGTAGACCGTCGCCCGCCTCGTCCACCAACGCCCACCCGTCACCGACTCGTGCGGGTCTGACCTGGGCCAGGACGAACGGCATGCGCTCATTCCACGGGTCCGTCCCAAGCGCCTCGGCGAACGACGCCAACGCCTCCTCCACGCTCACCCCATCCGGCCTCGTCGGCGGCATCGGCTCGGTCGGCTCGGCCCTCGGCTCGGTCGGTTCGGCTGGTGGGGTCAGCAGGGCGCGGAGAGGCAGGGCGCCTGGGTAATAGGAGAGCCTTGCCGGGATGATGTCGCCGGGTCCGCCGGGCAGGAGGTCCAACTGGCGTCCAGGCGCGGCGAAGCTGAGGATGAGCCCGATCCTGCCGGTCGTACGGCCCCGGAGCCAGACCCGCCGAACGGTCAGCCGGTCATCGGGCTCGACCACCTGCCCGAGTACCAGCCACTCGTCGTCGACGTACTCGCCCTCGTCCCGAACCCTGGCCGTCTCGACCGTCCACCCGATCCGGGACCTCACCGTCTCCACCAAAGGCGCGGGCAATTCCCCGAGGCGGGCATGGGCTTGCACGATGAGATGGATCAGCGCGAGCTCTTCCAGCAACGCACCAGGCCAACCCTCACCCCGGCCGATCACGCCCGCCGCACGCCGTACCGCGCCCGCGATCCCCGGCGCCTGCGCGTCAACCATCCGCGCGGCCAGCCGGCTCAGCTCCTCGTACCCCCTGTGCTCGAACCCGGACAACCCATGCCGCGCCTGATCCGCAAGCCAGCTCTCCAACTCCGCAATCCCCGACGCCACCCGATCCGCCCGCCGCGCGGCCCGCTGCGCCGCCGCCTCCGGATCCGGCTGCTTCGCCGCCCCCTCCTCACTCGCCCCGCCGGCCTCCCCGACCGCATCGGCTGTCCCCTTGGCAGCGCGGGCCTCGCGATCGGCCAGCCAAGCCGCAACCCATGCAGGCTCGGCCTCGCTGGGAAGAGCACCCGCGGACCAGAGCAGAAGCAGACCGATCGCGTGCTTGCAGGGAAACTTCCGGCTCGGGCACGAACACCGAAACGCGGGCCCCTCGAGATCGACCACGGTCTGATACGGCTTGGCCCCACTGCCCTGGCACAAACCCCAGACCGCCCGATCGTCACAACCGGCCGCACTCCACTTCGCGATCCGGGCAAGCCCCTGCCCAGCTCGCGCCGAAGCCGCGTCAGGCGCAAGCCCCAACACCTGCCCAGAACCCCACCGCCGCACGCTCACCTCCTCCACCACAAACCTCCCCGCGAAGCATGCCACCACGCCCACCCCTCCATCAGCCAGCCCATCCACCAGCCACCCCCGGTACGCGTTGGACGTCGCCGCGAGCAGGCTGCAAGTGCCCAGCGAGCGCAGGACGAGCGAGCGCGGGAGGAGCGCCTGGCGTACGCCGGGGAAGGCCGGTTGTCAGGCGGCGTCATCAGGCTCGTCCTCAGTGGCAAGTCCTATTCGCCTCAAGCGTTTCTTGCTTGCGGTCGCTCCGCTCGGCTTTGGTGGTGGGGCGAGTTCTCCGGTGGTGAGGTTGACCTGGCCGAGGTAATGGGTGCCGGTGTCGTCAACCAGATACCGGGCTCCACGGGGCGTGGTCCATTCGACGCTGCCGTCGGGCAGCAGCGCATTACGCAGACCACCGTGGGTTTTCGCCCGGTGGGGTGTGCGTGTCACCGGAAGCAGGTTCCGGGTACTGGTTTGGCCTGGTGGACCGTTCTTGTCGTAGGGCACGACGTGGTCAAGGTCGGTGGAGAAGGTGGTTTCGCCAGTGGCCCACGGCTCCATCGGCGTCGGGTAACGCAGTTTCACCCACTCCCTGATCCGCTGCGGCACTTGATAGCCATCAGCACTGAGGGGTTCGCGCAGGTCGATCACTGGTTTGAGGACCACGGCCTCGTGGCCGATGAGTTCCTTCAGTTGCGACACCAGCAGCGGACCAATCCCCTCGACCCACGCGACACCGTCACCACTGGCCAGTGCCTCCTGGGAGATACGCACATAGAACGAATGTGGCGCCCGGGCGCGGTTCGGGTTGCGGGACTTGAGACCGGCGAGGAACTGATCAAACGGCACATCGTCATCACTGTCGGTATCGGTATCGGTATCGGTGCCGTACGCGTCGCTGCCACCGCCGGTGCCACCCTCGCCGTGGGCGTCGCCCTCGCCGCATTCGCCGTACTCGCCGTACTTGCCGTCGTCGCCGTCGCTGTATTCGTGGCCGCTGCCGCTGCCATGGTCTCTGCCGCTGGTGCAGTGTTCTGCGAAGCCCTCAGTGGTCTGGGCGGCGGCTTTGCGGGCTTTGCGGCGGCCGTGTTCGCGCAGGTCGAGGGCGACGGCGGGGTCGGCCAGCAGTCCGACGGCTTTGGCGCGGAGTTGCTGGTGGGAGCCGGGCTCGCCCTCTTGGGCCATGATGTCGGCGAGTTCGTCGACGGCGGCGTCGAAACGGATTGCGTCGCCGGTTGCGGTGCGGGCGATGACGGATTTGGTGCCGTGGTCGTTGGATTGGCCGAGCCAGACGCCGCGTTGGCGGGCGTAGAGGTCGGCGTCGGCTTGGGCCTTGGCGGGGTCGGCCTGCATTTTGGCCGCCTTCACGAACACCTTCAGCCGTGACGGGGTGACGCTGTTGATGATGGCGTGGATTTTGGCGTCCACGATGCCGGCCGCCGCCAAACTCAGGGAGAGGCAGGTGCGGGCGATCGAGCGGGCCCGCCAGGCTTCGGCGTTGCCGGCCAGGACCTGGGCGAGGGTTTTGGGGAACCGGTGGCGCAGTGCGAGGGCTTCGCCGAGGTAGGCGGCCGCGGCACCGTGGGACATGCCGAGGCGCCAGCCGAATTCCTGGGCGCAGAATTCGGCGATCGGCGGGCAGCCCTCACCGCCGTACACGCGCAGCCGTTCCACTCCCGGCACGATCTCGCCGCCGGGTGGGGGGGCGACGGTGGCGTTGAGGTCGGTGTAGTGCAGGGCGAGCAGCAGCGACTCGGCCTCATCGGCCGCGATGCGGGCGCGCGAGGCGGCGGCGCGGTCCAGGGTCTGGTCCACGTCGAGCTCATCAACACCGATATCGAACATACTAGCGATTATACAGACCGAGAAGCCGCCATTCCCGTTATCCACAAGGGAAAATCGCCTGCAGTGGAAGGTACGCCCACCTTATGCGCGACATGGCAAGGCACTTTGAGACCTCCTCGCAAAACCTCAGGGCGGAGCAAGCTCAGCATCGCTTATTATTCTTCATATTCCATTTTAAGAAGTCCGATAAGGTATTTTTAGGCATCCCTCGCGAGATCTCTCGTCGCGGGTCGGGCGATTGACGACTAGTTGTGGAGTGGGATGACTGACCAGGTAGTGAAGTACGGCGGGCACGTGGTGGTGGCTGTTTCGCCCGACGGGCCGCCGATAAAGACCGACCAGGACGTGGTGGATCTGATCGCGAGCCACTACTACGACGAGGTCGAGTGGTTCGCGTTACCGGTCGAGCGGCTGGACGACGCGTTCTTCGGGTTGAGCAGCCGGATCGCTGGAGACATCGTGCAGCGGTTCGTGATGTACGGTCACCAGCTCGCGATCGTCGGCGACATCTCCCACCACTTGGCCGACAGCTCCAACCTGCGGGCATTCGTGGATGAGGCGAACCGCGGCCGCCAGGTCTGGTTCCTCCCCGACCTGACGACCCTCACCGAACGCCTGAGCGCCTGAGCGCCTGAGCGAAAAGGCCAACTAAGCGAGGCGATCAGCCCGGGCGGTGAGGTAGCGCTGTTCGGGTTGGCTTGTGGTTCGGCGGGCGGCTTCGAGGTATCCCACCCGGGCGGCGGCCGGTTCGCCTGCCATTTCCAGCAGGTGCGCCCGTACGGCGTGGAATCGGTGGTGGCCGGCCAGGCGTCGGTCCGCCGCGAGCGGTCCGAGTAGCGCGAGCCCGGCCGCCGGCCCGTCGACCATGGCGACCGCGATCGCCCGGTTGAGCGTGATCATCGGGTTCGGCGCGATCCGTTCCAGCACGTGGTAGAGCACGCTGATCTGGCGCCAATCGGTGTCCTCGGCGCGCGCCGCTTCGTTGTGGACGGCAACGATCGCCGCCTGCAACTGGTACGGCCCGAGGGGAGACGTCGCCATCGTGGTCTCGATCAACTCGGTGCCTTCGGCAATGGCCTCGGCGTCCCAGCAACGACGGTCCTGCTCGGCCAAAGGGATCAGCGACCCGTCCGGCGCCGTACGGGCGGGGCGATGGGCATCCGTCAGCAGCATCAGCGCCAGCAGGCCCGCCACCTCACCGTCGTCCGGCAGCAGCCGCCGTACCGCCCGGGTCAGCCGGATGGCCTCCGCGCTCAGCTCCACCCGTTGCAGCTCCGGGCCGGACGACGCGGTGTATCCCTCGTTGAAGATCAGGTAGAGCACGTGCAACACCACTCGCAGCCGCTCGGCCCGCTCCTCCTCGGGCGGAAGCTGAAAAGAAGTACCGGTCGCGCGGATCTTGTCCTTGGCCCGGCTGATCCGCTGCCCCATCGTCGACTCGGGCACCAGGAACGCGTGCGCCACCTGCGCGGTCGTGAGTCCGCCAACCGCCCGCAGCGTCAACGCCAACTGGGACGACGCCGAGAGCGCCGGATGGCAGCAGAGGAACAGCAGCGTGAGCGTGTCATCCTCAGCCGGTACGTCGACCAGGTCCTCATCGACGGAGAGCCGGAAGGCCTTGACCTCGCGCTGCCGCCGGGCGTTCTCGCTGCGCCAGAGATCGGTCAGCCGCCGGGACGCCACCGTGAGCAGCCAACCCCGCGGGTTGGACGGCAGCCCCTCGGCGGGCCAGTGCTGCGCGGCCACGAGCAGGGCCTCCTGGACGGCGTCCTCACACAGGTCGAACCGCTCGTTCCGGCGGGCGAGTAGTCCGAGGACCTGCGGCGCGAGCCCGCGCAGCAGGTCCTCGATCGCAGGAGTCACTCAGGCCCTTCGCTGGTCAGGTCGGCGCTGAAGACGACTGGACGCACCTCGACTCCCGCACCCGGCACCGCCGCATCCGGGATCATCGCGGCCAGTTCGTAGGCTCGCGCCTGGTCCGCGCACTCGATGAAGTAGTAGCCGCCGAGGAACTCCTTCGACTCCACGAACGGCCCATCGGTCACCACCGGCGCACCGTTCTGGACCCGCACAACGGCACTCTTCGCGGGCTCGGCCAGGGCGACCGTGTCGATCAGCTCGCCGGAAGCCCGAACCGTCGCCATGAACTCGCCGTGCCCCGACGTCACCACGTCGCGCTCAGCCTCGGTCAGGGCGTCCCAGATGGCCGGGTTGATGTTCATGATCATCAGAAACTTCATGTCGCAATTCTCCTTCGAACCGGTGACGCCGGGCGGCGCCCACACCGGAAGGACGAGACCCGCGAGCCGCCTTCGACATTACTCAGCGGACATTACTCAGCCCGCGACGAGAGGTTCGAGCGCGGTGAGGAATTTGCTCATCACGCCGTCGACGTTCTTGTTACCGTCCGCGAGGAGTACGGCGACGGAGATGCGGCGCGACGGAATCACCGCGAGCAGGCTGGTGTAACCGGGCGCGTTGCCGCGATGACCGACCGCCTCCCCGATGGCGCCGAAGGTGGAGTTGAACCGCATCGTGCCGAGGCCGTACGGGCCGTCCTCGCCAATGAGCTGGTTGACGATCTCCAGCGGCACCACGCGAGCGCCGTACAGCTGATAGCCCCAGCGCGCCACCGTCGCGGCGTCGGCGGCCATCGACCCGGCGGCCGCGGACGAACTCGCCACCGAGCGGCAGGGGATGAACCCGTCCGGGATCGTGCCGCAGACCTTGGAGTGCGAACCGGCGATCGGCTCCTGCGGGCGTTCGCCGTCCTGGAAGGCCACCCGGCTCAGGCCGGCCGGTTTCACCAGGTCGTTGCGCAGCGCAACGGCCAGCGGTTGCTTGGTGACCGCCTCGATCGCCATGCCGACCAGCAGATAGCTCGCGCTGCTATAGACGTACGGCGAACCGGGCGCGCCGAGTGCGGACGTGTGGTACTTCAGCGCCTGCCGGGCGGTCCAGCGGCGAGCGGGTGCGCCGGCGAGATCCGCGGCCATCTTGTCGTAGTCGGACGGCGTGAAGTCGGGCACGCCCGCGGTCATGGCCAGGTACTGCCGGACGGTCGCGTTCTTCGCCGTCAACCGGTGCTTGACGTAGCGCGACAGCGGCGCGTCGAGGTCGATCCGGCGTTTCTCGGCCAGCCGCAGCACCTCGGTCGCCACGAAGGTCTTGGTGATGCTGGCCGTCGCCATCTCGGTCGAGGCTCGCAGCTTCTCCCCGAGTGCGTCGTTGCCGGCGGCACCGGTCCAGGCCCAGCGGTCGCCGAAGATGACGGCGGCGGTGACACCCCGGGCGGCGGTCTCCACGTCCGGGCTGGTCTTGAACTGGGCGACCACCTCGTTCAGGACGGCCTGCAGTTTCGCGGTGGCCTGAGCGTCGTCGAGCCCGTTCACGGCGGGGGCGGGGAACTGCCGCCCAGGCGTGGTTGGAACCGTTTCCGGCTTCCCCGAAGAGCACGAGGTCGAGCACCCAACGAGAACTGCCGACAGCAGTACCGCGACAAGGGCCCTCATGGCCCGCGATGTTAGTCCTGATCCGGCCGATCCTGAACGTTTCCGGCGATCCTCTCTGCGAAGGACCTTTTCGCCAGCGCCTTCTCGATCTCCGCCAGCACCTGCGCCAGCGGCACCGAGAGCTCCCGATCGAGCTCCCGCTGAGCCGCCTCGGTGGCCTCCCATTCCGCCTCGATGACGGGCAGCAGCCGCCTGGTCCGCTCCGTGAGCCGCACGATCCGCTGCCGCGCGTCGGCCCCGGGCACGAGGTCGACAAAACCCGCCTTGGCCATCTGGTTCACCGTCTGACTCGCGGCTGAATGGGTCACCCCGACGGCCGTGGAGAGTGCCCGGATGGGCAGCGGCCCCTCGGCCAGAATCGCCCGCACCACCGGGGAGAACCTGGGCCGGTAGTCCCCCAGACCCTGACCGTCGTACACCTTGGCCACGTCGGCGTCGAGCAGCTCCAGCACATGCCTGAGATGAGTTCCGATCCCGCGGTACATGGTAGAAATATAACAGCACTGTTAGATCATCACGAAGGAGGCGCATGTATCCCCCGATCGAGCCGTACGAGACCGGCATGCTGGCGGTCGGCGACGGCAATGAGGTCTATTGGGAGGTCTGCGGCAATCCCGACGGCAAACCGGCCGTGGTGCTGCACGGCGGTCCGGGTTCAGGCTGTACGCCGGGGTGGCGGCGCTTCTTCGACCCCGCGGCGTACCGGGTGGTCCTGGTGGATCAGCGCGGGTGTGGGCGAAGCACGCCGCATGCGAGCGAGTTCGGCGTGGACCTGAGCGTGAACACGACCCACCACCTGATCCGCGACCTCGAGCAACTCCGCGAGCAGCTCGGCATCGACCGTTGGCTGGTGCTCGGTGGTTCGTGGGGCGCGACGCTGGGATTGGCGTACGCCGAAGCACATCCCGACGCGGTGTCGGAGCTCGTGCTCTTCAGCGTGACCAACACGACCCGCCGGGAGGTCGAGTGGATCACGCGGGACATGGGCCGCGTCTTTCCGGCCGAGTGGGCGCGATTCCGCGACGGCGTACCGCCTGACCGGCGCGACGGCAGCCTGGTCGACGCCTACGCCGACCTGCTGGCCGATCCGGATCCGGCCGTGCGCGAACAGGCCGCCCGCGACTGGTGCCGCTGGGAGGACTCGCATGTCGCCGTACACGCCGGGCATCAGCCGGATCCGCGGTACGACGACGCCCGGTTCCGCATGGTCTTCGCGAAGCTTGTCACGCACTACTGGCGTCATGCGGCCTGGCTGCCTGACGGACAGTTGATGCACGAGGCGACTGAGCTGGCCGGTATCCCCGGGGTGCTCGTGCACGGCCGGCTGGACCTCAGCGGCCCATCGGATATCGCCTGGCAACTGGCTCAGGTCTGGCCTGGCGCGGAGCTGTATCTGATCGACGAGGCGGGTCACGGCACCTGCGACCCGCGCATGGCGGACACTGTGCTTGCCGCACTAGACCGCTTCGCGGAGGCCTGAACTGGGCACTGGGAGCCCATGCAGACGTTTGTGCCGTATGCCGACTTCGCTGCCAGCGCCGCCGTGCTGGACGGTCGCAGGCTAGGCAAGCAGCGGGTCGAGACGCTTCAGATCCTGCGTGCGCTGGTATGGCCGGACTACGGCTGGAAGCACCATCCAGCGGTCGGCATGTGGAGGGGTTTCACCCGCGCCCTGGTCGGCTACGGCACGGCCATGTGCCGCGAATGGGCCGCACGCGGCCATACCGACAGCACGCTGCCGATGCTGCTGGAGTTCACCGGCGGCGAAGTGCCGGAGCAGCCCGCGCTTGCCGCGACGGGAGAACTCCCACCCTGGCTGGGTGAGGAGGCCGTGCATCTGACCCACCGGTCGGCGCTGCTCCGGAAGGACCCGTCGTACTACGGACGGGTCTTTCCGGGGGTACCGGACGACCTGCCCTACCTCTGGCCGCGACCGGCGTTCCCGCGATGGCCGGTTCGCCGTACGCACGAGGAAGCGCTGACCATCGACGAGGCCGCCGGGCTGCTGGGCGTGACAGACCTGAGCGAGGACGAACGGCGCGTGTTGGCCGGCCTACGGATCGGCTATTCCAGCACCGTCTGCACGACTCCGCAGCGGGCCGGGCTGCTGGGACTCCTTGCAGGCTGGTGTACGCCGGGGCGCACGCTCTGGTTGCTGCCCGGTGATCCGGTACAGGCTGAGCGGTCGCCACACCCCCTGCCCGATTGGAGTGAGCCCGTCCGGCCGGGCACGGCCCGACCGGCGGGGCCGCGGGAGATCGCCGCCACCCGGGATGAGTGGGCGAACGACCCCGAGTTCGTGTTCCGCCGGGTGAGTGAATCATTCGGCGCCCCCGGGGACGCGGGTCTCGTCGTACTGGACGGCGGCGCCGTGGAGCTGCGCGGGCCGCGGACCTCCGCCCCGGTCCTGCGCCTGGTGACGGAAGGCCCGCACTCCTTCGTACACCGAACAGCCGCCACCGCCGCCTCGCGTTAGCTGGTCGGCCGGTCAGTGCTGGGCCTGGGTCAGTGTCTCCTCGTGCCTGGCCATCACATGGTCTAGCGACACCAGTGGCGACGACCCGGCAGTCACGAGCAGGTCCCCCTTCAGGACGGATAGGACCCAGTTTTCGTCAGTGTGCGCTCTTTTCGTACCACCGGTGATATCCCACCGCCACTGGGGTACCCCGGGGCCTCGACGAGCTGGATGGAGGATCCATGTTCCGCCACACCAAACGACTGCAGTTCGAAGCCCGGCCGGAACGCCCGGACCCGGTTTACGCGAGGAAGTTGCAGGAACTCATCGGGGGCGCCTTCGGTGAGATGACGGTGACCATGCAGTACCTGTTCCAGGGCTGGAACTGCCGGGTCGAAGGCAAGTACAAGGACCTGCTGATGGACACCGCCACCGAGGAGATCGGCCACGTCGAGATGCTCGCCACCATGGTGGCGAGGCTGCTCGAGGGCGCGCCCTCGACCGTGCTGGCCGAGTCGGTCAAGGACCCGGTGATGGCCGCCGTACTGGGCGGGATGGACCCGCAGCAGGCCATCGTGGCCGGTGGTGGCGCACTGCCGAACAACAGCCAGGGCGTGCCCTGGAACGGCGGCTACATCGTCGCGAGCGGCAATCTGCTGGCCGACTTCCGGGCCAACGCGGCGGCCGAGGCACAAGGGCGGTTGCAGACCGCCCGGCTCTACAACATGACCGATGACCCCGGCGTGCGGGCGATGCTGCAGTTCAACCTGGCTCGCGACACGGTGCATCAGAAGCAGTGGCTGAAGGCGATCGAGGAGCTGGAGTCCGACGGATTGGAGACACCGATCGTGCCCGACGCGCTGTTCGACGAGGAGAACCAGGACCATAACCACACCATTTGGGGCCTGTCCGACGGGACGGACGGACCCAAGGGTGGCTGGTCGAAGGGCAAGGACGGGCTGGAGTACTTGGAGGACCCGCAGCCGCTCGGTGGGCCCGGTACGGCGCCCAGGCCGGATCCGGCACTCTACGGGACCTACTCGGCCACCCAAGACGCCGTCGGCACGGTGAAGGGCAAGGCACAAGCCAAGGCCAAAAAGGCCACTGGCAAGTAGGCACCGCGATCCTGCCCGGTCGAGGTCGAGTAGGGCCGGCCGGGCAGGACGTGCGGCGCACGCCCCACTGCCGGCTTTGGTCAGCTTCCGGGCGAGGCGCTGCCGGCGTCGTTGTGGCCTTCGGCGAGCAGGGCCAGGCGGCGCAGGGTTTCCGTGTTGCGCCAGCTCAGCACCGGCTCGAGCAGCGGTTTCGGTATCAACTTGGCGGGACCGGCCACGGTGTCCTCGCGCATCTTCACCAGGCAGCCTTCCGGATGGGCAGCCACGGTGAACTCGACCCGTCCCTCGCCGGTCGGCCAGGCCCGCACCTTGAGCTTGAGCCGGCTGTCCGGCTCGAGGGCCTCGACCGTGGTGGTGTCGTCGATCAGCACCGGCCAGGATCCGACCGAGTGGTGGATGCTGCGGCCCG
Organism: Kribbella sp. NBC_01245; assembly: GCF_036226525.1. Taxonomy (NCBI): domain Bacteria; kingdom Bacillati; phylum Actinomycetota; class Actinomycetes; order Propionibacteriales; family Kribbellaceae; genus Kribbella; species Kribbella sp. NBC_01245. The sequence goes on from NZ_CP108487.1 coordinate 4,943,026, forward strand.
GCTCCGGCCAGCCTCTGTCGACGTCCCGGATGCGGGCCGCACCGACGACCCAGCCCGCATAGGTCCAACCGTCGCCGAGGATCTTGAACACGTCCCCGGGCGATGCGTGCACTACCCGCTCGTTCAGGCTCATGGCCACCCGGTACCCGATGCATGCCGAGAACACTCCCTGGACACTGGTGCCGGATGACCGACGCGATCGTGATCGGAGCCGGCCCGAACGGGCTGGCGGCTGGTCGCTGGTCCGGCCGACACCGCGGCGTCCGTCGCCAATCCGGCCGACGGAGAGGCCTGGCTGGCTCTCCCTTGTGAGCGACTGGGGCCGGCTCGGCCCTGCCGTGATCGACGCCCTGCTCACGCCGTTCCCACCGGTACGCGCGGGCGCCCGGCTCGGCCTGCGGCTGGCCCGGCCGGGTGGGTTCGACCGGCTGCGGTTGTTCCTCACGTCCGTGCGAGCGCTTGGTGAGCAGTACTTCGCGGATGAGGCCGGACGGATCCTGTTCGCCACGAACGCTCAGCACGCCGATATCAACCCGGAGAGTCGGCCGGTTCGGGATACATGGGTTGGCTGCTGGTCATGCTCGGCCAGCAGTACGGATATCCCGTGCCGGTTGGCGGCGCGGGCAGGCTCAGCGAGGCCCTGGCCAATCGCTTCACCGCTCTCGGTGGCACGATCCACTGCGATACCACGGTCACGGAAATCATGGTCCGCGAGGGCCGTGCGGTTGGCGTGGTGACGGCGGAGGGCACGCGCTTGTCCGCCGATCGGGCCGTACTGGCTGATGTCTCCGCACCTGCCCTGTACGGCGAAATGCTGCCGGCGGGGCCCTCGGCGGTCTCGCGTTATGAGCTTCAGCGGGAAGTACGACGGTGAGTCTTCGCCGCCGCACCGGCTAGCCCCGCGATGCCGGCCATCCCCGCGAGGCGCAACCAGTGCCGGCCCCAGCGCCCGTGCACCCCTTCGCCGTCGGGCCTTGGTTCGAACACGTTGCCGTGGTTCGGCACTACCGCCTCCTTGGTGGTTCCGAGCACCTTCATCATCGGCGTCGCCACCACGTCGAACACCCCTGGCAACGCGGCGAAAAGCCACGCGACCGGGTGGTTCAACGGGCCGACCGGGATCGAACGCCGGGGCCGGCGGACCGCCCTCACGATCGCGCGGGCGACCTTCTCGGCCGGATCGACCGGCGGCAGCGGACGATTCGCCCGGTCCGCGAAAGTGGCCGCCTGGTCGTAGACCGGGGTGTTGATCGAACCGGGCCAGACCAGGCTGACGTGCACCCCGGGCGTTCGCCGGGCCTCGATCCGCAAGGTGTGCGCCAGGCCATGGACCGCCCACTTCGAGGTCGTATAGGCGCCCATCGTCGGGAGGGCGATCATCCCGAGCAGCGAGCCGACCAGCACCAACCGGCCACCCTCTTGGTCGCGGAACCGCTTGAGGGCTTCGCGGCTCACGTTGGCCGTGCCGCCCAGGTTGATCCGGACGACCTGGTCGAAGACGTGGGTGGGCACCTCCTCGAACCGCCCGTACGCGAGCACCGCCGCCGCGTGGACGACGGCGTCAACCCGGCCGAAGCGCCGTACCGCCTGCTCGAACAAAGCCTCCACCTGGTCCGCGTCGGCGACATCCGTCGGCACCGTGAGCACTTCCTCGGCCTGAGCCTTGGTCTCCGCTTCCACCACGGCAAGCGCCTCGGGCGATCGCGAGGCCAGGACAAGGTTCGCCCCCTCGGCCGCGAACGCCTGGGCCGCGGCCCGGCCGATCCCACTGGACGCCCCGGTGATCAGTATTACCCGCGCCATCTCGTCTCCTCCCGGCTGACCCTGCGGTACCCCGATCGGGCCGGCCGAACCCGAACCGACCGACGAGACGACCCCGGGCAATCGAGAAGGCTGGTGATCGAAGGTCAATTCCCAGGCTGGTCTGTCGGAGATGCGCTCGATTGGGCCGACAGGCGCGCCGCGGCGACGACCGGATCGGTCTCGTCGTCGAATTCGCCGATCACCTCTTCGAGCAAGTCCTCCAGAGCCACGATGCCCGTAGTCGAACCGTCCGGCCCGGTGACCACGGCGAGCTGGCAGCGTTGTTCGCGCAACAGCCGGATCGCGCCCGCCACCGGCGTCGTACCGGGCAGGCGGTAGGCATCGGTCATCATCTCCCCAGCCCGTACGGCGCCCGCGTCCGCATCGACCAGCTGGGCAGGAAAGGTGGTGGCGCGAACGGCATCGCGAACGTGCACGAATCCGCAGATCTCGCCGTTCGGGCGGTTCACCGCCAGACGCGAACGGCCGGCCTGGCGGCTGGTGAGTTCGATCTCCCGCGCGGGCGTATCCGCAGCGACGGCGGTGATCTGACCGGTCGGGATCATCACCTGGTCGACGGTTGTGTTCTGCAGGGCGAGCATCGCCGTGAGCAAGGCGTGCTCCGGCTCGGCCAGGGTGCCGTGCTGGCGGGACGACTCGATCAGGATGCGCAGTTCCTCGGGCCCGTGGGCGTTGGCCAGCTCGGCCTGCGGGGTCACCTTTACCAGGCGCAGGCAGACGTTCGCCAGGGCGTTCAGCCCGACCAGAACGGGCCGGAAGACGCGGGTGAAGGCCCGGAAGGGAATGGCCAGCCGCAGGGCCGAGGCCTCGGGATGGCTGATCGCCCAGGACTTCGGGGCCATCTCGCCGACGACCACGTGGATCAGGCCGATACCGCCGACAGCCAGCAGGAACGCGATCACATGCGCGGCGGTGGACGGGATGCCGATCGCCTCGAACAGCGGGTCGAGCAGATGGGCGACGGCCGGTTCGGCCAGGGCGCCGAGGCCGAGGGTGCACAGGGTGATGCCGAGCTGGGCGCCGGCCAGCATCAGCGACAGCTCGCTCACCCCGGCGATCGCCGCCCGGGCGGACCGGCTGCCCTCGGCAGCGGCCTGCTCCAGCCGGTGCCGCTTGGACGCGACCAGGGCGAACTCGGCCGCGACGAAGAACGCGTTCACCGCGAGTAGCCCGGCCGAGATCAGCAACGCGATCGGCGTACTCATTGCTGCTCCAACCGGACCAGGTACGGCACGTGGCGGCGGACTTCATCGACGCGGAGCAACGCTCGGCCCTGGGGAATTTCGTGGCCTGCGTCATCGAACGCGGGCGCGAGGTCGATCGCCAGCTGGTCACCGAAGGCGGGCACCCGGCCGAGGTAGAACATCACCAGCCCGGACACCGTCTCGTAGTCATCGTGGTCGGGCAGGGTCACGCCGGTGGCCTCGGCCACCTCATCAAGGCGCCAACGGCCAGGTAACAGCCATGAACCGTCCGGCCCCTTGACGGCACCCTGCTCGGGCAGATCGTCCTCGTCGATGATCTCGCCGACCAGCTCCTCGGCAATGTCCTCGAGCGAGACCACGCCGGCGAAACCACCGAACTCGTCGATCACCGTGGCCAGCTGACGGTGTTCGCTGCGGAGGCGTTCCAGGACGGCCGGCACCGGCAACGTGGTCGGCACCAGCAGTGGTGGCGTCAGCAGGAGCCGGACCCTGGTGTTGCCCCGGGCAACGGGTTCGACGTCGACCACATCGCTGACGGCGATCGTGCCGAGGACCTCGTCGACGGATTCACCCAGCACCGGGAACCGGCTGTGCCCGGTGTCAAGCAGTTCCACCACCCGGGTGACCGGGTCATCGGCCAGCACAGTGATGAGATCGACCCGCGGCACCATCACCTCACCGGCCGTGCGATGACGGAAGTCCAGGCCATGATCGAGCAGCCGGGTGGTGTCCGCGTCCAGCAGGCCCTCGGCGTACGACGAGGCGAAGATCCGGTCGAGGTCCTGTGCGGTGGCGCCCTGAGGCAGTTCCTCGACCGGCTCGACCCCGACCCGGCGCAGCAACCGGTTGGAGAGCGCGTCGAAGATCCGGATCACCGGGCCGGCCAGCAGGAGATAGCCCAGGGTGGTGCGGGACAGCGCGCGGGCCAAGGCCTCCGGCCGCGCGATGGCCAGGTTCTTGGGTGCGAGTTCGCCCAGCACCATCTGGATGACAGTCGCGATCAGCAGGGCCGCGGCCACCGCGATCGACAGGCTGACGGCTTCGGACAGCCCCATCAGACCGAGGAGATCGGCCAAGCCCCGGCCGAGAAAGGGCTCGGCGACGTACCCGGCGAGCAGCGCGGTGACGGTGATGCCGAGCTGTGCGCCGGACAGCACGAACGAGAGCCGCCCGGTCACCCACAAGGCCCGTGCCGCCGCGCTGTCACCCGTGTCGGCCAAGGCGCGCAGGCGATCGCGGTCGACGGCCACGTAGGCGAACTCCTGTGCGACGAAGTAGCCCGTGGTGATGGTGAGCATGATGATCAGGGCGAGGCCGGTCAGGATCCGCATGAGATCACGATCAGGCAGGGATTGTCGCCCTCCGGCGAACCACCAGACATGCCCGCGACAGTAACACCGCGACGTTGTGCCGCAGGGCATCGCCCGGAGGGTCAGCGAACGCGGTCGCGGCGGACCAGGGCTGCGTCGATCCACTCCAGATGGCCATGGTGTTCGAGCAGGACCTGCCGGACAGCGCCACTCGTGGACGTCCTCCGCACCGCCACCACCTCGGCCGCAACCCAGCGGCCGCACAGCAACGCCTGCACCGGCACCGGCCGGTACTTTCCGGTCATAGCGATCCAATTCGACCCGTACCACGTGGCGCATCGGCGCCCGGCTGGCCTCTCAACCGCCCTCAGGCTAGCCCTCGAAAGCCCCGCCTGGCCAGTGCCGCCCACTGGACCGCATATCGGCCAGCCGGCGGGGTACCACACCGGCACCCGAACAGCTCGGGTTCCCCAGAGGAGTGAGCAAGATGGCGAATACAAGGGCACAGGGCCGGATCACGGCTCCGGTGCAGAAAGCCGCCCTGGTGGTGGCCGCGACGTTCCTAGCGGTCGGCGTGCTGGGCTTCGTGCCAGGCATCACCACCAATTTCGACACGATGTCCATCGCCGGGCATCATTCCGACGCGATGTTGCTCGGCATCTTCCAGGTCTCGGTGCTGCACAACCTGGTTCACCTGCTTTTCGGCGCGGTCGGCTTGGCGCTGGCGAGATCGGTCGGCGGCGCCCGCAACTACCTGATCGGCGGCGGGCTGGTCTACCTGCTGCTGTGGGTCTACGGACTCGTGGTCGACGAGGCCAGTTCAGCGAATTTCGTCCCGCTGAACAACGCCGACGACTGGCTGCACCTGGTGCTCGGCGTGGGCATGATCGGCCTCGGTGCCGCCCTCAGCCGGAGGGAGGCCACTACAGGCACGGCGACCCGCTGACCGGACGGCGCTGATTGGTATCGGCACCGTCGGGTACGTAAGGCGAACCCGGCCAGTGGCCCAACCCCGCTGCCATCCGGCCGGATCGGCTTAAGGATGCGTCATGTCCACGCCATTCGCTCATCGTCGCTCCCCGTCACACCCGCCGATCCAGGCGGCACGTGACCGGATCGCTACCGAAACCGAGAAGCTGCTGCGAGCCGCCGACGGCTGTCTGGAACCCCGCCGAGGTCAACTGCTCGACGAGGTGATCGTGTTGAACACCCCGATGGCCAGAACCCTGGCCTCGAGGTATGACGGCCGCGGGGTCGAGGGAGACGATCTGACCCAGGTCGCCTTCCTCGGCCTCGTCAAAGCCGCCCACCGCTATCGGCCGGGTCCGGGCACCGATTTCCGCTCCTATGCCATCCCTACCATCCGCGGCGAGCTGAAACGGCACTTCCGCGACAACGCCTGGACGGTCCGGCCACCGCGCCGGGTTCAAGATGCCCAGGCCACGCTCAACACCGCCGAGAGCCGGTTCGTGGCCCGCAGGCACCGCTGGCCGACTCCCGCCGAACTCGCGGTCGAGAGCGGCTTGCCGCTCGATGACGTGGTGGACGCACAGTCGGCTCAGAGCTGCTTTCAGCCGCTGTCGCTGGATGCTCCCGTTACCGGGGGAGCGACGACCCAGCTCGGGAGCTTCGTGGCCGACCCGAGCGAGCCCTATGAACTCATCGATCAGCTCGAGTCGTTGCGGCCTGCCCTGCAGGGACTGTCGGCTCGTGATCAGCTGATTCTGCGGCGCCGGTTCATCGAGCACCGCAGCCAGGCTGAGATCGCGACCGAGATCGGAGTCAGCCAGATGCAGGTTTCGCGTCTGCTGAGCCGGATCCTGACCCAACTGCGAAGCACTCTCGCCGCTGCATGAATTCCGGCCCGCTACCGCTCGACAGGGGCTGGATCGCGAATTACCGTTGGTGGAGCCGGTTCAGAGATGTAGCCGTTCCACCGACGGCTTGGAGTCGGCACCTTGAATCCCAGCGACCCGGCGAAGGCTCAGCCGCCCGCGCGTTTCGACCGCGTGGTGACTCGCGGACCTGGGCTTGACGTCACCTTCGACTTCTCCCCTGCCCTCATGATCGGGCGGCTTTCGGGTCACCTTCGTGGCCGTACCCGTACTTATCTGCGCGGCTGCTTCCGTAGTGCCGTCGGGCAACGTCCGGAGCGGTTCGTCGTCGACGCGAGCGGCCTGGTGACCTGCGATGCCGGCGGCCTGGCGGCTCTCAGAGCGGCGCTCGAGTTCACCGGCACCTATGCGCCCCCCGTCGCCGTCGCCGGACTGACCCCGGTCTATCAGCGAATGCTGGGCCTGATGCGAGCGGACCAGACGGAGGGCGAGATCGCGGCGTGCGCGACGCTGGCCGAAGCTGTCCGGCAGGTCCTGGCGAACCCGCCTCCCGCGACCGCAGAGGCCGACGTGTTGCTAGCCGAGGTCCGTAATCTGCACCGTGGAATGCTCACCCGGAGCTCCATCGAACAGGCCAAAGGCGCCCTGATGGTCGTCTACGGTATCGACCCTGACACTGCCTTCGCGATGTTGTCGTGGTACTCCCGCAACGGCAGTCTGCCCCTGCACGATCTCGCCGCTCAGCTACTGACGGCACTGAGAGAGCGGGCGCCTGAAACCCTGGGTATGGTGCGGATGGACGCCTTGCTGGCAGACCTGGCGCACCGCCCTCCGCAGACGGCGGACGGTGCGCCGGAGCTCTCAGCCGGCTAGCTGCCGGAGCCAGCCTGGCGGACGTTACCCGCCGCGTCGCGGCCCTGCTCGGCCATCGACTCCGCGGCCTGCTTACCTTCGTCGCCAACGGTGCCTGCCGCGTCCCGGGCACTCTCCTTGACGTGCTGAGCGGCCTCCTGGACCGGCTCAGCCATCTCCGACTTCATTTCCTGGGCAAGGCCAACGGCCTCTTCCTTGAGCGGTTCCTTCACCTTCACGGCGAGCTGTTCCTCGCGGTCGGAGGCCGGGGCCAGAGTGGACAACAGCCACCCCGTGGCGAAGGCGATCGCCCCAGCGGCCAGCGGCGCTCCCTGGGTCTGGCGGCGAGCCACCTCGGGCGCACTCTGGATCGCCGAACCGACGGTCTGGCCCGCGTCGGAGACGGACGACATGGCCGAACCGGTGCTGTCACCGACCGACGAGGCCGCACCCATCACCCGGTCGCGGGCCCGGCTGACCATGCCACGGGCCGCGCGGGTCCGCCGGTGCATGATCTGGCTCGGGCTCATCTTGTCGCTCAGCGCGTCGACATCCCGGCCGACCTCATGCCGGGTCCGCTCGATATCGCGCCTCAGTTGTTCCGTGCTGTCAGCCACTTCGCATCCTCCTTCATCGAGTCGACCGTCTGGTCCGGCTTAGGGTCGACCTGCCGCAGCCGTTGTCTGCCGACCTGGAACAGGACCGCGCCGGCGATGCCCCAGACGGCCGTCACGATCAGCGCCGCCCAGGCCAGGTGCATGGCCTCGCCGAGCGCCCACATCACGGCGAGTGAGGCGAATAGCGCGAGCATCCAGCCCGCGAAACCCGCACCGCCGAGCAGGCCGGCGGCCTTGCCGGCTTTCTTGGCCTCGTCGCGGAACTCCACCTTCGCGAGAGCGAGTTCTTGCCGGGTGAGCGCGGTCAGATCAGTGGTGAGCTTGGAGATCAACTCACCCATCGACTGATCCACCGACGGCGGAGACGGTTCAGGTACTCCAGTCATCTCCGCTCACCGTCCCGGCTGCGGACCCGGGCCGGGGAGCGTGTCCCCGTCGGTGCCATACCCGGGATCAAGCGTAGGATCCGGCACCGGTGCGGGAGGCACCGGCGTCATCGTCGCCGCTCCCGACGCCGGCGGCTGCCCGCCCATCGCCGCGCTCAGCCCGACGTCATCTTGCTGGTACTGGCCGCCGCCCTGCTCATACTGGCCGCCGGCCTGCTGATCGGGATCATCAGCAGCATGCTGGTGTCGACGGTCGGCCATCAGGCCCTTGGTCAGGCGCCCCGCGGCCATACCGGCCACTGCCGCTCCTAGCAGGAAAACGCCGGGCCGGCGACGGGCGAAATTCCGGCATTCGTCCAGTACTTGTCCTGGTTCACGATCGGCCAGGAACTGTGCCGCCTGATCAGTCAGCTGCGAACCCTGCTTGGCCAACTGTGTTACCCAACCGGAGTCGCCTTCGTGCTGCGCCATGCTGCGCAATTCCGAGCTGATCGACCGCAGTCCGTCGGCGAGCCGATCGCGCTGCTCGACGGCCTGGGTCTGCAGCTGCTCCCGGGTCTGCGAGGCCAGCCGGGCCGTCTGTTCCCGGAGCTCGCTCGCGACCTCTCCAACCTGTTCCTTGGCGGTCCCTGCCACCTGGGCGGTCTTCTCCGCCGCGGCCTCCTTCAGGTGTCCGGCCTCATCGCGAGCAACACCGGTAGCCCCGTTCCCGTCCGAGGTCTGCTGCCCGGTGGCCGACGCGGGCCATTCGTTCTTGGTGGGCGTCATCAGACGTCTCCTTCCAGCGAGTTGAGGACTTGAGGTAACCCTCGCAAGGCCTCGCGAAACTCATTGGAAGGACGAAGTTCAGGGCGCTTGCTTGCCCGGCTTCCCCGCACGACGGCGGAACGCCAGGAAGGACCCCACGACGATCGCCACGATACCCACCAGAATGATCAGCAAGAGCGGCACGCCACCGCTGTCCTGGCCGTCGGCGTCTCTGTCACCAGGTTCGTTGACGGGCGTCGGAGTCGGCGTCGGATCGGCTTGGGCGGCGGTCGGCCAGGCAGCTGCCTCAGTGTGGGCTGAGCTGTCGGCGCCGCCAGCACTGGACGTGAGCGCGGCGGCAGGCGCGATCGCCAGTGGCACAACAGCCAGCAAGAGCGCGAGAAGCACGACCGCCACCGAGCGGCCCGGACGAGTTCGGTGCGCAGAGATCTTCACCGTCCTCCGGTGCCCGCGCCCGGTGGCGGCAAAACCTGCCGTCAGGTCACCCGGCGCCGGAATTTGTTTCAGCTGGAGCGTCGGTCGGCCTTGTCCCGCACCGGGGCCGCCCCCGCGCCGGCGTTCGCCGCCGCGGTCTGACGAGGCCGGATGGTCGGGCAGACCGGGCCTCGTTGGACCGGCCCCCCGCCGAGCCTTCGGCTCTTCCACTGGCGCTCGTCGTAGTCGTAGTAGGTGTCCACCTCGTTGTGCGCCATGACCCCAATGTCCCTTTCGTTCGGCCCCACATGGCTTCCGAAAGTGGCCCTCCGCCCCTCAGGAAGAGTCGGCCGGTACCCAATTCACCCCCAGGACATGCGGGAAAACCAGCGTTCTTCGCAAACCGCCTGGCGGAATTCACCGCGCCGTAACACGGGCAATCGCTTGCTCAGAAGGGTACCGACGTTGTCATCCGCGCCGGACCAGGCGTCCAGACCCGTACGACGGCGACGCCGTGGCTCGGCAGATGGACCGATTCAGCCTCCGCCACCGCCGGACCGAAGGCCACCTCGATCTCCCGCGGATGCGCGCCGAGCGGGATGGACCGGTCCTCGGCGCCGAGGTTGGCCACCACCCGAAGGTTGCCCCGGGCAACGACGAACCACTCGCCTGCCGAGTCGTGATCCACCTGTACGGCGCTCAGCCGGTCGTCGGTCAGGGCCGGTTCTGCCTTCCGCAACGCGATCAGGTCGCGGTACCACGACAGCAGGTGGTTGTGCGGTTCCGTCGCGAGTTCGGTCCAGTCGAGTACGGACGCCTCGCGCGTGGCCAAGTCCTGCGGATCGGGAATATCCCCGGCGTCCCAGCCATGTGAGGCGAACTCCCGGCGCCGGCCATCCCGCACGGCCTCGGCCAGGGCCGGCTCGTCGTGATCGGTGAAGTAGCGCCATGGCGTCGACGCGGCCCATTCCTCGCCCATGAAGATCATCGGCGTGAACGGACTGGTCAGGACAAAGGTGGCCGCGATCGCCAACTGACCTTCGGTCAACGGCAGGCGATCGCCGAGCGCGCGGTTACCGACCTGATCGTGATTCGACGCGTACGCCAGGAACGAGTGGCCGCGATGCCGCTCGGGATCGACCGGCCGTCCCCAGTCCTTGCCACGGAACGACGAGTAGCCGCCGTCGTGCAGGAAGACCCGGGTCAATGTTTTGGCCAGCACCTCGGGCGAACCGAAGTCGCCGTAATAGCCGGACCGATCGCCGGTCAGCAGCGTGCGCAACGCGTGGTGGAAGTCGTCACTCCACTGCGCCGTCATCCCGAGGCCGCCCTGGTCGACGGGTTCGATCATGCGTGGGTCGTTCAGGTCCGATTCCGCGATCAGCCCTAGCGGACGCCCCAATTCGCCGGCCAGTTCGGCCGTACGGTCGGAGAACTCGGCTAACAGGTGCCGCGGGCTGTCGTCGACGAGTGCATGCACGGCATCGAGCCGGAGCGCGTCCAGGTGGAAGTCGCGGAACCACCTGAGCCCGTTCCCGATGATCCACTCACGGACCTCGTCGCTGCCCTGGTCATCGAGGTTCACGGCCGGCCCCCACGGCGTGGTGTGGCGATCGGTGAAGTATGGGCCGAAGCGGTCGAGGTAGTTCCCGCTGGGGCCTAGGTGGTTGTAAACGACGTCTAGGCAGACCCCGAGCCCAAGTGCGTGGCAGCGATCCACAAACCGCTGGAGCGCGTCAGGCCCGCCATACGGCTCGTGAACGGCGTAGAGGTGCACGCCGTCGTACCCCCAGCCGTGCCGGCCTGGGAAGGCTGCAACCGGCAGGAGCGAGACCACGTCGATCCCGAGGTCTACAAGATGCGGAAGTCGCTCTATGGCCGCGTCGAACGTCCCCTCGGCCGTGAACGTTCCAGGGTGCAGTTCGTACAAGACTGAACCACGTACGTCCTTGCCCGGCCAATCCTGGTCCGACCACTTGAAGCGGCTCGGGTCGTGCAAACGACTCCACCCATGTACGCCGTCCGGTTGCCACGCACTCCGGGGATCAGGCGTCGGATCGCCCTCGTCGAGCTTGTACGCGTAGTCGGTGCCATGACCGGCCTCAGCCACCTCAAGCGACCACCAGCCATCACCTTCGCTCGAGGGCTGCATAGGCCGATCACCGTCTCGCAGGACCAGATCGACCTGCTTCGCCACAGGCGCCCAAACGGTGAAGGTATGCACGTCAGCTCCTAACAAGAAGCGCCACAGGTAGTTCGTCCAACAAGTCGTGTAGCCGGGTAGAGCCGCCGTTATGCGTCCGGCCGGTCAGAACGTCCGTCCAGTCCCCCTCGGGCAGTACGACGCTGTGGTCGCCCCAACCGCCCAGGTGGTAGAGCCGCGCGTGGAGCCGGGTAGCGACCGTGACAACCTCCGGCCCCGTCCCACGGCCGAAGGCGACGGCATGCCCGCTAGTAGTCGGCAGAGCGGCATACGGACCGGCGAAGGCCTCCGGGAACCGCCGCCGGAGTCGTAGCGCCCGAGACGTCACCAGCAGCTTCTCGTCGGAGAGCCCGGCAGGTCGAACGTCAGCGTCCAGACGGGCCAGACGCTCCGACCTGAGCTTGAAGTCGACGGGACGACGGTTGTCCGGGTCCACTAGCGACAGGTCGAGCAGCTCCGACCCCTGGTAGACGTCGGGCACGCCGGGCATCGTGAGCTGGACGAGCTTCTGCCCGAGCACGTTGCACCGAACCGACTCGGCCTGCTGGTGGCTGAACCGCCGGATCGCCGCGAGCACTTGCTCGTCACCAAGGATCGCCGTGGCGAACGTCGCGACAGCCTGCTCGTACTCGGCGTTCGGCGAGGTCCAACTGGTGTGCCGCTTCGCCTCGCGGATCGCCTTCTCCAGGTACGCGCACAACCGGTCGGCCGAGATCGGCCCGTCCTGCCACGTCCCGAAGACGGTCTGCCAGATCAAGTACTCGGTGGTGCCGTCGACCAGCGGATCGCGATGCTCCACCGACAACTCGCGCCACGAGCGAACCGCGTCCGCCCACGCCACCGGGACCTCGGCCAGTACGGCGAGACGGGCCCGGACGTCCTCGGAACGCTTCGTGTCATGCGTTGAGAGCGTGGTCATCGTGTGCGGCCAATGCGCGACCAACCGGCCCGCGTACGCGTGGAACTCCTCGGGCGATACCCCGAAGTGGTCCGGATTCCCGCCGACCTCGTTCAGCCCGGCCAACCGGAACCAGCGGTAGAACGCCGTGTCCTCAACGCCCTTCGCCATCACCGGCCCACACGTCTGCTGGAACCGCACGATCAACTCGTGCCGGGCGTCCTCGTCGATCCGCGCGGCCGTGCCGGCCTCCCGGCCGAGCAGTAGGTCCCGGACCAGCTCCAGCGTCTCGTGCTGGTCCTCGTCCAAACGGCCGCGTGCAATCTCTACAGCGGCGTCCATCGCCAGCACGGCCTCATGCGACGGCTGCTCCCCCGGTACGACGTACGCGCGGTACCGGTCGAAGGCGACGAGTAGCTCCATCACCACCTCGTGGAAGGCCCTACGGGTGTGATCCCGCAGGCGTACGTCGTCCTGGCAGATCCGGGCGAGTAGTTCGACCAGACGATGGACCTCCGCGTACTGCCCGTCGTCGACCACCTCGCGCTTCGCCTGCTCGACCACGGTCGCGAAGTCGGCTGGGCAGTCCGTGAGCTCGTGGTGCAGGTTCGAGAGTGGTGCGGCCCCGGCAGCGTCTACGAAAAGACCTCCGACCCGTAGCAACGCGTCGTACCCAGTAGTGCCGGCACAAGGCCAGTCGTTGGGGAGCTCCTCGTCGCCCTCAAGGATCTTCTCGACGACGACCCAGGCACCACCAGTCTCTTCAGCCAGCCGACGCAGGTACCCGCGGGGATCGGCCAGTCCATCCGGGTGGTCGATCCTCAAGCCGGTCAGACGTCCGTCTGCCAACAACTGGAGCAGTAGGCCGTGTGTGGCGTCGAAGACCCGCTGGTTCTCGACACGGATGGCCGCGAGCGTGTCTACGTCGAAGAAGCGCCGGTAGTTGAGCTCTTCGTCCGCGACCTTCCAGTGAGCCAAGCGATACCACTGGCTGCCTACCAGCTCCGCGAGCGGCAGAGTCTCCGTCCCCGGCTTCAGCGGGAACTCGTGCTCGTAGTACCGAAGGACCTCTCCCTCGACAGTGATCTCGCCGGCCGCCAACACCCGGCCAATGCGCTGTCCGAGCACCGCCATGAGCAACGGCTGGTCTCCTGCGCCCCAATCCACGTCGAACCACTCTGCGTACGGGGAACCAGGTCCGTCGCGCAGTACGGACCAGAGCGCGGCGTTGAGCCTCGCGGGCGTCGGCACGCTCATGTGGTTCGGGACGACATCCGCGATCGCGGACATCTCCTGCTCGGTCAGCCGGGCCGAGAGCCTCGCGAACGCCTCGGCACCACCAGCCGCCTCCGACAATCGGTTGTGGTCCACCACGTCGTACCCGTGGGTGGAGCCCGGAGCCGGCTGCAGGATCGGCGACAGGTAGACGTGCGAGACGCCGAGGCGGTCGAGGTACTCCACTACGGCCGCCGCGTCGTCGAAACCGAACTCCGCCCGCAGTTGCAGCCGGTACGTCGACAGCGGGCGGAACCTCATCGGCCGGTGTGCGGACGCGTCAGGAGAACGATGCCGCGGGCCTCGACCTTCACGGTGGTACCGGCGGCGTGGTCGATCTCGCCGTCGGTCCCGTCAGCTGTGGCGGTGTCGATCGCTACCCGCCAGGTCTCGCCGTACGGCTTGGGCGGCAGCACGAAGTCGAGCGGCTCGTGGAAGCTGTTGAGCAGCATGATGAACGAGTCGTCCACCACCGGACCACCACGTGGATCCGGCTCGGAAATCGCCTCGCCGTTGAGGAACACCGCGACCGCGCGGCCGTGGTCCTGCTCCCAGTTGACCGGCTCCATCTCTTTGCCGTCCGGGGCGAACCAGGCCAGATCTCCGAGCTCGCTATGCCGGGTGTCACCGCGGAAGAACCGGCGCCGGCGGAAGACCGGATGGCGCCGGCGCAGCTCGAGCACCTTGCGGGTGAACTCGAGCAGATCCTGCTGGGACTGGTCGAGCTCCCAGTCGACCCAGGCGATCTCGCTGTCCTGGCAGTAAACGTTGTTGTTGCCCTGCTGGGTCCGGCTCAGCTCGTCACCGTGCAGCAGCATCGGCACGCCCTGGGACAGCAGCAGGGTGGTGAGCAGGTTGCGCTGCTGGCGGGCCCGCAACGCCAGCACGGCCGGGTCGTCGGTCTCGCCCTCGACCCCGCAGTTCCAGGACCGGTTGTGGCTCTCGCCGTCCTTGTTGCCCTCGCCGTTGGCGTCGTTGTGCTTGTCGTTGTACGACACGAGGTCGCGCAGGGTGAACCCGTCGTGCGCGGTGACGAAGTTGATACTCGCGATCGGGCGGCGACCGTCGTCCTTGTAGAGGTCCGACGAACCGGTCAGCCGGCTGCCGAACTCGGCCAGCGTCGACGGCTCACCGCGCCAGAAGTCGCGCACGGTATCGCGGTACTTGCCGTTCCACTCGGTCCACAAGGGCGGGAAGTTTCCGACCTGGTAGCCGCCGTCGCCGACATCCCACGGCTCGGCGATGAGCTTGACCTGGCTGACGACCGGATCCTGCTGGACCAGGTCGAAGAACGCCGACAGCCGGTCGACCTCGTGGAACTGGCGGGCCAGCGTCGCGGCCAGATCGAACCGGAAACCGTCCACGTGCATCTCGGAAACCCAATAGCGCAAGGAATCCATGATCAGCTGCAGCACGTGCGGGTTGCGCATCAGCAGGCTGTTACCGGTGCCGGTGGTGTCGTAGTAGTGCGACTTCTTCGAGTCCACCAGGCGGTAATACGCCGCGTTGTCGATGCCCTTGAACGACAGGGTCGGGCCGAGCTCGTTGCCCTCGGCCGTGTGGTTGTAGACGACGTCGAGAATGACCTCGATACCGGCGGCGTGCAGCGCCCGGACCATCGTCTTGAACTCGGTCACCTGCTGGCCGCGATCACCCGTCGACGAGTACGCGTTGTGTGGCGCGAAAAAGCCGATCGTGTTGTAGCCCCAGTAGTTCGTGAGGCCCTTCTCCTGCAGGTGCGCGTCCTGCGCGATCTGGTGCACCGGCATCAGCTCGATCGCGGTGACCCCGAGTTTGACCAGGTGGTCGATGATCGCGGGATGCCCGATACCGGCATACGTACCGCGGATCTCGTCCGGTAGGCCGGGATGGGTCTTGGTCAGGCCTTTGACGTGCGCCTCGTAGATCACGGTCTCGTGGTACGGGCGGTGCGGCGGCCGGTCGTTACCCCAGTCGAAGAACGGGTTCGTCACCACCGAATGCATGGTGTGGCGCACGTTGTCAGCGCCGTTCAGCTTGGTGGGATCGTCGAACGAGTAACTGAACAAGGACGGATCGCCGTCCACCTGGCCCTCGATCGCCTTGGCGTACGGGTCGAGCAGCAGCTTGGTGGCATCACAGCGATGCCCCTCGGCGGGCGCATACGGCCCGTGCACGCGGTAGCCGTAGCGCTGCCCGGGCTGTACGGCGGGCAGGTAGCAGTGCCACACGAAGCCGTCGACCTCGGTGAGCTCGATCCGGGTCTCGGCGTACGAATCGTCGAGCAGGCAGAGCTCGACCTTGTCTGCGACCTCCGAGAAAACCGCGAAGTTGGTGCCGGAGCCGTCGTAAGTGGCACCGAGCGGATAAGCGCGTCCTGGCCATTTCTGCACGGGACACCCTAACCAGCCAGGCGGCTCCGAACGAAGCACCCCGACGGCCATCTCGCCCTCGTTTCGCATGCTGGAGCCATATCTGGGTACCGGTTGGGTGAGCGGAAGGAGTTTCTGCGATGAGTACGATCCCGATCAACCCGATTCCGCCCGACGAAGACCCGGATCTGGCCAAACCGTCAGTGACGACGCCCGGCAAGGACGATCCGCTTTCGGTGCCGGACCCGCCTAAGCCCAAGACCGACCCGGACGAGGACCCCAACGAGCAGTTGCCGCGCTTCCCGGATTGAGTCTCCCCCCAGAGAAACGAGTAGCGCCCCGTCCACCTGGCCGGGGCGCTACTCGTTTCCGAGGGGAAAACGGGGGATCAGGCTGCCGCGGGCATCGAGATCTTTTCGCGCAGTTCATCGAGAATTCGCCGGAGCAGGCGCGATACCTGCATCTGGCTGACA